>JAYVTC010000109.1:0-42422 GCA_043774745.1 Cyclobacteriaceae bacterium | reverse complement strand
TTCACATTTTATTTGCTTCACAAAATTATCTTCATCTACAATGAATTCAACAGGGTTGGAAAGCCAGCGCCAATTCATTTCTTCCTGCTCAGCATGTTTTAATTCTTCTGATCTGGCCGGTGCCTCCTGGTGTGACCTTCTATAGTAGCACGTTGGCTCTGCGCCTAAACGCTTAGCTGTTCGCAACACATCCATCGCTGTATTGCCGGCACCGATCACGGCAACTTTCTTCCCTGAGAAAACAGGTGTACTGTAATTCGGAAAACGATTAGCTTCCATGAGGTAAATGCGTGTGAGATATTCATTCGCTGAATAAACCCCATTGGCATTGGAGCCAGCTACATCAAGCATGCGTGGCAGTCCTGCTCCTGTTCCGATCATGACTGCATCAAATCCTTCCTTATAAAGCAAATCTTCCAGCGTCAGTATTTTTCCTATCACCATGTTATACACAAAGCGAATCCCCAACTTGGTAAGAAAGCGAATGTCTTCATCAATCACTTTTATTGGTAAACGGAAACGGGGTATGCCATATACCAATACGCCACCTGCCCTGTGAGAAGCTTCAAATACAACCACTTCATGCCCTTGTATTGCTAATGCAAATGCCGCTGAAAGTCCGGCTGGGCCAGAGCCGATGATAGCAACTCTTTTTCCTGTAGGTTCTTGTATCGTGGGTATTTCAAATAATCCATTTACCCGTTCATAGTCGGCAGCATAGCGTTCAAGATTACCTATTCCCACTGGAATATTACTGCGCCCTACCACACACACCGCCTGGCATTGTTTGTCTTGCGGACATACCCTTCCGCATACAGCGGGTAAAAAATTAGTTTCCCTGATTTTTTTTGCTGCCGCACTGGGGTTGCCTTGTTCAATCAGTCGCAGGAAACCTGGTATATCGATCCCAACAGGGCATGCCTCTATGCAATGAGGATTGTTACAATGCAGGCATCGTAATGCTTCAAGTCGCGCTTGTTCATCGGTATAGCCGATCGGTACTTCATCAAAATTATGAATCCGGGATTGTGCTGAGCGCAACGGCATTTCCTGATGAGGAATCATCGAGCGCGCTCTCTTATTCAATGTAACAGGTGTCTGGGTCATGGTGCTGTAGTTCAAACATTCATATTAGCGAAGGCCATCTTCTCTTGCTTGGCAAACATTTTTTGTCGCTTGGTTAGATTTTCAAAATCTACTTTATGTCCATCAAAGTCGGGTCCGTGGAAACAGGCAAATTTTGTTTCACCACCCACAGTTACACGGCAAGCGCCACACATGCCCGTGCCATCCACCATGATCGCGTTGAGTGAAACATACGTGTTGATTTTTAAGGAACGTGTCATTTCACTCACGGCTTTCATCATGGGCACCGGTCCTACGGCCAGCACGCAAATCACCTTCTCACGCTCGAGCACTTGCACCAGCGCATCGGTCACAAATCCTTTAGTCCCTGTAGAACCATCATTGGTGGTGATCATCACTTCGTCACAAGCCTGGCTCAACTCGGGAATCATAATCAAATTTTCCTGATTGCGTGCGCCCACGATGCCAATTACTTTATTGCCCAATACTTTCATGTCTTTGGCTGTAGGAATGATGGCTCCTGTTCCATAGCCTCCTCCAATCACCACACAAGTGCCTATGGAAGTTGGAAGAATGGAACGTTCTCCTAACGGCCCCACCACATCTTCAAAAAAATCTCCTTTATCCATGGCATTGATTTGAGTTGTAGTCTTGCCTACAGCTGAAACGACAATGTTGACAGAGCCTTGTTCACGATCCCATCCACAAACAGAAAGCGGTATGCGTTCACTTAGAATATGCGGACGAATAATTATGAACTGCCCGCCCTGAATCTTTTTGGCGATCAGTGGAGCATCAATAGTGAAGTGATACGTATTGGGGCAAAGCAATCGCTTCGTAAGAATTTTATAGCTCTGGGAGTATTGACGTATATGAAGTGACGATTGACAAAAGTACGGAAGGAACTCTTCGGCCTCATGTCGCACAATAAATGCGCGGTCCCAATTATGATGTTCATCACGGCCGGCTATGGCGAGAAAGGTCTTATAAAGTTTCTGTTCATTTTCTTCAGACAATAATCCTTTACGCAACATTTTGCCTAGCGCGCGTGCTGCATTTTTTCGAACCAGCACTTGCGGGTTGGACAGAAAACGAAAAACCGCATCAACTATTTTTGATCTGAGTTCTTCACTAAAGGCAGTAGGTCTGAGTTTTTGTACCAACCTCCCCACCGCATACAAACCTATGGAAGTAACCTGGTGATTGTGATGCTGAGCAGCAGTGAGAATTACCGGTACTGCCTTCGCTGCTTCAGGTATCTTAAAAAGTGAAAGTACCTGAATCAGGTTGATGAGATCGTGGTCATGGTCGCGGTAGTCATCCAGTTTTGAAAGGATAAATTCAAGGCCAGCTAAACCATTTCGTGCCAGGCATTTTCCAAAATCAACAGCGGTCTCCGCATCGGCAGCAAGAATCTCTTTAAAAAGAAACGGGATCATTTCAACGCCAAATTTCGCAATGAACTTTTCTGTCATCACTGCCAGTTTTGGCATGCTGGAGGAACCCGTGTGATGCACATGAAAAAACACTTCGGAAAGTGCTTTAGTCAGGCTTAGTTTTTCATCGGTGGTGAGATCGCTAAGTGCTTTCGCAGCATTCAATGCTTGCTTTACAGATTCTTCTAAGCGTGTGTCCAGCGATTGGATGATGGTATTAACGCGGTCGTTCGTTTCCATGTTTGTTTGGAAGCACAGCAAAATAGCTGCGCTACGGCAGTTCTATTTAGCAAGAATGAAGCGCACCAGGTATGATAAAAATCAGGTTTTTCAGAAACCTTTGTTAGGCTTTCTGTCAAAATGCTCACTTTTGCTATTTGACCAGCACACATGAAAAAACTGCTTGTACTCGTGTTGTCATTCGTTACCGTGCATGCATGGGCACAAGAACCAATTATTCGCGATAGCCTGCAGAATCTGAATACCAACTTTCATTTTCAACTTACTACCGTTACGCAACATAAATTTAAAATGACTGCACCTTATACCGGCAACAACAGTCTCACCGGTGACGCAGAGAATGCCACTACACTAACTTCTACTATTTTTTGGGGAGCCAAACTTTGGAAAAATGCTGCGATCTATGTTAACCCCGAAATTGCCGGAGGTTCAGGAATTAGTGGAGCCCACGGCATTGCCGGTTTTACCAACGGTGAAGCCTTTCGGGTTGGCAATCCATCTCCCACCATGTATGTGGGCAGGATGTTTTTCCAGCAAACGTTCGCCTTAGGCGATGAAGAAGAATATATCGGTGAAGGGGCCAACGATGTTTATAAAACAAGAACCACAAAATACCTGGATGTGATTATCGGTAAATTTAGTATTGCCGACTACTTCGATAAAAATTCCTATAGTCATGATCCGCGATCACAGTTTTTCAACTGGTCACTCATGAGCAATGGAGCTTGGGATTATCCAGCGAATGTACGGGGTTACACCTGGGGTGCGGTTATTGAATATGGTAATCATTCTTATTCCTTGCGCGCTGCGTCTGTCATGGTGCCTACCGAAGCGAATGGTAATACGATGGATACGAATTTTGGGCAGGCTAATTCAAATGTTGTTGAATTTGAAAAAAGATTTCTATTCGGAAAACTTCCTGGCACCATCCGAATGCTTGCCTTCTATACACAAACGCACATGGGCAACTATGCACAAGCCATCCGCGAAAATCCGACTAATCCAGATATTATAAGCACCCGTACTTATGGTAGAACCAAATATGGATATGGTCTCAATATTGAACAAAAATTAACGCGTGGTGTCGGTCTCTTTGCCAGAGCCAGCTGGAATGATGGGCATAATGAAACGTGGGCCTTCACTGAAATTGATCGGTCTGCCAGTGTCGGGTTGGTGATCGATGGTTCACGCTGGAAGCGCGATGATGACTTGATTGGTATTGGCACCGTTGCAAACGGATTATCTTCCTATCATCGTGATTACCTTGCTGCGGGTGGTTATGGATTTATCCTCGGTGATGGTCAACTGAAATACGGGAGAGAGTGGATAACCGAAGTATTCTATCGAGCTAAATTTCTCTCAGAAACATTTTACCTTACGCCCAACTTTCAATTTGTGGTAAACCCTGGCTATAACAAAGAGCGCGGTCCTGCAGCGGTAATAGGAATACGTGCCCATGTAGAGTTTTAGTTTACAATCATTTCTTTCTATTCCGAAAGTGACCTGGTATAGAAAGTAACACAAGTTAAATCCTCTCTTTTTTTTTTAATTTGTGAGATACTCCGAATTCAACATTGTTTTTGCACATGCTTCAGCATGTGGAAGTTCATAGCGGAAAAAGAATTTCATAGTATGGATGATGCCTCCGTAAAAAGATTGCGTCTGCCATTGATAATTTTCATTTTGCAGATTATCCTGCGCAACCACCGACTGTTTCAGCCACTGCCATCCAATCACTACATAACCGACCATCTCCATAAACACTGTGGCATCAGATAGATAGCGATCAATGTCTCCACCGGTTGCAAACTTGCTAAGATGCGTTAATACTTCGCTGATGCGTTTTACTTCTTCATCAAGCGTTGTCGCATAGGCTCTTAGTGGTTCATGCCCATTTGCTTTCGCGATTGTTTCCCTTATTCTGGTGGCTAGTAAACTCAATGCTTTACCTTTTTCCATGGATACCTTACGGCCTAATAAATCGAGGGATTGAATGCCAGTGGTTCCTTCGTAGAGTGTAAAGATTTTAAGATCACGATAATGCTGTTGCACCAGAAAGTCCATCGTAAATCCATATCCGCCAAAAGTTTGTATGGCCAATGAAGCCGAGCGATTCGCTTGCTCTGAACAGTACGCTTTCACAATCGGTGTTAAAATCTCCAACAGTAACCATGCTTCATGTTGTTCATTACCCGATGCTGCATGAGCAAGATCAAATTGCCGGTTACATTCCATCGCCAAAGACAGTCCTCCTTCAACAATTGCTTTTTGTGTAAGTAGCATGCGCTGCACATCGGGGTGATTGATAATTAGTGTGGGCGGCTTCAATGGATCTTTCTCACTGGCCAGTCTACCTTGCGGT
This sequence comes from Cyclobacteriaceae bacterium, assembly GCA_043774745.1. GTDB lineage: Bacteria > Bacteroidota > Bacteroidia > Cytophagales > Cyclobacteriaceae > ELB16-189. Next base: position 37,298 of record JAYVTC010000109.1, on the reverse strand, counting down.
CGTTCATTCGCATAATCAAAGGCGGCCAGGTAGGCAGCCATCGCTACAGACACTGCACCCATGCCCACACTGATACGAGCTTCGTTCATCATTTGAAACATGTACGTGAGGCCCTTGTTGGGTTCACCTACAAGCCAACCTTTGCACGCATCATGGTCGCCAAACACAAGATGAGTGGTGGCATAGCCACGTTGACCTAACTTTTGAAAATCTCCCGCACAGAACACATCATTGCTTTTCATTTCACTATGTTCACCCATCCAGAGTTTTGGAACGATGAACAATGAGATTCCTTTTACTCCGGCAGGCGCTCCTTCTATTCGTGCAAGTGTGAGATGAATAAAATTATCGCATGCCTCATGTTGCCCACCCGAAATAAAAATCTTTTGTCCTTTGATTTTATAAAACCCATCACTCATGGGCGATGCTGAAGTAGTAATATCGGATAATGAGCTGCCCGCCTGTGGTTCTGTAAGTGCCATGGTGCCCTGCCATTCGCCTGCATACATTTTAGGAACGAACATATCATGCTGCTCTTTACTACCAAAGCTATTGATCAATGAGGCTGATCCTGCGGTGAGTCCAAGGTATCCGATAGCCCCATTATTTGCTGCGTTGAAAATGTGGTAGCCTGCATTATAAATCATCATCGGCAACTGCAACCCACCGTGATCTAATGAGGCGGCCCCACCAATCCATCCCTGCTCTGCCGAGTTTCGAATAATGCTTCGCAATTGTGGATGTGTTGTAACTCCACCCTTTCCATCGTAGCATGCGCGTTGATCATCCATGCTTCGGAAATACGGAGCCATGTCGCGATCGGCCAGCTGCTTGGCTGATTCAATGATCATCCACGACTGTTCCCAATTAAGATGATTAAATTTTTCGTGTAAAAATAGATCGTGTAACGCATGCACTTCCTGTAACAGAAATTTTACATGCTCTATGTTGATATAATGCGCCATCGTTACAATTTGAATTTCCAATTCTTTAGTAAAGTATTAACAAAACAGAAGGGAAGCAATTCAATATTAATTGAAGATGGCTGGTCTTCCTATCCTATTAGCTATTAGCTTCTAATTTATGAGGGTTCATCCTCCGAACTAAAAAAATAATCAGAAGGATTAACAATATAACAAACGAAACGGTCGACAATACACTTTTTATGATCGTAAATGAATTTGTTAACGCGGCTTCGGTTACCGAGAAGTCGGGATAGGCTTGAAGCATGGTGAATATTCCTATGTTCTCTGCATAATCAAACAAGCCTGCTATGAGAGGTAAGAGCACAGTAAAAAATATTGGCTTTTCAAGCCAGTTCAGTTTATTTAAAAAGTAGGCAAGTATAAGACTATAGGTCAATCCAAAGAAAAGAGGATAGATCATATCGACTGGCAACTGCGTATGCAGATAGGCCCTTCTCCCATCGGTGCCTAACGTGTTTAGCAATGTTTGAGCATACTCTACAGAATACCCTGCCGGCATCATATCAAATAAATCCATACCATGGGTATAATCCATCACCTTAGGGATGGTGAGAAAAAGCATACAGAAATAGACCAGGTTAGTAATGATGAAAATGATCACAACCTTCTTTCCCTGAATATGTTTTTTGAAAATCTTTCTCATACTAGTCCGTGATTTACCTTACCTGCGATTCAGCGATCATTCATACAAAGATATTCACAATTATAAAAAATCTCAATAGATAGGTGGTGAAGAAAGTATCTTTTAATAGGCTGCTGCATGCAGAAAAATGTATCTTTCGGATTCCCAAAAAACCTTTCCTCATGAATAGAACCAACATACTCTACTGGATATTCACTGGCATCTTTGCTGCCTTCATGCTTTTTTCTGCTATCCCCAACATCATGGCCAACCAAGCATCCGTTGATCTGATTAATAAAATGCTGGGTTATCCGGTGTATTTCATTCCCTTTATTGGGGTGGCTAAAGCGCTGGGTTCAGTGGCGTTGGTCATTCCCGGATTTAACAGGATAAAAGAGTGGGCATACTCAGGTTTAATGTTCGACCTGCTAGCTGCCATCTACTCCCTTATTTCTGTTGGCAATGGATTTCTTCAATGGGGATTTTTATTGTTACCCATGCTGTTTTGCGGACTCTCCTATTACTTGCATCAGCAAAGACTTACTGCTCAAAAGTAAATAATCAGATTTACCTTGACTTTAATTAAATCGCATGATGACATGCAACTTGGCAAAGCGGCTAATAGAGTCTATATTTCTTTATGATCAGGTTCATTTTTCTATTTGTGTGTGCGCTTCCTGTGCTTGCTCAAACTCCCAACGAACAATTCATCAGGGCGATCAAAGCCAATAATATTATAAGCGTAAAGGAGGCCTTACAACAAGGCGCGGATGTAAACGCGAGGGATTACAAGGGAACTCCTGCCATTTATTGGGCCACCTACCGGGGTGATGTAAACCTGGTTCGTTATCTGTTACAACAAAAAGCAGATCCTACTGTAAAAAGTGCACTCGCTCTTTCTGATGGTTCTTACTATGGTAGCTTATTGTGCATCAGCGCTGGAGAGAACAGACTTGATATCCTCCGTTTCCTTATTGAAGAAATTAAATTACCGGTCAATGCCAAAGAATATAACCCCGAAGAAAAACTAGAGAATGGCTGGACCCCACTGCAGTGGGCATGCACTAATTCACACGAACAAGTGATTGCCTATCTCCTGGAAAAAAAAGCAGACCCCAACCTCTATAGTCATATCGACACCGCTCCTTTATTTCTGGCCCTGGAGCGTGGCCATACTAAATCGTTATTGACCTTATTAAAAAGCAATGCGAACGTCACAACCCTTAACAGCCGTGATATCGCTCCCATATTCTACGCATTGATTTATCAGGAAATACCTGGAGTGTCTGCCTTGATCAGTAAGGGTGCCAATTTTAACGATGTAAAACTTTCAGAACAGACACCCTTTCAATATGCGCTGTTGAATGGGTACTTTAATAAAGCACAATTACTGATCGAAAAAGGCGCTGATGGTGCCTCCCTGCTTCCAGAGGGAGATTTGCCAATTGCCATTGCAGCAAAAAACGGATATGAAGATCTGGTGCTTGCGTTGCTCAAGAAAAAAGTGAATCCCAATGCAAAAGATAATTCAGGGCGCACGGCATTGATGTACGCTGCCTATAATAATCAAACAAGCGTTTGCCGCATGTTGATAAAAGCTGGCGCTGACATCAAGTTAAAAGACACAGAAGGCAAAACAGCACTCGACTATGCCATAGAACATAAGGTTGCTGAAGCAATCACGTATCTCAAAAACCCAGCATCATTTCAGGAACCAACGGCATGGCAGCGACTTAACGGCAAAACAGTCATGTACATCAATGCCGGGCAATACGATAAAGCAAGCGAGAGTAGCAAGCAGGCATTGGACTATATCGCAAAGCAGGATGGCATAAACAGTTTGAATTATGAATCCGCTTGCCTCAATCATGTGCGCATGCTGCACTACTTAAAGCGGTATGAAGAAAGTCTTTCGTACTTAACCATGCTGCTTCCCTTCATGGAGAAAAATAAAAGCGAATATCCGGAGAAATACAAGGAGGTCGTGCAGATGCAAAGCGTGGCTCTCACTGAAACAGGGCAGTATCTGAAGGCTATTGAATGGGATCAGAACAATTCAGATAGCTTAACAAGATTTATGAATATCGGGGAGTCTTACTACAAATTGAGTCGCTATCCCGATTCAGAAAAATATTACAAAAAGGCAGAGCCACTTATACATGGTAATCTTAAATCACAACTGCGTTTGTGGAATAGCCAGGCTATTCTATACCTGGATATGGGTCAATATAAAACCAGCGAAATACTATTTGATACGTTATTGGATTCCTATCGTCAAAATGATAAATCAGAAGTATATAGTATCGATGGTCACCTGAATGCAATTCACAATTACGGTAGTTTGTTAGTGCAAACTGGTCAATATATCAAGGCTGAGTTATATGAAAACTATGTGAGAGAAAATATGGAGAAGCTCAACCTGACAAAGCAAACACTTTACCCGATCGTGCTGACTTCGTTGGGCAATATTAAATTAGAAACCGGTCGCTACCAGGAAGCGGAAGTTGTTTTACTGCAGGCGCTACAGGCCAAGTCAACTTTGTTGGGTAAGAATCATCCCAGCTATGCCAATGGATTAGCCTTGCTTGGGTCTGTGAATTTATACAATCATCAGTATGATCGGGCCGAAGATTATTATGACGAAGCCATTAATGTGTTGGCAACTAGTACCGGTAAGGGCAATGATTTTTACACTTCCGTGAAAACAAACCTCGCTACGCTGTTCGAGGAAAAGAAAGAGTATGCTCAGGCTGAAATCATCATGCGTGACGTGATGGCGACCATGGAAAATAATCAACGGAATACAACTGTATCCTGTGCCATGTATGCAGGCAACCTTAGCAATATTTTAAGTCAACAGAAAAAGTATGAGGAGGCCGCACTATGGTCGGAAAAATCGGTAGCCCTGTTTAAAGAAATACTTCCTGCCGATCATCCCTATTATTATCAAGAGTTGCAAGACCTCGCCTTGCTGCAAATTAAGCAGAACAAAATGAATGAGGCTCGTGTGGGTATGCAGGCAAGCATGGAAGGATTGCGAAATTATTATGAGAAGACGTTCGCTGGAATGGACGAACAAAAACAACTGGCCTATGCAGATGCCACAAAAGATCGGCTAATCAATTACCAATATTTCTGTTTAAGTCAGGCTCGCCATGCTCCCACCCTAATGGATGAACTGCTTGACAACACCCTTGCCATGAAGGGCATTTTCCTGAACATTCAAAGTAAAATCAGAAAGCAGATTTTGCAATCAGGCGACAGCATTAAAGTGAATTATTATCATGACTGGATGAAAGCTAAGGAGAGCCTCAATAAATTTTACACGTACAGTAAGTCTGAATTACAATCCATGAATATTGACCTTGCGGCATGGGAAGCGAGAACGCGTGAATTGGAAGAAAATCTTGCCCGCGTGGCTGCCACCGGAATCAAACCTGAACACATCGCATGGCGTGATGTGCAAAAAACATTAAAAGCAAACGAAGTATGTATCGAAACACTCTTCGTTAATGCCGCACTGCCCGACAGCACCGTAAATGCGTATGCTTTTCTGATGTTTGATAAAGATAGTGCACATCCTGAAGTGGTCATCATTGACAAAGGCAATGAGATCAATGAGAAATATTTCCGCTATTATCAAAATGCTATGAAGTCAAAACTTCCTGACGAAATTTCTTACCAAAAATATTGGGGACCGCTATTAGCATCAAAACTATTGAACAGTGGTAAGAAGACCATCTATTTTTCTGCCGATGGTGTCTATCATCAGATCAGTTTATCCGGCTTGTATAATCCAACTACACAACGCTATCTATTCGATGAGCATTCTATTAACATGGTAACTTCATTAAAAGACCTGGTTCAACCGGATACAAAGAATAATCTGAAAGGGGATGTCGTATTGTTGGGATACCCGACCTACAACCTTCCACTTGCAGACCAACAGCTCGCATTAAAAACAGCTCTTCATAAAACAGGTGATGCCCCAACGCGTATAATGGAATCCGTTGCTGATATTAACACCACGATCAGTCGTGAAATTACCACCATGGAGGTGGCTGAACTTCCGGGCACTAAAACAGAAGTTGAATCCATCGTAGCATTGGCAGAAAAGAACGGAAGAGTGGTAAAATCTTACCTGGGAAGCCAGGCTTTGGAGGAAGTAGTTAAGGCCACTAACAATCCATCCATTCTGCACATTGCCACGCATGGCTATTTTCTGAAACAGATTGATAATGCCAGTGTGGGTGGAAAAATCTTTGGTGTATCTGCACAAAAACTAAATGAGAATCCATTATTGCGTTCTGGCTTGTTACTCACCGGCTCTATGCGCGAATTATCACAAGCCAGTCCGGAAGGTTCAATCGAAAATGGCGTGCTCACCGCTTACGAGGCTATGAATCTTTCTCTCGATAACACAGACCTGGTGGTGCTTTCAGCCTGCGAAACTGGTGTTGGTGAAATGAAGGCAGGCGAGGGAGTGTATGGTCTGCAACGTGCTTTTACCATTGCGGGCGCCCGCGTAGTACTCATGAGTTTATGGACCGTGAGTGATGAAGCTACACAAGTATTAATGACCAATTTTTATAGTCACCTTTTTAAAGGCAAATCGATGACCACCGCCTTTGCACTAGCTCAACAGGAAACACGTGACCAATATCCTCACCCCTTCTATTGGAGTGCGTTTGTACTGTTAGGAAAATAATTTTCTTGGATTGACACCCGGTTTGGCATATTCATATCGGTTGATCAGCTGCGCGGAATAATATCCATCGATGCCGTTGCTGCAGAGTGATGCTGCCTTATCCAACGAAAGGAAACCATCTTCCAGCAAAATATCATCTTCCAGTTTTACGTGTTGGATTTCTCCAATCACCAAAAATGTATTGTTCAAAGTAATAGGAATAATTTCTTTTAATGACAACGCATACTTTACCCTGCTTTCTTTTACAAAAGGCGCTTTAATACTTTCTCTAAACTCAGGAGTTAAACCTACCTCTTCAAATTCACTCACTTGCTCAGGGTATTTGGCGCTCGACTGATGAGCTTGTTCTAAAAATGCAGGATGAATATGGTTGATGGTGTAAACTCCTGTAGCCTGGATATTGGCAAGTGTATGAGGAGCGGCCTTCGTAGGGCGGTTGATATAGCCAACCAGCGCCGGGTCAGAACCTATATGGACAATGCTGGAGAAAACACCGAGGTTGATTTGCCCTTCTAAATTAATAGTGCCAATAAGACTCACAGATTTAAAACCGGTGAGACTATTAACAAAATTGGCGCGGTAGAACCGTTCCCAGGATTGAATGGCTGATGATGAAATTACGTGCATGTGTTAAAAACAAGAAAAGTCAAAAAAGGTTAACCTGAATAATGACCATCCTTACTAAACTGGTTGTAAGATCATGATCCGATCATGTATATTTCGATTTGCACCATTAATGCAACCCATGAAAAGAGTTACACTTATCCTGATCACTTTCATTTTATTTCAAAGCACTGTTTTCGCACAGGAATCTTTCCGCAGATGGCGGATCACCAACCAAATCCGTCTTGATAAGTTCGACCTCATCTTACCCGAGGTGATGCGCGAGAACAAGATTGACATGTGGATTATCATGAATCGCGAAGGCAACTTTGATCCCTTGTATTCCGAAATGGGTGAAGGATATGTATTGCATAATGGATATTATATTTTTACTGATACGGGCAAGCCGCGCATTGAACGGGCCGCGTTAGGCATTGAAGGCTATCTGCTAGAACAAACAAAAGCCTATGATTATTTTGGTACGGAAGCTGAGCTAAAAGATTTTGTCGCCAAGCGTGACCCCAAACACATTGGGTTAAACATGTCGAAAGATATTGGTGGTGCCGATGGATTATCTTATACAGGCAGGTTGGAATTGGCAGAAATCCTGGGTAAAAAATATGAAGCGCGATTTGTATCGGCAGAGAAATTAGTATCGGATTACCGATCACGGCATGTGGCCAGCGAGATTGCCACTTTTGCTGAAGCAGGAAACTTCTCTTATCAACTTGCTGAACGTGCTTTATCCAATGAAGTAATTACGCCCGGTGTCACTACCCTGGAAGATGTGGCATGGTGGATGAAAGAACAACTGTTCAAAAATAATCTGCAGTCCTCGTTTGGGATGCCGTCCGTTTACGTAACCGGAGCCAAAGGCATTGAGGCCACTTCTACTGATCGGATCATTCAACGTGGAGATATTCTGATGCTCGATTGGGGTGTTGGGCTCATGAACTTCTATACCGATATGAAACGAATGGCTTATGTCTTAAAGGAAGGAGAAAAAGAAGTTCCGAAGAGCATACAAAACGCTTTTGATCAGGCCGTGAAGGTGAGAGATGTTGTTAAAAGTACCATCAAGCCAGGGATCACAGCAAAACAAAATGAAGACAATATTTACAAGGCCTTACAAGATGCCGGCTTTACGAAGATAGAATTCAACAAACCCAGCACCGAAAACAAAACGGATGTTATCATTGGGTGTCACTCCGTGGGAGACTGGGGTCATGGTACCGGGCCTTCCATTGCTTTCTTCAATCCGGTACAGCTCACTTATGTGGTGAAGCCCACCAACTTCCTTTCCATTGAGTTGTTTGCCTACACAACCATTCCAGAATGGGGTGGCAGTAAATTACGAATTCCATTAGAAGATGATGCCATTGTAACCGAGCGCGGTGTGGAGTGGGTCTATCCGATCAATCAAAGAGTGCTGTTGATTAAGTAAGCCTATGGGAAACGGGAATGAATGTAGTTCTTGATTTTCATGAACTTAAAAAAGTATTATAGTGGATGGTGAAAGCCTGCTTACAACTTAAATAATGTATTGTCTGCTCGTTATCCGGTGGTCTTATTGCGCTATCATTGCTTGAACGCCATGATCAATACCAACCTTTTACTCGCCAGGGGAGCAAGCTATAAAAAGCTTATTCCCAGAGAAATTCTTTTCGCGGAAGGCGAACCATGCGAATATTATTATCAGGTTGTGCGAGGTCAATTACGATGGGTTAATTTCAACAAAGAGGGAGACGAGTATTTACAAACGCTGGTCGAAAAAAGCGAAAGCATAGGAGAACTTCCTCTGTTCGATGGAGACGTTTATGCCGCTACTGCGATAGCCAATAAATCATCCCTGGTGTTACGACTACCCAAAGAAGCATTTCATCAATTACTTATTGAACAACCGGAAATTCATTTTGCGTTTTCTAAATTATTAACACAGCGCTTGCGCTTCAAATTTTTCCTTCTCAAGGAAATGGCCAACCATGATTCTGAAAAAATCATCACCGCACTACTCAACTATTTGCATAAAAAGAAAGATCATGTTTGTGTTGTCTGCAACCAGGTTAGATCAAACAGGAGACAAATTTCAGAGATGACCGGCCTCCGGGTAGAGACTGTAATTCGTGTAATGCGAAACCTGAATGAAAAAGGAGTCATACAAATTCACAATCGTAAAGCCTATTTTGGAAATAGTGAGGGGTACGATAATAAGAGGTGCGAAGCATAGTATCAATAATTCTATTACGTTGACCGTACTCTGTACTGAACAAAAAAAGAAAACCCCTGCGTTGCGGCAGAGGTTTTCACATTAAAGATGCAATCATGATTACCGGATTTTGGTTACTAAAATATGCTTCACTTGTTCATACTGCGCACTGTTAAAACCAAAAATCGCACGCAGATAACTCTTCACCTTCCTGGCGGTACTGTAGAGTGACTCGTTTCCCTCATACATGGCGTCCTTGCGCTGCCTCATGGCATTGCTCCATTGTACTCGTGCCGTGGCTACACGCTGGTTCATCGCTTCCAAATCGGCCAACTTCTTCATCAAGCCATCCAGGCTTAACTCGGGTTCGTTGGGTTGATAGAGCGGCTCCGAGGACACCATCTTCATGAGTTGTGAAAATGAATCCGTCTTGCTCCAGAACGACATCTGCAGGGGTGAGCGCTTTGCTATTTCCGCTTCAGGCTGTGCACCTTCGGCTGGCATCGGTGTTCGAGGCTTCTGCGATTTGCCCAGAATGTTGATGACCAACATCCTCGTACTGGCAAGCCGTTCTTCCGATGTTCCCGATGCTACCATCGTGCGCAGTACACTTGACGCCAGTGCCGGTAACTGCGCGAATACCTGCTTGCGTTCATTCACTTCATTGATGAAGTGCACCTTGGTCTCCTTTACCTGATCAATCACCTGGCGGACCGCTTCCAGTTGTGATTGAAGTGCTTCAATGCGGAGGTTTTGACGACCGGGATTGTACTTACCCCCGTACCCGGTGCAGTAACCTATCAAACTATTGAAGGCCTGCAAGTTGTTGACATGTGTCATACTTTTTTTATTTATAAACCAGTAATAGCAAATACACTGCCAAACGTTATATGTTGGTTTTATTTTTTAAAAATTTATTTTTTATGAAATACCCAACCACAAAGCCATTGGCACGTTTGAATACATCGGTTCAATAAATTTTTTAAAATAATCGCCCAACGATTTTTTTTCTCGTCAAAGTGAATTGAGTGTTCAGAAGTGACAAAGCGATATTGTAGGATGTTAGTTACCCGGCCCTGGTTGTCTTAGTTGATCCTGGATGAGGCTATAGTCACTCCGGCCCGCTTAATTGATGATTGTTCATCGCTGGCCCGATACCTACCCTACCCATTGCTTACTACCCAAACTGAAATTCTATACAACTGCTTTTACCCTGTGGCTACACTGAACTGTAAATTACCGTGGCTATTTATTCCATCTTACCGAGTTGAACTTGAAACTAGTGTAGTCGATTTGCCCATCTTGCTGAAAGGAACTGGAAACTACTGTAAGCCATGGTGCGCAAATGCTGAGACCGAGTGGAAACTACTATGGTCGGTTATACCATCTTGCTGAGACGAACTGGAAACTACTGTAAGCTGTGGTGCGCAAATGCTGAGACGAAGTAGTAACTACTCAGGTCGGTTATACCATTTTGCTGAGACGAACTGGAAACTACTGTGGTCGGTTGTACCATCTTGCTGAGACGAAGTACAAACACTACTTAATTGCCCTTTACCACAAAAACAAAGTCGCTATTCAGCTGATCGGAACCAAACTTTCCAAACTGAGGGGCGATCTTCAACGTTTCTACATAGGTGAGCAGTTCATTAATGGTTAGAATACCATCGCCCCCCATTCCCGTTTCCAGGGCTTCAATAAATTGTTTCGCAAATGGCGAGTGACGGCCAGCGATGCCATCCGACACGTATTCCTTGCCCCCACTGGTGAGGTATTTCCGGGTTTTTGCCTGAAGCTTGCGCATGATGATTTCAGATTGTGAAGGAGCATTATAAGTTTCATCTAATGCTGCCCTGGCCGCAACGTTTTCATCAAACGTGCCTCCAAAGCACACGTCCATCACCAGAAAGATATGCTGGCAGGGGTTGTTGTTAATGGTGGAGCGCAGCACACTGTGCCTTAAATAGGAATTTCTACCCGGATCCTCAGGCAGTGATTCGCGCGTGACCACAAAACCTTCTTTAAATGTTTCATCATAAAATCCATGGCCTGCGAAGAAAACAAACAGCTGGTCTAGCTCTCCATATTTCTTTTCAGCAAACTCTCTTAGCTTATCCAGGACCTGCGATTGATTGGGGTTCTCGACTACTTCCACATTAAATCCATAGGTCTTTTGAAGATCGTTTGCGATGGTGCGCGCATCAAATATGGGGTTAGCCAATGCCTTCCAGTTATCATATTTATCGGTGGCAAAAATTAACGCATAATCTTTGCGGTTCAATTTCGAAGCGTCAGCCAAGGCGGTTGCCCCTACGTGGATCTCTCGCCTGGAGATTGATTTTAAACCATCCCGGTTTTCAACTACGATCTCCAACTCATGCACTCCTTCCGGAATCGTGATGTTCTTGCTTATTTTCATTGAGAGCTTTTTTTCATCCGTCATGGCAACGGGTGTACTTCCTTTTACTTCCCTGGAAGTTTTTTCCGTAATCATTAATAGAATACTCTTTAACGGTGTCTTGGACTCTACCTCCAGTTCAATAGCAATGTTTCCCTCCTTCAGAAAAACAGTTTCGTTTACCGGTGACTGCCAGGTGATCTTGGGCAGGGTGGTTGTAAAGTTTTTATTAGGATCGCTGTAATCCAGAGACATCGCATTCGACTTGGAACTAAAGCTTTGCCCTTGCGAATGGTTAACGCAAACGGCCATCACAAACAATAAGAAAAGTTTATTCATAACATCAATTGTTTGGAGGGGATGGAGGAGCGGAATAGGCCTTAGCCCCAGATGAAGACGTGCTGCTGCTCACCGCCAATTCTACCACTGCAGCCACCACAACGATACCGGCTACTTTTACCAGGAGCGGGACCTTTGGTTTCACCGTAAACGGACGTGAATAAACCACATCATTTCGATCTTTCGCATTGGTGAATTTCAGTTTGTAGTTGTTGTCTTTCTTAACATTAGCCGGCACATACCAGTCGAACTTGCCCACATTGGCAACATTATTTTCACCCCAGATTCTTTCACCGGCTTCATTGAATAATTCAATATTTACCTGGCCACTCAAATTACCCGAGGTCCAGTTCACCGGGTAGTTCTTCCCGCGTTTGAATACCTGGCCTTCTTCAATGTCCTTGATTTTTACAAAGGGAACATATACTCGTCCTCTTAACTCCAGGGAAACATCTCCTTTAAAAGACCCCAACTCTTTGGTGATGTCCCAGATAATTTTCTTATCAAAGCCTGCTGTTACTTCAGGCCCGAAGTCACCCGCAACCCGGTTCAATGGTGTGGTGAAATTATCCTGCGAAGAATAAAGTTGCACCAGGAACTGCCTGCTGCTGTTGCCACCGTCATCCAGATTATAATGCACCACCACATTGCGGCCGGCCAGCTCAATGAAGTCGATGTTCATATTCTGGCATTGGCCACGGTGGACCATGGTCAGCAATAAGAAGGAAAGGATTCCCAATAACCTAACATTGTGTCTTCTCATGGCTTTACAATTTTTCCTGTTTGTATTGAAGATGTGTTCTCACCGGTGACGGCTAACCGATAGATATAAATACCTGATGAATGGTGTTGGCCTGCGAGCGTAAACTCCAACCGATGAATACCGGTGGAAAGGGTCTTGTTGATGGATTCCATTAAATCACCCTGCCCGTTATACAACTGCAGATTAATTTTATAATCCCTACTGCTCTCCGGCAAGGCAATGTTGATGTTTGACACGGCATCATTGGTCAACGGGTTGGGGTAAGGTGCGCTGATGGCAATGCCGGGGGTGGTAATCTTACTTTCAATATTACTGCCATAGAAAATGCGGAACCGGCTGTCCTTCGTAAGCGTAAAATTGTATTGACTTATACTACTCATGTCAATCACTTTAACCAGGTCTTCATCGAGCAAAAAAAGTTTTTTGGAAGAGTTGCTCACAATACCAGGGTTCCAGTTCAATTGAGCGGGTTTACCTGTGATTCCAGAAGGCGTAAACTGCCAGGTGTAATCCTCCTGTGACTTTACCATATCGTTGCTGAAGGTGGCATCGGAGTATTCCGGATTCATAAAGTTCACTTCGGGGATATCCATAAACCGCGGTGGATTAAAATTATCAAAGCGGTCTTGCCCTGAGTGGGCTAAGGGGTGCATACCAAACCCGCCCAACTGGTTAGTGAAACCATTCTGATCGATGTGAAGAAAAATATTCCAGTCCTCTTGGGAGATATCTGAACCAATAGCCCCTACCCTGCCCCCGGTACTGGTCTGGCCTGGGAAGGGAATCTGAATGGTGATATCCGAAGAACCTAAATTCATCACAAAGCCGCCTTCAAATGCTTTCAACTCTTTCGCGTCTTTATACCCAGTGCCATCGTACTCCGTCAATGAACTAAAGGCAACGTTAGGATTGAATGTCCTCACATCATCCCACGAAATGGTCACCGGATAGGGATTGCCTATCTCATTCCACTTCGGTTTTAAAGTCATCTTAAATAAGTTGGTGTGGTTGTATTTAGGCGCTTCAACATTGGACAGCGATATATTTGGAGCATTGTCGACAATTACCCAATAACCCTTGCCCGGATCTACGGTCTCAAAGGATGTTGCTGATCCATATTGTTCATACTCGCCCGAGCCATTCTTCAAGGCAGAGTTCCACCACCACATGGCTGCTTTGGTGTTATCATTCCACGGCACCCCGGGATATACATTGGGGACTTTGTTACCACCTTCCAGCTTTAGCTGATAGGGGAACGATTTAATTCTGTAATCACTTAAGCCAGTGCCTGAAGGCAATGCTGGCAAAAGGATAGGTGATTTATAAACAAGTTGCGCAGTATTCGTGGATGCAGGCTTGCTAGTCTGGTTTTCGTTTTCATCGCTGGCCATAAAATAGTACTCCAGCCCCATCTCATCATACCAATCTGTTTGAACCGTTATTGAATAATTGTTGCTGCCAAGAGAGTTCATCGCAGCCACCTTAAATTCCTTTTGAGAAATTCCTTTATAAAATAGTTGAGCGGAGGCAACGCCAACATTATCGGTAATGCTGGCCGCGAAAGTTGGCGTGCTCGATTTGTCAATCGTAGAAGAATTAGATGCTGTAATAACAGGAGGTGCTATATCAAGCGTTACATTGCCTTGCAAAGGTGAAGCCGTGAGATAACTAACGGATGCACCGCCTCCATTGAAGGCGTATATGGAGTAATAGTATTTGGTGCTGGTAGGCAAACCTCCCTCAAAAAAAGATATTGATGCGCCACTCGATGCTACTGTTGCATTACCAACCGTTGTTCCAATGGCATACGAAATGCCTTGCCCAGGTACAGCCGTTGGAGCAATGCCACTGGAGCGCAAAACAAGGTAACCGGTTGGATTCCCATTGGCAGGAGTAAACGAGACATTGACGGATGTGCCCGTCTGATTTGAAAATGTTAAAGCCGTTGGTTGTTCAGTCGGAATCGTGGATAACGTTATTTGACTGGCGGGGTTGTTGGCAGCAGCCAGGGTGTTGTAGTTCTCTGTTCCGCCAGAACCATTGAAATCAAACACCTGAACGTAATAGGTCGTAGCAGGTGAAAGGCCTGTAACCGTAATGGGACCAACTCCGGTGCCAACCACATAGCCGGCACCAAGAGGACTTCCTTCACCATACAATGTATTCGGTGTATAATTGTTTCCATCTATTGGAAGTGAGTTAAGTGTTGCTTCGGCACTTATTACCGTCAGATGGGAAGCCCCATTGCCTGGATTGTAATTTATAGTAAAAGATGTACTAGTAATACCACTGAAAGTAATTCCTGTTGATTGTGAACTCGGTAGTTGGGCAAAAGTAGTGGCTGATATAATGTTGGAATTCTCGCTACTCCCCGATGCATTATTCGCCCTCAATCGGAAATAATGTGTCGTGCCTGGACTCAGTGAGCTCAAAGCAAAGCTGGATACGTTGTTCACATTTATATTATTGTAAATAAGAGCGAGAAACCCATTGTCGGTTGCCACGTCTATGCTATAAGAAGCAGCACCTGTGACTGCAGTCCAACTTACTCCGAAAGAATTTTGAGTAATGTTTGTGGCCGCATTTGCCATAGGAATTGCTGGAAGAGTGATTAGCGAAACGATGTTTGAATTACCAGAACTACCTGAAGCATTGGAAGCCCGAACCCTATATTGATAGTTAGTACCAGAGGACAAACCGGTTAGATCATAGGATGTATTACTTCCAACTAGCTTATTATTATAACCTGTTATCAATGTGATGAAGTTATCTGAGGAAACATCCAGGTAATAGCTATCAGACCCGATGACTGAAGACCAACTAGCCGTAAAGCCGGTGGCGGTTACAGAACTCCCTGGGGTTGCTAAGGGATTGGTCGGAATGGTGATGACCGAATCAATGGCTGATGAGGGAGAAACACCGCTTACATTCCCAGACCTTACCCTGTAATAGTACCTTACCCCTGAACCAGCTCCGCTTACCACCTGGGTAGTAGAAGAAATCCTACTGTTATTAATACCGTTTAGAAAATTAGTAAAACCGATATCATAGGCCACATCCAGATAATATCCTGTTGCTGCTGAAACCGTATTCCAATTCACACTGAAACCCGTTTGAGTAACCTGGGTGGCTGCATTGGTTACCGGTGTTGCAGGGATAGTGACAGCCGTAATCGCATTGGAGTTGCCCGAACTCAAGGTACCATCCGAAGAGCGAACCCTGTACTGATAACTGGTACCTGGGCTCAGCCCGGTAACACTAAAACTGGTTACTTTTCCCAGGGGTTTATTGTTGTAACCAGTTACGAAGGTGACGAAATTGTCCGTGGAAACGTCCAAAAAATAGGTTCCCTCCGTGTAGGGTCCAACCCCAACATCAGACCAACCCGAGGTGAAACTGGCTTGTTGAATATTAGCAGCCTCAGAAGCGGTGGGGATAACAAGAAAATTATTGGCACTTGTTACTTTGTTTCCAGAATAAGTGACATCAATAGGGCCAACTGTTGTCCCGGGGGGCACCGTTACCGTTAGGCTGGTGGCCGTCAGCCCGGTGACCGTTGCAGGTATGCCATTAAATGAAACACCAACGAACGTATTAAAATTTTGCCCGGTAATTGTAACGATCGTTCCAACTGCCCCACTGCGCGTAAAAGCGGAAATGCTGGGTGCGTAATTATAAATTATTGATAATGTGTTTCCAGCGCTTGTCACATAGGCATAATAGCCGGAAACATAAACGGAAAGGGGGTCAACAAGCATAGCACCGGTGACACTAGTCAAACTGGCTTTGTGGACGGGGGCCGCAGGGTTAGTGACGTCCACGATCTCAATGTTGTGAGCGCTTGCCACAAAGGCATATCTGCCTGAAACATAAACTGAACGGGGGTTAACAAGCCCGGCCCCGCCTGTGCCATTGGTCAAACTGCCTTTGTGCACAGGGGCCGAAGGGTTAGTTACGTCCACAATCTCAAGGGCGTTGCTCCCATTACTTGCCACATAGGCATAATTGCCGGAAACATAAACGGAAACGGGGAAGCTTAGCAAGGCCCCGTCTGTGCCATCCGTCAATCTGCCAATTTGCACAGGGGACACAGGGTCATTGATGTCCACGATCTCAAGGGAGCCGGTGCCGCCATTATTGCCAAAACTAGTTACGTAGGCATAATTCCCGGAAACATAAACAGAAGCGGGGTAAACAAGCAAGGCCCCTGTTCCATCGGTCAAACTGCCTTTGTGGACTGGGGCGGCCGGGTTAGTTACGTCCACAATCTCAAGGGCGTTGCTACCAAAACTAGCCACATAGGCATAATTGCCAGAAACATAAACGGAACTGGGCTGACCAAGCAAGGCCCCGTCTGTGCCATCAATCAAACTACCCTTGTGGACAGGGGCCGCAGGGTTAGTGACATCCACAATCTCAAGGGCGTTGCTGCCACTACTTGCCACAAAGGCTAAATTGCCGGAAACATAAACGGAACTGGGGGAGTCTAGCAAAGCCCCGCCTGTGCCATTGGTCAAACTGCCTTTGTGGACAGGGTCGGCCGGGTTAGTGACGTCCACGATCTCAAGGGCGTTGCTAACAGTACTTGCCACATAGGCATAATTGCCGGAAACATAAACAGAAGCAGGGAAGCCAAGCAAGGCCCCGCCTGTGCCATTGGTCAAACTGCCTTTGTGGACAGGGTCGGCCGGGTTAGTGACGTCCACAATCTCAATGGCGTTGCTACCAAAACTAGCCACATAGGCATAATTCCCGGAAACATAAACGGAAGCGGGGTAAACAAGCAAGGCCCCGCCTGTGCCATCAGTCAAACTGCCCTTGTGCACTGGGACAGCAGGGTTAGTTACGTCCACTATCTCAAGTGCGTTGCTGCCATTACTAGCCACATAGGCATAATTGCCGGAAACATAAACGGAAACGGGGAAGCTTAGCAGGGCCCCGCCTGTGCCATCGGTCAAGCTACCCTTGTGGACAGGGGCGGCAGGATTAGTGACGTCCACGATCTCAAGGCTGTGGCTGTCTAAACTTGTCACATAGGCATAATTGCCGGAAACATAAACGGAAGTAGGGTAGAGTAGCAAGGCCCCGCCTGTGCCATCGGTCAAACTGCCTTTGTGGACAGGGTCGGCCGGGTTAGTGACGTCCACAATCTCAAGGGTGCCGGGGCCGCCATTATAGCCAAAACTAGTTACATAGGCATAATTCCCGGAAACATAAACGGATATGGGAAAGCTTAGCAAGGCCCCACCTGTGCCATCGGTCAAGCTACCCTTGTGCACAGGGACCGCTGGGTTAGTTACGTCCACGATCTCAAGGGCGTCACTGCCAGAACTTGCCACATAGGCATAATTCCCGGAGACATAAACTGATCTGGGCTGACCAAGCAAGGGCCCCACTGTGTAATCGGTCAAACTGCCTTTGTGGACAGGGGCCGCCGGGTTAGTTACGTCCACGATCTCAAGTGCGCTGCTGTTAAGGCTTGTCACATAGGCATAATTCCCGGAAACATAAACGGAAGTGGGCTGACCAAGCAAGGCCCCGCCTGTGCCATCGGTCAAACTGCCTTTGTGGACCGGGGCGCCAGGCAGGGTAATATCCACGATCTCAAGAGAGTTATCACTTACCACATAGGCATAATTCCCGGAAATGAAAACAGTAGAAGGTCCTTCCAATGGTGGAATAGCCCCAGATCCGTTTTGAATTACTCCCACTTGAGTTGGGTTGATCACCTGGGCAAATGATATTGTTATTGCAGCAACAATTAGCAGTAGAGCCAATACAACCCCTGAAATTGATGGCACCCAAAATGCAATTTGGCAATCAGTACATAGAGCTGTACAAGTAGAAAATCGCTTCGAAGGGATTTGAGAGTACAAGGCCATAAGGGTATCTTCTTTATAATTAAACACGAACTAATCACCCTCCAGGCAGTCAACTATCCAATATGACCACCACTACTAATTCGTTGAGTGTTGGCCGGTTTACGAATATTAATAAATTAACTAAAGTTAAACAAGAAGAAGATTTTCAGATTAAAGCTATAAACGGGGTCATACTTTGAAGATCAATATTGTGTCAATCACGATCAATTTTGAGTCAGTTGCTCTAAGGGATAAAGGGGTGGGTCATTAACTACTGACCTGATTCTTTCTAATTCACTTATTGAACCGCGAAAAAATCCCGTGGCACCGGCAAGTAGGAATTGCTTTCCAGTTGATTGATGCGAATGCGTTCATCGGTAATCCTATCGGTATTTCTTTTGATAAAACTTTTATATCGCGCATCTGTCGAAACATTTTCAAACAGGGGGTTAATGTTGCAAGTAGAAAGAGTATACCAACCAATTTGCACATCGTCCAGCAATGGCAAACCCATGTCCTGCTTTCCTTTATATAATAAGAGCTGGGCTTGCAAAAAGCGATCGTCAGGTGCTAGTTGTTTTTCAAATTTAGTCACCAGGTCTGCTGCCTCTTTTGGGTGACCATTTTTTCGTAGCGTATAGGCAACCATTAAAATGTATTGATCTAGCAAATTCACATCATCAGTCTTCAACGTATTCCAATTAACATACCGGTTAATAATACTTTGATCATCTTTTCGCTCCATCCAGACATGCGTCATGATTAAATTGCTGAAGATCGTGTCATGATCTGAGTCCTTTATCCGGTCTGCCAATTTGATGAGCTCCTCACTATTTCCACTTGCCGCCAGCGGAACGAATTTTAAACGCAGCACGTCATCCTCGTTGGAAGCTACCTTCAAAAGTTCATCGTATAAGTATAAGGCTTTATCAACCTCCCCGATGCGCGAATAAATGGAGGCCAACCGTATGATTAAAGAGGTGCTGTCATTGCTTCCCAACCGTCTGATTTTATCAGCCGAAGATGTTTTCAATTCCTCCAGTGCTTTATACGTAAAGCGCAATGCTTGCACATTGTCAAGTAAATAATGATGCACCTGGCTTAACACAAAATAAGCTTCGACCACCGTTGAATCCAGTGCCACGGCCTTATTCGCCAGCAGCAGAATAGAATCCTTTGCGCGGGTAAGATCATCCGACTCCGCGATCGCCTTCAATCCTGCCAACCAGGCATATCCCAATGCAAAATGATCGTCTTTTTTTAACGATTGCTTTAATAAGGAAATTGCTACGTCAAGATCACTCCTGTTTCTGGTATTCGCGTATTTATTACTCCACTGATTGGCTCTCAGAAACAAATCATACGCTTCAAAATCAGAGGTTGGTCTGCGATTTATTTTATTCCTTATCTCGGTGGTAAGTTTAGCCTTCAACGATTTAGCGACCGTGGCGCTAATCTGATTCTGAATATCAAATACGTTATTAAATTTTTTAATGAACGTCTCTGACCAGACATTCACATCGTTGCGTCCATCGATCAATTGAACAACGATACGAATATCATCCCCCAGCTTCTGAGCACTGCCACTCAACACGTATTGTACATTCAGCTCTTCAGCAATGTCTGCGACAGACTCTTTACTATCTCTATACTTTTCCACGGATGCACCCGGCTTTACCATTAACTCTGGGAAGCTGGTAAGGTTAGCCAGAATAACTTCCATAACTCCATCTGCAAAATATTGACTCTCATCTTCTTTACCAATCGCTTTAAAAGGGAGCACTGCAATGGCCACCTTGGTGTCCGTTGGCGATGACTTTATGTCGGAATTATCCTTGAAAAAGTAGTACGCAGATACGACCAGGCCAGTGAAGATGATTAACGCCATGATCACTTGTTTTCTCTTGCTTAAAACTGGCGTGGCTTCCTTGCTTTCTTCTTCTTTAGATATGGGAATCTTCGGAATTTTATTTGCCGCTTTTAAGCTTAAGATTATTTCTTTCGTCAGATTCGCGACCTTATTAATCTGATCGCGGTAATACGTTTTGTCCAGGTTATCATTCGGGTGATCTTCATGCGCCCGCAAGGGTCGGTTTACTCCGGGTGTCTTAAAAATAAAATTGATGGTGCGAAGCGGGCCACCGGTGGTGCTTTCGAGCAACTGTTTGTCCTCGGGATCAAGATCATGAATGCGAACCGGCACAATCCGGCTGGTCACGTTGCCACTGTTTAGCAATTTAATATTGAGTCCAAACTGATCCTCGCTGACTAAATTTTTAAAAGGAAGAAATTCATTGCGCCAGGCATAGCTCTTCGGATCGCAATACGTCTGTGAGATGATGGGAATAAAAATTAATGATTTGATCTTATTCCTGAGTGAATCATCGACATGATGCATTTCGAGGAGGCCATCATGGGGGTTTTCATCAAAGTAAACATTGACTTCCTCTTTGAAGGTGGCCTTCAGTTCCTTTTTAAGATTCGCTACAAAATCGGTTACCCAACCATCATACCGATTATCATTTTGCCGGTAGCTGATAAAAATATCGTTTTCAAATCCTTCAATCAGGGAAGCCATAAGCAAATTTAAACAGACTAGATAGCATTGATTTGGGTCGCGTCAAAATAACGACATTAAAAATGAAAATCATTTATTAACTTGTGTTAAAATAACTTGTAAAACATGATCATTCCTAAAGCCAAAATCTTGGTACTAATTGCTTTATGGGGTATCACGTTCCAGCTAAACGCACAAATTTCTACCAGCTTTACCGTCATCAAAGTAAGTGGCAAGGTCGTATCAAAAATTTTAAACAGGCAACTGAAATCAGGAGATGTTGTTAAGCTTGATGATCGCCTGGTCTTTGACACGAAAGACGCATACGTTCATGTGATCAATGCCGAGGGCACGAAGACCATTCGCAACATTCCGGATAACTCACCCAGAGAATTCATGCACCTGATGCAAACCTTTCTAAGCCCGGATAGTAGAAACAAAGCGACCCGTGGAGTGGAGAGTTCAAGTTATGGGAAAATAAAAAACGTGTTGACGGAAGATACTATTTTGATTTTAGGTAATGGCTATATATCCATCGATACCACTGAAACTTCTTTGCGAAAGCCGGCTGGTGTAAAGGCAAAATTCTCAGTCAATAACGAAAAAGTGTCACTCTTAATTTCCACGGAAACAGGGTATCACATAGGAAAGGAACAATTGTTTTTTAAGACTCCCGGGATTATGAGTTACCCTAAAGTGACCGTAGTTTATTATGAAGATGTTGCAGACCCGATTCACAAAGCGTCTGTGTTGTTGGGTTCTTTTACTCCCTTGTACATCGATGAAGTAGAACTTCAAAAAGAAGTAAAAATAATCATTGCGTCTTTGCATGACTCCAAATTGTCAAATGATCACATATTCAAAGAAATCAACAGTTATTTGTGGTCCGAATATGCTGCGCCCATTCAGGAGAATGTGAAAGCATGGCTGGATGGAAATGAGCTTCTGAATAAGCATTAAATTCTTGTATTACCGAAAAACATCAGAACTTAATTGTACTGAAATGACCAATGAACATGATCATTCCTAAAGTCAGACTCTTACCGTTGATTGCTTTATGGTGCATTACCTTCGGGCTAAACGCACAAGCTCACACCAGCTACACGGTAATAAAAGTAAGTGGAAGGGTGATCTCAAAAATATTAAACAGGGAAATAAAATCCGGTGATATTGTTAAGCCTGATGATCGTTTAATCTTTGACACCAAAGAAGCTTACATTCATGTGATCAATTCGGAGGGCACGAAGACCATTCGCAATATTCCGGATAACTCACCACGAGAATTCGTGCAACTGATGCAAACCTTTTTAAGTCCTGAAAAAAAGAATAAAGCATCGCGCGGAGCGTCAACCACGAATCTCGAAAATATTAAGAAGGAATTATCTTATGATATCCTGCTGATTTTAGGTGCTGGTGCCATATCCATCGACACGATAGAAAATACGTTGCGTGAACCGGCAGGTGTGTCGGTAAGTTATTTGGACCAAGGGAAAAAGGTATCAAAAATTATATCTTCTAAAACAGGCTTTAATTTAGGTAAGTCATTTCTATTTGGTGAAGCGACAGAGAGCAGTTATCCTCGAGTAACTGTCGTGTATCATCAGGATAAGAAGGATCCCTATTTTACTCCATCCGTTCAATTGGGTTCATTCATCCCGTATTATGCAAATGAGGCGGAACTTCAACAGGAATTAAAAGTAATGATCAGCACATTGAACGCTGCTCGTTTAACATCCGACAAAATAGTTGATGAAATCATACACTATTTGTCGATGGAGTATGCTGATCCTGTTCATGAAAATGTGAATACCTGGCTGGTGGAAAATAGGTTGTTGAGGTGATGGGGGTATCATTCAACTCATAACCTTTATTCAATACACATTATTAAACTAGAATATCCTTCACCACACTCCCACTCACATCCGTTAACCGGAATCTTCTTCCCTGAAATTTATAGGTAAGCCTTTCGTGGTCTACGCCCATCAGGTGCATGATGGTGGCGTGGAAATCGTGAACGTGAACGGCATCTTTTACGATGTTATAACTGAAGTCATCAGTCTCGCCATAGCTGATACCTGCTTTTACTCCGGCACCGGCCATCCACATGGTGAAGCAACGGGGATGATGATCGCGACCATAATCGTTGGGTAACAATTTACCTTGCGAATAAACGGTTCTGCCGAATTCCCCACCCCAGATCACCAATGTATCTTCCAGCAAGCCTCTTCTTTTAAGATCTTTAACAAAGGCTGCGGTGGGCTGGTCAATGTCTTTGCATTGTTTTTGAATACCGGAAGGCAAGCCTCCGTGATGATCCCAACCCTGATGATAGAGTTGAACAAACTTGACATCTTTCTCCAACAGCTTACGTGCTAAGATGCAGTTCGCTGCATACGTGCCTGGGTCACGACTATCCGGTCCGTACATTTCAAAAACTTCATCGGGTTCTTTGCTGATGTCCATTACTTCAGGCACGGAAGTTTGCATCCGGTAAGCCATTTCATATTGAGCAATGCGTGCATCAACTTCAGGATCGCCATACGGTTCATTCTGTAGTTTGTTGAGTTGTGACAAGTAATCCAGCATCTCTTTGCGATCAGCACCATCATAGCCTTCAGGATTTTCGAGGAATAGAACAGCATCTTTACCAGACCTGAACTGCACGCCCTGATGTTCGGAAGGAAGAAATCCATTGCCCCACAATCGCGCATACAAGGGTTGGTCTTTCACAGCATTCTTTGAAATCAACACAATGAATGCAGGAAGGTTTTTATTATCTGTACCTAATCCATAACTCACCCACGATCCCATGGATGGTCGGCCCGGCAATTGATTTCCAGTTTGAAAAAAAGTAATAGCAGGATCATGATTAATTGCTTCCGTGTAAATTGATTTGATTATACACAACTCATCTACCACTTGTGCAGTGTGAGGAAGCAGTTCACTGATCCACGTTTGTGATTTTCCATGCTGATTGAATTTATAAATCGAAGGTACCACCGGCAAAATACTTTGGTTGGCGCTCATGCTCGTCAACCGCTGTCCTTGTCGAATAGAATCCGGGAGGCCCTGCCCAAACATATTCGCTAGCTTTGGTTTATAATCGAATGTTTCAAGCTGAGAGGGGCCGCCAGCCATAAATAAAAACACAACACGCTTTGCTTTTGGTGCAAAATGAGGAAGGGCGCGGAGAATTTCTTCTTCAATCGAAAGAGCGGGTTCTGCACTTAACGCACTTCCAATTTCTCCAAATGCATTCCTACCCATCAAAGATCCTAAAGCTAATGCACCAATTCCCAGTGATGTTTTCGTTAAGAAATTTCGTCTGTCCAACTTTTTGTGCAATTGTTCAAATTCTGGCAGATGAAGTCTGAATGGCTCTTTATGATGATCGTCCATGATTATCGTTTCATTAGGGTTGCATCCGAATTTAAGATGACACTCGCCACTACGGTATTGGCTGCCACCAGTGCGGGGTCGAGATTTTTATTTACTTGATATTGTCCAGCCTGTAACCAGCCTTTTGCTTTGTTAATATCACCTCTGAATTTCTTTAATTCATTTTCTTGTAAGCGCTGAAGCAGGTCAAGCTCCTTTTGTGATGGCGTGAGTCCGGTAAGTTTTCTATAAGCTTCCGTAATGGCTTTCGATTGATTGTCCGACATCGCAATTTGCTCACCCAATACTTTTGCTGCCTCCACGAAGGTGGGATCATTCAACGTAACTAAAGCTTGCAATGGTGTGTTTGTCTTTTGCCTACGGGCAACACAATAACTTCGCGAGGTGGCATCAAAGGTTGCGAGCGTTGGGTTGGGCACGGAACGTTTTATCAGCACATATAAACTTCGCCTGTAAACATCATCACCGGTGTCTGCTTTATAACTGGTGTTGTTGATTTCCCAAAGTCCTTCGGGCTGATAGGGCTTCACACTCTTTCCTCCTATTTTATTATTCATTAGTCCGCTTGCCACCAATGCATTATCACGGATCATTTCGGCTGACAAACGAATTGATGGGCCGTGCGAGAACCATCTGTTTTCAGGATCTTTATCGCGTGTGGATGAAATTACTTTTGACTCTTGCTTATACGTGGCAGACATCGCGATGAGCTTGCAAAGCTTTTTGATATCCCAACCTGATTCGCGGAATGTTACAGCCAGCCAATCCAACAATTCCAGATGACTTGGCATATCGCCCTGGTTGCCGAAGTCTTCAGATGTTTTCACTAATCCTGTTCCAAAGAAATTTTGCCAGTAGTGGTTTACTGTCACTCGTGCTGTTAGCGGATGATTAGAATCGGTAAGCCACAACGCAAGACCATAGCGATTCTTTGGCAACTCTTTTGGAAAAGGTAAAATGGATTCTGGTGTGCACGGAAAAACTTCTTCACCGAACTCATTATAATTTCCTCTCTTCAGCAGATAAGCCTTTCGCGGCTGCGGCATTTCCTGCATGATCATGTACTCCTGAATATTTTCCGTAGAGTCAGCAAGCTCTGCTCTCCTGGTCTTCAATTCTTTTTGAATAGCCAACATGGATGGATTAACATTGGCCAGATAATATTTCATTAAAATAGTTTTCTCTTCAGCAGAAAGCTGACCCGGTTCTTTGGTGGTGATTGATGTCCATTTAGAAATTCCTGCAATCACTTTTACCTCATATTCAGTAAGCGTTCTGTTGTAAACTAAAATATCATCCACCTTTCCTTCTTTCAATCCGAAGCCTCTATCCCACGCACCCACTTGTAAGCCGGGTTGCTCTTTATAATCCAGGAGAATATCTTTTGCCAACTGATCCATCGTGGTTTCCATGTCCAGTTCTTTTCCATCCTGAAATAATTTTAATCCATTTGCTTTCCCTGATCCATCATACGTGAGAGTGAATTGAAGCCACTGCTCACGCGGCAAATGTTGTTTACTGATTTTGGTGATGGCATCGCTTGGCGCGGTGTGTGCCATGCTCAACTCGAGTCTGTTGTCTCTTAGATAAAGATGATAGCCCCGATAATTATATAAACGCTCGGCTACGCATTTATGAAAGATGACGCCTTCGTTAAAATCTTTTGGAATGAAAACGCTGAGGCTGATACTAAAGGGATCAGACTTCCTGAATACACCTGTCTTTCCGAGATCAAACCATTCGTCTCCATTCAAAGCCAATGCTTTTCCATTTTCACGATTGATGAATTCTGGTTTTTCGCCTGGCACAGCTCCGAGTCCCCGTTTCATAGCACCCTCCTCTGTTGACTTCGCATTATTCTGCAATGAGCCATTATCAAAGTTGTAATGGGCCAACAATCCACTGGCAGGAATTTTTTCATTATTCAGTGACGCATAACTTTTTGTTTGAAGCCATTTGCTGAAATCAACTTCAGCAACTTGCACGGCATGCGCTATCTTTTGTTCCAGTGTAGTAATTTTTTCTTGTATGAATTGAATGATCTTTTCTTTCTCTTCGGTGGGCAACAGCATGGTGGGCGAAGGCATCGCATCATTAAAAGAAATCTGCCCGGCTTCTTTTACATTATTAAAGAAGGCAAACAACTCATAATAATTTTTCTGCGAGATGGGATCATACTTATGATCATGACAGCGGGCACATCCAACCGGAAGGCCCATGATAGCTACACCCGTTGTATTCGTTCTGTCCACTACATACTCCGTTCTGAATTCTTCTTCAATGATTCCTCCTTCTGTGTTTTGCTGATGAATGCGATTGAAGGCCGTAGCGATTAACATTTCTTTGGTTGCATCGGGCATGAGATCTCCAGCCAGTTGCCATTGAATAAACTTGTCGTATCGCAAATTGGTATTGAATGATTTGATCACCCAGTCCCGGTAAGGCGACATATCCAGAATCCGATCAACGGTATAGCCATGCGAATCGGAAAAGCGGGCGAGGTCTAACCAATTCGTGGCCATCTTTTCTCCAAAGCGTTGAGAATTGAGAAGCCGGTCAACTTGTTTTTCGTAGGCATCCGGAGAATCATCGTTAACAAATGAATCAATTTCGTCAATGGTGGGTGGCAACCCGGTAAGATCTAATGAAAGTCTTCGTAGCAATAATTCCCTATCGGCCTGAGTGGATGGCTGCATGTTTTCTTCCTCCAACTTATGCAGTACAAAATGATCAACCGGGTTGATTGGCCAGTCACTATTTTTAACATCCGGCACGTTTGTTTTTTCGGGTTTCACAAATGCCCAATGTGGTTTATACTCTGCCCCCTGCTCGATCCACTTGATGAGAATTGCTTTCTCTTTTGCAGAAAGAGAAAGATGCGATTTATGAGATGGCATTGCATACTCAGGATCGGACGACATAATGCGATGAAACATTTCGCTGCCGTTGAGGTTTTTTGGATCAATGGCAACTTTTCCAGGGTTTTCCGGAAGTTCTTCATAAGCAACTGAGGAAATGTCCAACCGTAGTCCCGCTTTTAGCTTTGCCTTATCTGGCCCGTGGCATATAAAACATTTGTCGGACAGCACCGGCTTCACATGAATATTATAATCCACCTTGACGGGAAGTTTGGCGTATTCATCAGCAACATCTTGCGGCAGGTCAGGTGAGCAAGAGATTAAAAGCAATACTGCGAATGCGGATAGGAAGCATTGGTTCATCCGTATATTTCTGAATGTGATTTTTGTCCTTACAAGTTGTTTTTGAATATGACTAATTTCGATCACGATCATTCATCTGGGTTTGGTAACAACGAAAAAGCATAGCCAACTTTAGCATGTTATCCAAATATACATGGTTGTGATTATAAATTCGCAGTGATTTATTTGATGATCATCTTCATTGTGGATGAGCGGGCTGTTGATTCTATGATGCGGCCACGATGTAGCCATTACCTTCATGGATTCACCGCTCCGCTTCAAGAATACTTTCCTGCGTTCAGATGCATTTCTGCGGTGTGCCGGAGAGAACGATGATGAAAATAAAGATTGTCAACCGTGCGGAGATCTATTCCAAAGACAAATTGAGTATATTGACCAAACGGAGGACTCAATTCAATTAGGAGAAGAATACCTAAACGAAGGAGTTATTGGAAAAACAAGCACAACAGACTGTCGACATATTGCCTTAGCGACTCTCGTTAATGCTGACATTTTAGTTAGTTGGAACTTTAAACACATCGTAAACATTACAAGAATTAGAGGTTACAACTCAGTTAATATAAAAAACGGACATCGGGTTTTAGAAATAAGGACACCAAGAGAAATATTAGAAATATGAAAGCAGACGTAAAGACAAAAAAAAATTTGATGCAGTGGCGTTCATGAGAAAAAGGAGAGATCAAATTTCAAAAGAAATTGAAGGAATGAATCCTCAACAAGAGATAGAGTATTTTAAAAAAAATGCAGCAAAGTTGAGAACTAAAAAGTGAGCCGAAACAGTCCAGCCACCAATCAAGTAGATCGACTGGCAAGTTGTACCTTTGAGGTGATACTCTCACACCACCGTCAACTTATGACTGATAAACAAAATAACTCAGCTCGCGGATTCTCGCCTGTGGCCAAAGCTGCTTCGTTCAATGAGAAATCTACTTCCATTATCTCATGTCTTCTTTCCAAATCAACGACTGATCAATGCTTTTTATGGAAGACCGACCTGATAAAGCCATAGCGAATTCAAATTCCTTTTGAAGTATGGTTAGCACTTTAGTAACACCTTCGCTGCCTCCACACGCCAAACCAAAACAGATGGGTTTGCCCACCAAGACTGCAGAAGCACCAAAGGCCATTGCTTTTAACACATCGGTTCCACGTCTGATTCCTCCATCCATTAAAACAGGAATTCTATTATTTACCTTTTTTGCAATTTGAGGTAACACCTCAATGGTCGCGGGAACGGTATCGAGGTTACGTCCACTGTGATTGGAAACAATGATACCAGAAACTCCCGACTGAATTGCCTTTTCGGCATCTTCAGGATTTAATATACCTTTTAATAAGACTGGTAATTTAGTTAGTGATCGTAACCATTCAATATCATCCCATGTAAGTGATTTTTTGAATGCCAGCGCTTGCCCCTTACTGGCAAATGCAGTGTCAATCATATAGGGTGGATGCAGATCATCCGGCAATTTAAATTTTGCTTTTCGCTGGCGATCCCTTGATCCGGAAACTGGTGTATCTACGGTAACACAAAGAGCACGACATCCCTGCGCTTCTACTTTTTGAACCAGGTCCTTCACAAAATTCCTGTCATCAACCACGTAAAGTTGAAACCAAAGAGGTTTGGTTGCCACTTTTGCTATTTCTTCAATGGGTGTGGTGGTGAAAGAGCTAACTACATATGTGGTAGAAGCTGCTGCCGCTCCCCGTGCTGTTGCAAGCTCTCCTTCCGGATGCATCAGTTTATGAAACGCGGTGGGTGCAATCATAATGGGATAAGGCATCTCTGTACCAAAAAGAGAAACTTTGGTATCGAGTTTCGTGACATCATTCAGTACCCTTGTTTGAATTTTTAATCGATCGAGTGCTTCTCTGTTCCACCTTACCGTAAATTCATCCGCTGCACCGCTGGCCACAAACTCATAAGCCATCTTCGTCATTTTCCCTCCGGCCATTTTTTCAAAGTCGAAAAGATTGATGATGTCGTTTAAATCTTCAGGGTTAGCATTAAGTTCATTGCTATCAACAGGTTTACCGTCTGCAGTAAATGGTAAGACGGAGGCACCAGCCAATGCGCTAAACGATTGCAGCATATTTCTTCTCGTATATTTCATAGGAAATAGGTTTAAGGAAAATTACAAAAAATATGTTGTCATCAGTTTTAATGTATTCTATTTTAGATTCGCTTTAATCGCTATCCGTCTTAGTTACGCCATCGGATACCCTGTTGCTGAGCAAAGTAATGGCTATTGTTTTATAAGGTCGTTCATGTGCATTCTCAGAGGCTCAATTATTCAAATATTTATTTGGAATGTTATCAGGATAGTATTCGGTTCCGTATCGGGCTTTTAGCAACAGAGACACCACTTCATAAATCTGTTTCTCTGTTCTTTGGAACTGACGCAAAAGGCCCATCATAGCAAAACTGATTGGGTTCACCGCAGGGATAAATGTCTCCCATTCATACCCTTTTCCCCAAACAAATCCTTTTACTGTTAGCGTCAAATCAGCCTTTTGAGAAATAAGATAATTCATCATATCGATGCAGGTATTTGCATGTTGATTTACGGTATGAAAAATCGGAGTGTGACCGCCAAACCCATGGTCATCAAGTCCAGCTTTTGAGTTGATGTCTGCACCGTGCTCTATAAGAATTTTAGCACAAGCCAAATGATTATATTCGGCACAGATATGTAATAAGGAAACCTCATATAGAGGAGTGAATGTACTCTCGAATGAATAGTTCGTTGCCAATGCATCCTTATTAGCTGCTAAAAGTGTGTCAAGCAAAACAGCATCGTCCAATAAAACAGATAGCAGTACCTTATCTTCAAACGCTAAGCCGTAATCCACAAAGGTTTTAACGCATTGCTTAAATAATGGTCCGCGTGCATACATATTAATCAAGTCATAGATCAGGGGCTTGCCATTTATGATTTGATTCGAGCTGATTCCGTTTTCAAAGCACTCCTTTATTCCTTCTAGGGAATGGAGTTCAAAGGCTATTTTAATTTTTTGCAAATAGTCCATATATAAAGGGGATTTGTCCTGGCTATCCGCGAAAACCAACCGTTGTCGTCTTAATCCGCAACTAAAACAAGTTAAACTTTTTCTGAATCAACTTTCATCAAATCCAACAAAAAAACCCTCTATTGAGGGGCTTTATAATTAATCGTGATCATCAATCCGTTCCGGTTCTAAACTCCACTTAGCAGGTGAGCGCCACAAGCTTGATAATAACAACTCGCGCATGAAGATGTATTCTTTCGGCAACTTGTCATACATCTTTTCAAACAACTCAGCATGTTGTAACAACTCTGCTTTCCATTCTTCGCGGTCAATGTCCATGATGCTTTCAAATTGTTCGGGAGTAAAATCAAGTCCTGTCCAATCAATGTCATCGTAGGTAGGCATCCAGCCTATCGGACTTTCTACTGCATTGGACTCACCACGTATCTTTAACACAATCCATTTTAATATGCGCATGTTATCGCTGAAGCCAGGCCAGATAAATTTGCCTTCCGCATCCTTGCGAAACCAGTTCACACCAAAGATGCGCGGTGGTGCCGGCAAGCTTCTTCCAAACTGCAACCAGTGATTGAAATAGTCGCCCATGTGATAACCACAGAACGGCAGCATAGCAAACGGATCACGTCTTACTTTTCCTACTTCACCAAAGGCAGCGGCAGTTGTTTCTGATCCCATCGTAGATGCGAGATACACACCATACGCCCAATTGGATGATTGATAAACTAATGGAATAGTCGTGCTTCTTCTTCCACCAAAAACAAAGGCACTCACTTGCACACCATTTGGATTCTCCCAGTCCGGATCAATAACAGGATTATTTTTTGCCGATACGGTAAATCGGCTGTTTGGATGCGCTGCTGGTTTGCCTGAGGAAGGATCCCACTTTTGTCCTCTCCAGTCAATCAGATTCTTTGGAGGTTCTTTCGTCATTCCCTCCCACCACACATCGCCATCTTCCGTGATCGCCACATTGGTGAAAATGGCATCTCTTGAAATGGTGGCCATAGCGTTGGGATTCGTTTTCTCATTCGTGCCCGGTGCAACACCAAAGTATCCTGCCTCCGGATTGATCGCATATAACTTTCCGTCTTTGCCTGGTTTAATCCAGGCAATGTCATCCCCTACCGTGGTTACTTTCCATCCATCAAATTCTTTTGGAGGAATGATCATGGCGAAGTTTGTTTTACCACACGCACTCGGAAACGCTGCCGCTACATAATCTTTTTTTCCATCCGGACTTTGCACGCCAACCAAGAGCATGTGTTCGGCCAACCAGTTTTCATCATTGCCCATCACAGACGCAATGCGCAATGCAAAACATTTTTTACCTAACAATGCATTGCCACCATATCCTGAACCATACGAAACAATGGATCGCTCTTCAGGATAATGTACAATGTATTTTACGGTTTGATTAGTAGGCCACTTAGCATCCTCTTGTCCTTCTTGTAAAGGAGCGCCTACGGTATGTAAACATTTTACAAACTCACCATTATTACCCAAAACCTCCATGACACGCGTGCCTACACGAGTCATCAGGTGCATGTTTACGACCACATATTCTGAGTCGGTGATTTCAATGCCGATGTGCGCAATGTCTGAACCGACAGGGCCCATGCTAAATGGAATCACATACATGGTTCTGCCTTTCATGCAGCCACTCAATAATGGATTGAGTGTTTGTTTCATCTGCTTAGGATCAACCCAGTTGTTGGTGGGGCCTGCATCCTCTTTGCGCTTGCTGCAAATGAATGTGCGGTCTTCCACTCGTGCCACATCGCTGGGATCTGAGAAACAAGCAAAACTATTAGGGCGCTTGGCAGGATTCAATCTGATGAACGTGCCCTTGTTCACTAATTTCTCACAGAGAGAATGATACTCATCAAAAGATCCGTCACACCAGTGGATATTATCCGGTGTGCACAGATCACTCATCTCCTTAATCCAATTTTTTAATTCTTTATGCGCCACAGTGTAGCTGGCGCTTTCAATTATGTCATTTAACATACTGATAGGGATAAATCTGCTTATTTTAACAGCAAATTAAGCACGTAAATGGTCAAAAAGAAACCACTTCAAACGATTGCAATGATTTTTTTATCAGAAGTCTATGCGGTACGCCAACACGGGTATAATTCCTACCTGGTATTTGGTGTTTATCTTTTTTAGGAAGGTGTCGTAATACTGATAAGCCATGTTTTGCTGGTTAGTCAGATTTTGAATATCAACCGACAAGGTACGTGTGTAACCTGGCTTGTTTTTGCGCCAGCTCACGCGCAGATCGGTACGGAAATAATTGGGTAATTGTATCGCATAACCTTGTGAGTAATCAAGAACGGTATGGCCGGCCATAGCTGAAGTTGCTTCGTCAATGGTAGCCTGTCGCAGGCCTCCGGTGTAAAGCACCCGGGCATGAATGCCAAATGACTTGTTGGTCTTCTTCCACTCTTTTCCCCCTAGCAGACTGCTGGTGAACTTACCATTGAAGCGTGAGTCGATATACTTTTCACCATTATTATATTCCGATTGATACACGGAGCCGGTGACCATAAAATAGACATCACCATAAAATCTTTTTTCAACCTGTGCTTCCACACCATAATTTCTTCCCTTGCCTTCGTTGGCATAATTTCCTTTAACATATTCATCCCACTGGTTGATGAGCGAGTAATAGGATAGAATAGGAGCATTAAACAATTGATGATAATAAACGGAAGACACCAGGTTTAAATCATAAGGGAGTTTCTTTTTCAATTCCAGCGAAAGCTGATTGCTCTTGGTGAAATTCAAATTCTGGTTTTGCTCCATCACATAGATAAAACTCTGTTGCACCTGACTGGACAAACTGTAAGAAAGTGTAAGCACGTTACTGCTCCACGATCTTGATACACTTGCCCTCGGCTCCAGTGAAGATGTATTATTATAACTGAAGTTCACATAACGCAACCCCGCACCAAAATTAAATTGCCCTACTGATTGCGACCAGGCTACATAGGGTTGCCAGAGCAATCCACTTACCGCTCCATTATAATTGGGAGTAGAATTATCAATAAGAGATTGTGAAATCGTACTTACCATCATTTCATCGTTCTTATAATTCGTGCGCAAGCCAGTTTCAATGAATCCTACTTTCCCGATTTTTCTTACGCCTCTAATAAAGCCAGATAGTAGATAGCGTTGTGTAGAATAGTTTTCGCTATAAACATTAGGAAAAGGAACGGCTATGCCTTGTGATTTTCTTTCCTGATCCTGGCCTGAGAAAGACATACCCACACTAACTGACATCCACCCCGGCTTGAATTGATTTACCAGACCAATTCCATAGACCTTGCCGCTATAGTTAATGGTATAACGATCTTTCTCTTCTTCCCACTCATCTTCTGGTTTCGCATTAAAATTATTGGAACTAATACCACCAAAACCAAATGCTGAAAGATTACCGCCTTTGTGGCCCGGCATATTTAAATGAAAAGAGAAGTCCTGAAAGCTAATGGACTCACCTCCAAAATCAACACCCATGTTTGACAGAAGTCCCACGGTTGAATAGCGGTAGTTAGCGAGGAACGAACTCTTCTTCGCTTTTGATAATGGTCCTTCAGCTGCTAAGTCTAAACCAATTAAACTTGCCTGAGCCGTGTATTGCATTTTATCAGAACTACCTGGTCGCAAGGTCATATCCATGGCTCCTGAAAGTGCATTGCCATATTGCACGGGCATGGTGCCTGAATAAAAATCAGTACGATCCAACAACTGCGCGCTCAGTACATTTACGCCACCACCATTGGAAACTGGTTTGTCGCTGAATGTGCCTGCATTGGCGAGATGGTTAGGATTGATGATGTCCAACCCTTGCAAGCGCCAGAGTATGCCATTGGGTGAATATCCTTTTACTACAATGGAGTTAGCCTGATCATTGGTGGCAACCACACCGGGATACGAAGTGAGCATGCGCACCGGGTCAAAGAAGTTTGCTGGCACACGCAACGTTTTCTCAATGGAAACGGAAGTCGTGTTCGACAAGGAAACAGTCTGTGGACTTATCACCACTTCTTCCAGCAATCGCTGAGACTCCTGAAGAAATATTTCTAACCGTTGTTTCTTCCCTGACACCACCAGCAATTCACTTTCGAAGGGAGCATAACCGGTAAATGAGGCGATGAGTTTATATCGTCCGGGGTTAACATCTTTTATGAAAAAATATCCAAGTGAATCGGACACCTCTCCTTTTATTAATTCGCTTCCGCGATAAAGCGAAACATTAGCTTGCGCGATTGGCTGTTGAGAGAGTGATTCTTTTATTTTTCCACTAATCGATTGAGAAAGATCTTGTGCAAAAACAGGTGAAATCGCAAACAGAAAAATAATAAGAATCAGTGGTGTTCTTTTCATAAGGAAAAAAATAAAAACACCTCTTCACCAGATAGATAAATGAAGAGGCATTCGAAAAAAATTACAGAATAGTCTTCAGGTAGTTAATGCTGTTCTTCGTGCTTTCCATTGGGGTGGAAGGATACGTTTCCTGCTCCATGAAAAATTTCTTAAGCCCTGATTGCTTTGCTTTCGTAAACAAATTCTTAAAATCAATTGAACCTGTGCCAACATCAGCATTCCTTTCGGGATTGGATTTATTCATGTCCTTCACATGCCATAATTGGAAACGTCCCGGATACCTTTCAAAATATTTCACCGGATCATGTCCAGCTCTAACCACCCAATAGATATCCATCTCCCAGGTCACCAGTTTTGGATCCAGTTGCTCGAGCATGGTATCAAATACGATCTTGCCCTCCACTTTTTCAAATTCAAATGCATGGTTGTGATAACCCATTTGCAAACCATACTTCTTCGCCACTGCTCCTGCTTTGTTAAGCGTATCACAGGTCTTTTTCAATTCATCCAATGAACTGTAATACTTTTTATCCATCCACGGCACCACCACATAACTTTGTCCGAGGGCTTTGGCATCTTCGCATGCTTTGTCCCAACCATTGGTAGTCATATCAATTCCATAGTGGCCGCTCACCGTTTTCATTCCAATACTCTTCATAAAGGAACCAAACTCTGCTACCGGCATATCGAAAAGCTTTCCTTCTTTATAACCATACGTCTCGACCTCGGTGTAACCCATAGCTGCCACAGAAGTTAATATTCCTTTCACATCACTCTTGATCACATCGCGCAATGTGTACAATTGCAAGCCCATGACTGATTTTTTTTTAGCCTCTGCTAAAAACGAAGGAAGTGTCAACAACCCTGCTGCCGCAATGGAAGAGGTTTGAATAAATTTTCTACGATCCATTTTGCTTAATTAATTTAGTTTGATTTGTGCAGTATTAATTATTTCGCCAACACACATTCTTTTCGCCTGCATGATTACTGTTGCACCGGAGCCTTGAATACAAATTGTTTTGTCGAAGAAAGCGATGGCATTCCATTCGCACCGCGATCCTCATAGGAAACGGTAAGCACGTACACGGAAGTGGGTGTCAATCCTTCAACCGGAGTATTTGCAAAATTTGCCTTTCCTGATAATGGAAGACTCACCTCTTTTTCCTCTTTGGCCAGGGACAAAATGTATTCAACCATTTGTGCCACCTGAACTTTTGTGAGTTGAGGGTGGGCAGCCATGGCTACTTCGCCCCACACACCAGAGCCACCTTTCAGAATTTTATCACTCAGTACATCAACCGCCCTAACATCTTTTGCATAGCGCATTGCCACTTCACGAAATGACGGTCCTGCTGAACGTTCATCAATCAGGTGACATGATTTACAATCGCTTTCTGCCATTAACAATTTTCCGGGCAACTCCAGTAGCTGATGCCCCTGCGCAATCCTGGTCATATCATAACCTTGCGGATGGAAGTCTAACGTAACCCTAACACGATCAGCAGCAATCTTTCCGTCCGCAGTGCTGCCATCTTCTTTATCAGTAACGGTGATATTATAATTCGCAGAACCACCGGGAACAAAGTGATCGACTCCGTCAACAGCGATTTCAATCACAGGAGGTTCATTGCCGGCAATCACCGTAACTTCGGCTGTTGATTTAGCTCCCTTCGAATCCGTTGCTATCAGCTTAGGCCGGTAAATACCACCTTTATCAAAGGTGAATGAAAACTCAGCATTGGCAGACTTCAATACCTGACCATTTATTTCCAATTCATAGGCAACAGCATCTCCATCAGGATCGGAGCTTTCACCACCCGAAAAATTTACCCTTAACGGAAGTGCACCGGAATTCTTGCTTGCCTTCAGGGACACCTTCGGCACGCGGTTACCACTGTTGAAATCAATGCGTGACAGCTTTGCATCCAGGTTTTTGTAATTCCATCTTCTTCCATATTCCAGCGTGTATAACTTTCCATCTGGCCCAAAAGCCATGTCGATCGTGTTATCCCATTGCTTATCATCCATGAATGGTTCTATATCCATGATAGCGCCTTTTTCATCCATGGTTACCAGTCGGATCCAGTTGCGCATCCAGTCGTAGAAAATCAGCTTCCGATCGAAGTAATCCGGGAAAGAGCCTTCTTTGCCTTTGTAATTTTCAGAATAATAAACCGGACCTGCCATGGCATTGCGTCCTCCCGTTTTCATCAATG
>JAYVTC010000108.1:0-4355 GCA_043774745.1 Cyclobacteriaceae bacterium | reverse complement strand
CGGCCCTGTTGGATTAACTACCATTGCCACTGCCGTGGGAGAAGAGGCAGAGACTATTGAAGAAGTATACGAACCCTTCCTGATTCAGGAAGGATACATAAAGCGCACATCACGCGGAAGAGAAGCTACAGAGATAGCGTACAAACATTTGAAAATTGTCCCTCCATCATCGAGGACGCAAGGGTTGTTCGACTAATCGTAAGATCATAATACTTCAAATGAATTGAACGGTATTCGTTAAGGTTCCAATTCCTTCAATGGAAATGGAAACTTCATCATTTGCTTGTAAGGTAAAATCATTGGGTGGCACAATGCCCGTGCCTGTCATTAGAAAACTACCATATTGAAATTTGCATGCTTTGTAAAGCCAGGTTGCCAATTCCGGAAGATTTCTTTTCATCCGATTCAGTTGAATTGAATTGATAAATACTTCCTGGTGATTTCTCTTGATAGAAATTGAAATGAGCGTTTCTGAAGAAATAGGTTTTTCAGGGACAAACAAACATGGGCCTAAGGCACAACTGCGTTCATACACTTTTGCCTGAGGAAGATACAATGGATTTTCACCTTCAATACTGCGCGAACTCATGTCATTGCCAGCCGTGTAGGCCTGAATCTCACCATTTGAATTAATGAATAGCGTAAGTTCAGGTTCAGGAACATTCCATGCAGAATCTTTGCGTATATAAACTTCTTCACCCTGTCCGCTAACACGGTGAGGTAAAGCTTTGAAAAATAATTCCGGTCGATCGGCCTCGTACACTTTTGAATACACATCCGAAGCACCCGACTCTTTGGATTCTTCCATGCGCGCATCACGACTGCGTAAATAGGTCACCCCTGCGGCCCATACTTCCTGACTTCCAATAGGAGCCATTGGATTACTCAACAAATGCTGACTTAGATCAAAAGAAAGTGGTTCTGAAATTTGCGAAAGCCCTGACAGATGTTGATGAAGATTCGATCGGTTAATAATTGCATCCCAGGTTTCTGTGAGCAGAAATACTTTATTCTGATTTACCAGCAATGCTCCTTCTTTAGTTTTATATAATTGCATGATTTATTTTTTAATTGTATTTAAATCCACACCCAGAATATTTTTAGACAGGACATTCAGTTTTTCAAAATCACTTTCGAAGTGACAGGTTATTTGTTTATAGCTGGCACTTTCTCCTGCTCTCAACTCAAGTGCAGGCGAAGAAGATTCTAATTCATAGAAAGGGCCAAGTTGCGATCCATCCACGAGTGGTCCATCATTGTACGAATTCACGGCATCTCCCAGATACGGTTCTTCTTGCATCTCCCATTTTGAATTTACATATGATGCCTGTGGCGCTATCTCATAACGAGTAATAGTGAGTACATTCTTTTTAAAATCGTAACTGGCTGATAGTGGTTTCGCAATCATTGGAGAAATGCCAATTTTGCTGCGATACTTTCCATCGCAAG
Organism: Cyclobacteriaceae bacterium; assembly: GCA_043774745.1. Taxonomy (GTDB): domain Bacteria; phylum Bacteroidota; class Bacteroidia; order Cytophagales; family Cyclobacteriaceae; genus ELB16-189. The sequence continues at coordinate 2,906 of JAYVTC010000108.1, read as the reverse complement.
TAAAAAATAAAACACTGTCCTGTATTAAAAGTCGTTCAGCAGGAATTTCACCAAAGTAAGTGGTTGTGATTAATTCTTTAGCGTTGGGTGCCGGCTTAAAAGGAATAATCACGGTTGTTTCTTCGGATGGTGTAAACATGCCCAGCAACCAGATAGAAAGTAATCCACTTTCCTTTTTCCAGTCATTTGATCCAACATTCTGAACTTTGTTTTCTGATTGATAGCCTGCATAGTTAATGCCTTCGGGAAGTTGTGTGTTAAGTGCAGATTCAAGTTCATTTTTACTGAGTAGTGAAATTTTTCTTTCGATAAGAAGATCAAATACAGTTCCACTATAATTTGTAATAGATGCTTTCCGGAAAAAAGTTGCGGAAGTCGAATTGCTTTCTACTACGTCAAATGCTTCGGTATCAATCATGGGTGGAACCTGCCAGTTCTGTATTGAAAAAGAATCACCCTGATGAAAATAAAGAGAATACTGCCCTCCTTCCGGACCTAACCAAAAACGTTCCTCACCACCAATCGGATTGAACTGCTTTTTCTTTTCACCGGAGGAAATCAAACTGTAATTCATCCATCCGTAACTCGATCCTTCATCACCCAAAGCAGTGCTGGTCATTACACGACCCTGATAATCGGCAGATAAAAGTACTTTCGCCATGCCGGTTGCATCCGTCAATTCAATAACACCTTTTGTGTTCTTGCGTAGAAAATCAGCATCGTAGGTGTATGTGCCTTCAACTAAAACGGCCTTCGGTTTTTCGCAACCAGACATCAGTATAGATATCATACAGATTGCGTAATAAGATGATTTCATGGTGAATCGAATTGAAACCTAAAGTAGGGTTTTGATCATCATCCATCAAGTGAAATGTTTTGACGTATTTTGAGTAAAAAGATAGCATTGGTTTCTAAACAGACTTATAGCGATTTCATTAAATCGACCGCCACCGCGATTGGTTTCAGCTATTGCGGAATATCCAAAGCAGAATTTCTGGAAGAAGAAGCTCCGCGGTTGGAAGAATGGCTAAAGCGAGGCTATCAGGGTACGATGAGTTATTTAGAAAATCACTTTGATAAGCGGCTTGATCCAACTCTATTGGTATCGGGTGCAAAATCGGTAATCAGTCTCGTGTATAACTATTATCCTGAAAAAGATCTCAGTCCGGAAAATACCAGTGATCTTAAAATTGCGAAGTATGCGTACGGAGAAGATTATCATTTCGTGATCAAAGACAAATTAAAAACCTTTCTCAATAAAATTCAGGAGGAGATTGGTCAAGTAAATGGTCGTGCTTTTGTAGACTCTGCTCCGGTTCATGAACGAGCATGGGCAAAAAAATCAGGTGTGGGCTGGATTGGAAAAAACAGTTTACTCTTGAATCGCTCAATGGGAAGTTTCTTCTTTCTGGCTGAACTTATTGTTGATCTTGAATTGGAATACGATGGCCCTGTTAAAGATTATTGCGGCACATGCACTGCGTGTATGGATGCGTGCCCTACAGATGCGATACCACAACCTTACGTGGTTGACGGTAGCAAATGCATCTCCTACTTTACGATAGAACTCAAAGAAGAAATCCCTGCTGAGGTAAAAGGGAAATTTGAAAACTGGATTTTTGGCTGCGACATCTGCCAGGATGTTTGTCCCTGGAATCGCTTCTCGCGACCACATCAGGAAACACGCTTTCAACCACACCCTGATCTGGAGAAAATGAGGCCGCAGGATTGGAACGAAATCACGAATGATGTTTTTGAAACGTTGTTTAAGAAATCTGCAGTCAAACGAACTAAGCTGGAAGGACTCAAAAGGAACATTACATTTATTGCCAATTCCAAAAAATAAAAAGCAAAAAAAATCCCGCACTAAGGCAGGATTTTCTGATTTAACACTGTGGTAGACTAAGCAGCCACAAAGCAACGATTTAATATCGCCTCGTGTTCCCCCTTGTAGTTGGCATAGCACCAACGCTGGAGTTCCTGTATTTCATCGGCAATCAACATTTTGATCGCCTTCCTTAGCTCTTTCTCAAAAAGCCGGGCGTCAAAACTCACCCGTGTGAGTATTTGCTTTGCGTAACTGAGCATTTTCATTAAAAAATTGTAAAGTACGTTTATCGAATTTCCAACTCGGTTGCAGACATGAAAATACAAAAGCAATTGAAGAATGAAAAGAAGGCTTTACTTTTGCGTGCTGCAACGTGTTGCGGAACCATGTGCATTATGATTTTTTTATCAAGAACGACCCTTTTTATCTATTTGTTGCTCTTCGCTGGCATGGCCTATAGCCAAAATCCGATTCAAATCGCACTTGGCCCTGATGAGATCGGTGAAAATCAAGCCTGGACGATCACCGTCACCATAAATAACGACAGATTAAAAAGTTATGAGAATTTTCCGGACATCGATGGTTTTCGCAAAAGAGGCACCTCTAACCAGTCTCAGACGAGCATTGTGAATGGGCAAATGAGCTCTTCGCAAAGTGTAATCATGACCTACACCCCCACCAAGCAAGGTGGGTTTACAGTTCCCTCGTTTAAGATGAAAGTGAATGACCAGATCATTTCCGTTACAGGCAAAAAGGTGAAAGTCGGTCCTGCCGTGCAAGCTCAACGTGATCCTTATCGAAATCCGTTTGATGCTGATCCTGCGGATAATTTTTTTGGGCGAGGCGAAACTGAATTTGTTGATGTAAAGGAAGATGCTCTTTTAGCGTTGACTACTAATAAAGATGAAGTGTATGTGGGTGAAGGATTCACTGCTACGCTTTCTTTTTTGGTGGCCGATAACAATCGCGCTCCTATGCAATTTCATGAACTCGGAAAACAATTGTCAGATATCCTTAAAAAACTAAAGCCCGCAAACTGCTGGGAAGAAAATTTTAACATTGAAAATATTGAAGGTGA
>JAYVTC010000107.1:0-2452 GCA_043774745.1 Cyclobacteriaceae bacterium | reverse complement strand
AATTGCTATCGTGGCATATAACATCTCAGGCATGTCTGCAACCATTGAACCATCCGCCTTGCCAGGCGCAATTGCTATTGCATGCGAGGCGTGGTGGAGTGGTATTTTATTGAGTAGTCGAGGAGGATATAGCTAATGCCACAATTGACGAATCAGTCATGGAATCCATTGTCTTTTCCATCATTTTCTATTCCGTCTTGGTTGCACGCAAACCAAGTGGTTAATGATCCGAACAATAAAACATCGTCTCAAGTCAATCCACTTGCGAATCCCTCTACCGATAATGTTGAATTTGGAGACATTGGGCAGTTTATCAGTACAGGTATTGCCAAGGGGAAAGTCGAAGCGGCGCGATTGTTTCAAACAGCCCAATTGTCGGTGACGACTCAAGAACAAACCCAAGGTCGTGCATGGTATGATATTCTCGGGAAGACCACTGACGCAGCAGCAAGTGCAGGGGCTGTGATTCAATCAACCTTGATAAAGGTCATTGTCCTTGTGGTTGTGGTGGCCGTCATTGCTTTATTCGGCATGTCCTATGTGCAAGCGAAGGGGGTACAGCTTGCGAAGTAAACTAGTCATAGGGTTATTACTTATATTGTATCTTATCCCTTTAAGGGATGTCTACGCGCAAGCGAATAAAACCAATTCCGGGGATGTATCGTGTCCAGCGAATGGAAGTAGTATAGAAGTACTCGCAGCGCGTTCTGGTAGGTTCTCTTTCGTGCTCAATAATGTGAGTGGGATAGCAGTTAGAATTGGCTATCCGGCTACTGGCACCGCGGCGCTTAATAATACAACGGCATGGTTGTTACAACCTGGACAGGGATACGCTGAAAGCGCACCTGGCTTGATTTCAAATCGAATAGTGTGTATGAGTACGACCCCAGTTATTGCAATTATTTCATTCAATGAGACCTATAGGTAGTATGATGGTCAGAAAATTCTTGTTGATTTTATTGTTGTGTTGTGTACCGTTAGTAGTTAGTTATGCAATTGAGGCAGAGACGGAAGCTACTACAGTAATTACAGCGAGTGACGGGTTTGCGTTATCATGTGCAACTGGATTTATACGTGTTACCCCTCACTTTTGTCTTGCTCATGTAGCTGTGGTTGAAACTTGGACGGTGTTTGCGTCTGGATGTAATAATCATGTACTCTCAACAGTACCAGCTTCAGCTCAACAACTATATTTGCGAGTGACTCCCACGATTAATTCCTCTGCTATTGTCAACACAAAAAATCTTAAAATGTCTTTTTTTAATGATGCTTTGTGTAGCGGAAATGTATATGCGTTAGCACAACTTGTAGCGGTAGAATGGGTGATTATGGCTAATGCACCTATGGCTACGGTTACTCTTTATGTGATTGCACCGCCGACAATAGGCAAGGTATTTACAAATACTTTATTTTCAAATACTGGTCTAAATTCTCAAGTAGTAGTTGACGTATTAGGCTATTATGATTAGAAAAATCTTGATATTTGGTATAATCATTATTCTTTTCGTGGGCCTAGCCGGTCGAGCCTTGTTGTATCACCAAGGGTTGACGGTCACAAGCTGGTGGCGTTCTCCCTGGTATAACTATGAGATCGGTGGCAAGTGGTTGTCACTGCATTTGATTGGATGGGCCTATGACGTGGTGCCCGTGAATAAGCTCTTGCAACGCATTATCACGATATGGCCGTTTAAGTTCGTGGTCGAATCCGATCATATTCATTTGCAGATATTGTGAGGGAGAATGGATGCTCTTTACGATTTCATTAGTCATAGTGGGTTTACTCCTCTTAATACCGCGCTTCTGGCCGGTGTCGCAATCCTGGCGAGACAAAGAATCAATGCACTCATTGAAGACGTCGAATGTAATCGGAAAAGAATCCAGCGACTCGAAAGTAGTTGTTATAAAGCAGGAATCGAACTGGTCGAACTAGAGGACTAACATGTTTCCTTGGATGGATGCAGCGATAGCAGGGTTCAAAGGGTTGATTCAACCAATCCTCGATAAGGCATTTCCAGATGCGAACGATCGGTTACAGGCTGAGTCACAAGCCACGCAAGCCTTTACAAGTATCGTACTCACTCAAATTGCGCTGAACATGAAAGAAGCGGAATCTCCTTCATTTTTTGTGTATGCGTGGAGACCTTTTGTTGGGTGGGTCTGTACAGGGAGCTTGTTTTATTCGTTAGTCGGTGTTTCACTCTTGAATTGGATAATGGAAATGGTGTCGATGCACTTGCATATTTCAACGATGCCATTACCTGCACCAGATACTACGATAGTACTCGAATTACTCTTAGCATTATTGGGTGTAGGAACATTGCGTACTTATGAAAAAATACAAGGGGTGACAAAATGATTACGGTACCGGTGGAGCAATATCTCAAAGATGGCACGGGTCTCAATTGGTGTTACGATTATCACAGGGTATCGACGGCTGATTTGAATATCGACC
>JAYVTC010000106.1:0-10725 GCA_043774745.1 Cyclobacteriaceae bacterium | reverse complement strand
TTTCAGCACGGTGATGATATTGGATGCCACCTTCAAAGGACAAGGAAGGCAAACGATGGAGGAAGTTTGCGTGTATGAAGTGAAGGACGGAAAAATTGTATCAGAACAATTTTTCTTTTGACCAGGTGAAACCTATAACAGCAAGAGGTTAGGAAAAGCTAATCTCTTGCTGTTATTTTTGATTTGTAATGAGTGCATATGTTTTTCGTGCCAATCATTTCCAACTATGTGCTTCGAGATCATGATCAGCACAATTATAGAATAGTTTTGAAACATCCCTTTGAACTCCGTATGGTTACTCTATAGTCATCAGCCATCCAGAAATGTTGAAATTATACAGTGAAGAACACCTTTCTTTGACGCTATTTGATAACCCGATTAAAAGAAAGTCATGAGTAAGATGCAACCTTGACACCTTCAACATCGTCTTAATGGGGTTATTGGATTTTCCACACTCTGAAAAATACGGACTATGTTAACCAACTATCTGAAAATTGCTTTCCGCAATATTTTCCGAAATAAAACCTTCAGCTTTATCAATATCCTCGGATTGTCCATCGGGCTGATTTCCTTTCTTAGCATCAGTCTTTATGTCGTGGACGAATTTTCGTACGACCGGTTTCATGAAAAAGGAGATCGTGTCTATCGGACTATAATCAATGCAGAGTTTGATGGTCAAAGTAATAAGTGGGGGGCTGTACCCAATAAATTTGGACCAACTGCTGCCCGGGAAATTCCCGAGGTCGAAAAGACTACTCGCTTATTCCATCACAACTTCGGTGATATAGGATTTGTCTCAACGGAAACCGATAAGTTTTCCGAAACCAAACTCTTCTATGCCGACCCAGAGATTTTTGATGTGTTTACTATTCCCCTCGTGAAAGGTACGCCTGGAAAAGTGCTGGATAGACCCGGCACTATGCTGCTTAGTGAAACTTCGGCTAAACGTTACTTTGGTGATGCTGATCCAATAGGTAAAACGCTGCTTGTGGATAACACACGCAGCTATGAAGTGACTGGCGTTTATAAAGATTTTCCACCTAACTCATTTCTGCAATGCCAGCTGATTGCTGCTTTCTCTACGATTGGATTTGGTAAAGAGGAAAATCAAAATTGGGGCAACGCCAGTTTTGATACCTACATGTTATTGAATAAGGGGGTGACGATGGAATCAGTTAACGAGAAAATTGCTGACCTGCTGAATAGAGACATTCCCAAAGATGATCGATGGTTTACCATCACCTTGCAATCTTTGTTTGACATTCGTTTACACTCAAATGATTTCACTACGAGTATCGACCGGAAGGAATATGGAGACTATCAGCAAGTAAAAATATTAATGGCGCTATCCCTGGTCATTCTGCTTATCGCAGCAGTGAACTATATGAACCTGACCACCGCGCAGGCTCAACGAAGGAATAAAGAAGTGGGGATTTCAAAAACATTGGGGGCTACGTTCGCTGAGTTAAATGCCAGGTTCTACTTCGAAGCTTCTTTGTTTGTTCTACTTTCCATGTTAGTGAGTGTAGTGGTGTTTGTTGGCGCGATCTCCGCCTTCAATTCCGTCAGCGGAAAAATAATCACATCTACTTTTCTCCAACAAGGTTGGTTCTGGATTTCGTTTGTTGCGCTGTGGGCAGTGCTTACGTTCATCTCAGGATTCTATCCTGCTTTTTACCTTTCCTCTTTTTCTCCTAAATCAGCCTTGCTAAACACTACTCACGCTGGTGGCCAGGTGTCTATTCGCAAAGGACTGGTTGTATTCCAATTTTCTATCTCGGTTGTATTAATTATCTGTGCGCTGATGTTCTTAAAACAAATGAATTTCATTCGCGATAAAAAATTAGGTTATCAGCCCGAGCAGGTAATAGCAATCATGGTATCGGGAGCGAAAGAACGCAGCCAGGTGCAATCCTTGAAAACAGAATTGGAATCGCTGGCCGAAGTGAAGCAGGTAGCACAAAGTCAATCGTATCCTGGCATTGGCACCAGTGGCTACACCATAACCCGCGAAGGCTCGGATAAGGGTGCTTCTATGGCCGCTACTCGTGCTACGCATGAAATTGTAGACGTATTGGGATTGCAATTGCTGGCCGGAAGAACATTACCAGAAAATAAGGATGAAAAAGACACTACTATTCAGGTAATCATTAACCAATCAACAGCCGACTACTTGCAACTTTCGCCTGAGGATGCGGTTGGAAAAATGGTCATGATCTTCAATGGCCAACCTTCAGAGGTAGTAGGCGTGGTGGAAGATTTCCATTATGCCTCGTTGCATCAGCCCATTGGCCCATACTGCTTTAATAATAGTACCGATAACCGATATGTATACCTGCTGGTAAAAGTGGACGCAAAGAATTTAACAACTACATTAAAAAATCTGGAAGCCACTGTAAAGAAAATTATTCCGGCCTCTTTTGAATATACTTTCCTGGATCAACAAATGGCAAAGCTTTACCAATCGGAAGAGCGTCTTTCCAACGTAGTGCTTCTTTTTGCAGGCCTGGCCATTTTCATTGCATGTTTAGGGTTATATGCTCTCGCTGCTTATACAGCTGAGTATCGAACTAAAGAAATTGGAATTAGGAAAGTACTAGGCGCCTCGGTACCTCAATTGGTTACCATGTTATCCAAAGAATTTATTTTCCTGGTCCTGATCGCTTTTGTGATTGGAATTCCCACCGGCTATTATTTGATGAACAACTGGCTGGAAGGTTTTGCCTATCGCACCCATTTCGATGTTGTCGTGTTTGTGCTGGCGGGTGTGCTTTCAATAGCGATTGCATGGATTACCGTGAGTTTCGAATCATTTAGGGCCGCTGCAAAAAATCCCGTGGAGAGTTTAAAGCAAGCCTGACTTTTTACCGCGGATTAGCGTGACGTAACCCATCTGTAGTGGAATTGAAGAATGCTTGGGTTGGGATGATGGAATCCTGAAAATTTTTCAAACTGCACTATACTGGCATACGAGTTGGACCAGAAGACACCTTTGATTTCTGCCGTGATGAGGTTGCCCTCCTTCTCAATAAATTTTAAAAAGCACCAGCGTTTATCCGGTTGCTTTTTTACATCAGTAATTTCTGCCGTGATCCAAAACGTTTCTCCTGCAAAGCGATCTTGAATGACATCATCGATTTCACTGATGAGTTCGGAGAGTTTTAGTCGGTTGGGCATGAAATCTATTTCAATTTCTTCTTCGCACCTTTCAATACTTTTTTCTCATCAGCGTTTAGTTTGCGCTGCAATTTCTTCACATCTTCTGCAGCTGGTAAATTCTCCGGCACAATGCCGCGCTTTGTTAGCATTTCTCTCACTGCTTTATTGTTATCAATGTGTTCCTGTTCAATAGGACTCATTCCCTTTAAATCTTTATTTTGAACATTGAGACTGGTCATTTCAGCTGCCAGATCCTTTGCCTTTATGCTAATGGTTGGAAGAAAATCAGCAACCGGACGATTTTCCGGAACTCCCATTTTCCTTTTCAGCAGTTGAGTTGAAAGTCGAAACAATGCCTGATCTCCTTTTGATCTAATGACTGCAAAACTTTGGTTGTCAACGCCTCTTTCATATAATACACCAGACAATTGCTTTTCAGTTTGAGATAGTTTTTCGCGGGCCTTTACTCTTTCATATTCCAATAAGCGTTGCTCCACAAGTTCAGCCCTTCGGGTTTGTACTGCAAAATAATTTTGGGCAAATGCTATCTCTTCTTTTTTGCTATCTCCATTCTGGGCAATTAAATAGCAGGCGTAGCGGGTTAATGCAATGTCGTGTATTGGTCTTTCTGTCTGTGACCCTATTTCAACCATTTTCCTGACGTCAGGAAAATGGTCTTCAAGTAGCTCTCCCGCATTCTTACAGGCATCTTTCGCCTTTTGAATTACCTTTTCAAAGTTCTCCCACTTGCTATATCCTAATAATGTTTGCAATTCTCTGGCACTCCAGCATTCTACTCCTTCAAGCTCTGATGAAGCTCCTTCAAATCGTGCAAATAGTTGTTTTATTTCTTCGGTTTTCATTGGTAATTAAATGTAATAAATTTCTTCTTAAGATAACTCTGCTCATTGTATTGCCCTAAAAGAGGTCAAACAATTCGTAAACATAAAACAGCACGAGGAAGCATTCTATAATGTCAATTTTCTGAGGCGACAGACTCTGCTATGAAAAGTTAATCCAAAACGTTTCGCCTGCAAACCGGTCTTGAATGACATCATCTATTTCATTGATGAGTTCTGAGAGTTTTAGGCGTTTGAGCATCTACTTAGTGTGATTTAAAAGGGAATGAATCTCAAAGAATCCCTATATTTATTATGAAGATTAACTGCATTATAAACAATATGGAAATATTTGGCTGGATTTTAATTTTTATAATTATACTAGGTGATGGACTTTATTTTCTTTTTTACGGAATAGAATTATCAGACAATGATAAAATAAATGAATTACTTGGACGTCACTACTGGAGTGTCACAACCCAAATTGATGAAATTGAGCAAAAACTTATCAAAATAGCACCTAATGAAGATTGGCGGCCACTTTTTAAACATCTCAAATTATATTCTTCGATCAGAGAGTCAGAAGAGGAGTCATGGCAGAAAAAGTTTAGTGAAATAAGTATAGGTAAATCTTATTATGAGAAAGAGATTGACTCTATTCGCAAGTTAGTCCAAGAGGAGGTTTGGATTGATCAAGCAAGAAAGCAGTCAAACATACATAGCAATTTTACTCTGACATCAATTGTTTTTGGGCCAATCCTAATTTCACTAATCATCTATTGCTATATGATTAAGTAGTGCTTGAACTATAGCTTAATTAAATCGGTTCCTAAATATCCAGACCATATTTATTTTCAGTCCGCGACCGCATCAGAATGCAAGCTTGATGCGATATTGAATGAATCCTTTTTTATTTCATATCTGCAAATGGTAATGAAACTTGCCTTTAATTTGGAACCGTAAATCTATCGAGTGTTCTTATTCAGTTGTTGCGAACGGGTCTTGTCTCTACTTTTTTGTCTCTTTTCTTTATTGCGTTTTATGTCTGCAATAGTTGGTGATTCTTTTTTGGGCAACTCCTTAACAGGTGGATATTTAATATATGAATTAGGGTCATCTTTACTTAATCCTAGTGATCTATCATTCTCACCCAGAAATGGAGGTGTTAAATCTCTTGTGCTTGAATCAAGATATTTTTTCCCCTTCGGATTGATTACACCATTAGGCATTTTACTTAGCGTTTAAGTTATTGTTGTAAAGTAATAATCAACCCTTTAATCCCAAAAAATTGTATAGCCCTGATTGCTTATTTTCATATTAGCCCCACATTTCGGGCAAGGTTTCATTTTATTATCCCATTCTGTAAGATTGATGCCTCCGCACTTTCCACACTTAATTTGTTCTATCTCTTTGTTGCCAAAAGATTGCTCAGACTGTATTCTTAAACGGCCATACCTCTTAACTACAATATCCTCAACAATTTTGCAATCTGAACAAACAAAAGTGTTAGTTGCTGCTATCATACCCGCAGCAGGTCCTGCGGAAGTCATGACCTCGTAGTTGCAGCCTGGACATTGAAAAGTATTACTTCTTCCCATGAATATTTGTTTCCAAATATTATAACTCATGGACGGTACAAAGTCAAGTGAAAAAGCTTTGTTTCTTATGAAAATCTTTCCAAAGCCTTAAACTCCACCTCCTTGGTCTGTGTCTTCACAGACCAACCCTAACGAAATCTCAAAAGACTGGTCTGTGAGGACTCAGACCAGGGAGTAGCTTACTTTCTCAAAGTCCTATTTCTTCTGCGGCAACTTCTCACTCATCTTATCGGAATGCATATACTTGTTAAACCAATCCAGATAACGGGTGTATCGATCTTTCTGATAGCTGGGCACAACAAGGCCATGGTTTTGTTCGGGATAAACCACAAACTGTGTAGGCACTCCAAGTGTCTTCAATGCCTGGTACATTTGCTCACTGCCGGCAGCGGGCACATTAAAGTCTTCTTCGCCTACCATATAGAGTGTGGGCGCTTTTATTTTTTCCACATTCATAAATGGATATGATACTTTCATCCACTTGTCCATATTTTTCCAGGGCACACCCAACTCGGTTTCGTATTGAATCGTGTATTGATCGGTTCCATACATCGATAATTGCATCGCACTTCCGGCACCACTCGCAGCCGCTCTGAAGCGTGGATCGCTAGCCGTAACATAATCCGTAAGAATGCCACCATAACTCCAGCCGCCAATGCCTAATTTATTTTCATCGGCTTTGCCGGTATTGATCAGGTGATCAGTGGCGCCCAGAATATCCATCACTTCTTTATTTCCCCAATCGCCAGAGATTGCCTTGCTGAACGCCAGTCCGCGGCCGTTGCTACCGCGATAATTAACCGTAGCCACTGCATAACCTTGTGCTGCTAAAATCTGTGGAATTAAATCAAAACTGAAATCATCTTGTGACGTTGGGCCACCGTGTATCCACATTATGGTTGGAAGTTTTTGATCTTTTGGTTTACCTGCCGGCCAGAAGAGGAAGTTGCCCACGCGCGTGCCGTCTTTGCTTTTCGAATCAAAGGCTTCCACTGTTGCCAGCTTCAGCGACTTCATCAACTCTTCATGAATGAACGTGAGCCTGCGCGTGGTTCCGTTTTCAATCACATAAATTTCATTGGGTGTCATCGGATCGCTGGATAATGTTACCCACGTATCTCCGGCTCCGTGTTGCAATGAATTAAATACGCGATCACCATTGGTAACGGCTTTCATCTTTCCATCCAGATCAAATGAAGTAACATGACTTCTGCGATCATCTTCTACCGTCACCATCACCGACTTACTATCGGCAGACCAGCGTGGAGCGGATACATCACGATCTAATGTGGCGTTAAGAATTTTTGGCGTTCCTCCTTCCGAGGGAATGACTGCAATTTGTGCTTGATCATAAATATCATACTCGGGTGTTTGTGATTTCATATAGGCAATCCATTTTCCATCCAGGCTCCAGGCTGGATTTGTGTCGCTATCTTGCCATGTAGTTAATTGTTTTAATGGTGATCCCTTCTTTGCTTCCATCACCCAAAGATCACTGTTGCCATTGCGATCCGGATCAGCGGTGCGATTGCTTACAAAAGCAATCTTCTTGCTATCGGGCGACCAGATCGGATTGCCTTCATCATAATCTCCTTTGGTGAGGGTATCCAGCTTTTTAGTTTCTGCATCGAACACATAGAGGTGATTGCGTTTGCGTTCGAGATAGCCATCGCCATCAGCTTTGAAGTGATAGCGATCGATCATGATCGGCTTGGGTTTCTTGTCCTTTTTTTCTTCTTCGTCTTTCGACTCCTGGTCTTTAATGATCAGCGCAATTTTTTTTGAATCCGGACTCCACACATAATCGCTGATGCTGTATTTGAGATCGGTTAACTTTTCTGCTTCTCCGCCTCTGCGGTCCATGCGCCAGATTTGTGATTTTTTTGTTTCGTAGCGCGATGAAAGAAATGTCAGGTATTTCCCATCTGGTGACCAACGAGGTTTGCTTTCACCTTCTTTACTGGCGGTAAGTTTAACAGATTCTTTTCCATCCCAGCTGATCATCCAGATATCGCTGTCGGATTTATCTTTTACTGAATCAGGTGTAGATAACACATAAGCCACCCATTTACCATCGGGCGAAACTTGTGGGTCGCTGATGGTGCGGATTTTATAAATGTCGGAAGGGGTGATGACGCGCTGGGCGGAAGCGGTAAGTGCCATCAGGAAAAGATAGACTAGAAATAGTTTTTTCATGTTAGAAAGTAATTGCAAATGAAGAGAAAATTAAAAGACAAGATTATTGGTTAACTACAACGTTTCATCTAACCACTTAAAAAACTCACGTTGCCACACCTGCGCATTTTGTGCTGTTAGCACCCAATGGTTTTCTGTAGGTAAATACACTAGCCTGCTTTTGATGCCCCGCAACTGTGCTGCCTGAAATGCTTCAAAGGCCTGGCCATCGGGAACTCGATAATCTTTGCCTCCCTGGAAAATCAAAATCGGAGTATTCCACTTTTCAACAAAGTTGCTGGGATCGTATTGTATGTAGGTCTTCTGCGCTGCGGCATTGGTCTTCTCCCAGTAAGGTCCACCGTATTCCCACTGGCTAAAAAATACCTCTTCGGTAGTGCCATACATGCTCTTCATATTATAAATGCCATCGTGCGAGATGAATGTCTTGAAGCGATTGTTGTGATTGCCCGCGAGGTAAAACACCGAGTAGCCACCATAACTTGCCCCAACGCAACCCAGCCTATTCTTATCAACAAATGGATCTTTTGCTACAGCATCAATGGCCGACAAATAATCCTGCATCACCAATCCACCATGCTCCTTGCTGATCTCTTCATTCCAGGCTACACCATGCCCTTGCATGCCTCGTCTGTTCGGTGCCACTACGATGTAACCCTTAGCGGCCATCAGTTGGAAATTCCAACGGAATGAATAGCCTTGAGTAAGTGGTACCTGCGGACCTCCCGCGCAAAATAAAAGCGCAGGATATTTTTTTGCCGGATCAAAGTCGGGAGGATAAATCACCCATACTACCATTTTCTTATTATCACTGACGGTGACTATTCGCTTTTCCACTTTACTCATCGTGAGTTTATTATACACTGCGTCATTCACGTGCGTGAGTTGAGTCATCAGGCCATCAGTAAGATTTACGGTATAAAGTTCTGTAGCATGGTTCATGTCCGTGCGGGACACCACCATCGTGTTGCCTGTCTGGCCTATCATTCCGGCTACATCAAAATTTCCTTGCGTAATTTGTTTAACCACTGGCATCTTTTTCGTGAGTCCGGGATAGTCCACTTCAAATAACTGTGTGGTGCCACCAATGGGCGCTACAAAATAAATTTTCCTTCCATCAGCACTCCATCGGAAATGATTCACGTGACCATCCCATTGCTGGGTGAGGTTGAGGGTTGCGTTTCCTGAGCGCACTACAATATCATTCTTATCTGCTTCATAGCCATCGCGTTTCATACTTAACCAGGCCAGTGTGCCGGTGGATGAAAAAGCGGGTTCAGTATCATAACCCATCATACCCTCGGTAAGGTTGGTGGTTTTGCCGGTGGCTATTTCATATTGATATAAATCAGTGTTCGTGCTGGTGGCATAGGCCGTGCCCAATTTTTTCTTGGTTGCATATACAACGTATTTACTATCCGGGCTCCAGGTGTAATCTTCTTCACCACCCGATGGCTTCAGCGGACAATCATACGGTTCATTGGCCATGAGGTCGATGGGCGCTGAGCTTGCATTGACCGGGCTCACAAACAAATGGCTGTAGGCACCATCCTCCCACGTATCCCAATGACGGTAATTCAAGCCATCATAAATCTGCACATTTGATTTATCAAACTCCGGATAAAAATCCTTACCGTCCACTTTTTGAATCTTGACATCCTTCAAAGCGATCTGATGTTTTCCATCTGGGGAGATATTTTTATCAATCACCAACGAGGCATTGGCAAGTTCCACCGGAGGTCCCCCTGTGAGTGGAATGCTGAAACGCTTACTGTTGCTTTTATTTTCTGCAATGTTTGGTGTATTGACAGAATACAAGGCCTGTTTGCCATCTGGTGAAATAGCTAATCCGCTCACGCGGCCTAGTTGCCATAGCAATTCAGGAGTCATATTGTTTTGCGCGTAGCTGCTTGCTGTGAGCAGGAATAGAAAAATAAAACAGAGTGATCGATTCATAATAATATGGTTTTGATGTTTCAAGTTAACAAAAAGCACTGCCTGACTATCCTTTCAAAAATTCCGCAGCCCTATAAGTAGGCTTCGGATATTTATAAAATCCTTCTCCGGTTTTTTCTCCCAGCTTGCCCTGATCGATATATTCTTTTAATAGTTTGGCAAACGCCTGCGATGCCGCATCGTCTCTTTCTTTTACTACATGCCATGCCGTGTCAAGGCCAATGTTATCAATGATGCCAAACGGGCCGGTTGGCATGTGAAAGTTCACCATCCACGATCGGTCAATGTCTTCGATGCTTGCGATGTTTTTTGTTTTCAATCTTCCGGCTGCACCGAGGAGGGCCATCAGCATAAAATTGAAGATGTAACCCGGTGATTCTTTCTTCACAATCACGGGCACCTGGTTAAGCTTCTTTCCTAACTCTTGCAGTAATGGAATCATCATCGGATCTGTTCCTGGATGCGGCATGATGTCTACTACCCGTGCGTAAAACACATCATGAAAATGAAAGGCACAGAATTTTTCCGGTCGGCCGGAGATCGCTGCCAGTTGTGATGGAAGTAAATACGATGTGTTGGTCGTGAAAATTGTTTTAGCAGGAGCTGCTTCACCAATTTGTTTCCATACTTTTTCTTTGATGGATAGTTCTTCGGTTACACTTTCGCTGATGAGATCGCAAACGCTTAGGGCCTGTTTCAAATCAGTGGTGTAATGCATCCGCGAAAGCGCTGCTGATTTTATTTCTTCCGTGAGTAAGTTTCCTTTAATGAGTTGCCTCATGATTTTATCCATCACAATTTTAGCTTGATCCAGGATCGGTTCGGTGATGTCATAAAATGTAACCTGATAGTCAGAGATCGCAGCCTGCAATCCTATACGACTTCCTAATGTTCCGCTTCCGATGATGGTGATGTTTTTTATTTGCATGAGCTTGTGCTTTTCTTTACCTCGGTCTGTGTCCTCACAGACCGAAAAC
>JAYVTC010000105.1:0-2311 GCA_043774745.1 Cyclobacteriaceae bacterium | reverse complement strand
TTGCAAAAAGAAATGGTTGCGGTTACCTGGCAACACATATTGCATAAGCAGTGGCATACTTAGGGTTGAATTGTTAACGACAAAGTCGTAGGACGATGTCAGATCCTTAAATTGATACGTGCCGGAATTTTGTCGCCACAAAATTTCGGGGTGAAAAGAAAAATTGCCAGCACCAATGGGTTTATCAAGAAAGGCACCGAACATAAACGTTACATTATTTTTAAATTCTGCAGTCTGAAACACTCCACCCACATCACCAGCCAAAAGCCTCGTATTTGAAAGGCCTATTAAAAATCCATAGCGCATGCGTGGCAGTGGGTTTGCATCGCACACATTATAATCTTTGATAAACCTTGTGAGCGAACCACGCCTATAATTTACATACTTAACATTTTCAGCTGCCTGACCACAGTCAGAAACACGGGTTTCAAAGAGTGTAGAAAATTCACCTCTACTTGAATTGATTCTGCTTAATGCCAGGGTATCTTCATTGGCAAGAAAATAAACCGGCTTGCTACTTTTTGCTTTGACAGCATAAAGACTCAGTTTGCCGTGCACCAATCGCTCCAAAAACACGCGTTGATTTTTACCATTTAGATTTATTGTTTGGGCTTGATATACTTTACCCGGAATTCCATACTGGACTACCTCATAAGGTGTATATTCTATCAGAGCATCCTTTCGTTTGCCCATAATACATGAAAGTCCATTTTTTATAGCTCCCTGGTCTCTCATTTTTACGTTATAAAAAGCCGTATCACGTTGTATCACAAAACCACGCTGAGCAAACGTTGGCGCAGCGGCAATTAGTAATGAGGTTATTGATATAATTAATACAATTAATCTTTTCATTGATACGATTATAATACTACATCTTCTCTGTTTTAAAACTGTTATCTCCTCACTGTTTCATTATGTTGTTGGCTAGCGACCAACAACAACTGAAAAGTAACTTACTTACTTTTTCAAGTGACCTGTCATCCTTTTTCATCACGTTTGTTGGTGAAGAACACCAACAAAGGCGAGGGAACACCAAAAAGCTAGCAACCATAATCATTGGGTTATGTCTTCTTTCTTTAAACTCTTCAAAAATAATTTTTCACGTATTATCTTACCATCCAACATTTGTAAGGTTTTAATCTTATCCTTGAAAATATATTTACTAATTAAAAATGGTTCATACTCAATGAATCCATCAAAATCCATATTTAGTTTTTTTCCAAACTTATCAAAGTATTCTGGCGGCAGTTGAGCTCGTTCAATTAAGGATGAGTCGATGGCAAAAAAAGTCATTAATTGATTTTCACGAACGCCACTGATTGAAAGGTTAATCGGAATATTTCTATACAATCCAAATGTCACTACTGAATCCGATTTTTTTTTATTCCTGATATCGCTAAATAAAACTTGCAATGGATAGTCTAAGATCACAACATGAATTAATTTAGAGTTTTCAACTTGAGCGTAAGCCAATAGTGCTTCAATTTTTTTATCCGGATAGAGCATCCTGTAATCACTGATATAATCATCAATGATAAGAAAAACAGTTTCTTGGCTATTTGAATATTTAACCGTGGTGCAAGAAGCTGATAAGCAAAACAGAATAAATATTAAACTAATATGCTTCACCTTTATAATATTTATCCTTGTCATATCTATTAATAGTTTTAAATGCTGGCCTATACACAGCCTTCATTATAGGATCACCTTTGCTGTTTGTTGAATATCCTGTTGCACTTTTAGCATCTCCAAATAAGGGTGTTAAAACTTCGGCCCAAGATGGATCATATCCTGACGGAGGCGTACTTTCTGGATGGTTGTGAATTACTTCGGTCACTGAACTTCCGTTTATGTCAAAAAGCGATTTAGCGATACCTGATGCATTAACTGTACTTGGCTTTCCTTCGGTAACTATTGCAGATTTAGATTCACCCTTTTCATTATTATAATTAATTAATCCATATTCAATTTTTGCATTATCCGCGATCATCTTAAATGCCTCTTTTGCTTTAGCCGAGTCATTTATTTTTAAAATAGTATTTTTTGAGTCACCCGGTCCATTAATACTAACTAATTCGGCATCGTTTCCAATTGCTTTTGTTTGATCTGTTCTCTCACCGTTTTCATCCATAAGTACAACGACATCCTCTCCTTCTTGGCTTACTTGATTGATTTTCCCATCATTGTAAATTTCAAATATATCTAGGGCACTCATCCCATCTGGATCAATAAATCTTATGGGGTTGTTGAGTGCATAATTAAAAGGACTCCATCTTCTTCCTTTTTCACTGAGCGGATCAATCACTCCCCA
>JAYVTC010000104.1:0-2442 GCA_043774745.1 Cyclobacteriaceae bacterium | reverse complement strand
TGGGGAGTGATTGATCCGCTCAGTGAAAAAGGAAGAAGATGGAGTCCTTTTAATTATGCACTCAACAACCCCATAAGATTTATTGATCCAGATGGGATGTGGCCAACTCCGGTCCACGGCAGCATGATAGATAAGGCTTTCGGTTCGAAAAGTACCTTATCGAAACTTATTACTCCTGCCCAAGTTGAACAGTTAAAAGAAGGTAGTAAGACTGCAGATGGCATCGTAAACGGTAATCAGAACGACAAAAATCAATTTATTCATGGAATGAAGCCATCGAACATGACTGTTAAAGAGGCTAAAGCTGCAGCAGATAAGTGGGTAAAAGATAATGTTAAAGAATTTGTTAAGACAGGCGATTTTGAAAAATTAGGCGAGGCTATACATACGCCAATGGATATAACATCCCCCGCTCATCGTAATAAAAATGGAACTCCTTTGGAATATCAACTATCATCTGCATTAGACCATAAAAGCAAAGAGGATCCAGATGATATTAAAGAGAACGATGGGAAAAATCGTTATATCACGGTTAAGGACATGAATGCTAGGTTTGATAAGGCAGAGAAAGATATTGTTGCAATAGTTATAAGCGCTCTTCAGCAAAGAAATGATTATCTAAAAAAGGAAGAAGAGAAAAAGAAAAAATAAGTTATGAAAAAATATCTACTTCTGATTCCTGTCATGGCAATACTAATCTTTTTCTCAAGATATTTTGTCTTTAAAAAAAACATTGAGAAGAAAATGCCTATGACTTATGTTTATAATATGCCTATAGGGGTAGTTAGAGAAAATGTAAATGCCATCTTTTCCAATGGGAAATTTCATGATTTGGACTTTAAAGTGGGATATAGTTCACAAGAAAGAGAAATCAACAACATTACTGATAACGAAAATAAAAACCATTTCTTTATCAATTGGTTTGGCTGGTTTTCTTCTGGTGAAGATTCTGAAATCTATTATAACTGGTGGGGAAAATTGAAATTGGTTCCGAGTTATCACATTATTCTAGATTCGTTGTCAAACAATCAAACTAAGATAACCGTTGAAAGCTTTCCGAAAGTAATTGCCGGTGAGGATTTTTCCTTAAATCATGGGATTCCCTACATTACTTCTCGAAAAGTTGAAGTTAAGGCCAGTACAATCGAAGAATTTGAGATTATAAGTATGATTGGAAATAAGGGAAAAGAATAGGTCGGCCTGACGAAATCCCAAGCTGTCCTTAGTATGAAATAATAAAAAGTAGATTAGCTGTTCTGAGTTTGCAACCCCCCAGCTCTCCGTAGTTTGCTAAGGAGAGATTAAATAAAAGAGTGAAACAATATAGCGAGATGAGGCCGAATGTTAATAAAAATAGGAGCATTAAAAGACAATTACCCCACAGCATGAATTGAAATATTTATGAAAATAACATCATCATTTCTTTCGGGAAGCTTACTCATCTTTGTCACTATCCTAAGTATTACAAGTAACGGATTCAAATAAGGTAGTTAGTAACTAATGAACAGAGCGTCACAAATGAAACACAGATAGAATTTTAATCTATGAAACAATATTTTTATCTACTCATTCTTATTTGCACAATTAGTTATACATGGGCCCAAGCACTGGCAGTAACCCCCCCTGGCTTTGCTTCTATTTTATACGAGAACTAATAATGAACTGCAATAGAAAGGAATAAATTGAATGTGTAACACAAATGACATATTGAATTTTGAAACCAACCTCAACCTGCCACGCGAAGTGCGCCTGGGAGCTAAGAAGATTGTTTACACATACGATGCAGCCGGCACCAAACTGCGCAAGGTTGCTTACGATAATAGCGGGGTATTAATTTCTCGCACTGAATATGTAGGTGGAATTCAATATGAAAGTTTGCAGCCGTTGGCCAGCCTTCCTCTGGCCACTGATCTGAAATTTATGATGACCTCCGAAGGCCGGGTTGTAAAAAATGCCGGAGTGTGGCAATATGAATATTTTCATAAAGATCACTTAGGCAATAGCCGTGTAGTGTATGGCTACCAAAAACAAGTGGACGAATTCAAGGCCACAATGGAAACCCAGTTCTCCACCAAAGAACAAAGCCAGTTTTATAATCTCCCAACTACACGGGTAACAGCATTTAATAGAACTCCAGCAAGTATTGATGTAGTAACACCCGATAAAAGTGCCGAGACGAATGGTAACTTAGCTGGCAAGGCGATAGGCCCTGCCAAGATGCTGCAGGTAACAGCCGGTGATCGTGTGCAACTGGAAGTATTTGCACGATACTCAACAGGCACAGGAACTAATAACACATTGATCACTAATCTTGCCAGTGCGGTAACGACCACCTTTCAGACAGTATCCGGAGAGGCAGCCTTTACTGCGCTGACGAATAACGTGCCCGTGCAGGCTGCCACGATTACCAAAGCGAGCACCGTGCCCAAGGCCTATTTGTTT
>JAYVTC010000103.1:0-14591 GCA_043774745.1 Cyclobacteriaceae bacterium | reverse complement strand
GTCTTACTTTTTTCGTCTCCTTCTTCTCGGCCTTGTTTTCACGAATATGTCGTATCGTTTTCTCTATCTCCCGGTTTGTTTCCCTCAATAATAAAGAAGCTTCATCTTTCGCCTTGTTGATAATCTCCTTCTTCTTTCCCTCCAGCTCACTTGACAAAGATTGGTAGTGCGTCAATGTTTCCTGTAATTTCTTTTCGCGTAGCTCTATCTCTCGTTTCCTCTTATCCAACATTTGTTTTTCTTCAGCCACGGATTTCATCAACGTTTCCAAACCAGTCAGTTCAGTTCCAATAATTTGCTCAGCACGCTCTAGCGTTGTCAATGGCAGTCCCGTTTTACGGGCAATCTCCAGGGCAAATGAACTTCCTGGCTTCCCAATCTCAAGTTTAAATAATGGCTCCAATTTCCTGGAGTCAAATTGCATGGCACCGTTTCTTATACCCGAATGATTGCTGGCAAACAATTTTAAATTATAATAATGTGTAGTGGCTATACCCCACACTTTTTTCTGAGTTAGATCCGTCAAAATGGATTCGGAAATTCCACCACCAAAATTAGGATCGGTGCCAGAGCCTAGCTCATCCATGAGCACCAACGTTTTATTATCTGAGTGTTGAATGAAAAAACTCATATTTTTCAGATGCGAACTGTATGTGCTTAAATCATTCTCGATGGATTGCTGATCGCCAATGTCGAGGAATATACTTTTAAAAATTCCCACGGTTGATTTATCATGCAATGACGGCAACAAGCCACACTGCACCATGTATTGAATCAACCCTACTGTTTTAAGGCAGACCGATTTTCCTCCGGCATTAGGTCCGGAGATAAGAAGAAATGGATTCTCAAAAGTTAAATCAATGGTAAGAGGAACGACTTCCCGCTTACCTTTTAAACTTAAATAAAGTAGTGGATGTCTTGCATGAAGCCAATTAAGATCCGGGCGATCTTTCAGATGTGGCATTTCTGCCAGTATGTCTATGGAGAATTTTGCTTTCGCGCGTGTGAAGTCTATTACTCCCAGGAATTGAAATGAAGGATACAGTTCGTGCAAGTGAATTCGCAATAAAGAAGTCAACTCCTTTAGAATCTTTATTACCTCTCTCCTTTCAGCATGCTGTAAATCGCGTATTTCGTTATTTGCTTCTAATACTTCGGCAGGCTCCAGATAAATTGTTTGCCCTGTCGCAGACTCATCTACAACAAAACCCTTGATCTTTCTTTTGTGTTCGGCAAGCACAGGAATCACCAGTCTTCCATCACGAATAGCAGCCGAAACTCCATCAGGAACCCAGCCCTGATCAGCAGCATGACGGAAAAGCTGGTCCATCAGGCGCTTCACCCTGCTCTGCTCTGTATGTAAACTTCTTCTGATTTTGGCCAGATCAACACTAGCACTATCGCGCACCAGACCATGATCATCAAACTTAGCTTGTAGATTCTTGATCAGGCTTCCAAGTTCCGGTATCACAGATGAAACCTTAAACAGCTCGGGATATGATTCCTGATGTTGTTTAAAAAACTGCTTACAATCTGCGATAATATGTAATGATTTTATTATTTGTTGAAAAGCCTCCGCTTCCAGGTAACTGCCTTCGATAGCAGCTCTTTTAAAATGTTCTTCAGGACTGCTATGGAGCGTGGATGGGAATTCCTTACCTGATTCAATGATAAGTTTGAATTCAAAGTTTTGTTTCAATAAGATAAGAACATCCTGATAACCTGATGAGAATTTCATTTCAGCTACTTGATGAACTCCTAAAGGGCCCAGACAATAATTGGTAAGCTTTAATCTAACTTGATCGAAACCCAATCTCTGCTCAATTTCTGAAGGAAAAGTCATCTCATCTATTTTCTCTATTTTCAAGGGATGGCAAGCCACCTGCTTTTCTCTCGCGCAGGTTTAGGGAGTCAATCACAATTTCGTAGATTTTTTCCAGCTCCTTAGGATGATCAAAATAATACTGATAGGTCTTCAGGAGGGTGGAGTCCGGCACGCCATATTTTTTCAATACAGACTCTTCAAATGGGATAAAAAGTTTACTGGCCGAGTCATAGGGGAGGGCATAATTGCTAAGTTTAGCTTCGCCCAGATAAAAATCAATCATGATTTCTGTGAGCTGATTCTGAGAAAGAATATCCCTTGGTGGCCGTTCTTTATCGCAACTGAAAAAGAATAACCCTGCCGCCAAAGACCATACTATCATTAGAGCGGGTATTTTGTTAGACGAAAGCCACATGTCATTAAAGTAGGGTGCGAAATTAGTCATATTTCTTATTTTTGGGGCTTCTAAAAAAGTGCCAGAGTGAAAGAGTTGCTGAAAAAACTGCGCAAATACGAAATACAGATCAGAAAGGCTATTAATAGCCAGATGCAGGGAGACTTCCACTCTATCTTTAAAGGTACTGGCCTTGAGTTTGACGATGTTAGACCCTACCAGTATGGGGATGATATTCGCACTATAGACTGGAATGTATCGGCTAAGGGGCATGGCACATTTGTAAAAACATTTAAAGAAGAAAAAGAACAGACGATTTATTTCATTCTGGACGTTAGCGCCTCGCAGCACATTGGGAGTCCAGGAAAAACCAAGTATGATATTTCCAGTGAGATCTGTGGTGTGTTGGCACTTTCTGGCGCCAAAGAATCCAGTCAGGTTGGATTGATTTGTTATTCTGATGAGCGTGAAAAATTCATCAAACCAAAGAAGGGTATTGCACAGGCATATGAGATTATCAGCAGCCTTTCGAAACTGAAACCAAAATCAGCCAAGACCAATTTAAACAAAGCCATCTCATTTGCCCTTGATTCGATCAAGCGGAGAAGCGTAATCATTATCATATCCGATTTTATTGATGAGGGCTATGATCATCGCTTGAAATCGTTGGCACGAAAACACGATCTGGTCATGATTCAGGTGAGCGATAAACGTGAAACACAGTTGCCTAAACTTGGCATCATACCTGTGCTGGATAACGAATCGAAAAGAACAGTTTGGGTGAATACCGCCTTTGGCGGCTTCCGCGAAAAGATGGCCACACAACACGCTGCCCGCCAACAAGAACTTATTAAATTCAGTCGCAAGCATCAGATCAATTTTACCAGCATTTCCACTGAAGAAGAATATGTTTCAAAACTTCTTAAGCTTTTTAAAATCAGAAATAAATCCTTAAAAAGTGCTTAATCGCGTACTCACTATAGTTTTTTTTATTGTCAGCACGTTGACCTCGTTTGCACAAGAAGTAAGCGTTAGAGGTCGATTCAAAACGGATAGCGTGAAATTGGGTGAACCCATTGAATATTATCTGACAACAAAATATCCAAGTCAATGGCAGGTGCTTCTTCCCGATTCGACCTTTTCATTTGCTCCTTTCGACTTCCAGAAAAAAGTTTACTTTCCAACCAGAACGATAAATAACCAAAGTACCGACAGTGTTCTGTATATCCTTAGCACTTATGAAATAGACAGCATACAAACTCTAAAAATTCCTGCTTTCGTTGTGTTGCCGAATGATTGTACCGCTTATGAAAGTAATATTGACACCGTCTTTTTTAAACGTTTGGTAAGTCACCTGCCCGATTCTGTTTCAGCAGAACAACTTCCATTGAAAACAAATACAGACTATAACACAGTAAATTGGCTTTTCAATTACCCGGTGGCCTCCATTATTATTGGAGCTGTTATCATACTCGCCATTTTAATTTGGGTCATCTTTGGAAAGAAGATAAAACGACACTTCGTACTTAAACGATTGGCTAAGAATCACCAGGACTTTATTATCAATTTTGATACAGCTGTAGAAAAATTAAAAAGCGAATTCACTCCTGAATCAGCTGAACGCTCTGTAATTATTTGGAAAAAATACATGGAGGATCTCGTAACAAGACCTTACACAAAGTCCACCACTCGTGAATTGAAAGGCATCGAAAAAAATGAAACTTTGATAAGCGCTCTGCACGTGATCGATAGATCGATTTATGGTCGCATTCCGCCTGACACGTTAGATTCGTTTTTGAATTTAAAAGAGTTTTCGCAATTACAATTCGCTAAAAAACTGGAGGAACTGAAGCATGGATGAGATGTTGGATCCCTGGTATTCCTTGAACTGGTTCTTCCCAAGCACACTGAATTCATTCTCCTGGGAAAACAAATTGTACTTATATCTATTATTTGCAGTTCCTTTATTATTCGTTGTTCGCTGGGCCATTCGCTACTTCTTTAATCAGAAGCTCCCCGTGGCATTTTTGAAAAGTGATTTAAAAAGTTCACCGATTACGTGGCTGCGCCTAATTCCTGAATTACTAATTTCTCTGGTCCTATGCTTACTATTAACGGCATTGGCAAGACCACAACGCACCAATGAAAAAGTAGAGCAATGGACAGAAGGAATTGACATCATGCTGGCCATCGATATTTCTCAGTCTATGCAGATTGAGGATTTTGAACCCAATCGTCTTACCGCAGCCAAAGAAGTAGCCCGCGATTTTATCAAAGGCAGATTACAGGATCGTATTGGTATTGTCGTGTTCTCTGGTGATGCATTTTCGCTGGCTCCATTAACTACCGACTACAGACTTTTAAATTCCTATCTTGATGATATCAGTTTTGAAATGATTGAATCGCGTGGAACTGCTATAGGATCAGCGTTAGCAGTAGTCACAAACCGCATGAGGGAATCAAAATCTAAATCTAAGGTTTGTATTTTATTAAGTGATGGTGATAACACGGCTGGAAATATTGATCCCATTACGTCAGCCGAATTAGCATCTGCTTATGATATAAAAATATACACGATCATAGTTGGCCAGGAGGGAATGGTGCCCTTTGGCAAAGATTATTTTGGAAGACCCAATATGGTGGAGAATACTATTGATGAATCCACTATGAGAAAGATTGCTGAAATCGGTGCCGGTGAATTCTTCAGAGTGACAGACAATGAAGCACTTAAAAATGTATTTAGCCGTATTGATCAATATGAAAAGGCGGAGATACAAGAAACCCGGTTCAAGGATATTTCTGATTACTATTTCATCTATCTGAAATGGGGCATCTTGTTTTTCTTGCTTTGGCTATTACTAAAGTCCAGCTTCTTATCAAATGCGCTGCAGGATTAATTAGCTTGGCTTTAAGGTTTATGCTATGAGCAAATCTCCTGCAGTCCAAATCAATCGGGCACCAAAAATAACTAAGCAGATTCCTACCACTACATTGATAATTACCATTAACCGATGAGTAATTAATGCACGAAGCTTGTCGGCCAGATATGCCTTTAAAATATCTATTGCTAGCACAGTGCCCAACACCGTAGAGAAAAATATAAAAAATTCAAATCCTTTTGTATATCCAAAATCAAGTGAGGCGATACTGATGGCCCCAATCCAAAAAATTAAAACCATAGGGCTCATTCCATTAATAATGAAACCCTTCACGAAATAGCGGTACATTTTTTTCTCTGAAGCGACATCGAGTGGGGCAGTCATTCGTCTTCTGCTTTTAATAAAGAGGTGGTAGACACCAAATAAAATCAGAATACCTCCTCCTGCATATGCTAAATAAAAACGGAACTGGGGATTGTTGATAAATTGGACCAATCCAAAATAACAGATAGCAACGTACATGATATCACTTAGCGAAACACCAAGGGAAACGAGCACTCCATTACGAAATCCTCTTTCAACACTCGTTTGAATAATGGTAAAGAAAACAGGGCCTATTAAAAAGGCTAATACAATACCCAACTTCAGCCCGTTGAATACGATCTCCATTACTTAGGAAATGAATTTTATCCATTCCTCCAGCTGCGCGTTTTTCATCACGCGCGGAAATTTATTCTGGCCGCCCACTTTACCTTTTGATTCCATCCAATCATAAAATTTTTTGAGAGGCAACACATCGACAATAACATCGCGCAGGGCTGCACTTCGTTCCACAGCATAATCATCGTTCAGTACCTTAAGATGATGATCAATTCGCTCTTTAAGTTTATTAGAATCCACGTTATCATCTGTGCCAATAAACCAGTGATGGGCAAATAGTTTTTGATGTGGAATGCCTCCTACAGCAAACTCTGGAATTGTAATGTTGAGTTCGTTTGAAACAAGTTCAATAGCTTTGTTCATGTTATCCACCGAAAGGTGCTCACCACATAAACTTAAAAAGTGTTTGGTGCGCCCTGTGATAATAATTTCAGATTCTTCAATGGAAACAAATTTGATAACGTCACCAATCATATAGCGCCACGCACCTGCGCATGTTGAAAGTAACAATGCATATTCTTTACCCTCTTCAACCTCATCAATTAAAAATGTTTCTGCATCTGGTTTGATATCGCCTGTTGGCAAAAAATTCTTCTCATCAAATGGGATGAACTCGTAGAAAATCCCATTATTAAGAACAAGCCTCATGGATTTGCGCTTTGGCAATGCCTGGTAGGCGATAAATCCTTCTGATGCCAGATAAGTTTCAATGTAATAGATAGGGCGGCCAAGCAGTCTTTCAAAACCTTTGCGATAGGGGTCCATGGAAACGCCTCCGTGAACATAGATCAGCAAGTTTGGCCAAATCTCGTGAATGTGATTTATCTTATGATATTCAATAATCCTCTCTAACAGAATCTGTATCCACGCAGGCACCCCAACCACAATACCAATATCCCAGCCCTTTGCATTCTTTACAATCTCGTCTAGCTTATTTTCCCAATTTCGGTTGGATGCAATTTTCTTTCCTGGCTTATAAAAATGTTGAAACCAAAATGGTAGCCGTGCAGCTTGTATCCCGCTCAGATCTCCTTCAAAGTAGCTTCCTCGTTTATTTAAATGTGTGCTCCCTCCGATCATCAAAATGCCTGCTTCAAAGACTTCCGGAGGCAAATCGTATTTGGAGAGGCTGATAATTTGTCGAACACTGGTTCGCTGGATGGCCTTGGTCATTTCCTTGGTTACAGGAATATGCTTGGATGAGGCTTCGGAAGTGCCAGAACTGAGGGCAAAATATTTTACCCGGCCTGGCCAGCAGATATTCTTTGCCCCTTTCAGAGCTAATTGCCACCAATCTTTATAAATCTTGTTGTAATCGTGTATGGGCACGCTCTCTTTATAGGCACTGTAAAAGTCTCTATGCCCTCTTCTGAATTGCTCCAGAATCGGGTGAAAATCATAATATTTGCCAAATTCTGTTTGACTGGCCGTGATCATAAGTTCTTTGAGTTCTTTCTTCTGCAGTTCAAAAGGTGAGGTATATTCTTGCTCAAGATTTTCGCGAAGTTTAATTCCTTTTTTGAGCAGCGTTCCAAGTATGGCCATAACTTTGGTTAAAAATCAAAAATTAAAAGTTTACAACGATTTTGATATAAAATGGTCATTAAAAGTAATACAAAAGATCTACTGGCGGAATTACAGGGTTCAAAGGCAAAGTTAATAGCCGTAAGTAAAACCCAGCCCATCGAAAAGATAAAAGAGGTATATGATGCCGGTCAACGATTTTTTGGTGAAAATAAGGCGCAGGAAATGTTGGCAAAATACAAAGCGTTGCCTGAAGACATGGAGTGGCACATGATTGGACATCTGCAAACCAATAAAGTAAAATATATTGCCTCGTTTGTTTCTCTCATACATGCTGTCGATTCAGAAAAACTACTCGAAGAAATCGACAAGCAAGGAAAGAAAGCAGGTCGGATTATTCCATGCTTACTTCAAGTACACATTGCCATGGAAGAAACAAAGTTTGGTTTTAGCGCAGAAGAAGTAAGCTCGCTTCTATGTGGATCTGCATTGCCAAACTTAAAAAATATTGAAATAAGAGGCCTTATGGGTATGGCAACCTTTACTGAAAATAAAGAAACTGTCCGAGGAGAATTTCAATCATTAAAGAAATTATTTGACCAGTTAAAAGAACGCAAACTAGCATCGAACGCAGTAATGAAAGAACTCTCTATGGGGATGAGTTCAGATTATAAAATTGCATTACAGGAAGGGAGCACTTACGTGCGGATTGGCACTGCCATTTTTGGAGAAAGAAATTATTTAACAAACTAATTCTATGCTTTCGCAAAGACATACATTATTGGTAGCATCAGCTTTGGGTGTGCTTGCTGTTTCATTGGGAGCATTCGGTGCCCATGCGTTAAAGAATATCTTGTCTGCCAATGGCCGATTAGACACCTATGAGTTGGCGGTTCGTTACCACTTCTATCATACATTTGCTTTGCTGGTTGTTGCCATACTAATGGACAAATATTCTGCAGCCCGACTTGGGCTGAGCGCACTTCTTTTTTTAATTGGGATAGTTTTATTTAGTGGCAGTCTTTACGCTCTTTGCCTGTTAAATATGTCGAGGATTGCAATTATAACTCCATTTGGCGGAGCTTTTCTGATAGCTGGCTGGGCTACACTTTTTATTTCTATGCTTCGAAATCCCGAAAAATCTTAATGGTTAGGTTCCTTCTTTTCAAGAACTGTAGCAGTAAACATTACCTGGTTTAAAATACCAACCGAGTTAGAAGTTACGGTTATGACCTTATTCTGTTTTCCAATTTTTCCGGCACTGTTGAAGGCAACAGTCAAATCGCCACTCCCACCAGGAGCTATGGGGTCACGAGGCCAACCTTTTGGAGTAGTACAGCCGCAGGTGACTTCCACGTTTGTGATTACTAAATCTTTGTTGCCAGTATTTGTAAACCGGAAGGTGTGTTCTACTTTATCGCCCTGAAACACATCACCAAAGTCATGGGTTGCTTTCTCCCAGGTGATAACAGCACCCGAGGTTGCTTTAGAGCTCTGAGCGGATGAATAAAAGTTAACTGCAAGTAGAAGAATAAGAACGATTAACCTTTTCATAACTTTCATCTTTGATTTCAAAAGTAGAGAATCTTAAAATTGCCAATTCCAAACACATTCTACAACGGAAAAATGATTGATTCAGTTTACCAGACCTTTGGAAATAAACTTCGAGTACGTGTTTGCGGCTTGTGTTTAGATGATGACCGTTTGTTAATGATTAATCATAAAGGAATTAAAGATGGGGACTTTTGGGCCCCTCCAGGTGGTGGGCTTGAATTTGGTGAGACGATAGAAAACAGTTTAAAAAGAGAATTTGCAGAAGAAACCGGACTGGATGTTGATATTCAGGATTTCAGATTCATTTGCGAATTTATACATCTTCCTCTTCACGCCATTGAAATGTTCTTCGTTGTTAAAAACAAAAAGGGAATCTTAAAGAAGGGTTTTGACCCCGAAATGATGGATAAACAGATTATTCAGGAGGTGAAATTCATGTCTTGGGAGGAAATAACCGGTCTTAATCCAGAATCAAGACATGGGATTTTTAGCATGGTAACAGAATCGTCAAAAATACTGGATTTAAAGGGCCATTTTAAGTTATAATTGGTTGTTTAAAAAGGTATAAAATATTTATTATTGCAGGCTAAACCTGTAACCAATGAACTTGACCAAAATCTTAACCGCAGTCCTACTTGTAGCAAGCATTTTTTTGGCTTATAAGCTATACAGAAGTGTGCAAGGGACTATTGAAGAACGTGAGTTGATATCTTCGACCGAAATGGCAATCATAGAAAAGTTAAAACTAATCAGAGAAGCAGAAATTGTATTTCACAGCGTAAATGGTAGATACACAGCTAATTGGGATTCTCTCACTAGTTTTATTGAAAATGGTCAAGTGCCTATTATTCAGAGAAGAGAAATCATTACTCAAAAATCTTATGGAGTAGAAGATGTGCAGATAATCATCGATACACTCGGATTTGTCTCCGCAAAGGAAAAAATCTATAAAAAGGACTATAATGTAAATGCCTCTGATAATGGAATCTTTATGGGATTCAAGGGAAAAGTGGGCGATAAGGTTATTAAGAATCAGAAGGCCTATTCTATTAAAGTTGGTGATAAAGTAAACGAGCCTCCTTTCCAGGATCAGGGAACTATTACAAAACAAGAATCAGTAAATGTGGGTGATGAATTGAAAAAAGGTCAGCTACTTATGAGTCTCTCTGAATATATCTTTGACCCTAATACAAACCTTGCAATATTAGGAGATATCCCTGGTCAAAATGGCCTTAAATTTGAAATTTTTGTAGGTCACGTGGATAAATCCGGGTTGAAAGTTGATGTGATAGAAGTGAAAGATCCTAAGCCAGTTAATCCATCCCGCAAGGAAAGTAACGAGGCAAAGAACAGGAAGCCTTTGCACTTCGGTTCACGTTTTGATGTTTCGACTTCAGGTAACTGGGAATAAATACAGATTTTGCAATCTACCGCCATTGGTTACAAGCTAATTAAGAAGATCAAAGATGATCGGTTTGATGAGGACAATATTCATCAATATGATCTCCTTGTTCAGCTTAGTGTTAGAGATTTTCAAATTGGTATAGTTGATTGCTCTGATGGAAGGGTTCTTTTTTTTGAGGATTATGTTCTTGGTGATTTAAGTTCTCATCAGGAACTTCTCACTCTTTTTAAGACCCTTTTCGAATCTCATCCAGTATTACAGGCTGGCTTTTGGAATTCCGCTAAGATCTCTATAAAAAACAATAAATTTGTACAGGTACCAAATTCTCTGTTTGTTGAAGAAGCCGCTTCTGAATATCTGAAATTCAACACGAATATTGACCCTGAAAAAGAGGACGTTCTCTTTTGTCATAATGAAAAAATAGATGCTATCACCATTTTTGCAGTTCAGAAAGATTTACTTACCTGGCTTAGAAGGATATACTCAAACACCAAAATTCATTTAGTACACCAGTCAAGTTCTTTAATAGAAGGGATGCTTCAATTTGTGGGGCAATCTCAAAAAAGCAGGCTCTACATCTACGTGGACCGTTTCAAGCTTCACATCCTATCAATAGAAAATAGTAAGCTTATTTACTACAATCAGTTCGCCATTAAGCAATTCTCTGATTATGTGAAATACATCATGCTGGTAATGAAAGGGCTTGGCATGGATCAGCAAACCTGCGAAGTGGTGCTATGGGGTTACATTAGTCAAAACTCACCACACTATCAGGAGTTTATAAAGTATATCCGTAATGTAGCCTTTGGAAGCCGGCCAGAAGGATTAAAGTTTGGATACATTTTCGATGAAGTTCAGGATCACCATTTCTTTGACCTTTTCTCCATACAATTGCTTAAGTTGTAAGCGATCATGAAACGAATTGCATTATTCCCTGGCTCCTTCGACCCATTTACAAGAGGTCACGAGGATATTGTGCTGCGTGGATTGAATTTGTTTGATGCAATTATTATTGCCATTGGATATAATAGCGGCAAAACTCAACGCTATTTTCCGATCGATTTTATGATCGATAAGATAAACCAGACCTTTGTTGATCACCCCAATATTACTGTTCAGGTGTATTCAGAACTCACGGCAGAGTTTGCTCGCAGAAACAAAGCCAGATTTTTACTTCGCGGTTTAAGAAACACCACGGATTTTGAATATGAGAACAGTATTTCACAGGTAAACAAGCAGCTTAACGAAGAACTTGAGTCTGTTTTTTTGATTACTTCACCGCCCTTTGCTTACATCAGTTCTTCTATTATTAGGGAAGTTCACAAATATAAAGGCGATATATCACATCTGATTCCCTATACGCTGTAATTGACTATTTGATTATTTCTTTTTTACGATAATACTCTTCAAAAACAAATCGAATCGACTTGTAAGAGTTCTCTAAGGCGTGATATACTTCCTTCCGGGTCATCCAGCGCAATTCTTCAATATCCTCCTCAATGCTTGGTTTTATTCGCGAATCATCAATTAAATCCATTTCATACCACCGTGTTTTTTTGAGCATGCTATTTTTATTCATGGTATAAGTGTGCCAGGTGGTGCAGATTCTTTTTCCAAGCTTCACTTGCACATTACACTCTTCTTCAACTTCGCGCACAGCGGTTTGCTTATACTTCTCTCCACTCTCTTTCTTCCCCTTAGGCAGATCCCATTTTTTCATCCGGTAAATCATCAGGAATTTATCCTTCTTTTTTACCAGCCCACCAGCAGCTTTAATCACTTTGTACTTCTTCATCAGGAAGGCCCGTATAGCATCATAATCATTCACTGAAATATGAAGAGATAAAAGATTGGTGGGCACTTTGGTGTTGATCAAATCCAAAAGCAAATCCATGTCCGGTACGGTTACATTACTAATCCATACATGGTGGATAAGCTTAGCCTTGGTAATGGCTTCCACTGAGGCATCAATCCCATGATTCACATGACCTTCTTGGGGTGCAGTATCTTTGCGCGTTATTCGCACGGGAATATCATTTACGAATAGATTCATGCCTGTTAAACAGTCTTTTAGTAATGCAAAAACATAAATAATTTTGAATGAATCAACCCCCACAAACTATTGTGTACTATTAGGGGTCTGTATTATAAAAGTTTTCTTAAAATTGGTAAGGTTTTGTGAGAACCTAGTATGGTTGTACCTTTTACTTACTAACTATGATTAAAATTTATGAGAAAACTGCCTTTGAAGTAGCTTCTAAACTACTTCAAATTGAGGCCATTAAAATAAATCACAAAACTCCATTCACTTGGAGTTCGGGCTGGAAATCACCGATATACTGCGACAACCGATTGTCCCTTTCCTATCCAGCCATAAGAACTTACATTAAAGAGAATCTGACTAGTGCTATAAAACTGAATTACCCTAATGCCGAGTGTATTGCTGGTGTTGCTACTGCTGGTATCCCACAAGGGGCACTCGTGGCTGATGAGTTAGGGCTACCCTTTGTGTATGTACGCCCAAAACCAAAAGAGCACGGCATGGGTAATCTCATTGAAGGAAAGGTCAAAAAAAGACAAAAAGTGGTGTTAGTTGAAGATTTGATTTCCACCGGTGGTAGTTCTATTAAAGCAGCCCAAGCCATGAAGGAAGCAGGCTTCAATGTAATTGGTATGATTGCCATTTTTACCTATGGATTTGATGCCGCTGCAAAAAGTTTTGAAGAAGCAAAGATCCCACTCATATGCCTAAGCGATTTTAATCATATGTTACATGAAGCTGTCACGAACAATTACCTTGATGAAAATCAATTGATCTACGTGAAATCCTGGAGGCTGGATCCAGCTAACTGGAAGTAGTATTTCAACATTTTGAAAATCGGAAGTAAATATTCTATATTTCCTAACTATGAACTCATACCAATACACTCTTCGCAATTCCATTGTAGCAGCTTTGGGAGGCTTTTTATTTGGCTTCGACACCGCAGTAATTTCAGGTGTTGAAACAGACATCCAACAACTTTGGGGATTAGATAAATTCTGGCATGGATTCACAGTGGCTTCTGCATTATTTGGTACCGTACTAGGAGCTGCTTTGGCTGGTAAGCCTGCAGAAGTATATGGGCGGAAGAAAGTACTTCAAGCAATTGGACTACTTTATTTAATTACCTCACTAGGTGCTGCCCTTACTCCATCATGGTCAATTTTTGTTGTGTTTAGATTTTTGGGTGGCATAGGTGTTGGTGCTTCATCTGTGGTTGGCCCTATGTATATATCAGAAATATCTCCCGCACAAAACCGCGGCAGATTAGTGGCTCTTTTCCAATTTAATGTTGTTGCCGGCATATTGATCGCATTCATATCCAACTATCTTATTTACGGAACTATTGATGAATCCTGGCGATGGATGTTGGGTATACAG
Source organism: Cyclobacteriaceae bacterium (assembly GCA_043774745.1). Classification (GTDB taxonomy): domain Bacteria; phylum Bacteroidota; class Bacteroidia; order Cytophagales; family Cyclobacteriaceae; genus ELB16-189. The sequence goes on along the minus strand of JAYVTC010000103.1, from coordinate 929 downwards.
GCCCTTCCTTCGTTGATCTTTTTTGTAATGGTATTCGGTGTACCTGAAAGTCCGCGGTGGTTGATAAAAATGAATCGCACAACAGAAGCTCGCGTTGTTCTCCAAAATATTGGAGAAGTAAATCCCGATGATTCACTCAAAAAAATTCAGCAATCACTTACCGAAGAACAATCATTGGGTCATGAAAAATTATTTTCGAGTGCCTATAAGCAACCAATTTTCTATGCTGTAGCGCTGGCCATGTTTAATCAACTCTCTGGTATTAATGCAATCATGTACTACGCACCACGCATTTTTGAAATGAGTGGACTAGCAAAAGACACTGCACTTTTACAGGCAGTATCAATCGGTGCCACTAACCTTATTTTTACTCTTTTGGCAATTTCCGTTATTGATAAGTTCGGTCGAAAAACCCTTATGATTATCGGTTCGCTGGGCATAGCCCTGTTTCTCGGGCTTACTGCTCGTTATTTTTATTTAGGTCAGCAAGGTGGTTATGATGTAATGATCTACCTGATTGGATTCATCGCCTTCTTTGCGTTTTCACAAGGTGCAGTGATCTGGGTATTTATTGCTGAGATTTTTCCTAACCGTGTTAGAGCCAAAGGTCAATCATTAGGAAGTTTTACTCATTGGGTCATGGCGGCAATTATCTCACTTTCATTTCCAATTTTTGCTGAAGGAAGTAAATTGGGAGGAGCACTAGCCTTTTCATTTTTTACGGTGATGATGGTGTTGCAATTCTTCTTTGCCTGGAAAGTAATGCCAGAGACAAAGGGAAAGTCATTAGAGCAAATTCAACACACAATCGTACACTAAGAGTAAAACACGTAACCCTCCGATCAACTACACCTTGTTATTCCACTGGGCAGGCAATAGTTCATGAAGGTTTGTGATTTTGTAATCTTGGATTTTGAAAAGGACATCCC
>JAYVTC010000102.1:0-95511 GCA_043774745.1 Cyclobacteriaceae bacterium | reverse complement strand
GGTATTTACAGTATTAAAGGAGGGTACCCGGTATTGCATCGCCTTGTCAAATGATATCTGACCAGTGGTTTTTAAATCACTGGCAGCAAAGTTATCAATGGGAAGAGGTGTATCTGTAATAGTACGTTGCGATCCACGCCCCGTAGAAATAACAACTTCTTCCAGTTGATTGGCACTGGCTTCAAGGTTGATGGTTATTGTATTGAGGCCAGTAATATTTACTTCCTGTGTCTCAAAACCAATAAAAGAAACAATCAAAGTGGTTACATCATTGGCAACCTTTAAACTGAATTTACCATTAGCATCAGTGGCTGTACCAACTGAAGTGCCTTTCACCGTGATGTTTGCTCCCGCAATTGCAGAGCCATCTGACTTATCAGTAACTGTACCAGACAGATCTCGTGTCTGGGCGCTCACCAGAGCGCTCACAAATAGAAAAGAGAACAGCAGGAATTTACTTTTCATAGATTAGGGTTTGGGGTTAATGCGAATTTGATTTGTGGAGATTGAAGGATTCAACTAATTATTATTTGAATTAAAAGCGGTATCCATGTTATAAATTTAAGATTTATTCTTTAACCAGAAATTTTTGGACAAAAAAAATGTCAGGATTCATATCCTAACATTTGTTTTTTTAATTTATGGCTAAAGCCTTAAAGGTTGAATAGGCCTTCATTTAGCAGATTGAGAGCCTTATCCTTTTGTGAAGTGCTTACCAAAATCGAAATATTATTTGGGCTGCCTCCATAGGAGACCATTCTGATAGGAATATTTGCTAACGATTGAAACACTTCTTTTAACACACCTTCTTTCTCAGAAAGCATATTGCCTACAATACAAATGATGGATTGATTGTCGTCCACTTCAATGGTGCCAAACAAATTTAATTCTTCGAGAATCTTAGTCAGATTTTTATTCTCATCAATCGTTACCGATACAGCTACTTCAGAGGTTGAGATCATATCGATTGGAGTTTTGTAACGCTCAAATACTTCAAATACTCTACGAAGAAAACCATATGCCAATAGCATGCGTGATGATTTGATCTTGATTGCAGTGATTCCATCTTTTGCTGCTACGGCTTTGAATTGACCCCGGCTTCCTTTATCGCTAATGATTGTGCCGGCAGCTTTTTCATCCATCGTGTTTTTCAAGATCACAGGCACGTGATATTTTTGTGCGGGCACAATGGTGGAAGGGTGAAGTATCTTAGCACCGAAATACGCTAACTCAGAAGCTTCATCAAAGGTGAGTTCGGCAATGGGCATTGTTTTCTTTACGATGCGCGGATCATTGTTGTGCATGCCATCAATATCTGTCCAGATCTGAATTTCTTCAGCACGAATAGCTGCGCCAATCAATGAAGCCGTATAATCACTTCCTCCTCTTTTCAAGTTGTCGATCTCATTGCGATGATTACGGCAGATGTATCCTTGTGTAACAAGAATATCGATGTTGCTCATTGTTTCAAGAATGGGTTTTAAACGCTCGCTGATTTTCTCCAATTCAGGCTCATTATTTTCATCAATGGACATGAAGTGTAATGCAGGCAGTAATCGTGCAGGCGTTTTTATTTCCTGTAAGTGATGATAAAATAGTTCAGTAGAAATCAATTCACCCTGTGCAAGCAACTCACGATAACCGCGATCATCAAATTTACCAGCGGCTAACAAACGGAATAAACTGAAGTAACGACTTACAATTTCTTCGCCTATGGCTTTATATGATTCTGAGCTATAAAGTTCTTGTATGAATTGCAGGTAATGTTTTTCCAGTTCAGCTATTTCGTTATTGGCTGCGGTGTGTTGTTGTGCCAATAAATTCTCTCCAATTTTTACTAATGCATTCGTTGTTCCGCTTAGCGCAGATAACACAACAATCTTTTTACCTGGCATGCTCATCACGAGATTAGCAATTTTCTTCATGCGCTCAGGCTTGCCTACAGAGGTACCTCCAAACTTTACAACTAGCATATCATCAAATTTTTATGGGGTGCAAAGTTAGAATGTGAGAAGTAAAAAAGAACTATGATAAAGATATAATGAAAAAAAGACCCTTTGGAGTTTGCTTCCAAAGGGTCGTTAGTTAAACGTTGTTATCTGACTTTATTTTACTTCTTCGTACTCTACATCGGTTGCATTGCCACCTTGAGCGCCTCCAGTGCTTTCGGTAGACTGTTGATTAGCTCCAGCACCTGGATTAGCTCCTGCTTGTGCACCACCCTGATACATTTCCTGTGAAGCTACCTGCCATGCTGCATTCAATGTATTCATTGCATTTTCGATGCTTGCTACATCTTGTGTCTTGTGTGCTTCTTTCAGTTTCTCAAGGGCACCACTGATAGCAGTCTTATTTCCTTCTGAAAGTTTATCGCCATACTCTTTCAATTGTTTCTCAGTTTGGAAGATCAATGAATCGGCCTGATTGATTTTCTCAACACGCTCTTTTTCTTTCTTGTCGGATTCAGCATTGGCCTGAGCTTCTTGTTTCATCTTTTGGATTTCTGCATCCGTTAAGCCACTAGAGGCTTCAATGCGAATCTTCTGCTCTTTGCCAGTGCCTTTATCTTTGGCAGCCACATGAAGAATACCGTTTGCGTCAATATCAAAGATTACTTCAATTTGAGGTACACCACGAGGTGCAGGTGGAATTCCATCCAGGTGGAATCTTCCTATCGTACGGTTATCACGAGCCATCGGGCGTTCACCTTGCAATACATGTATTTCTACTGATGGTTGGCTATCAGATGCAGTTGAGAACACTTCTGATTTCTTAGAAGGAATTGTAGTGTTTGATTCGATCAGCTTGGTCATTACACCGCCCATGGTTTCGATACCTAATGAAAGCGGAGTAACATCTAACAACAGTACATCTTTTACTTCACCGGTTAATACACCACCTTGAATCGCGGCCCCTACAGCTACTACTTCATCCGGGTTTACACCTTTTGATGGTTTTTTGCCGAAGAATTTTTCAACTTCTTCCTGTATGCGCGGGATACGAGTTGATCCACCAACCAGAATAATTTCATCAATTTGAGAAACGGAATAACCTGAATCGGCCATTGCCTTTTTGCAAGGATCCAATGTGCGTTTAATCAAATCATCACATAACTGCTCAAACTTGGCGCGTGAAATTTTCTTTACTAAATGTTCAGGCACGCCATCCACGGAAGTGATATAGGGTAAGTTGATTTCAGTTTCGGTTGAGCTTGACAACTCGATCTTAGCTTTTTCAGAAGCCTCTTTCAAGCGTTGCAATGCCATTGGATCTTTACGAAGATCAATGTTCTTATCTGCTTTGAATTCATCAGCTAACCAGTTCATGATGCGCATATCGAAATCATCTCCACCTAAGTGAACATCACCGTTGGTTGATTTTACTTCGAACACACCATCTCCTAATTCAAGAACGGAAATATCGAATGTACCACCACCAAGGTCATACACTGCGATTTTCATGTCTTTGTTTTTCTTATCAAGACCGTAAGCTAAGGCTGCAGCTGTAGGCTCGTTGATGATACGTTTCACATCAAGACCGGCAATCTGGCCAGCTTCTTTGGTAGCCTGACGTTCTGCATCGTTGAAATAAGCAGGTACGGTAATAACTGCTTCTGTTACGGTAGTGCCAAGATAGTCTTCGGCTGTGCTCTTCATTTTTTGAAGAATCATGGCAGAGATTTCCTGCGCTGTGTACATACGATCGCCAATGCGCACGCGCACGGTGTCGTTGTTTCCACTTTCCACTTCATACGATACCATTTTCTTCTCACCACTCACTTCACCAAATTTTTTACCCATGAAACGTTTGATAGAAGAAACGGTGTTTTTCGGGTTGGTAATAGCCTGGCGCTTGGCAGGATCACCCACTTTACGCTCGCCTTTACCATTGTCTAAAAAGCCAACGATGGAAGGCGTAGTCCTGCGGCCCTCACTATTGGCAATCACAACTGGTTCGTTTCCTTCCATTACTGCAACGCACGAGTTGGTTGTTCCTAAGTCTATTCCAATGATTTTTCCCATGATATGTTCGGTTTTTTTAGATTACGGAGTTAAATGCAAAAACCCACTGAACAAGGGTTATGCCAATGGGTTTTTTAAGGTGAAAAGTGACAGAGTGGCAGAAAACAGCAGTATTATTCTTGCCTATCAAGCGGCTAAATCTGTTACTGCGACCATTCGGTAGGCGTTCTGTCCCAGCGATGATTTTTCAATTTTAACTCCAATGCCTTCTCAAGTTTTTTATCATCGCTGGTAGCGATGTTGGCTTCCATGTTTCTGATCTTGCGCATGCCGGGTATAATAGTGTGCACATCATCGTTGCAAAGAATAAAATGCAACGCCATTGCGGCCATGGTCATACCTTGCGGGACGAGCGGTCTTAGCGCATCAGCATGATCTACACTTGAATTTAGATTTTCAGGAACGAAGTATGTAGCGCGCCAATCGCCTTCTGGAAATACGGTGTCTTTAGTAAGCATGCCGGTAAGTGTCCCTTCATCAAAAGGAACGCGGGCTATGACTCCTATATCAAGCTTTCGACAAAGCGGGAACAAGTTGTCTTCTGGATTTTGATCGAAGATATTATAGATTACTTGTACAGTATCAATCAGTCCGGTCTTTAATGTGTTTAATACATTGTCAGGCTCCCAGCGATTCACACTGATGCCGAAGTGTTTTACTTTTCCATCGGCTTTTAATTTTTCAATGGCTTTTTTCCAGTCATCATGATGTGCCCAGCTGTCTTCCCACACGTGAAATTGTTGCAAGTCGATGCACTCCACATTCAGGTTCTTCAGACTTTTTTCGGTGTATTCTATAATGTGCGATGCCGGGAAACAGTCTTCAAGCAAGTAGTCAGCTTTTGATGGCCACTTGAAATTTTTGGGTGGAATTTTGGTGGCGAAGTAAAGTCGTTTGCTGGCATGTCGTTTCATAAGATTACCTAAAATCTCTTCGCTGGCTCCGGCTCCATAGCCCCACGCGGTGTCATAAAAATTGCAACCCAGCTCTACGGATTTTTCCAGTGCATTCAGTACCTCACCTTGATCGGTTTCTTTCCATCCCGCAAGGCCCCACATGCCGTAGCCAATTTCACTTACCTGCCAATCGGTTCTTCCAAATTTTCTATAGTTCATTTTTATTGGTTTTTTATTTAGTTCTTCCTTTTTGCCGGAAGCCAATTTCTACAGGTTTTGATTTAGGATTTAATAAGTAGTTTATGGCCTCATAGATATCCTTAAATTTTAAGTTCATTTCTTTTTCAAGCTTTTTGATTTCTTCTTTCAAATCTTTGTAATCGGCCAAATGCTGTCGTAATAAAACAAAGGTTCTCATGATAGCGATGTTTACATCAATTGACTTCTTGCTGTTTAAAACGCTGGAAAGCATAGCTACACCTTGTTCAGTTAAATGCGAAAGGTAATTTGCGGGTTCCTCCACGCTTTTCTTTTTTTGATATCACAAATTGTGATTTCAAAATTGCCCATTCTTCTGATGATAATTGAATCATAAAGTCAGCTGGAAATCTGTCAGGATTCCTTTTTACTGCCTGATTTAAAACCCTGGTTTCAACTTCATAGAGTTCGGCTAACTGAAAGTCAAGCAAAACCCGGTGGCCACGGATTTGAAAAATCTTATTTTGAATGAGTTGTAAATCCATGTAGGCAAAATACCTAAGCCTATATTAAAAATGAACAAGACAACTCTTTTTTTTACTTTTGCGCCTCCTTAACTGGCATTATCTGCTGTGAGGTATTGAATAACATATGACACTAGAACAGGAAATAGCCAAACGCAGAACGTTCGGAATCATCAGTCACCCGGATGCAGGAAAAACTACGCTCACAGAAAAACTTCTTCTTTTTGGAGGAGCGATTCAGAAAGCGGGAGCAGTAAAATCATCGAAGATAAAAGACCATGCACGCAGCGACTGGATGGAGATTGAAAAGCAACGTGGTATTTCGGTAGCTACCTCAGTCATGGGCTTTAATTATAAAGACATTAAGATCAACCTGCTCGATACGCCAGGTCACCAGGATTTTGCTGAAGATACATACCGCACACTCACAGCTGTGGATAGTGTAATCATGGTGATTGATTGCGTGAAAGGTGTGGAGTCGCAAACGGAGAAATTGATGGAAGTTTGCCGCATGCGCAGTACTCCGGTTATTTGTTTCATTAACAAGCTTGACCGCGAGGGACAAGATCCTTTCGAGTTACTGGATGAAGTAGAAGAGAAGCTGGACATCCAAGTGCGTCCGTTGAGTTGGCCCATCAGCATGGGTAAAACTTTTAAGGGTGTGTATAATTTGTATGAGAAAACGTTGCACCTGTTTACGTCCAGTAAGATAACCATCTCAGAAGGTATTGAAATTTCAGACATCAATAGCGAAGAGTTAGACCGATATGTAGGAGAGAGCTATGCCAAACAATTGCGTGCCGATGTAGAATTAATCGAAGGCGTATATCCTGAATTTGAAGTTGAGGAATATCTGGCGGGAAAAGTGGCTCCGGTATTTTTTGGTAGTGCCGTAAATAACTTTGGTGTGCAAGAATTACTTGATACGTTCATTCGCATTGCACCACCACCAATACCCCGGGAAACTACATTGCGTGAGATCAAACCTGAAGAGAGTAAGTTCTCCGGATTTATCTTTAAGATTCATGCTAATATGGATCCGAAACATCGCAACCGCATTGCGTTTTTGCGTGTTTGCTCGGGCAAGTTTGAGAGAGGCCATAATTATTATCACGTTCGTCAGGAGAAAGGAATTCGTTTCTCTAACGCCACTGCTTTCATGGCGCAAGATCGTGAAACAGTAGATGAAGCCTGGCCCGGAGATATTGTAGGTCTTTATGACACCGGTAACTTAAAGATTGGTGACACACTTACCGATGGAGAAAAATTGATGTACACCGGCATCCCAAGTTTCTCTCCAGAAATTTTTAAAGAAGTAATCAACAAAGACGCGATGAAAACCAAGCAATTGGAGAAAGGCTTGCTTCAGTTGATGGAGGAAGGCGTTGCCCAGTTGTTTACCTATGAGTTAGGAAAAAGAAAAGTAGTTGGTGTGGTAGGGGCGCTACAGTTTGAAGTAATTCAATTCCGGTTGAAGAATGAATACAGTGCTTCGGTTGAGTTTGCCCATCAGAATATTTATAAAGCCTGCTGGATCAGCAGCAAGGATCCAAAGAAACTTCAGGAGTTCATTGATTCGAAACAGCGGCACATTGCACGCGATAAAGACGATAAGTTGGTGTTTATGGCCGAGTCAAAGGCGTGGTTGCAAATGGTGCAGGATAACTTTCCTGAAATCAGCTTCCACTTTACTTCTGAGTTTAAAGATTGATTACTTCGCGCCTGTTACGTGATCGTAAATCATTTTTGACGCGGTAGCCATTGCCTTCACTCCGGCCTCTTCATCCTTAAGATCTTTAGAAAGCATAATCAAAACATATTTTCTTCCATCAGGTAAAAACACGATGCCGGAATCGTGGTGAACTCCAGTAATCCAACCTGTCTTATGAGCAACCTTAACTTCATTGGGAAGATAAGCGGGAATAATATCATTGAATTTTTGGTTTAACAAAATATCTATCATGGCCATACTTGCCTCTGAGTTTACCAATTCTTCTTTGTTAATTTTTTCGAATAACAGCATCAGGTCGTAGGCAGTTACCCGATTGTTCAAACCGGCATCAAAGGCTTTCTTATCTTCTACACCTCGCAATACTTGTATATCGTTAGCGCCAATAGATCGAAGAGTCTTGGTAACATTTTTGGCGTCTACCAATTCGATGATCAGATTAGTTGCCAGGTTGCTGCTTATAATGATCATGTCATACATGAGTGAGTACACGGTTCGTTTCTCATCAATGTGCTTGTAAATCAGGGTATCACTATCATCTTTTACATTCAGCGAATAAAGGCTACTGTCAACAATACTCCGAAACTCATTCTTGATGAGCATGGAATCTTTAAGTGAAAATTTTCCAGCTGCTGCTTGTTTGTATACTTCTACCATCACCGGAGTCTTCATCGTGCTGGCAGCATGAAACAATTCGTGTTCATTGATTAGAATTTCTTCTCTGGTAGTCAAATCCTTGAAGGCAATGGCAAACGTTCCAGGCTGTTTGGAAAACTCCATAGAGATAAGTTTTTTCAACTCTTCGGGAGATTGTTTCTTATCGCAAGAGTTTACTGCGAGAATAATTATCAAAAAGCCGATCCAATGTTTTGCCATGGTACTTTGATTGTCTTGTATCCGGTTCTAACTTACAAAGTTTTATGATTAGTTCGTTACAGGTTTTATACGAAGACAATCACCTGCTTGTTATCAATAAGCCCGCTGGAGTATTGGTGCAAGGTGATGTCACTGGTGATATACCCTTGGTGGAGGTGGCGAAGGAATACATTGGTAAAAAATACAATAAGCCAGGTGATGTCTTTTTAGGAGTGGTGCATCGACTCGATAGGCCCGTAAGCGGTGTTGTGGTTTTTGCCCGCACCACAAAAGCGCTTGAGCGAATGAACGAGCTATTCAGAAACAGGGCGACACAAAAAACGTATTGGGCTTTGGTTACAAATAAGCCTCCCAGGCAGGAAGGCACATTGGTTCATTGGCTGGTTAAGGATGAAAAGAAGAATAAGACTACTGCGTATGCCCGTGAAAACCCAAATGGTTTGCGATCGGAACTCCACTATAAAGTAATTGATAATAAGCGCGGGTTTTATCTTGTCGAGGTGAACCCGATTACCGGTAGGCCACATCAGATCAGGGTACAACTTGCCTCGATGGGTTGCCCGATTGTGGGTGATGTAAAGTATGGGTCGGAAATGTTATCACCGGATGGAAGCATTGGGCTTCATGCGAGGCAACTTTCATTCATTCATCCTGTTAAAAAAGAACCTTTAACCATTTCAGCTAAATTGCCACAAAATGATTGGTGGAAGCCGTTTGCCTGAACAAATGCTTTGCTATCTTGAGCCGGTAATTGGTATTCAAATGAGTTGGGTTGATCGACTACAAACGAGGTGGAAAGTAAAGAGCGGATTGCAAGTCGCGATCATACTCGTTGTTTTTGCATGTACCGGATTTACAGTTCTTTTGATCAAGCGCCCTTTGTTTGAATATTGGTTCCCTTTTGGGGATAAACCAGTTTGGGCAAGTACTCTTTACTGGATCTTGATTTTACCTGTTTACAACATGTTTTTGTTATTTTTTGGATTTCTATTTGGCCAGTTCCAATTTTTTTGGGAATTTGAAAAGCGTTTCTTTATTCGAATAACTTCAATTTTTAAAAAATAAACTCTTCTCGCTATGAAAAAAATTCTTTACGTATTACTTGTGGCAATTGTTGCTTCCGCCTGTTCCAGCCCAAAATATACAGCTAGTTTCAATTCCTATGATAAGCATACGAATTATCAGACGGCTGCCAAATCAGAGACTGTTGTTGCTGAGCCAGTAACGAGTGCTCGACAAGTTGTAACTGAACCAGCAACTATTGCTCAGCCTGAGCAACTTCTTGCAACTACTTCCAGTGCACCAGTAGAACTTAAGTCTGTAACACCAATGGAAGAAGTGCGTAAGACGTACATTCAAATGACAAAAACAGAACGAAAAGCATTACGCACCCATTTGAAGAGTGAGATTAAAAACTATGTAAAACAACAAAGGAAGAACCTAGGTATTGAATCAACCAAGGCAACAGGTGCCTGGGATAACGATTTAAAAATGGCTGCTATTTTTGGGGCTGTGGGTATAATATTTACATCCTTGTGGGGAACCAGTGAAATCCTGGGTATTATAGGTGTAATTGCCGTTGTTATTGCGTTGGTATTTTTAATTAAATGGCTTGTGAGACAATAGTCTTTTTTAGACAATGATTTTTTAAGGCCTCCTTTTTGGAGGCTTTTGTTTTTACATAAAAATTATTAGTATGAATTATTATAGAATTTTCATAATGGTTAATCCTGATTAATTGTGAAAGGCTAATACTAATTCTTAGAAACAAAAAACCCGATCCATTTGAATCGGGTTTTTTTTATTGTCTTGAAGGGAGAGTTAATCCTTCAAACCATCAGCAAGAAGAATCACTTTATTTTGAAGCACTTCAACAACGCCACCAGTGATCTGAATTTGCTGAGATGTTTCTTTCGATTTATATTCAACCACTCCTGCTTTCAACAAACTCACTAACGGTGCGTGACCATTAAGAATTTGAAAAGAGCCATCTTCACCAGGAAACGTAACAACTGTTACTTCTCCTTCGAAAACCTTTTTATCGGGTGTTATAATTTCTAATTGCATGGACTATTATCCTTTTGCGTCAGCCATTATTTTCTCACCTTTTGCAATGGCCTCTTCAATGCTACCTACCAGGTTGAAGGCCATTTCAGGAAGATGATCTACTTCACCATCCATGATCATATTAAATCCTTTGATGGTGTCTTTGATATCCACAAGAGCTCCTTTCAAACCAGTGAAAGCTTCGGCTACGTGGAAAGGTTGTGACAAGAAACGCTGAACTCGTCTTGCGCGTGATACAGTCAATTTATCTTCATCAGACAATTCATCCATACCCAAAATCGCAATGATGTCCTGTAATTCTTTGTAGCGCTGCAGAGTCAACTTCACGCGCTGTGCACAATTGTAATGTTCTTCACCAACAATGTCTGCACGCAAAATCCGAGATGTTGAGTCCAACGGATCCACCGCAGGGTAGATACCCAATTCGGCAATCTTACGAGATAATACTGTTGTTGCATCCAGGTGAGCAAATGTTGTTGCAGGAGCGGGGTCAGTCAAGTCATCGGCAGGTACGTAAACGGCCTGCACAGAAGTGATTGATCCGTTTTTGGTTGATGTGATACGCTCTTGCATAGCACCCATCTCAGAAGCCAATGTAGGCTGATAACCCACAGCTGATGGCATACGACCTAAAAGAGCTGATACTTCAGATCCTGCTTGTGTAAAGCGGAAGATATTATCAATAAAGAAAAGAATGTCGCGACCTTTTCCAGTGCCATCACCGTCACGGAAATATTCAGCAACGGTCAATCCTGAAAGAGCAACACGGGCGCGGGCTCCAGGAGGTTCGTTCATTTGACCAAACACAAAAGTGGCCTTAGATTCCTGTAACTTAGCATGATCAACTTTTGATAAATCCCATCCTCCTTCGTGCAATGATTTCATGAACTCAGGGCCGTAATCCACGATACCCGCTTCAATCATCTCGCGCAACAAATCGTTTCCTTCACGAGTGCGCTCACCTACACCAGCAAACACAGAAAGCCCAGAATATGCTTTTGCTATGTTGTTGATCAGTTCCTGAATCAATACCGTTTTACCAACACCGGCACCACCGAATAATCCGATTTTACCACCTTTTGAGTAAGGCTCAATCAAGTCAATTACTTTAATTCCCGTGTAAAGTATTTCCTGCGAAGTAGAAAGATTTTCATAAGCAGGCGCATTTCTGTGGATGGATAAGGTCTTTTCACCTTTTGGTTGCTTGATACCATCAATAGCATGGCCAATCACATTAAAAAGTCTGCCTTTGATATCGTCACCAATGGGCATTTGAATTGGAGAGCCGGTGTCCGTTACCACCATGCCGCGCACCAGACCTTCGGTTCCTTCCATGGCGATGGTGCGAACACGATCTTCGCCTAAATGTTGTTGGCATTCAAGCACTACAAGAGTGCCATCTCCTTTTGTAACTTCCAGTGAATCAAGAATGTTTGGAAGTTTTGTGCCGGGTTCGTCAAATGCTACGTCTACTACCGGACCGATTACTTGGGTGATTCTACCGCTATTGGCCATTAAATATGATGTTTTAAGAATTTATACACTTGAAACAGGACAGTCAAATCCATTTAAGGCTTGAAAAATCCGACCCTGCCTGTCGGCAAAGGCAGGCGCAAAAGTAGTTTTTTGCGGGGTTAATACAAACTTCAGAAACGAGGTTTTGTAGAATTGTTGTTTGTAAAATTATTCATATGTAAAAACCTGATAATCATCATGTTTATTGAAGAATTGTTGCGATCTGATTTTTTAAGCGCTCTTCAATTCGATGCGGAAGGTGGTTCCCTGATTTTCTTCAGAGGTCTTTACAAAGATTTTGCCCTCGTGATACATTTCGATGATTCTTTTAGCTAGCGCCAGGCCCAGGCCCCATCCGCGTTTTTTGGTGGTGAATCCGGGTTTGAAAACATTGGGAATAAGCGTCTTAGGTATGCCCTTTCCAGTGTCCGAAATGTCAATGAGCACCCGCCTGTCGCCTCCTCTTAAGATTTTGATGGTGATCGTTCCAGAATTACCCATTGCATCGATGGCATTTTTACACAGATTTTCGAGTACCCATTCAAATAGTGGAGCATGTACTTGGGCCTGAATGGTTTCGGATAGTGTGTGCACCTCAAAGTTGATTTTGGAAGAAACCCGTGGTCGCAAATAACCCACTACGTTATTCGCCAACTGATAGATATTCTCATCCTTTAAAACTGGAGTGGAGCCAATGCTGGAGAATCGTTCTGTGACAACCGTGAGTTTTTTGATGTCCTTATCCAACTCCTCTACAATCCCTTTATTTTTTATCTCCGGATCATCACGCAAGACTTCAATCCATGCCATGAGGGAAGAAAGAGGTGTGCCCAATTGGTGCGCGGTTTCCTTGGCAAGACCTACCCACACCTGGTTTTGTTCCGCAGTGCGCGAGTAATTGAAGGCGAGATAGGAGATAAAAGCTAGGATCGCAATCACGGACAATTGTACATAGGGAAAGGCAATGAGTTGTGTAAGAAGTTTTGAGTTTTTATAGTAAACAAAACCATAGCTTTCCACTTCACCGTTTTCATTGATCGAGGTCATTTCAATGGGAGCATATGCCTCTTTCATTTCTTCAACTTGACGTTTCAGATAATCTTCTTTTTTGTTTTTGGAAAGAGATTCATTCAAATCGATGTTTGTGTATTGATATTCGATTTCTTTGGTAATCCAGATTACCGGAATAGATTTATTTTTGAAGATGATTTCATTGGTAACGAAATCGATACTTTCCTCCGATCGGGTAATGTATTCCAATGCCTTGGCGAATAACTCAACCTGTTGTTTTTCTCTTTCCTTGAGTTGATCAACCAAAAAGTTAGTGTAGAAAATTGATCCAACACTGATGATGACAGAAACAACCAAAATGATCCACTTCAACTTAGTGTTGTCCTGATAGAAATCCATCGATGCAGGCAGTGGTATTTTTTTGCTCATATCTGCATGGAAATTAAATAAAAAAACCGGATGATGTATCCGGCTTTTTTCTGTAGAGCGGTTGAATTATGATTTCATCATAAACCACTTGGCCAAAACCTTGTAGCTAACTTTTGTTCCGGTCATTAAAATACCAACGCGATAAATTCTTCCCGCTATCCAGGTGGTGAGTAAAAATCCACCAATCAATAGAATCATCGAAAGAGCCAGTTCCCAATCAGGCACACCAAAAGCGATGCGGCCTACCATTGCCACAGGTGAGGTGAACGGAATGACTGAGAGCCAGAAGCTTGCCGATCCATGCGGATCGCGCAAGATGAACATGAATAAGCCCATGTAGCCAATCAAAAGTGGAAGTGTAACCGGAAATTGAAATTGTTGTGCTTCCTGCTGTGAGTCAACGGCAGAACCCACTGCTGCAAAGAGTGCTCCGTACAACAAGTAGCCACCTAGAAAATAGAACACAAAGACAAAAGCAATTTTTGTAAAAGGGATCTCACTCAAATTGTCCAACAGCTCGCCAACCTTTGAGTTTTGTTGATCCATGGCTTCCTTCATTTCAGGATCTTTATCCATTTGTTGTGTCATCTGTTCCATCATGTGTTTCTGCGGCATCTTTAAACCGAAGTAAGCAAGCGTGCCAGACGAAAGCACGGTTATTAAAATAATCCAAATGGTAAACTGTAATAGACCCACTGAGGCGATGCCAAGTATTTTACCCAACATGAGCTGAAAGGGTTTTACGGAGGAGACAATCACCTCTACAATCTTGGAAGTTTTTTCATCGATAACTCCTTGCATGATCTGAATGCCATAGATCAGCACAAACATGTAGATTAAAATGCCAAGGCCAAATCCAAGTCCATATAAAATACCTGAGTTACTTGACTTCTCTTCGCCCGTATCGGTCAGGTTAAATTGTTTCAGATTTACTTGAGGTCTTAAACTTTTAAGGGTGGCTTCGTCTATTTTATATTCCTTTAGTTTTAAGTCATGTATTCTGGTTTCAATCAGCGATTCCAGATCGCCCACTTTATCGATGCTCGGATTTTCTTTCGTATATAATAGAACTCCTTCCGGTTTATTGATATCGAAATCAGGTATGTAGAGAAGTGCAAAATCATTGGTGGCATTGTAGATTTTCTTAGCCTCCTCCAGGGATTGATTAATGGGAATGAATTTAAAGCGCTTGCTTTCTTCGAAAGTAAAATTTTTGCTTTCATCAAGAACGTGCACGACATCGGCTTTGGCCGATTCCGCATCTTTAATCGCCACATAAGCAAGGCCTCCGATAATAGCCGGAAAAATGAGCGGGACCAGAATGGTCGTAATCAGAAATGATTTTTTCTGTACCCTGTTAAGAAACTCACGTTGTATAATTAACCAGATCTTATTCATAATTAAAAAGTCTTGTGATAGTCGGGTTATAATTCGAGTAAATGTTTTTTCAGTACTTCGTCCCCTTCTCCTTTTACCAGGCTGATAAAAATATCAGCCATGCTTGGTATCTTTTCCTGAAAGCTGTGTACTTCGGTAATATCAATGATGTCGCGTATTACCTGATTACCTTTTATTCCATCCTTTGCCTTGAGAGTAGTGGAAAATAAGTTATCCTCAATAGGCACCTGTTTGATTAATTCATATCGATCGGCAGTCAATGAAAAATCATTTCCACGATGCTCAACGATAAAGGTGTTTGATTTGAATTGATCCTTTACTTGTTTCTTTGGTCCTTCCAGAATCTTTTTTGATTTGTTGATCAGAGCAATGTGATCGCATAATGACTCCACGGTTTCCATACGATGCGTAGAAAAAATAATGGTGCTCCCTTTTTCTTTCAACTCCAGTATTTGTTCAGTGATAAGTTGTGCATTAACCGGATCAAATCCCGAAAAGGGTTCATCCAAAATAATCAATCTTGGCTCGTGCATGACAGTGCTGATGAATTGCACTTTCTGGGCCATACCTTTCGAGAGATCCTCCACTTTTTTATGCCACCAATCCCGGATCTCAAATTTATCAAGCCACACCTTTATCCGTGCAAGTGCGTCTTTTTTGCTCAATCCTTTTAGTTGTGCCAGGTAGAGAAGTTGATCGCCCACTTTCATTTTTTTGTAGAGGCCGCGTTCTTCAGGCAAGTACCCGATGATCTCCACGTGCTTGGAGTGAAGACGTTCACCAAAAACAGAAATCTCCCCTGAATCACTGTTAATGATCTGGTTAATGATACGTATTAAAGTTGTTTTTCCTGCTCCGTTGGGGCCCAGCAATCCGTAAATGGATTTTTCCGGAATAGTAATGTTCACTGAATCCAAAGCAGTATGGTTGGCATAATGTTTTGTGACATTTTTAGCAATAAGGGCATCCACTGATTGAGTGATTTAGGTTAAGATTGAAAAGTAAGTCTCAGACATATATGTCCGAAAATAATCCGGATAAAATTCAAACCAAAATCTTACCTTAAAAAACTGATTAATGATTGTTTTCGCGAAAGACGATTTTACCCATCGACACGTCTAAATCAAACACGAGTGCTTTGGGGCTGTCTTTAGTGTAGGCTGAATTTGCAAATTTGTTGGGCCCGATCTTTTTAAGGGTTCGCGAAAGATTGATGCTGCATAACCACGACTCATTAATGGTCACTAATACTGGAACATCTTCAGAAGGTAATTGGATAATCAGGTTACCAGCACCTACGCTGCCTATGATATGATTGGCGATGGTTGGCCTATTACCGAAGTCGAGGAACATATTTCCAAAGCCAACTTCTGCCAAAACAACTTTTGATTTAGCCATATTGAGATCACGGGCATTTAACGAACCCATATCTACCTTTACAGAAAATGTGTCCATGGTAATTTTATTTTCTACATGTGCATTATAACTAATGTTCACATCGGCACTACCGGTGTTGATTTTAAGTTTTTCAATGGATAAGCCAGAGAGGTCGATATTGGCATTACCCAATCCATAGTCAAGATCTAAAATATATTTGGTAGACTCTGCAAGGTATACTTTCCAAAATTTTTCAGAAGGTCTTTCATCGGCTCCAAAAACACGGTATGAAATTTTATGACTAACACCTGGCGCATTATCTTGCTCAAGTGAAAGTTTTACAGAACAGGTCTTACCGATTACCTCATTGCTGAACGAGTGGCCGTATTCTTCTACATCCTGATTGCTGTAGACATTTAGGATGTCTTCGTTTTGACTTGACTTAATAAAGCAATTGCCAGTTTTGGCCTTGAGTTTTAATATAACCTTATCGCATTCTTGTATCTTCTCAACAGAAAACTGCTTTTTCACCTGTGCGCTTACGCCAAAAGCCACGGCACTGGTTGATAGGGCTAAAATGATCGATCTCCACATGTTTACTACTTACGTATTAAGTTCAGGTAAAGTTTAAAGATGTAAGAAAGGTTATTTTTTTGTCAAAAAAATAACCCGTAATGGATCTTATACGGGTTATTTAAGAAAGGGTTTTATTTTTTATCCCAGATATTCTTTCATCCGTTCGAAGAAACCTTTTTCACCCGACTCAGGGTGAGGTTGAAAATTGGGAGAGTTTCTCAAACTTTCCAGTTTTGCCTTCTCTTCGGTATTCAATTTTTTAGGGGTAAATACATTTATATAAATGAGTTGATCCCCGGCTCCATATCCATTTATGTCCTTTAATCCTTTTCCGCGAAGCCTGAGTATTTTTCCACTCTGTGTGCCGGGATCTATTTTGATTCTCACCTTTCCTCCAATGGAAGGAACCTCCACTGAAGTGCCTAAAACGGCATCTATAAAACTGATATGTAAGTCAAAGACCAGATTATTACCGTCACGTTTTAGTTCTTTGTCTTCTTGCTCTTCGATCAAAATAAGCAAGTCACCTGGTATTCCTCCGCCTGGAGCTTCATTTCCTTTTCCGGACATAGAAAGCTGCATGCCATCGCTTACCCCTGCAGGAATTTTTACGGAGATCATATCTTCTATAGAAATAAGCCCGGAATTATCAACGCCTGAAGGTCTCTTGTCAATGATCTGACCTGCGCCATTACATGCAGAACAGGTAGTTGTTGAAACCATCTGCCCAAGCATGGTGTTTACCACTTTTCTTACCTGGCCTGTTCCCTGGCACGTTGTACAATTTTTGAATGTAACTCCTTCTGCACGGATGAGTCGGTTTACTTTTATTTTCTTTTCAACGCCATTGGCAATTTCTTCTAAAGTAAGCTTGAGTTTGATTCGAAGGTTGGAGCCTTTACGTTGTCTGGTTCTTCCACCGCCACCAAAAAAACTGTCGAAGGGACTTCCACCGCCACCGCCACCAAAAATGTCACCGAACTGGCTGAAGATGTCATCCATGTTCATGTCATGACCGCGGAAACCACCACCACCTTGTTTTGCATGCCCGAAGCGATCGTATTGCGCACGCTTTTCTGTATCGCTCAGCACCTCATAGGCTTCTGCTGCTTCCTTAAATTTTTCTTCAGCCTCTTTGTTACCTTGATTTTTATCAGGGTGAAACTGGATAGCAACTTTGCGGTAAGCTTTCTTGATTTCTTCTGGAGTGGCAGATTTGCTTACTCCTAATATTTCGTAAAAATCTCTTTTCGTTGACATGATTGGTGAGATTGGAAGTTAGTTTTCGTTCAGGGTGATAAAATTTGATTTCAACTTCCTACGACCACTTTAGCAAAGCGAATTACTTTATCATTCAACAGGTAGCCTTTCTCAACAGCATCAATCACTTTTCCTTTTAATTTTTCTTCTGGTGCCGGCACTTGTGTGATAGCTTCATGAAGATCAGGATTAAAGGCAGATCCTTTCGGAGATTCCATCGGCTTTATTCCGTACTGCTCCAGTGTCTTTTTGAATTTATTCTGGATCAGGAAAAATCCTTCGGCTTCTTTATCATTTCTGTCTTTGAAGGCTTTTTCAGCACGTTCAAAATCATCGGCAACGGGTAGCAACGATTGTAATAATTGCTCATTGGCCGATTGAATCATTTCGAGTTTTTCTTTAGAAGATCTTCTTCTGAAATTATCAAACTCGGCATAGAGACGGATATATTTATCTTTAGCTTCTGCCAATTCGTCCTTAAGTTTTTTAATAGGATCGATGATATCTTCTTTTTTCACTTCATTCACTGGCTCAGGAGATTGAGTAGGAGGGGTTTCTTCTACTAAATCATCGTGTTTTTCTAATTCCTGTTCTGGTTGAACTGAGTTTTCCATAGTTATCGATTAATCAAATGCAGTTTGACAAGAATTTTGCCAAAATTGATATCGTGTCAGAATGGCGTTACGGGTTGAGCGTGCGCCAAATGAGGTCTTTGAGTTCGGTAATGCCCTGATTGGTAAGCGATGAAATAAAGACAGAAGGTATGCCCTTAGGCAGATCTTTTTTCACCTCCTTGAGTAATTCATCATCAAGCATATCGCACTTGGAAATAGCGAGCAGTCTTTTCTTATCGAGTAGTTCCGGGTTGTACTTGCGCAACTCATTCAAAAGAATTTCATATTCTTTTTTGATATCGTTGGAGTCTACAGGGATGAGAAATAACAACAATGAATTTCGCTCAATGTGTTTTAAGAAACGAACACCCAATCCTTTTCCTTCCGCAGCACCTTCAATGATTCCTGGAATATCGGCCATCACAAAAGATCTTGAATCGCGATAGGATACTACACCAAGGTTTGGAGTCAAGGTGGTAAATGCGTAGTCAGCAATCTTGGGTTTAGCTGCAGATACAACAGATAGTAACGTTGACTTGCCTGCGTTGGGAAAACCTACAAGGCCAACATCGGCCAGTAATTTCAATTCAAGAATAACCCACTCATCTCTTCCGGGTTCACCCGTTTGAGCATGTTGTGGCGCTTGATTGGTGGGGGTGGCAAAATGAGAATTTCCTTTGCCTCCTCGTCCACCGGGGAGGAGAATTATCTCTTGACCATGGTCATTGATTTCACATAAGATCTTATGCGTTTCGGCACTACGCGCCACCGTGCCGAGGGGCACATCAAGCGTGATATCTTTTCCAAATGATCCTGTGCAGTTTTGCCCTTCGCCAGGGTTACCATTTTCTGCAAACACATGCTTGCGAAACTTCAAATGAAGTAACGTCCACATTTGTGCATTTCCTCTCAGTATGATGTGTCCGCCACGTCCACCGTCACCACCATCGGGGCCACCTTTTTCTATAAATTTTTCGCGATGAAAATGAAGACAGCCTGCACCACCATGTCCGGAACGGCCGTTGAATTTTACGTAATCAATAAAGTTGGGAGAGGACATGGTATAGTTGGTTCAGGAAGCGTTAGCGATCCAGTATCGCGCAAATGTTTTTATTAATCTCATCAATCTCACCAATACCAAGTATGGTGTTTAATCTTCCCTGGCTTTTATAGTAAGGAAGAACATGGATGGTTTTACTGAAATATTCTGTTATCCGTTTATTTAATTTTTCTTCTTCGTCATCAACCCGGTTATCTGTTGATCTGCGCTTGGCAATACGTGTGCGCACTTCTTCTTCTGTTACATCGAGAGCAATGACATAATGAATGGCTGTTCCGTTATCTTTCATGAACTTGTCGAGTGCCTCAGCTTGAGGCACGGTACGTGGAAAGCCATCGAACAAGAATCCATTAGCCTGTGGATTTTTATCCAGTTCTTCTTTCAACATAGCAATGGTAATCTCATCAGGAACCAATGCACCACTATTCATAATCTCTTTAACCCGTTTCCCTAAGGCAGTGTCATTTTTGGTGTGCCATCTAAAAAGGTCACCGGTTGAAATGTGTACGAATCCATACTTTTGGATTAGCTTTTCGCTTTGCGTGCCTTTGCCTGCTCCAGGCGGCCCAAAGAGAACAAGATTGATCATATCAGGTAGTTTAGGTAAAAAGGGAGCGCAAGATAATGATCAATTGAACAATAGCCAATTGGGGTACCATTCAGCCGATTGAATCTACTTTTCAGCCTCCTTTTCTATCAACTTGTAGATGTCCTTGTAATTTCGGCCAAAGCCATCATAATCGAGGCCATAGCCAACCACAAACTCTGAATCCAGTTCAAAGCCTACATATTTTATATCTGAATTCTTTTCCCGTGCGCCTTTTTTTCTCAGCAAACTGATCACTTCCACTGATTTTGTGCCAAGGCTACGGAGCTCTTCTATAATTTTTTCAATGGTAAGGCCAGAATCAACAATATCTTCAATAATGACAATGTCCTGATTGAAGAGACTCTCGTCATGGCCGATGAGCGTTTTTAATTGGCCAGTACTTGAAGTGCCTGAATAAGAAGACGTTTTTACGAATGAAATCCGACAGGGAATTTTTATCTCTTTAAGTAGATCGGCAGCAAACATGAACGAACCATTGAGAATGGGTAAAAAAACAGGTGACTGATTTTTATAATCTATGTTAATTCTTGAGGCGAGCTCACACGTCTTTTCTTCAATTTTTGAAGCAGGAATAAATTTTTTGAATTCAAGATCTTTAATCTTCATACAGGTCATGTCAACTACTTGTTCAAAGATACTTCTTTAAACAATTGTTAAAAAAATGATTTGCATGAACGAACCATCTATTTTAGTTCAACCGTTTGTTTAATAAGCATTGTCGTTTATTTCAGTTTATAATTAAATGGCTATAAGGCATTTGCATACAAGCAGGCTGTGATCTTTCAGAAAAGCGGACAGGAATAGTAATGTTTCTGTAAGAAAGAAATATTCTGTATGACATCTAAAAAACTGGCTAATCATTTTAAAAATCTTGGTATACAAACTACCAATTTCGTTATTGATATCAAGGTAAACCGATATCAGACCACCACCTGTTTTCTGAAATTCAAAAACTGTTGGATGATAAGCGATATTTTACGTGAAGGATTTTCCTGGGTTTAGGAACTCAATAAATTAATTGTTCTTGAATCTTAGTTTAAAGTACAATAGTGAAGAAGCGAGTACGAGTGTGAGCATGTTAGCCACAATGACAGGGATATCCTTGATGACGATTCCATAGATAAGCCAGAGCAGCACACCAAAGCAAAAAAATGAAAACATACCTAACGAAAGATCTTTTGCGGATCCGCTCTTCCAGGTTTTAATCACCTGCGGCAAAAAGGCAACCGTAGTACATGAACCTGCAGCCAGACCAAGAATTTGAATTTCATTCATAAGTAAAAAAAATAGTTATGCAAAGATAACGCAACACGCTAATGAAAGATTTGTTTGTGTAAGGTTATCTGAGTTCATGATGGGTTAAATCGTTTGCATAGAATTTTGTGGAGGATTCCGGGTATTTACTCCAGGATCAATTTATTAATTCTTCTTTCTGCCTTTAATTATTTGGTACAGGTAGTCAATACCGTGAATGATGAGCCAGAAAATAATTAGAAACAGGACAACATAGGCAAGGTTGATATAACCAATATTTCTAACAGCATACCAATTATACCAACATAAAGATTTAGTGATTAAATAATGCACGGAGGCATCAATAATCATCTCCTAGTGCAAACTCATTTTTTCTATTCATCCATTTCCCTCCGGTGAAATCAGGGAACTCAACACTTTCACCACCCAATTGGATTGAACTTTCCGACAAAGGAGTGATGGCACTCCAGGTAACGGCATCATAAACATCTTGTGGCGTGTTTGTTTTGCGTTTTACGGATTCGAGGAATGCATTAAGTACAAACCAATCCATGCCACCGTGGCCTGCACCGCTGGCATCATTACCATATTTTTTCCAAAGTGGATGATCATACTTATCCAACCATTCCTTAGCATCTTCCCACTGATGTGGTTTTTTGCTTTGTCCTTCAATGTAGATTGATTCATTCAAATCCATCCAGATGCCTTTCGTGCCTTGCACACGGAAGCCTAATGAATAAGGTCTTGGTAAATCAGTATCGTGCTGAAGTAAAATCGTTTCATTGTTATTGGTGCTGATCATCGTGGTGACTACATCGCCAAGTTTGAAATTGACTTTTGCATTCGGATGATTTGGGCCACCCAATTTCACAATGTGTTCATGCAAGCCCCGGGCTTTGGTTGAATAGGATACCAACTGCGTGAAGCGATTACCACGATTGATATCAATCATCATAGCAACCGGCCCGATGCCGTGGGTAGGGTAAAGGTCACCATTGCGATGAACGGCATGATTGGTGCGCCACTGTGCTTCCGAAAATCCTTTTTCACCAAACTCAGCACCATTGCCATTAGCGGTACCATTATTGAATTTTATTTCACGTAAGTCGTGCTGATAGCCTCCTTGTAAATGAATGATCTCACCAAATACATTTTGACGAACCATGTTTAATACGGCCATCACATCGCGTCTGTAGCAAACATTTTCCAACATCATGAGTGGCATGCCGGTGCGTTCAGAAGTACGAACAAGCTCCCAGCATTCATCTATGTTCATGCCGGTGATCACTTCGCATCCTACATATTTTTTTGCGTTCATGGCATCAATGCACATAACCGTATGCCACTCCCATGGCGTAGCGATAATAACAGCATCGATTTCTTTATTCTCCAATAATTTTTTATAACCATGTGGACCATCCATGATTACCTGTGGCTTAAGCTTGCCGACATCGGCAATCAATTTCAAACTAGCGTCAATCATGGGCTGTTGCACATCGCAGATAGCAATCACTTCAGTATCACTTCTTTTAAGAACAAGCTCAAGATGGTTTTGGCCACGTAAGCCTACCCCAATGAAGCCCAATCTTATTTTGGGATCTTTATCTTTTGAAAAGACAATTCCGGAAGGAAGAATGGAAAGGCCCAGGCCTGCTGCGGCTGTGGTTTTGATGAAGTTTCTGCGATTGGTATTCATATCTTATTTAGGATTACAATTCTTTCATGAGACAAGTATAAAGATCAATCATTGTTTTGACATCATACTTATGCACTTTTTCGTGCGGTGTATGGGCGTGTTGTTCGGGAGCGCCAACAAAACACCAATCGCATGGCACAGGGCTTTTTTGTAATTCACCGCCATCACTAGAACCCGAACCTTCTACCTCCAACTGGTGATCGATTTGATATTTTTTGGCGATGTGAATGATTTTATCAACGAACATTTTTCGTGGAAGATTGCGATCACGCAACGAAATCGCTACTCCTTTGCCATGATCTACACCATCCGAAACCCACGTGATGTCTGAGATCAATGCCTGTCGCACTTTCCATTTTTTATAGAAATGATCGGCCAGGTAGCCTACGGTTCCACCACCATGTTCTTCCCAACAAGTAAATACAATCAGTCCGTCTTTTAACGTTTCGGCTACCTTTAGCGCATTGTAGATACCCAGGCGATTATCGAGATAGGCAGATTCGATGTAATCTTTTGTCTCGTGGAAAATAATCTTGTAAGTGAGCGTAGTGCCTCGCTCAATGGGGCGACCAAATTTGTAGAAGGCATGATTTTCTTTGTCATATTCCAGTTCGCACTCAATTTCTCCGAGTGAATCTCTGCCAACGAGTTTTGCTTCTGTTTCTGCATCCGGACTGCCAATGGAAAGTAATTGATTGAAATACCTTACCGTAAAACCAACGGTATCCATGTGAGCAAATATGGCAGTGCGAGGTTTACCAAATTTCAAGGTCAGGCAATCCTGAAATTGCTCACCGTGAATGATTTGAGGTTTGTGCTTCCAATTTTTACTCTCTTTTTTAACATAATCAAGTAAGAATTCTTTTACAGGTCCTTCCTGCCCTGATGGCGCATGGATTTCACACAATTGTTTCAATAGTTGTGTGTCTACCTCTTTTGGCTTCTTTACAGAAGCTTTCTGTATTTTTTTCATCGCAGTTCCATCTTTCTGCAACTTTATCGTAAATTTTGGTTAGAAAAAAATTATTCATGAGTCTGATTATACTGGGCGATCAACATTCTATCGCCAATCAATTCCTTAATGAGATCAGAGACAAGGAAAAGCAACAGGATCGCATGCGCTTTCGCAAGAACATGGAACGCATGGGCGAAATCATGGCCTATGAGATTTCAAAGAAACTTTCCTATGCTGATTGCGAAGTAACGTCACCTTTGGCAACGTTGAAATCCCAGACACTAAAAACACAACCCGTTATCATTACCGTCTTAAGAGCAGGCCTGGTCTATTTCCAGGGATTCATAAATTATTTTGACCTGGCTGAAGCGGGCTTCATTGGCGCCTATCGCAAAGAAGGTGGAGAAGAGATTAGCATTAACCTGGAATATTTAGCTGCTCCCAGTGTAGAAGGCAGAGAAGTGATCTTGATTGATCCCATGCTGGCTACAGGAAAATCATTTGTTAGATCAGTAAGTGCAATACTGACTCATGGTCGCCCCAGTCACATTCATATAGCTTCATTAATTGCATCACCTGAAGGAATAGAATATGTTCAGGAAAATCTGAATGTGCCCCATACCCTCTGGACATTTGCCGTGGACGAAAAACTGGACAGTCGATTTTATATTGTTCCCGGCTTGGGCGATGCGGGCGATTTAAGCTTTGGAGAGAAGTTATAATTTTCACCTGTGAAGAATGAATGCTCAATTTTAATTGTTTTCATACTGGATCGTTAACGAGTTATGTGGGGTGAAATTTTAAAAGCATTTTCAGTTTACTTGTCGGCCATGATCAAGTTTATATTCGGCCCGATCGGAGGAAAAGCAGCTGGGTTACATTTGATCACCACCATGGTAGTAACCGCTGTTGCGATGATGACCGTTGTATTTGCTTTCACTTATTTTGGTGAATATCTGCGGGCGAAAATTTTACATCGTTTCTTTCCTAAAAAGGAATCTGCGGAACAGTCACCAAAAAAACGCAGCGCTTTTTTCACAAAGTATGGACTGGCAGGTATTGCTTTCTTAACTCCAATAATTCTCACACCCATCGGAGGTACTTTATTGGCCGTAAGTGTTAGTTCTAACCGTGAGAAAATAATTTTTTTTATGCTGATCAGTGCGTGCGCCTGGTCAGTAATTTTAACATTAGCCGTGTATTTTGGATATGATGCGGTGATGAATGCTATTAATAGAGTGCAGCCGGTGTAAAGATTCTTTCGTGAAAAATCAAAGGGTATGTAAATAATTTATATGAGTAAGATTATTTTTCTTATTATACTATACTACATTAGTCTTAAACTTTGTCACAAGTTAACGATACTTTAATTCATGACGTGTTTAATGAAATAGTTAAATTCCGACCTACATTGGCTAAATACCTGATAGCCGATGAAGATTGTCTTACTTGGTTTTTGGCTTTTAAAAAGAAGTAAATAATTACTCGATCTATTTCACTGGTCCATCCGATAAAATCTCAATAGCTCTAATCAACACTTTCTTTTTTTATGAAACATGAATTGGCTAGAACAGCTGCAACCAGATTAGTTATTTTCAATCTTGCTTGATCTTATCGAGATTATAACTAACCTTTTTTCTTGTATTTTTTCTTTGAATTTCGGCTAGTATGAAAAATGGAATTCACTGTGATTATCATTTCTCTCTTATAGAATGTGTAAATGATGATGTAAGGAAATGTTCTTACGATAGCTTCTCTGAAATTGCCTTTTCGTTTGGGATTCCTTTCCGGATATTTTTGAATGGCCTCAAGCTTATGTTTTATAACTTCAATGAATCGAAGGCCCAGGCCATCAGCTTGCTCTTCATACCATTGGGCACCTTCTTGAAATTCTTTATCGGCCTCTCTTAGAATTTTAAGTTTGTCCAACCTTATTTTCCTTTTACGTTTTGAAGAGGTTTTTTGGCGCGGGTGATTGATTCTTCAATCGTATACGTTTTTGTTTTCCCTTTCAAGTAATTTTTTTCCCTTCGGTTTATTTCAGCCACAAAAGTTTCACCCTTCCAGTGGCTGTAATTCTCTTCAATTTCTTCTTCCACCATAGCGAAAATAGCCTTTACCTTTTTGTCCTGTGCAGTTTCAATATAGTTATGAAGTTTTTGACGGATGTCTGCGGTACTCATATTTGACGAAATTATTAATCAAGACAAAGATACTAGAATAAGCCTTCAGGCTTTACGATAGCATCAAAACAAAAAACAGGAATATTATTTCACGCCTTCATCCGGCAAAATCTCAATATCCCTGATCAACACTCTCTTCGCTATGGCTTGACCTGTTTTTGTTGCGGCTAATCCACCGAGCGCAGTTTCCTTGTAACGGGTTTCCATGCTGGCACCAATCTCACCCATGGCTTCTATCACTTCATCAACCGGAATCACACTGCTCACATTTGCTATTGCAATTTGTGCTGAGCTATTCGCGATGGCAGCAGCACTTGCATTACGCACTACGCAAGGAATTTCTACCAATCCGGCAACGGGATCACATACCAGACCGAGCATACATTGCACCGTGATAGCAACGGCATTAAATATCTGATCAATATCTCCACCTAAACAATATACAATCGCACCTGAACCCATAGCGGCCGCTGTCCCCGTCTCTGCCTGACAACCACCTACCGCACCAGCAATACTTGCCTTTTGTTCCATGATCAGCGCAATCCCTGCTGCCAGCAACATGGCTTCCAAAATTTTCTTATCATCCACCTTATGAATTTCCTGTAGCGTGAAAAGAACTCCAGGCATAATACCGGACGCGCCTGCTGTGGGTGCTGCAACGATTCTTCCCATACAAGAATTTACCTCCTTCGCAGCAAGTGCACGTGAGATCAGATTTTGAAACTCTTTTGATAGGACCGTTACCGGATGATGGTATACTTTTTTTGCACCATTATTGATCATTCCTGAGCGCGAAGTCATGTCTTCAGTAAGTCCTGTTTGCACAGCCTCTTTCATTACCGTCCATGCTTTTCCAAGACCATCCCAGATTTGCTGTTCCGTGCGCCCTTTTTGTTCTTTCTCATAATCCAGTACGGCCTGCACGATGGAAATATTTTTCTCTGCACAGTGATTTTTCCAACCCTCAAACGAATCAAATAGAAAAGCCATAATATTTTTTTACGAAGTTCGACTGTAAAACAGTGCTTTTCAAACGTTTGAATGAATATTTTGAATTTGAATCCTTTGCAGTTAAGTTGTTTATATAAAGTAACTTTTTCCATTAGTTAAATAATGCGTATTTGAAAGTTGATGATTGCATTAATCACTTTGATTCTTTTTGTTGGTGAACCATCGCGGACTATTCAGGAGAAAAATTTCTGGCAAGTTCTGGCTGAAGTGAGCTTTAGAAAAGAGATGAAGAATGGTTATGAAATGGAAATACCATTGTTTAGCACAAGCTTGAAAAGTTGGAATGGAAAAAAGATTAAACTGAAAGGCTATGTTATTCCGGTAGGAGAAGTTGGTGATGAAAATACATTCATGTTCTCGTCTCTACCTTTTAATGTTTGCTATTTCTGCGGAGCAGCAGGCCCGGAAACAATTATGGAAGTTGAGTCATCTGAAAAAATAGAATTTACTTCGAAAGCTATTTGGATGGAAGGTATCCTGCAGCTCAACGAAAAAGATCCTGACCGACATATTTATATATTAAAATCTGCTAACGTTATTGCGCCATGATGAAGACTTTTATTATTTCTTTCCTATTGCTGGTAAGTCTTACCACATTTTCACAAACTTCGGATGAAGCTACAATCAAACAAATCTTTGATCAGGCTTTAAGTAAAGGCAAATCATATGAAATGCTTTATGATCTTTCCGTGAATGTTGGTCCGCGACTTTCCGGTTCGCCCGGAGCAGCAGCAGGAGTCGAGTGGAGCCGCAATGAAATGAAGCAATTAGGATTTGATTCAGTATGGCTTCAACCTGTGATGGTGCCACATTGGGTGCGTGGTGAAAAAGAAATTGGTCGCATAGTTTCAAAACGTGCCGGCACGGTCACAGTTAATGTTTGCGCTTTGGGCGGATCTATTGGTACAGGTTCAGCTGGAATTTCAGCCAATGTAATTGAAGTAAAAAGTTTTGATGAATTGAAAACTCTGGGCAACAAAGGTGTTCAAGGTAAGATCGTGTTCTTTAATCGTCCTATGGATCCAACGAAGATTAATACGTTCGGAGGATATGGAGGTGCCGTTGATCAGCGCGCCAACGGTGCGTCTGAAGCTGCGAAGCTTGGAGCCATCGCGGTGTTGGTGCGATCGATGGGTTCTAACCTTGAAGATTATCCTCACACAGGCGGTATGCGATATGCTCCAAATGTGGCTAAGATTCCGGCACTGGCAATCAGTACCCGACATGCTGAATTGCTCAGTCAACATTTGAAAGGCGAAAAAGATCTTACCTTTTATATGGAGAACCACAGCGAAACTTTGGAAGATGCTCCATCATTTAATGTGATTGGCGAAATTAAAGGAAGCGAATTTCCTAATGAGTTTATTGTAGTGGGAGGCCACCTTGATTCATGGGATCTCGCACAAGGAGCACATGATGATGGTGCCGGATGCGTGCAGTCCATTGAAGTACTCCGCTTATTTAAACAGATGGGCTATAAACCAAAGCGCACCATTCGGGCAGTCATGTTTATGAATGAAGAAAATGGTTTGCGTGGAGGAATTAAGTACGCAGAAGAAGCTGAAAGAAAAAAAGAAAAGCATCTCGCAGCTATTGAATCAGATCGCGGAGGTTTTGTGCCTCGTGGGTTTACGGTTCCTACTGAAGAGAAAGCAAAAGAACGCGTGCGCAGCTGGAAACCATTGCTTGAACCTTACGGACTTTCTGATTTCAGCCAGGAAGGAGGCGGTGCTGATATCGGTCCGCTTGCACCGCAGGGAGTTGCTTTATTAGGGTTCTTACCAGATTCACAGCGCTATTTCAATTATCACCACACAGCCGAAGACACGATTGGCAAAGTTGACAAACGCGAACTCGAATTAGGTTCAGCTTCCATGGCGGCTTTAGTCTATTTGATTGATAAGTATGGACTGAAGTGATGCAATACTACCAGCTACAATGAAAAGATTGATACGTTACATTTTCATTATTCTGATCATCATCTCGTGCGAGAGTCCATCACCACATAAAAGTTGGAGAGCCTATCGCGGTGATGATGGGATCAATGCTTACTCGCAATTGGATCAGATTAATAAAGAAAATGTAAATAAACTTGAGGTAGTGTGGACATATCGCACAGGCGATCATACTGATTTTTCTAAAATAGAATGCAATCCCATTATCATTGATCGGATTCTCTATGGTGTTTCTGCCAAGATGAAAGTCTTTGCGGTGGAAGCGAATACCGGGAAGGAACTTTGGGTGTACGATCCCTTTGAACCGGGTAGTAAAGAAGGTGGTTTTAATCGTGGCCTTACCTATTGGGAAGATGCCGATGACAAACGGATTTTAGTTTGCGCGAAAAATAAGTTGATCGCATTGAACGCACTTACCGGAAAACCCTTTTCCAACTTTGGTGAAAAGGGTTTTGTTGATTTAAGAAAAGGTCTTCGCAATGATGTTGATTTTGAAAGATATGATGTGACCAATACTTCTCCGGGAGTTGTTTATGACGATCTCATCATTGTTGGCTCATCATTGAGAGAAAATTATGAGGCTCTTTCCGGTGATGTGCGTGCGTATGATGTTCGCACAGGAAAGCTACGTTGGACTTTTCATACGATACCACATCCGGGTGAGTTTGGTTTTGACACATGGTCGGAAGAAAGTTATAAGAACATTGGAGGCAGCAATGCCTGGGCTGGATTAAGTATTGATAGGAAACGAGGATTGGTCTTTGCGGCAACAGGCGCTCCCGCATTTGATTTTCATGGAGGAGAACGCAAAGGTCAAAACGTGTTTGCCAATTCAATCATCGCCATGGATGCTACAACGGGAAAACATGTTTGGCACTTTCAAACTTCGCATCACGACCTGTGGGATTACGATCTGCCAACACCGCCAAATTTAACGACCATAAAAAAGGATGGAAAAGAGATTGATGCTGTCGTTCAGATTACGAAGCAAGGATTAGTATTTATGTTGGAGCGCGAGACGGGTAAACCCATTTATCCAATAGAAGAAAGACCCGTGCCGCCTTCGATCATGGCAGATGAATCAACGTGGCCTACGCAACCATTTCCGGTAAAGCCGCTGCCACTTACACGCACATTATTTGATGAAAGCATCATCACCGACATCTCACCTGAATCTCATGAATTTATTAAAGCCGAAGCAAGTAAATATTCATGGGGAAGTATTTATCAGCCACCGAGCTTGCAAGGGATTATTCAGTTACCTGGATTTAGAGGTGGCGCAGAATGGAGTGGTGCAGCTGTGGATGTTGAATCGGGAATCATGTATGTTGGATTAAATGATATTCCCAATATTGTACAATTGGTGGCAGAGGGAACTGATCAGGAAAGCTTATTGGGAAAACCCATCACAGAAGTGGGATCGAAAATTTATACCACAAAATGCATGGCCTGTCACGGAGAAGAACGAAAAGGGAATCCTGGATTTCCATCACTGGTAGATATTTCAAAAAGAATGAAACCTAATGACGCTGCGAATATTCTGAAAAAGGGTAAGAGGAATATGCCTTCATTCCCCGACTTATCAGAAGAGCAAGTTGAAGCAGTTGTTTCTTTTTTATTTGATATCAATAAAAGCAAAACGTATCAAAGCAATGAGCCCATCGCAACAACTTCATTAGGAAAACCTATGCGATATCGGATAAAGGCTTATAAACAATTGCTTGATCAGTCTGGTTATCCCGGAATCAAACCTCCTTGGGGAACTCTTTGCGCATTGGATTTAAATACAGCCGAAGTAAAATGGAGAGTGCCGTTAGGTGAATATCCTGAACTTGCTGCAAAAGGAATTCATAAAACGGGAACTCAATTGTTTGGTGGAGGTATTGTTACAGCAGGCGGGCTTGTTTTTATCGGAGCATCACAAGATGAAAAGTTTAGAGCCTTTGATAAAGAAACAGGAGAAGTTTTATGGGAATACCAATTGCCAGCGGGGGGCTATGCCACTCCATCCACGTATGAAATTGATGGTAAACAATATGTGGTTATTGCGGCTGGCGGAGGTGGGTTTCAGCGTACAAAAACCGGGGACTACTATATTGCTTTTGCGTTGAAGTAATTTTTTTAATCAATCATCCTTTGGGAGTCACACCCGATAAAATAGTGCATCGTTAATCAGCTATTAATTTCTTTATTGAGTTCACCTGTTTTTCCTTAACTTAGATTTTACTATTGGCTTACCCCCACCAATGAAATTCCTATTTACCCTTGTGTTCACCCTTCTTGGATTAACTCAATCCGTTGGCCAGATTTATGAGGAATGCCTTCCTATTAGCGGATATGCTGAAGATTGGGATCTGTACTATAATTCATCTTACAATACCTCAACAATTAAAGCGAACGCGTCTAAAGAAATTATTTTGATTGGAAATAAGACGCTGTACCGAATTTCCAAGGATGGGAAAAAACAATGGGAAAAAAGCATGATTGGAGACTATTTTACGGATTTTTCAATCGATAAGGATGGAGGTGTCTATGCGATAAACAACACAAGTAATGTTAGTATAGGCACTATTACTAAATACAATTCTAATGGAACATTGGCTTGGCAGAAAAATATTTCAAATGGAACGTGGCGAAAACTATACGTTGATGATTCTAATAATGTCTATGCCTTAGGATATTTAAATTCTTTCGAATTAGTAATAAAAAAATATTTGTCAGATGGAACAGAGTCGTGGTCTAAGGTCGTATCTGGCTTATCTAGTGATGCCTTAACGGTGAGCTCAAGTGGAGATTTATATATTCTAGGAAGCGATGTTTTTAGCGGTGGATATAAACTGCTCAAGTATTCATCAACTGGAAATTTATCATGGTCAATATCAATTAACTATAATTTTTATATTCAGCAATTGATTTTTGGTAAAGATGGTAATGTATATGCATTTCTTTCTGATGATTACTCGACAAGGATTTTAAAAATTAATCCAACGAATGGAAGTATTATTGGAAATAGTCTGGTTGATCTTGGGAAGCCTGTTTATAAACAAGGACCCAACAACACCATTTTTTTGTTGGGATTTTCACCAGCCGGCAGATTTCAGGTTTTTAAAATTGATACTAATTTTAGTGTAACACTTTTCAATGACACGGGATATATCAGACGAGACTCCTACGACTACAAGTCTATCGAAATTGATGTGGATGGTTCAGTTTTATTGAATTTTATAACAGATTTTTCCAATTATGTTTTTCTTAGACTAAGTTCCTCAGGTGCGATATTGAATACAAAAGAATTTGCACAGGTTACAACCGGTCTAGTTATCGATTATCAGGGTAATTATTTGTTCCCGACCAATAAGGAATGTTTAAAGAAATTAACCCTTTGTGAAAAAATAGTTTTTTCCGTAACGAGTCAACCTACTAATACAACCATCTGCAGCGGCAGTGATGCTCAGTTTACATTTGGAGTTAACGGATTGAATTTATTATATCAGTGGAAGAAGGGGGCCGCATTACTTCAGAATAGCTCGAAATATTCAGGCGTAAATACAGCAATACTAACAATTAAATCGGCCTCAGCGGTTGACGACACAGGATCATACACCTGTGAAGTATTTGATGCGTGCAACAGGACTTTTGTCAGTAATAGTGTTTCAATAAATTTCATATCCTCCGCCTCAATCACTTTGCAGCCAGTTAATCTTAGTCAGTGCCCGGGCACGGATGCTATTTTTCAAATTACTGCAACAGGTGGCCAGAATGTAAAATACCAATGGAGAAAAGGTAATACGACTATGGTTGAAAGTACTTTTGCGATTGGCACTAAAACTAATAAACTTACTTTAAAAGGAATAACAAATGCTGAGGCAGGTGAATATTTCTGTGATGTAACGAGTGATTGTTTTTTGACTCCTCTGGTTAGTCAAAAAGGTGTTTTAACACTATTGCAACCAATTGCAATTTTAAATCAACCTCAACCTGTAACTGCCTGCACCGGAACAACTGCTTTGTTTTCTGTGTCAGCCTCAGAGTCAAATCCAACCTATCAGTGGCGAAAGGCGGGCATTAACTTAACAGAAAGCTTATTGGTGACAGGTACTAAAACAAATACGTTATCGATAAAGGATATTAAAATTGCTGATGTAGGAGATTATACCTGCGTTGTCACGGGGGTCTGTGGCCCTGCGGTTACATCTTCAGTTGCTTCGCTTGCACTAATAACAAGCTCGCAAATTACAACTCAACCTCCAGGCAAGACCGTTTGTGAAGGCAGTCAGGCCACTTTTTCAGTTACCGCTTCTGGATCCTCTTTATTGTACAGCTGGAAAAAAGGCAACGTGACTTTAAGCAATGGTGGAAAATATAGTGGTGTTAATACAGCAACGCTTAGTATTTCATCAATAAGTGCCGCAGAAGAAGGGCAATACACATGTTCGATATCAAATCCATGTGGAAATGATTTGGTTTCCAATGCAGCTCAACTTTCTCTTTCCATTGCGCCTGTTATCATATCAAAGTCTCCAGACCTCAACGTGTGCATTGATCAGCCTGCGCTCCTGACCATAGATGTAAATGGCGGATCGTTCACGTATCAATGGAAAAAAAATGGAATAGCAATCTCGGATGGTGATGGAATTTTAGGATCGAAAACTCCTGAACTAGTAATCGCTAAAAATAAATCCACAGATTCTGGAAATTACACCTGCGAAGTATCTTCAAATTGTGGAGCACCTCAGGTAAGCGGGATCATTAAGCTTACCGTGGCATCAATAGCAACGCAACCGCTTTCTCAAAAGATATGTAAAGGAGATAACGTAACATTCATCGTAGCAACTAATGGAACAATGATTTCTTATCAATGGAAGAAAAATGGTGTTAATCTGGTTAACAACATGGTTGTATCGGGGGCCAATGCTGCTACCTTAAGCATAAAGAGTTTAACGTTAGTTGATCAGGGTCTTTATACTTGTGAAAGTAATACCGGTTGTGGTAATATAATTATTTCGTCTGCAGCAAAACTGGAAATTAATCCTAAACCTGATCTGCAGTTATTAAGCGTGAATTGTGAATCGTTTGTGCCTGAATGGTCTTCATTGGTTGTTGATAAAAACAATGTGTTTGGCGAATATGTCCTGTATGAAAAAGGTAAGACCACCCCCATACCGAATTTGTTTTCAATTTCAGGAACAGGTGTCTATTTAATTGTGAAAAGCAATGGTGTTTGCTCCGATACAGTTGAATGGAATAATACGTGTATCATTACGGCTGTTGAAAATGCAACTTCTACGATTTCAGTTTCGCCCAATCCCTCATCAGGAATGTTTATGATCAATCACCCCTCATCAATACAAAAAATAAAAGTGTTTGATTTGAAGAGCATACCTTTAATTAACGTAGCACCTGATAGCGAGCAACAAACATTAATTGACATGACGCAATATGCCAATGGAGTTTACTACGTGGCACTTTATCATAGTAATAAGAGAATTGTTTTTCACCGAATAATTATCCAGCGATGAAGCAGTTCAGAGTTTCTTTTATATACATCATTATGCTGGTTGCGCTTATTCATGGGTGTATCAGGGACGAAGTTTTATTGCCTCCGGTGATTACGTCATTCGATAAGGACCCCATATCCTCAGCGAGTATTTTAAAAATTGCAGGAAAGTTTTTCGATCCTGCCTCGTCAAGGGTCTATATCAATGATACCGTTGTGACCAATGCGATTGCGGTTGCGCTGACTGAAATAAGTTTGCCATTATCTGTTAGGAAAAGCAAAACTGAGGTTTTTATTCATGTGGAAACAAAGTATGGAAAGTCTGACAAGAAGAAACTGACCATTCTACCACCAGCACCATCAGTGACCAGGGTCATTCCCAATAAAGCAGGTGTCGGAAAGAAAGTTAAAGTATTGGGTGAATTTATCAGTAACGTAACATTGGTTCAGTTCAAATCGCCAGATCAAGCAGCTTCTATATCAGCCAAGTTCACTCAGATAGATCCCAATACAATAGAAGTAACGATTCCATCTGGTTTATCTAAAGATGCTGCCGACTTAGTGCTCTCAACACTCAGCGGAGTTTCTCAGCCTGCTGCATTTACGGTTTTATCACCTCCAGTCATTAATTCGTTTAGCCCCGAACAGGCCGCAAGCGGATCGATTGTTCAGCTTATTGGTAAAGAACTTGGTTCCGTTTTGAGTGCATCGGTTGGAAGTAAAAACGCTGAGATTTTAACGTTGACTTCTGGACTGATAGAGATTCGTGTTCCTGCAGAGGCAGCAAACGATACGATCTACGTAATAGGTACTGGTGGAAATGCCAAGTCATCTAAGAAATTACTCATTGTTCCTCCGCCTGTCATAACAACAATTGATAAATTAACAGGTGATGCAGGCGCGGATATAACGATTACAGGTTTAAATTTTTCAGGAGCATTCGAAATTAAATTCGGATCCACATCGGCTCAGATTATTTCTAATACCGGGCTTGTCATTAAAACAAAAGTTCCAGTAGCTGCATCCAGCGGCAAAATTTCAGTCACCACCTTAGCAGGTACCGCACTATCACCTCAGGATTTTGTAGTCTTGGGCTCACCATTAATAAGTAGTTTTTCCCCTGCTTCTGGTTTGGTAGGAACCAAAATTATCCTCAATGGTATTAATCTCCTTGCGGTAACTACGGCTCAAATAGGATTGGTTAATTTGAAAATAAACTCTAAAACTGACACACAAATGGAGGTGGAAGTTTTAGCGGGTACGGTAACAGGTACAATCTCTGTAAAAAGTGTAGGGAGCACATTTGTTACGTCAGATAATTTTATTGTCACCGGAACACCTCAAATAACTTCGTTTACTCCAGCCTCCGGTACACCCGGCACTATAGTAACGATTACAGGAATTAATTTCCCATCAACTCCGATTGTAAAATTTGGAACAAGCGGGGCAGCCTCAGTATCAAAAGTTACGGCTACAGAAATTATATGTCAGGTTCCATCCGATGCAACAACCGGTAAAGTAAATGTGAGCGGAGCACTTAGCACCACGGATTTTACGCTGATTGCAAAAGCTATTATCGCCAGCATCACACCATCACAAGGAGGAATAGATAAAGATGTTACCATAATAGGTCAGTATCTGACAGGCGCGGTGATTAAATTTTTTAATAATATAACAGCAACTAAAGTAGGAACGGGTACGGATACACAGGTTGTTGTTAAGGTGCCTGCAGGAGCTACTACGGGTAAAATTAATATTACTACTTCAGCCGGAATAACTACCAGTGTAAATGATTTTCAGGTATTACCACCGCCTACGATTAGTTCGTTTACGCCTACTGGCGGAACGGTTGGTACTTCCATTAGTATTTCAGGCACCAATCTGCAGTACAATCCTGAAGTAAGATTTTTTAATAATCTAGTTGGATCAATCAAATCTATTGCAGCCAATCAAATTGTAGTGGATGTCCCCGTTGGAGCAACGACCGGTAAAATAAGTGTTAAAACAGATGCTGTAGTGAATGCGATTTTAAGTGCAACCGATTTTGTGGTGCTGGGTAAACCTACTATAACGTCTATTGCTCCGGCTTCTGGAACCATCAATGAGAAAGTTATGATCACGGGCACCAATCTCACCAATGTATTGTCAGTGAGTTTTGATGGAGTAACTACATCCACGTTTATTTCATCATCGGCCACATCGATTGAAGTCAGGGTTCCAGCTTCTGTAAATGGCACGACAAGCAGAAGTATCAATGTAAATGTAAAAACGACTGTTGACAATTCTAATAATCAAACCTTTTCATTATTGGGCACCCCGGTAATCAGCAAACTTTCACCCAACAATAATCCGGCAGCCTGGGCTTTTCTGATTGAGGGAACGAATTTAAACGCAGTGAAGAAGCTTAGCCTTGATAGTAAAATTCCTACGATAGGAGTGAATGGCATAGATTTGAAAGCCTTCAATTATATCACCACAAAAGTTCCTGATGATTTGAAACCTTTAACCAATCAAAGCAAGGTCTTGAGATTATACTATACCTCTGATGATGTTGGATTTATTGAAACTACTTATCAGGTATTGAGTGTTCCTCCTCCTGGAGTTTTTCCACCTCCTTTTATTATACTTCCACCACCATTGCCAGTGAATTTTGTGCAGAATGACATTAGTGCTTATTGGGAAAATCCACATTTTGTATCGGTAACAGGAGACACTGTTCATTGCTTCAACATTCGAGGAAATTTTAGAGATGCTGCAGACCTCGCCAACCAGACAGGTTCATTTTGCCAGTTTCAAGAATACTACGGAATCAATGGTATATCGTCAAGCATCAGATCCTGGAGTGGAACCTGGAATAAAGGAGTACTTCAACTTACCAGTGGCAGCCTCACGTTGACAGGACAAGTAAGTGGCTCAACATTAATTTTTACGGATAACAATGGCAGGCAGTTGCAGTTAAAATTTGATTCAACGGGTGGATGCGGCATCATTAACTCCAACGGCTGTGAGAATAATGATTAGTAAAGATATCTTATCCCAACATTAAGTCCATTCCAGG
This sequence comes from Cyclobacteriaceae bacterium, assembly GCA_043774745.1. GTDB lineage: Bacteria > Bacteroidota > Bacteroidia > Cytophagales > Cyclobacteriaceae > ELB16-189. The sequence continues at coordinate 57,740 of JAYVTC010000102.1, read as the reverse complement.
CCCCATAGTTTCTAGACATAAGGGTACCTGTGTAGTTGAGCATCAAAGAGAAGTTTCGTGTAAAGATTCTCTGATACCCTACACCAAATTGTACAAAGTCGCTATCTCCCCCTTCAAAAGTTTTACTGATATCGGTGGTAATCCAGCTGTATGACAGCGATCCAAATAAAATATTCTTGCGGTTGGCCACATAACTTAAAGTGGCATTAAGTGGTATATACATTTCGGTTTTGGCATCGGCTTCGCTGTTGGCACCAGGTAGAGCAATGGTAAGATTTGCCTGGGCAAAAAAACCAATTTTATTTTGAAAGTATTTGTAATAAAAGAACGTGTTGCCCCAATTCACTTTATTGGCATTCAGTGCGGTTTGATTTTCTGCAGAAGCAACGGGAAGCCAGAGATTACTCTGATAAGTAAAATTATACACACGTTTAAAAGGCTGCAATCTAACCCGCAATCCAGCGTAGGTAAATGCACCTGCGTTTTGTGCATCATTTTTAAAAATGGAAGTGGAAGGACTTCCTTCATCAGCATCATAGCGATAGGCCCGATAGTTCAAATCAATACCAACATTGACACGCCTATTTCTTGAAATTCCATAGTTTACCTGAAATGTTGAATTGAAAAGAATTTGTTTGCCATCAAAGTTCGTACCGCTACCTTGTTTGTCATTAAATTTTGTATTGTTCAAAAGACTGCTGAATGAATATAATTCTATTTCATGTTGCCTAACCAAAATGGCTGATGTTGTTGGATTAACGATTAATAAATTATTCAATGAATCACGCATGCGAATCAGTTTGTCCTTATCTATTCCCTGGGCGTAGGAATCTTTTTGAATGAATGCTAATACACACAATATAAAGATGATCTTGCATGCACGCATAGTTATCGGTTTGAAAGTGTATATAAAATCCTGTTCGCCCTTCGTTCCAATTCCTGAATTCGTTTTTCTAATTGACTGGTATTTTGAAAAATATCTGAGAATAATCTGTCTTTGGCCTCTTTTTGGTTTTTTCTGCCAGAAATTTTTCCAAGGCTGATATCGTTAATGGTATTCAATGAAGTATTCAATTCGAGCACATTCACGGTGTGAAGTTCTCCGAGTGCATAATCAAACATATACCTGACATCGTTGGTTAAAGCCTCGTTGTTCCAATATTGCATCACTTGTTTTTCATACCCCATCCGATCATTGTTTAGCTTATTAAAAGCATCATTATATTTTAGGATCGCATTGCTCATATTTCTTAGCGTCAACTGATCGTCAATAAAGATGGAAGGCGTGGCTTTTCGGAAAGCACTTATGAGGTCTTTTGCCGTAATAAGAAAGTTACCGACAGAAGATGATATATCCGCATACAGAAATGATTTTTTGTCTTCCAGGGAATTTGTTTTGGAAGTAGATTCTTCAATTGATTTTAAATCGTTTTTCAGATCATTGAAAATAAGGCTTCTTATTTCAAACGAAATCATCCCAGTTAATTCATTACGATCCTTAAGCACATCCCATATAATTGTCTTCTGACCATTTCCGGTCACTTGAGACCCCACTCCATTTCCATGGATACTTTTTAGTGGATTTTGAAAATTATCATCTGAACAATATAGACTTACTTCAAGGCGCTGATGAGTAGCAATGCCGTTCAGGTTATAGCTTATTACAATTTTGTCGCTGAATGGTTCGTGCATTAAATCACCGATTAGCTGAGCTTTTAATTCAGGTGATGAAATAATCAAAAAGAAAAACAGAATTAGAATTAACCTAAAATTCATTAATTTACGTCTTAACCAAAAATATGAATTTGAAGTCAGGCAAACAATGAAAGCGGGTTTAGTTTTCTTCTTTGTATTAATCATTGGGCAAGGCGTGCTGGCCCAAAACCTTATTAAGGCGAGAAGCGGTGAGGTGAAATATAATATTACTAAGCAAGGCTTGGATAGCTCCCGAAGTGTCTCTTCATCTGAAAATAGAGTTGCTTTAGTAATTGGTAATAGGAATTATAAAATTGCCCCGTTACAAAATTCAGTCAATGATGCGAATGATCTGGCCAATCTTTTGGCCAGGAAAAATTTTGAAGTCATAAAAGTTCTGGATGGCACTCGATTAGAAATAAGGGAAGCAATCAAACAGTTCAGTTCAAAAATTACTTCAGGGGCAATTGGTTTATTTTATTATTCAGGTCATGGTGTTCAGGTAGGTGGTGAAAACTATTTAGTTCCTATCGATGCGCGCATAGAATATCAGGAGGAAGTACCAGACGAATGTATTGGTGTCTCCACCATCTTACGATATATGGAAGCATCCAATAATAAATTGAACATCATGATTCTTGATGCCTGCAGAAATAGTCCGTTTAAATCTTTTTCGAGGTCTGGAGAGAAAGGTATGTTAAGAGTTGAAGCCCCGGTGGGATCTATTGTTGCGTATTCAACGGCACCTGGAATGACAGCCTCTGATGGAACTGGAAGAAATGGTCTTTATACATCGAAGCTTATGAAATATTTGGACGTGCCAGGTCTTAAGGTTGAAGAAGTGTTTAAACAAGTTAGGATAGAAGTTAGTAAAGAGTCAAATAACACCCAGGTACCTTGGGAGAGTAATTCATTAATGGGCGACTTCTATTTTAATTTGAATTAGATGTGAGTTCACGATCTCCTTTTCCTTTATTCATCATCACTTCTCATGAGAAAATAGTAATTTAAGAATACCTGAAATAACAAAAGGTCTGCATTTGCAGACCCCTGTATTCAACTTAAGAAATTAATTCTTGCTCAGGCCTTAACATATTCCTCTGTTGGCAAACAACTGCAAACCAGATTGCGATCGCCATACGCATTATCGATGCGGCTTACAGTAGGCCAGAACTTAGTCTCTTTCACAAATGACAACGGATATGCTGCCTTCTGTCTGCTATAAGGAAGTGTCCATTCATCAGCAGTAATGACAGAAGCGGTATGAGGTGCGTGTTTCAATACGTTATTTTCTTTGTCGGCTTTACCTTCTTCCACTTCTCGTATTTCATTTCTGATTTCAATTAACGCATCCACAAAGCGATCCATTTCCGCTTTCGGTTCGCTTTCTGTTGGTTCGATCATTAATGTGCCGGCAACAGGGAAAGAAACGGTTGGAGCGTGGAATCCATAATCCATCAAACGCTTGGCGATGTCTTCTACTTCCACACCTGATTTTTTGAAATCGCGGCAGTCCACAATCATCTCGTGTGCGCAGCGACCTTTAGTTCCTGTGTAAAGTATTTTGTAGTGACCGTTTAATCTTTCTTTAATGTAGTTCGCATTGAAGATCGCCAACTTGGTTGCGTTGGTCAAGCCTTCGCTTCCCATCATCGCAATATATGCGTATGAAATCACGAGGATGCTAGCGCTTCCCCATGGGGCTGCAGACACTGCGGTGATCGCATGTTCGCCACCTGTCTTTACAACAGCATGACCGGGTAAGAAAGGTTTCAATTTATCATTCACACAGATAGGCCCCATGCCAGGACCACCGCCACCGTGAGGAATACAAAATGTTTTATGCAGATTCAGGTGACACACATCCGCACCAATATTCGCAGGAGATGTTAATCCTACCTGTGCATTCATGTTGGCACCATCCATATACACCAATCCGCCATGAGCATGAATGGTTTCACAGATGTCGATGATCGCCTCTTCAAATACTCCGTGTGTGGATGGATAGGTTACCATCAGGCAAGATAGATTGTCTTTATACTGAACTGCTTTTGCTTTCAGATCCGCCACATCAATTTTTCCTTCTTCATCAGATTTTACTACGACTACGTCCATACCTGCCATCACAGCGCTGGCAGGATTAGTGCCGTGTGCAGAAGCAGGAATCAGTGCAATATTTCTATGGTCGTCATTTCTATTTTGATGATAGGCTCTGATCACCATCAAGCCGGCATACTCCCCTTGAGCACCGCTATTAGGTTGTAATGAAACTCCCGTGAAGCCGGTAACTTCTTTCAACCAACTTTCAAGATTGGCAATCATGTGTTGATAACCTTCCGTTTGACTGGCCGGAGCAAAAGGATGAAGTCCGCCAAGTTCAGGCCATGTTACTGGAATCATTTCAGTGGTCGCATTCAACTTCATCGTGCAAGAGCCCAATGAAATCATAGAGTGCACCATTGATAAATCTTTGTTTTCTAATTTCTTGATGTAACGCAACATCTCATGTTCTGAGTGATGCGCATTGAATACAGGATGTGTTAAGAAGTTTGTAGAACGGATCAGCGATGCAGGCCAATTCAGTTCACTCACTGTTTCTTTCTTAATCGATGAAGCGTTTCCTGAGAAGACAGAAATGATATTTTCAATATCCTGAAGAGTGGAAGTTTCGTCCAATGAAATTCCAATGTAGGTATCATTGAAATATTTAAAATTCATTTCGGCCGTGTCTGCTTTTTGCTGAATGGCTTTCTTATCAGAGACAGCAACCTTGATCGTATCGAAATAGTTTTTGTTTACTTGTTTTATGCCAGCTGCTGCAAGTCCCTTCTCAAGAAGTTGTGTAAGACCTTGAATACGCCCTGCAATTTTCTTTAAACCCTCTGGCCCGTGATACACAGCATACATGCTTGCCATCACCGACAATAGTACTTGTGCAGTACAAATGTTCGAAGTTGCTTTCTCTCTGCGAATATGTTGCTCACGTGTTTGCAATGCCATACGATACGCAGGATTTCCTTTTGCATCGATCGATACTCCGATGATCCTTCCTGGAATTTGTCTTTTGAATTCTTCTTTCGTTGCAAAGAAAGCAGCATGTGGCCCACCAAATCCCATAGGCACACCGAAACGTTGTGAGTTTCCTACAACAACATCGGCACCCATTTCACCAGGTGATTTCATTAAAAGCAAGCTCATCAGATCAGCGCCCATCACTACAAATACTTCCTTCTCGTGAGCAGAAGCAATGAACGCTGTGTGGTCTTTAATCTCACCATTGTTATCCGGGTTTTGCAGATACACCGCAAACAAATCAGCATCGGTAAGGTCTAATGATGCAACGTTCCCAACGACCAGCTTCACACCAATAGGTTCAGATCTTGTCTTAAGCAAATCAATCACTTGTGGAAAAGCATTCTCATCCACAAAGAAAATATTTGCACCTGCCTGTCCGGTAGGCAGGTTTTTCTTGTTGCCTTTGCGCGAAGCGTACAACAAGTGCATCGCTTCTGCAGCAGCGGTGGCTTCATCCAACAATGATGCGTTGGCAATTTCCATTCCCGTAAGGTCGATCACCATCGTTTGATAATTGATCAAAGCCTCCATGCGGCCTTGTGCAATCTCTGCCTGGTAAGGAGTGTAGGCAGTGTACCATCCTGGGTTCTCCAAAATGTTGCGTAGAATAACTCCCGGTGTGATACAGTTATAATAACCCATGCCGATATAGGATTTATAAATCTTATTCTTCGACATTAGTTTTTTAAAGTCCCTTAGAAACTCGAACTCAGATTGTGCCGCTGGCAACTGCAATGCTTTTTTCAAGCGGATGTTGGCGGGCACGGTTTGGTCAATCAGTTCATCCACCGAAGATGCCTTTACCACTTTTAGCATGTCAGCGATTTGCGAAGCATCTGGTGCGTTGTGGCGGGCTTCAAACTTTTCTGAGTAAAGAGGATTTATTTTCATAAAGACTTTAAAAATAGATAGGAGAAAAAATTAAAAAGAAAACCCCGGCTAGCGGGGTTTGTTCTTAAAAGCGTTCAAATTGTGAGAAGAAAAAGTTGCCTTCGATGGCAGCGTTTTCATCAGAGTCGGAGCCGTGAACGGCATTCGCATCGATTGATTTAGCAAATAATGCACGGATAGTGCCTGGAGCTGCTTTTGCAGGATCAGTAGCGCCAATCAATTTGCGGAAATCCTCCACAGCATTGTCTTTTTCCAGAATCATTGGAACGATAGATCCGCTGGACATATAAGCGCAAAGTTCTCCATAGAAAGAGCGCTCCTTATGTATCTCGTAGAATTTACCGGCCAATTCAGGGCTTAATTTTGCCTTCTTCATCGCCACAATGCGAAAGCCCGCCTCTTCAATCATTTTAGTAATTGCACCTGTGTTTCCAGCCGAGGTAGCATCTGGTTTGATCATTGTAAAAGTCCTGTTTCCTGCCATTTTATTGATTATTTATTGTTTTCAGAAGGGTTTTAAATCGGGCGCAAAATTAGGCTTTTCGGTCATAGTCCATGCCTTAGACGCGGAGTTTTTTGATGATTTATCCAAATGATTGCCCAGCTTCCATGTCAGGCTATGCACTCACAATTAAAATTGCGACTTTTGCCATTTCAATGGAAAACCTCCAAGCCTTCAAGTCGCTAATCAGCTCGCCCAAGCGAGTGGTGATCGTGACTCATTTTAAACCAGATGCTGATGCGTTGGGGTCTTCTTTGGGCCTGGCAGGGTATTTAATCAAGAAAGGCCACTCCGTTTCGGTGATAACTCCGAGTAATTATCCTGATTTTCTGGCGTGGATGGCCGGAAATGATTCCGTTCTGGCACTTTCTAACGATAAGCCTGAAAATGAATTAAAAGCAGCTCAACTAGTTAGGGAGTCAGAGATTGTATTTTGTCTGGATTTCTCCAGTTTGAGTCGCATCAACAGCTTGGGTGAAATGATTCGTAACTCGGCTGCGGTAAAGGTTTTAATCGATCATCACCTTGAGCCCGAAAACTTTGCTCAGTATGTGCAGTGGACTACGGCTTCCGCATCAACAGCAGGATTAATTTTCGAGTTGATTGAAGAATTGGGTGAGAAAGCCTTGATAGATCGCGATAGCGCAAATTGTTTATATGCTGGCTTAATGACCGACACGGGTGGATTCAGACACAATAACACCCGCCAAAAGGAGTTTTTGATTGCATTTGAATTAGTTGGCCTTGGAGCAAACCCACATGAAACAGCCCGACAAATTTATGACACCAGTTCTCTTGAGCGACTTCGCCTTACGGGATTTGTGCTGAGTCAGAAGTTGGTAGTGCTGCCAGAATATAACACGGCCTACATGACGCTTAGTCAGGATGAGTTGAAAGCATATGGCGCTCAAACCGGTGACACCGAAGGATTGGTCAACTATGGTTTGTCCATAAAAGACGTAAAACTTTCTGTGCTGATGTATGATCGCAAGGAAGAAATAAAATTATCGTTTCGTTCGTTGGGAGATTTTTCAGTGAACGATATGGCGCGAAAATATTTTGAAGGAGGAGGTCATCGAAACGCTTCTGGTGGATCGTCTAAACTAACCCTGGAAAACACCTTAAAGAAACTCCTGGAAATTTTACCGGAATATAAAGTTCAATTAAATAAAGAGTAGTCAACTAAAAATCAAAAATGAAAAAATCAATTGTAGCGGTGAGTCTTGTGGCGTTGTTAATGGCGGCATGTTCATCTACCAAAGAAACAAAGTCAGGGTATAAGTATAATGTAGTACGTGCCGGTGACGGCAAGTTGGCTGCCACAGGTCAAATCCTGATCTTAAACATGTCGTTTAAAGATTCTAAAGATTCTGTGTGGTCGGATAGTCGCAAAGCCGATTTCCCAACCATGGTGCAAAAGCAAGACACAGTACCTCAGGGAGATGTTGTGTTGGAGGTTTTTCAAATATTGACAAAAGGTGATAGCGTAACATTTACGGTTTCAGCTAAGGACTTATTTGAGAAGACATTCAAATCGCCTCCTCCTGCAGGAGTAGATACTACCGGTTCATTCACTTTTGAAATTGGTGTTACCGATGTAATCTCAGAAGAGGATGCAAGAAAATTGCAGAATGAAATCATGGCGAAACTTGGTGAGAAGGAAGCGGTGAAGCAAAAAGAGCAATTGGCAATTGACACAATTCTAATTGATACTTATTTAAAAGAGAAATCCATTGCTGCACAAAAAACTTCTTCTGGCTTAAGATACATAATTGAAAAACAAGGAAAGGGAGATAATGCCAAGTCAGGCCAAACTGTTAGGGTAAATTACAGCGGATTTCTTATGGATGGTCGTTGTTTTGATAGCAGTATGGAATCTGTAGCACGTGCCAATAATGTCTATGCCGAGGAGCGCGCGCCCTACGAGCCTCTCGAACTGGTAATTGATGGCTATCCTCAGGTGATGCCCGGTTGGACAGAAGCACTTACTTTGATGAATAAAGGCTCAAAGGTGACCGTGTACATTCCATCTGGGTTGGCTTATGGCCCAAGGAAGAGAAGTGAGTTGATTACAGAAAATTCAGTATTGTGGTTTGAGATGGAAATAATTGATATCAAGTAACGATTAATGAATAAGGTAATCGCAGTTGTTTTGGTAGTCGGATTGGTCTTGTCTCAATCTTGCAAAAAAAATGATCCTCCACCGTGTACAAAGGAAGTGCCTGCTACAAAGTTAGCAGCTGTTGATCAAACACGGTTGGCTTCAGATATTGTAGCGATAGACGCCTATTTGGCTTCTAATAGTATTACCGCTCAATCTGAGCCCAAGGGTGTTAGATATACTATTACTACGTTGGGTACAGGCGCAAAAGTGCAATGCCTTGAAAATGTAGTAACCGTAAAAACGACTGGCTGGCTTCTAAAGTATGGTACCGTGTTTCAACCCGAAGCTGAATTCTCATACAAGCTCAATCAACTTATTATAGGATGGCAGTTGGTTATTCCCATAGTTCCGGTTGGTTCAAAAATAACGGCCTATATTCCTTCAGGGTACGGATATGGAGTAAATGGAACAGCTAGTGGAAAAGTGCCTTCCAATGCGATCTTGATTTTTGATATTGAATTGATTGCTGTAAAATGATATGTTGTGTTTTGCTACAAATAATCAGCATAAAATAGAAGAAGTCCGGGCTCATTTGGGTTCGGACTTCCAATTGATAGGCCTTGAAGAAGTTGGTTGTAAAGAAGAATTGCCTGAAGAGCAACCAACCCTGGAAGGTAATTCATTTCAAAAAGCAGAATACGTTTATAAAAACTTTGGCGTCTCTTGCTTTGCAGATGATACTGGCTTAGAGGTGGAAGAACTTAAGGGAGCTCCAGGAGTATATTCAGCAAGGTATGCGGGAGAGCAGCGCAGTGCAGAAGACAATATGCAACTGCTCCTCAAGAATTTAGCGCAATCACAAAACCGGAGAGCAAGGTTTAGAACGGTTATTACTTTAATCACACCTGAGTTTACCAAACAGTTTGAAGGAATTGCTAGCGGACAAATCATCCATGAATACAGAGGATCAGGTGGCTTTGGATATGATCCCATTTTTTTGCCTGATGGATACAACAAGACATTGGCAGAAATGAGCATGGAGGAAAAGAATGCCATCAGTCATCGCGCTAAAGCGGTGAACAAGTTGATTGAATTTCTGAAAGAGAAGCATTCATCATTAGAGGATAAAGCATGAATAAGCCCTTTACGATTGGTATCACAGGTGGAAGTGGTTCAGGGAAGACATTTTTTCTTCAGGGACTTTCTTCGTGCTTTAAAGCCGATGAAATTTGTTTGATCTCGCAAGACAACTATTACAGACCACGCGATCAACAACCCGTTGATGAGAATGGAATCAAGAATTTTGACTTACCGATCTCTATAGACCACCAAGCTTTTCAGCATGATCTCTTGTTGCTGAAGGCTGGTCAGAACGTAATTAAGAACGAGTACACTTTCAATAATCCGACTGCCACCCCAAAGATTCTGGAATTTAAAACTGCCCCAATCATTGTGGTAGAGGGTTTATTCGTTCAGTATTTTGAAGAAATCTCTAATGAACTGGATCTGCGTGTTTTTATTGAAGCTAAGGATCATGTGAAGTTGGGCAGAAGAATAAAGAGAGATCAGGTGGAACGGGGTTATGATATTGACGATGTATTATACCGTTACCAATACCATGTAATGCCTGTATATGAGCGCCTGATTGAACCTTTGAAACATAATGCAGACCTGGTGGTGCCCAATAACAGCCATTTTGAGCGTGCTTTGGACGTATTGGTAGGGTATCTCAGGTCGCGTATTATAGGTGTTGTGAATTAATTTCTAAACCCTATTTTTGTGGGCTTCATTATTTAAGAAATGAGAAAAAAATCGGTTTACCGTGGAGTTTTAATTATCGCAGGCCTATTGGCTGCTGCAGTGATTATTCTTTCTCACACTCTTACTCAATTAGAACCTAATAAGAAAGTCGGTGATACCGAGCAGTCCGATGAAAAATCAGATCAGCAAACCGTAATCACAGCCCCAGTTGAAGCAGTTACACAAGCCAGTGTTGTTAAAATTGATGAGCAGTCACCTGACACGGTGTTGGAAACCTTATCCAACTCAGAAGTCTCCAATAAATACATCCCATCAAGTGAAAAGGTATTTAATAAACTTTTTCACGTTCTCTTTCAAATAGTAATCGCGCCAAACGCGCCCTGAAATCCCATCGTGTAGTTTTTCAAATTTTATGTGATCTCCAATGACGGGATCATCCATATGTTTTATTAATAGTATTATCAATCAATTTAAATTAAGTAATAGTTATGCGTAACAAAGGTGTAGTGGTTGTGTTGGCAGTTATCGTCACGCTGCTCTGTTTGTACTACTTGTCGTTTACATTCGTATCGACCAAAGTAGTGCGGGAAGCGGAGGCATTTGCAACCGACAAGAATGGTTCATTAAGTCTTGCTAAAAAGCAAGTCTATCTGGATTCGCTGTGGAACCAGCCGGTTTATAATTTGTTTGGTGCCGAGTATACCTACAAAGAAGTGAAAGAAAATGAGTTGAGCCTGGGTCTCGACTTGCAGGGTGGTATGCACGTAGTGTTGGAGATTTCTCCTGTCGATATCATTAAAGGTTTAAGTGGTAACAATCAGGATCAGTCTTTCTTAGATGCTCTTCAAAAAGCAAAAGAAATGCAGAAGAATAGCACCGAGAGTTACAGTGCATTATTTTATAAGGCATTCAAAGATGCAAATCCTGATCGTTCACTGGCGTCACTCTTTACATCTGCTGCCAATAAAGACCGTGTAAAACTTACGGATAGCGATGAAACAGTAATGACATTTTTGAATACTGAAATTGATGGGGCCATTGAGCGTTCATTTACGATTTTAAAAACCCGCATCGATCAGTTTGGAACATCGCAACCAAACATCCAGCGCTTGCAGGAAAGCGGTCGTATTCAGATCGAAATTCCGGGTGCAGATAATCCACAGCGTGTAAGAAAACTTTTACAAGGAGTTGCGCGACTGGAGTTCTGGGAAGTAATTGAATTTTCTGATCCACAATTGAATCAATCATTAGCAGCGGTTAATGATTTGTTGGTTAAGGAACAAAATCAAAAAGCAACCCTTGCTACTACCGAAACGAAGAGTGCAGACACGACTAAGGCAATTACAAGTGCCGACTCTACACAATCAGCCCTTGAGAAAGAACTTGCTGACTTACGGAATACAACAGGCAATGCACTTGATTCATTAAGAAGAGCAACGTCATCGCCATTGTTCGCATTAAGCGATCAGGGAATACCATTCTTGTATCAGGTAAAAGATACAGTAGAAATCAATCGCATCTTAAGGCGTCCTGATGTGAAAGCGATGTTCCCTCGCACGATTGGATTCTTTTGGGATGTAAAATCAGATCCTCAGATGACACCGGGTGTGGAGGATATTCAATTAAACTTTATCAATGTAGGCCGCAATGGAAAACCTTTGCTAACGGGTGATGTAGTTAACGATGCCCGTCTGGATTACGATCAGTTTGCAAGACCTGCTGTAAGTATGACGATGAATGCAGCTGGCGCGCGTGCCTGGGCAAAAATCACAGCCGCAGCGGCAAGCAAGCAGCCTCAGGGAAGAATCGCGATTGTGCTTGATAATTATGTGTATACAGCACCTACTGTGCAAGGTGAGATTCCAAATGGTAACTCACAGATCACGGGTTCTTTTGATCTAGAAGAAGCGAAAGATTTGGCAAACGTGTTAAAAGCAGGTTCGTTACCAGCGCCTACACGCATCGTAGAAGAAGCCATTGTAGGACCAAGCCTTGGAAAGATGGCACAAAATCAGGGTCTTATTTCAATGGCTTGTGGTTTGGGTATTGTTGTGTTATTCATGGTGGCGTATTACTCTAAAGGTGGTTGGGTTGCCAACATTGCGTTGCTGTTCAACATCTTCTTCATCCTTGGAATTTTAGCACAGTTGAATGCCGCACTTACGCTGCCGGGTATAGCCGGTATTGTGCTCACCATGGGTATGGCGGTGGATGCCAACGTGTTGATTTTTGAACGTATCAAAGAAGAACTTCGATTGGGCCGCAAACTGAAAGAGGCTGTTAAGAAAGGTTATGAGAAAGCATTCTCATCCATTTTCGATTCGAACTTAACCACGATGATTACAGCGGCTGCTTTATTTATATTAGGTCAAGGTCCATTGAAAGGTTTTGCGATCGTACTAATGATTGGTATTGCTACCTCCTTCTTCTCGGCTGTTTACATTTCTCATGTTCTTGTGGAATGGTTGACACGCAAAGGAGATGACGCACATGTTTCTTTCGAAACTCCGATGGCAAATATTATTAAGAACAGAAAAGACTTTGACTTTATTGGATTCAGAAAGAAAGCCTACTTATTCTCGGGATCTGTGATCGTAATCGGGTTTATTCTGATTGCAGTGAATGGACTTAATTTTGGCGTAGATTTTAAGGGTGGTCGTTCTTATATCGTTGCCTTCAGCCAACCAGTGGTGGCTACTGATATGAAAGTGTCTATGAGCGAAAGCTTTGAAAATGCGGGTTTGGAAGTTAAAAACTTTGGAAGTGATAAAGTGATGAAAGTAACCACTTCTTACCTGGTGGATGATGAGTCTGAAGCAGCCGATGACAAAGTAAAAAACGCCCTTATTCAAGGAATTGAAAAATTCAAGAAAGTTGAATATACCGAGAATGATGCTCAACTGGATGATCAGCATTTTATGGTGCCATCTTCTTCGAAAGTGGGAGCTACCGTTGCAGATGATATCAAGGGTTCTGCTTTAGAAGCCAGTATCGTGTCCATCATTTTGATTTTCCTTTATATTTTAATGCGCTTCAAAAAATGGACGTATAGTGCCGGTGCCATCATTGCACTTATTCACGATACCTTGTTTGTGATTGCATCCTTTGCTATCGCAGGTCTTTTCGGAATTTCATTTGAAATTGATCAAGTTTTTGTAGCGGCCATTCTTACCATTATTGGTTACTCAATCAACGATACAGTGATCATTTTTGACCGTATTCGTGAATACCTGGGTTTTGGTGCCAATCATGAGCGCTCCAAAGTATTCAATGATGCCATCAATAGTACACTCAGTCGTACGTTAATTACATCGGGTACAACATTGATTGTGGTAATTGTGCTTCTGCTTTTTGGTGGTGAAGTATTAAGAGGATTTTCGTTTGCCTTATTTATCGGTATCGTGATCGGAACATACTCTTCCATCTTCATTGCAACTCCGATTGTTTTGGATTTGGATGTGGAGAAAGCAGTTGTTAAAAAATCAGACACAAAAGCAACAGTGTAAAAAAGTTATTTATAATGAAAAGGCCTCGAGTTAATCGGGGCCTTTTTTTATTTTTCATTTTTTGATTCAACTCCTCTTACATGGTTTTAATCGAATTCTAATGCTAACTTCACATCGGGGCTCTTTACATTTGAACAGATGAAGATTCTTTTGATTGAGGATGAGAAGAAAACCATTCAGTATTTAAAAAAGGGACTGGAGGAGAATGGATATGAAGTGGATGCTGCTGAGGATGGAGTGACTGGAAAATACCTTGCATTTCGTAATCAGTACAATATTATTATTACTGATGTAATTATGCCCGGATTAAGTGGTCATGAGCTTTGTCGCGAATTGCGAGCCGGTAAAATTGAAACGCCTATTCTTATGCTCACAGCGCTGGGAGACACCGATGATGTAGTGGTGGGATTAGACAGTGGGGCAGATGATTATTTAGCAAAGCCCTTTGAGTTTCGCGAGTTGCTGGCGCGAATTCGTTCGCTCACCAAACGTCAACCAAAATACCCGGTGGATAGTAATCAATTGCGCATTGCTGACCTGATACTTGACTTAAACAAAAAAGTAGCCGTGCGTGCAGGCAAGCAAATTGAGCTAACGTCAAAAGAATTTTCTCTGTTGGAATATTTTCTTCGCAATCAGGGCAAAGTAATTCCGCGGGCCGAGCTGTCAAAAAACGTTTGGAATGTGGATTTTGATACAGGCACAAATATGGTGGAAGTGTATGTGAATTATCTTCGAAAGAAAATTGACCGTGACTTCGACAAGAAATTAATTCACACTCAATTCGGAATGGGCTATATTTTAAAAGAAGAATAAGCAAGTGCAGATACGAACCCGACTTACGCTTCAATTTACCATTCTTGTGAGTACCATTGTTCTGATGGCCTTCATGTCTATTTATTATTTTACCGCCAAGTTTTCGGAACGAGAGTTTTATCGCAGGCTAAAGGAAAAGGCAATCACATCGGCTATTCTTCTTATTAAAGTGGAAGGCGTTGACTCAGCATTGCTTCAGGTTATTGACCGCGCCAAGCGCGACAATTTGTATAAAGAAACGATTCGGATTTATGATTATGAAAACAAAGAGATCTACTTCAGCGGAGACACAACAAAGTTTTTAAATCCGGAGTCATTCGATAATGTAAGGAAGTTCGGTGAACAACGTATAGAGAAGAATGACTTTGATGTGATCGGAGTTTTGTTCAGAGATAAGGGTTTTGATTATGTTGTCGTTGCAGCAGCAGTAGACATCAATGGAGAGGTGCGTTTAAAGGATTTGCAAACACTGTTGACCTTTGCCTTTTTAGTATTAACCGCTGTAGTATTTATTTCAGGCTGGGTTTATTCAGGACGTGCTCTAAGGCCCCTTAAACGAATTATGGATGAGGTTAAAAGGATATCACCTCAAAATCTGGATCAGCGGTTAAAGGAAAGCCCCTATGAAGACGAAATGGGCAAGTTGATTTTAATATTCAACGAATTATTAGGGCGCATTGCTAAAGCGTTCCAACTTCAGAAAATGTTTGTTTCCAACGTTTCACATGAGTTGAAAAATCCATTGACCAATATCACATCACAGTTGGAGGTTACACTTTTAAAAGATCGATCAATAGAAGAGTACCGCGAAACGATAGATTCTGTATTAGAAGATATTCGGGGACTAAATCAATTGTCCAATAGCTTGCTTGAGTTGGCCAGGCTCACCCGGGAACAGGATTCATTTACGATGACGCGTGTACGATTGGATGAAATTATCTGGGAGGTACGTGACTTTGTAAGCACGATTGACCCAACCTATCATGTAGAAGTTGGTATTCATGAAATGCCTGAAGATGAAAACAAACTTACCGTGTTGGGGAACCCGTATTTGCTGAAGATCGCCTTTCAAAATATCGTTGAAAATGCCTGCAAGTTTGCTCCTGATAAATCAGCAAAAGTTATGCTCACCTTAGTCAAGAATGAATTAGTTGTGGAGGTTTCAGATCAGGGCCCTGGCATCGAAAAGAAGGACTTGAATAATGTGTTTGAGCCGTTTTTCCGAACCGATGCGACATCGAAAATAAAAGGATATGGAATTGGATTGCCCTTGAGTCACCGAATCCTTTCCATTCATAAAGGACGAATTGAATTGGACTCTTCTCCAGGTAAGGGCACCATTGTGAGGGTTTCTCTGGCTGCCTTAAAATGATTCTAATTTCTTTCTAATTGATTTTAGGATGGGCATAATTAAAGCCCGGTTACATTTGAAACAGTTTCTTGGTTATTTGAGTTTAGAATTTTGTTTTCAGGTTACAACAGAGAGGATTTTAATTTTTTGAATTTTTAAAATCCGTCAAATAAAAATGGGGCCTAAAGCCCCATTTTTATTTTGCCTTGAATGTCTCTACTCGGGCGCCCACAGCCAAAACTCCGCGTAAGGTATCTTGCCTGTTAAATTGTTCAATCTTGAGTTGGTATTTTCCAGGATAATTGAATACCTGCTTTTCGATCAATAAAAACTGGTGATCAAACACATCACCTATGCCACTTTGTCCAAGAGGCTTTCCTGTTTTTTGATCAAACAGAAACTGTGAATTCAAATTTTTTTCGATTTGTAATCCGGTTGAATCGGAGAGCGTATATTGGATAAACAATCTGGCATAAGGGTACTCCAGTGAGTTTCGAACGTTGTAATAAATGCGGTAAGGCTTTGAAGAATCTTCAATGTTGAAATCAAAAATCATTGACTCATCTACTTTCCAGCAACGTTCCTCAAGATTTATATTTTGTTCATACAATCGGTCTGAGTCGCATGAGAAAAGCATACCCGAAATGGCTAACAACCAGACTATACCATAAGGAGAATTTGACTTCGCTATTCCATCCGGCCTTAATAAAAGATTATTTACAGATGAAAGAATAATAATGATTACCGTCCTCATTCTTTGCGCGGTCCTTTTGGGTTGTTTCGTGCTTGTGGGGTTTTCGAGGGTTGATTCTGTACCTGTCCGTCTTTTCCGCGACTGCGGTTCTTTTTCTTTTTCTTCGACTTGCTCTGGAATTTTTTATCCATGCTCTCCAGGTCGCTGTTGAGTTTGGACAGAGGCTCTTTTACCACTTCTTTATCGATTTCTAAACTGGCTGGCTTTTTTCCTGCCCGGTTTAATTCCAGAATTTCGTTCACCCGCTCAATGCGTAATGGATACCAGTTATTGTCTTCCTTATATCCAAACCACATGATCCTTCTGAAAATATCCGTTTTCTGAAGGCGTGCTTCACCTTGTTCAGTTAGTAATGGAACCTCTATTTCGGGTATGTCTTTCAACGCCTCCATATAGGTTTCCAGTTCGTAGTTAAGACAGCATTTTAACCGGCCACACTGACCAGAAAGTTTGCTGGGATTAAGCGAAAGATTTTGATAACGCGCAGCACTAG
Organism: Cyclobacteriaceae bacterium; assembly: GCA_043774745.1. Classification (GTDB taxonomy): domain Bacteria; phylum Bacteroidota; class Bacteroidia; order Cytophagales; family Cyclobacteriaceae; genus ELB16-189. The sequence goes on along the minus strand of JAYVTC010000102.1, from coordinate 40,792 downwards.
TGCCTACATTCTTGAAATCACTCAACCATGTAGAGCAGCAAAGCTCGCGACCACACACACCGATACCTCCTAAGCGACCGGCCTCCTGCCTCAGACTAATCTGACGCATTTCTACGCGCACTTTAAATTCAGTGGCAAGCAGCTTTATTAATTCACGAAAGTCCACCCGGTCTTCTGCAGAATAGAAGAATGTTGCTTTGGTATTGTCTGCCTGGTATTCCACATCCGACAATTTCATATTCAGATTTAGTTGCCTGATGATTTCGCGTGTGCGGAAGAGCGTTGGTAGATCGCGCTTCTGTATGTCTGCAAATTTTTCTAAATCTTTTTGAGTGGCTAGTCGATAGATTTTTTTGATCTCATCATCATTAGCCACTTTCTTTTTTTGCATTTGTAGTCTTACTAGCTCACCCTGCATCGATATATATCCTAAATGATGACCAGTGGCAGCCTCAATAATAACAGCATCACCGGTAGTGAGGGGTAATGAGTCAGTGTTACGGTAAAAATCCTTGCGGCCATTTTTGAAACGTACTTCCGCTACTGAAAAGCGACTCTGCACCGGCATATCCATATTAGATAGCCAATCGAATACGTTCATTTTATTACAACCACCTGTTTCACAGGCTCCATTATTATTACAACCGGATACCTTTCCGTCTTTCTTTGTTCCGCAGGCACAGCCCATCCCTAGTATTTATTAGAATTTAAATGTTAAAGTTATAAGGTTAAGGTTGCTTTGACAAGCGTGGTTTTAGACTTGGTTGGCAGATTCGAGTCTTAAAAGATCCTGGCCAATGTCTTTGCGATAGTAAATGCCATCCCATTGAATGGAGGAGGCCAAATGGTATGCCTTTTTCACCGCTTCAGATAGGGTATTTCCTGTACCTGTAGCAGTCATCACCCGACCACCATTGGTCACAAAATGCTCATCCTGCTTTCTTGTGCCAGCATGAAATAAGGTGCTTTGACCCTCGGCCGAAAGCCCCGTTATCACTTTTCCTTTTTCAAAAGCATCCGGATATCCTTCAGAGGCCAATACTATAGTAACAGCAAATTCATTTCGGATTGAAATTTTTCTGTCCTTTAAATCACCTTTAGCAGCTGCGACCAGTAACTCCACCAGGTCACTTTCAATTCTGGGTAACACCACTTCGGTTTCAGGGTCACCCATACGGGCATTGTATTCGATCACATAGGGCTCGCCTTTCACGTTCATAAGACCTACGAAAATGAAACCCTTGTATGAAATTCCTTCTTTCTTCAACCCCTCCACAGTCGGTTTGATAACACATTCTTCCACTTTTCTCATGAATGAAGAGTCGGCAAAAATTACTGGAGACACAGCTCCCATGCCTCCTGTATTTGGTCCTGTATCTCCATCACCAATACGTTTGTAGTCTTTGGCCTCGGGAAGGATTACATAGTTTTCTCCATCAGTTAGAACAAAGACAGAAAGCTCAATGCCATTCAGAAACTCCTCCACCAATACTTTAGCGCTTGCATCTCCAAACTTTTTTTGTTCCAGCATTTCCTTCATTTCCTGCTGGGCTTCTTCGATGGATGTACTAATGATCACACCTTTGCCAGCGGCTAACCCATCAGCTTTTAAAACAATTGGAGGTGTACAAGTCTCGAGATATTGAAGTGCTTCTTTAGTTTCATGCGAATGAAAGGTGCGGGCTTTAGCAGTGGGCACATGATGTCTCAGCATAAACTGCTTTGAAAAATCCTTGCTGCCTTCAAGTTGTGCGCCCTCTTTGCCGGGTCCCACAATCAGTATTTGATTTAGGGAGGGATCAGCTTCGAAGAAGTTACGTAGGCCTCCAACCAATGGTACTTCGGGTCCAACTACTACCAGATCAATTTTTTTATCCAGGCAAAGGGCTTTAAGCTTTTCAAACTCGTCTACTCCAATGTTGACATTTTCCGCTAACAACGAGGTGCCTGCATTGCCTGGTGCTACATATAGATTTGAACAAAGAGGGCTCTGCCTAATTTTCCAGGCAAATGCATGTTCTCTTCCTCCATTACCAATAATTAAAATATTCATATCTGGATTCTAAAGGACCAAAGATAGTATTACAACTTCGGTAGATAAAATAAAAATAGCCACGGCTTGGTCCGTGGCTATTGTGTTGTGAGATCAGGTTATTTAAACAAACCCTTTTGAGAACTTAATTTGCGTATTCGCTTAAGAACTTCACGCGCATCAGGCGCAGATTGTCTTCAGTAAAGTCAGAATCCTCGTCTTTCAACGCATCTGCAGCATCTTCAATGCTATCGGTTTCTGATTCGAGGAAATAATCAAATATCTGTTGTTGTTTGTCTTCATCGAGTACTTCATCGATATAATAATCCAGATTTAATTTGGTGCCTGAATAACAGATGTTTTCAACTTCCGTAAGTAGCTCATCAAAAGAAATGTTTTTTGATTCAGCTATTTCGTCCAGATCAACCTTGCGATCTATTTGCTGAATGATAAAGATTTTAATCTTCGATTTATTAACAGAAGATTTCACTACAACATCCGATGCAGTTTCAATATCATTCTCGTCTACATAGGTTTGGATCAAATCCAGAAATTCTTTTCCGAACTTATTCACTTTACCCATACCTACTCCATTTACCGATGCGAGTTCATCTTTGGTAGTAGGGTAGGTGGTGGCCATCTCTTCCAGCGAAGGATCCTGAAAAATGACATAGGGCGGAAGGTCCTTTTCCTTGGCCATTTTCTTACGGAGATTTTTCAACAGATCAAACAACTTTTCGTCATACGACTTTGAGTTGATGATCACGCGCTCAGAAGACTCCTCATCTTCTACTTCAGTAGAAAACTGGTGATCTCGGGCGAGTTCTATCGGGTGTGGTTTCTTTAGAAAATCCTGACCTTTTTTAGTGATCCTGAGTACCCCTATGTTATCGATATCTTTTTCGAGATACTGATAAATAAGTGCTTGACGGATTACGGATTTCCAGAAGTCGGCATCTTGCTGATCACCTTTTCCATAAATGGGTAAGTCAAAGTGAGCGTAACTTTTTACATACTCATCTTCTGTTCCGCGTATTACGTTTACCAGGTGACCTAATGTGAAGCGTTCATTGGTTTGCTTCACCGCTTCCAGCGACATCTTCACGTACTCGGTTCCGTCAAAACGTTCGCGCGGATGCATGCAGTTGTCGCAGGAACCGCAATTCTTTTCTTTATACTCTTCGCCAAAATAATGCAGTAACTGCTTGCGCCTGCACACGGGTGATTCCGCATAAAACTCCATTTCCTGCAAAAGCACGCGTGCGTTTTCGCGTTCCTGCACGGGTTTATCTTTATTGAATTTCTCCAACTTGTTCAAATCGTTATGACTGTAGAACATGAGGCAAACGCCTTCAAGGCCATCGCGCCCGGAACGCCCTGTTTCCTGATAATATCCTTCCAGTGATTTAGGCACATCGTAATGCACTACAAACCTTACATCGGGTTTGTCGATACCCATCCCAAAAGCGATGGTTGCAACGATAATATCAACTTCTTCATTCAAGAAGTCATCCTGGTTTTTCATTCGCACATCAGGGTCAAGACCAGCATGATATGGAGCTGCCTTAAAACCATTCACATTAACCAGCTGTGCAATTTCTTCTACCTTCTTACGACTTAAGCAATAAATAATGCCCGACTTTCCTTTATGTTCTTTTAAGAATTTGATGAGTTGTTTTTTAGTCTCTTTTTTAGGACGCACTTCGTAATATAAATTCTTGCGATTAAACGAAGAGATGAAAACATCGGCCTCTTCCATCTGAAGATTTTTCTGAATATCGATTTGTACTTTTGGCGTAGCGGTTGCCGTGAGTGCAATCACATTCATATCTCCCAGCTGGGCAATCATCGTTTTAATTTTTCTGTATTCAGGTCTGAAATCATGACCCCATTCTGAAATACAGTGTGCTTCATCAATAGCAACAAATGAAACTTTCACTTTCCGAAGAAATTCAATATTCTCTTCTTTGTTGAGCGACTCAGGGGCCACATAAAGTAGTTTCACAGCACCGGTTATACATTCCTTTTTCAGGCGTGTGATTTCTCCTTTGCTTAGGGTTGAGTTTAAAAACCGGGCGTTAATGCCGTATGCATTGAGCTGATCCACCTGATTCTTCATCAACGCTATCAGGGGAGATATAACAATGGCAAGCCCGTCTTTGATCATAGCCGGCAGCTGGTAGCATAAAGATTTGCCTGCTCCGGTTGGCATTATTACAAACGTATTTCTGCCACCTAATATATTTCTAATTACTATTTCCTGATTTCCCCTGAAATTCCCATAACCGAATATTTCCTTGAGTTTTGCCTTCAATTCATCTTTCTCTTCTGCCACCATCATGATACTGATCAATAAAATTTTGAATTACTTATCTTTGTACTTTCTATAAACGTTATAAGCATTGAATATAGTAAAAAATATCCAACAAATTGCCAAAGATGTTCTCATAAATGAAGCTCGGGCAGTTGAAAATCTTACTCATTTTATCGACAACGATTTCGAAGCCTGCGTGCGGGAAATACTCCAATCTAAAGGGAGGGTGGTGATAACTGGCATTGGGAAGAGTGCCATCATCGCAAATAAGATTGTTGCCACGATGAATTCTACCGGAACACCTGCTCTTTTTATGCATGCGGCCGATGCCATTCATGGAGATCTCGGTATGATTCAGAGTGATGATATTGTCATATGTATTTCAAAGAGTGGAAACACACCGGAGATTAAAGTTCTTGTTCCGCTTTTAAAGCGAAGAGGATCTAAATTAGTTGCGTTGGTAAGCAATAAAAATTCATATCTCGCAGAGCACTCAGATTTTGTGTTGAATGCCACCATTCAGGAGGAAGCATGTCCTAATAATCTGGCACCAACAACGAGCACAACGGCACACTTAGCGATGGGTGATGCGCTGGCGATATGTCTGCTTGAGCTGCGTAATTTTTCAAAAGAAGACTTCGCCCGTTATCATCCTGGAGGTTCGCTAGGTAAACAATTGTATCTCAAGGTTGAAGATGTGTTTTCAAACAATCAGTTACCGATGGTGGTGGCTGATGCTTCTTTGCGTGATGTGATTTTGGAAATCTCTTCAAAACGATTAGGTGCCACTGCCGTGGTGGATGAGGAAAAAAATCTTTTAGGTATTATTACCGATGGGGATCTTAGAAGGATGTTGCAAAAAGAATCTAATATTACGGCTATTAAAGCAGCGGATATCATGACAAGTACACCCAAGTCAATAGACAAAAGCGAATTTGCAGTGAAAGCCCTGCAAATGATGCAGGAAAGTAGCATCTCTCAACTAGTAGTAAAGGACGGTACCAAAGTGGCTGGCTTTATCCATCTTCACGATCTACTCAAAGAAGGTATTGTTTAAGCAATCATTGATTCCAAAAGGAAACCCACATGAATAAAAATCTTTATGTAGTGCTGATGGCAGGAGGAGTAGGAACCCGCTTTTGGCCCTACAGTCGTAATTCGCGACCCAAGCAATTTTTAGACGTGCTTGGAGTTGGGAAAACTCTATTGCAATCAACCTATGAACGGTTTTTGCCACTATGCCCTAAGGAGAATATTTTTATAGTTACGCATGAAGAACACCTTGCAGTGACTCAAGAGCAAATTCCAGACATGGAAGCTCAAAGGATTTTAACGGAGCCCATGCGGAAGAACACGGCTCCATGTATTATCTACGCATCCCTAAAAATTTATAAAGAAAATCCAGATGCAGTAATAGTTGTTGCTCCCTCAGATCATTTGATTTTGGATGAACCGGAATTTCAAGGAACTATAAAGGCTTGTTTTGATCAGGCAAAAAATCAGGACAAACTTGTAACACTCGGCATCAAACCCATCCGTCCGGAAACCGGGTATGGATACATTCAATACATTGATGGAAAAGCCGCGCTAAAGAAGGTAAAGACATTTACGGAGAAGCCTGAATTATCACTGGCAAAGAAATTTATTGATAGCGGTGATTTTGTGTGGAATGCAGGAATTTTTGTTTGGGGCGTGAAAGCAATTTTAGATGCTTTTAGAAAACACTTACCTGAGATGACAGAAGTTTTTGAAGAGGCTTCACTACGCTTTAACACAACTGATGAGCGCACTGCATTACAAGCTGCTTATGCACAAACGAAGAGCATTTCCATTGACTATGCTGTCATGGAAAAGGCAGATAATGTGTACGTTTGGTTAAGCACTTTTGCGTGGTCTGATCTGGGGTCGTGGAGTTCTTTACATGATAACTCCACTAAAGATTCGAATAACAATGCGATAAGTGCTGATTCCCTTATCTATGAAACCAGAAACTCTGTAATCAAAGGGCCAAAGGATAAACTAATCGTTGTGCAAGGCTTGAATGGCTTTTTAGTAGGCGCCTTCGATAATGTAGTGATCGTTTGTGAGAAAGATAAGGAAGAACTGTTCAGAAAGATTGTAAGCGATTTGAAGACTAAACCTAACGGCAACGATTACTTATAATTTTTTTGACGAATCGCTTCGTATACGCAAACACCCGCTGCAACAGAAACATTGAGAGAACCGATATTTCCACTCATAGGTATTTTAGCGTGATGATCAGAATCCTTCAACAACTCAGGAGAAATTCCATCTTCTTCTGAGCCCAGCACCAAAGCCAGAGGTGAATTTAAGTCAAAGGCGTAAAGAACTTTTTCAGCTTTTTCTGTGCAGGCAATAATTTGAACTCCGTTGTCTTTTAAAAACTTAAACGTCTTTTTCATATCCTTCACCCGACACACAGGTAGGTGGCTGAGTGCACCGGCAGATGTTTTCATAGCGTCACCAGTAATGGGTGCATTGCCCTTATCTCCCATTACTATGGCATTAATGCCGGCACATTCTGCGGTGCGGGCAATAGCGCCAAAATTTCTTACATCAGTCACGCGATCCAAAATCAAGAGAAAGGGTTCTTTGCCTTCGCTGTATATTTTGTCAATGATATCTTCAAGAGAAGCATATTGAACAGCTGATAAAACGCAGACTACGCCCTGATGATTTTTTGAGGAAAGACTGTTGAGTTTTTGTTGAGGCACAAAGGTGAAAGGAACGCTATTTCTTTTAGCCAGTGTGATGAGTTCTTTGATCAAGTCATTGTTGAGACCGGCTTGAATAAATACTTTCTCAATCTCGCGCTTGGCGTGAATGGCTTCCATAACGGCACGGGTGCCGAATATTGTTTCAGTTTTTTCCATGATTTGGTTGCAAAAGTAAGGAAAGAAGCGCGTTAAATCAGAACCTGCTTTTTCTCCACAGGTCGATGGTACTAAACCATGGCTCCATGAAGCGTTTATCTCTCAGTAAAACATGATTTTCAGGATCGTATACACTGCCACTTTTTACGAAGGTGAACCGCGTCTTTGTATTTGAGTAGTACCAGGTTTCACTTCCATCATTCACGCTTACTTCATCAGGCACTCCAAAAATCAGATAAATCATGCCGCGATCAGTTTTCCATCCTTCTTTATAAGAGATAAAATATAGGTTGGCCAGTTCTATTCTTCTGAAATAACCCTTCATAAAGTTGGATGCACGATCTTTGTCTTTGGTGATATCCAGAATGACTTTATCGAATTTTGTTTTATCACCTTTTGAGTTTTGTAGTTCTGCATACTCCTCCTGGGTGCAAATAAAAATCAGAGGCTTTATAAGATCTTCAATTTTAGAAAATCTTGGATAAACTCTATTCACTCCTCTTATAGCAAACCCCTCAGCAGAATTGGTGTCTTTTTGAAAAAGATAAAGACCAGTTTTGGGTAGCGAAATGGATGATCCAGGATTAATTTGAAATGTAGAGTCATGAAACATAAACCGATCCGCCTTACTTTCATTTTCGGCAAAAGGTGGATAGGCTGCAGGAAAATCCTCATTGAAATAGGAAACATGAAATGGCTTGATGTCACTTCCTTTCACGGTGTAAGGTTGATTTACGATAAGATATCTTCGGGTTAATCGCTCGTTGTTCTGTTCTATCCATCCGCTTACTGGATAGTTTTCTTCCATCTTTTTAAAATGCAGCCAGCTTTTATTAGTTTCTTTATTCGTAACTTTTACAACCAGCAGCCATGGCTTTGCCGGAAGATCAAAAATCCATAGACCCTTTTTTATTTTTTCAGAAACGATGGTATCCGGATTAATTAATAGAGTTCCGTTGCGCTGCGTATAGGATTCTCTTTTCTCCCAGGTGATGTCATATTTACTAAGGGGCAATGGATTGGTTTGAATCTGGTAATAGACCTCCAGGTTTTTAGCGGTTTTTACCGGTTGCAGTATGATTGAAACTTCACCATCAGGATTATATAAATCTCGAAAATTTATGCTGGTGAGCGCCTGCGAAAAAAGCGCCTGGGCCGGCCAGATAACCAGGAAGAGAATGATAATACGTCTCATAACGATTTCAGCAACATAAATTTAAAACGTTAAATCTAACCAATTGAGTTATTTTTGCCCGATAATTTTTTCACGATGGCATCTGTTTACACCACCGAAATTACGTCAGAATCGATTCCTTCTGATAATCCGATTCACCAAAGGCTGCTAAGGCCATATATACTTGCTCCCAGGTATATAAAGGGGGATTTGCTGGAAGTAGGTTGTGGTGAAGGGCGCGGAATTGATTGGTTATTGCCAGCTGTAATTTCTTATACGGCCATTGATAAGATTGCTCCTGTGATCGATAAACTTCAACAGAAATATCCTCAGGCGAGATTTTTAAGTGGTAACATCCCACCGCTCTCAGATTTCGTAGATAATAGTTTTGATTCGGTGGTAAGCTTTCAGGTGATTGAACACATTCAGGATGATCGTCTTTTTTTGAAGGAAATACATCGGGTGTTAAAGCCAGGAGGAATTGCTCTGATCACAACACCCAATCGGCCATATTCATTATCACGCAACCCCTGGCACATTCGTGAGTACACCGCTCAGGAATTAACTAATCTGGCAAAGACTTTTTTTAGCACCGTAACCATGCATGGCATTGCAGGCAATGCTAAAGTGATGGAGTACTATGCACAGAATAAGAAGTCGGTAGACAACCTTATGCGATGGGACATATTAAATCTTCAGTATAAGCTTCCGGCATCGATCTTAAGAATTCCCTATGAGTTTATGAATCGTCTTAATCGAAATAAACTGAAGGGAAGTGATGATCAGTTGGTGATGAGCATCACTCAGGAAGATTATATTCTTACCGAGGATGCTCCTCACTCATTGGATTTATTTTTGATCGTTCAGAAGTAATTTTCAGAAGTTACCTTCCTGATAGATGCGCAAGCTGGCCAGATGCTTGTTCAACGCATCTTCATATTTCTTACCCAGTTCCATTTCACCATTTACATACAGGGTTTGCTGCAATGAATTTAGAATGAATGCATTTCTTCGTAATTCAGTGTTCATCCCATAATTCTCTTCAATCAAATAAGTAGCCATTTCATCAGCACGGTCGCCACTCAGTTTTGCAATTTCAATTGCCTTTTCTTTTTGACCGACTTGAAATAACAGTTCAACTAATGTAGGGGCTGTGATATCGTAAGGGATTACGCGGTCTGGCATTTTAGAAAGGGAGAATTCCAATACTTTGTTTGCCTTTTCCATTTGACCTTCGTCAATCAATGCTTGCGCTAGATCGTTTAATGAACTTCTATGATTTAATACGAAGCCGCGATAGTCTTCATTGAAATAAAGTTTCTCATCGTCCAAACCAGAATACTTAAACTTGTTGATCATGTTATCGTAGGTGACTTCTGTGTTAACCAGGCGCTCACGATCCTTGTGAGAATTGCGAATAGGTAAAATCCGGTAAGCATTTCCTTCCTGAATGGCATACGGGCTCAAGTCAATATTGATCTGAGATAATGAAGTGTTGTTAAGATAAATCGGACGTTTCCAGTTGTTGGTTACAAGGAAGTCGAGCAGGGCAAGATCCTTCTTCTCTAAGGCTCCGCGCAGCAACTTGATTTCCATTTGATCAACTACAAGACTATCAAATTGAGGAGGAATAATACCTCGTGCTTTCAAGTCTTCTTTATTTATGGCCAGTGTAAATACTTTGCTGGGAACAATGTTTCTGTCGCCATCGCGCAATTGCGCATAGTCTTTCGACAATAGATCTATGAACTGTTTTGCATCAAGACTTTTTATTTTCAAATCAGCAAAAGGAAGGTAATCATTGAGGCCACCTTGTTTGTATTGTTTTTCAGTAAGCGTGTAAGGGATGGGTGCGGATTCGTATGCTTTAAGTCTGGTTTGTTCAATGTACCAGTCGGTGTTGTAGTAGCTTAACACGACAGCGCGCATGTCGGTGCGAATGCCTTCTACCTCTTGTGCATACCAGAGCGGGAAGGTGTCATTATCACCACCGGTATAGATTACCGCATTTTTCTCGCAAGAGTTCAGATAGTTGGCAGCCGAATCAACAGAGAAAAAACGATTGGACCTATTGTGATCATCCCAACCTTGGGCAGCCATAATTGCAGGTGCACTCAGGCCAATCAATGTGGCAGCTATGGCAGCTACTTTTCCTTGCTTTAAAAAGCTTTTAAATAGCTCTGCTATTCCGATGATAGCAAGGCCAATCCAGAACGCAAAGGCATAGTATGATCCGGCATAGATGTAGTCTCGCTCTCTAGGTTCAGTTGGAGGAGAGTTAAGATACACTACGATTGCAACGCCCAGCATCACGAAGAGAAGGGCAATCACCGAAAAGTTTTTAGTGTCTTTAATGAATTGATAAAACATGCCGATCAATCCTAACACAAAGGGAATCATGAAGTAATTATTTCTGCCTTTGTTATGGGCAATCACATCAGGTACTTTTTTGGAAGCGCCCATAGGACTTAGCCAGTCAGCGCCTTGCTCGTCACTTTCTCTTCCGGCAAAATTCCACATGAAGTAGCGCATGTACATGGTGCCGATCTGATGTTTGAACATGAAGTAAAGGTTTTGTCCAAATGTAGGTTTCTCGCCTTCAGCAAGACCTAATATGTTCATGTACGTTTCTTTGTGGTCCGAGTTCCAGACGCGCGGTAAGATCGTTTCCTGGCCAGGCTCATACACATAGCTGAACTTGCGCGAGGAGATTTCGTACTTGTCTTTTCCTTTCGTGTATTCCGCAGCACCATACTTTACGTCAACCGGACGTGCAGTAAAGTATTGCCCGAACAAAAGCGGACGACTGCCATATTGCTCACGCTTAAGGTAACGGATAAAACTCATTACATCTTTTGGTGCGTTTTCGTTAATGAGGGTATCATAGTTGGAGCGGATAATTACCATTGTGTAGGAAGAGTATCCAATCAAAATGAAAGTAGTTGCCAGAATGAAGGTGTTCCAAACGGGCTTGTTGTTCTTTTGAGTGTAATAGATTCCATACACCAATGCTGCTAATAATAAGAGGAAGAAAACCAAGGCACCTGATCCGAAGAAAAATCCGAGTGTATTCACAAAGAAAACTTCGAAATAACCGGCAATGGTTGGTAGGCCAGGCACAATAAAATCGTTGATGAATAACACCAGAACTCCACTAACTCCAAGTGTAGCAATGATGCCCCAGGTTGATGGTTTGAATTTTTTGAAATAATAAATCAATCCCAAAGCTGGCAAAGTCACCAGGTTAAGCAAGTGAACACCAATGGATAGCCCCATCATGTAGAACATCAACAATATCCAGCGATTGGCTTTGCTTTCGTCTTCAATAACATCCCATTTCAAAATTCCCCAAACGACAAATGCGGTGAAGAATGAAGACATCGCATAGACTTCGGCTTCCACAGCAGAAAACCAGAACGAATCAGAGAAGGTATAGGCAAGAGCACCCACCAATCCTGCGCCCATGAGCACCCAGGTTTGATCGGCAGTGATCTCGGAGTCTTTGGCAAGGCCCATCATTTTGCGGCCAAACAGCGTGATAGACCAGAAAAGGAAAAGTATGGTAAACGCGCTGGCCAACACGCTCATAAAGTTGATCCAATATGCCACTTTGGTTACATCGCCCATGGCCAGGAAGGAGAAAATTCGGCCCATTAAAAGGAAAAGGGGAGCGCCAGGCGGGTGGGGAACCTGAAGTTTATATGAAACTGCGATGAATTCGCCACAATCCCAGTAGCTCGCTGTTTCTTCCATGGTGAGCCAATAGGTGATCAGGGCCACCGCAAATACTAACCAACCCGCGATATTATTCGATTTCTGAAAATTCATGCTGTTTCCTTTGAATTTAAGGGGCGAAAATAGGAAAAAAATAGTCTATACGTACTAAATAAAGTAGGCAGTTGGCAGTCGCCAGTAGGCAATAATGCTAAACCATACAAGCTCTTGCTTAGATGAAGATTGGGTGCATAAAGTTCTAACATTAACTTCTCGCGATGACTGCCTATTGCCTTTATGCCTATTGCTAACTATTTATACACGATTACATAGAAAATAAGCCATAAAATGAAGATCAGTATGTAGGAGGTAGAAACGATCCACCAGGCTGCTTTTTTCTCCCTTTTTGCATAATAGTGCACCCCGTTTACCATAATGAGAACATAGAAAATTTCAAATATGCTAATTGCCCTCAGTGGATAGGCATACCGTTTAGCAACTTCGGTGTAGTCAAAGAAATTCATCATGGAGAAAGGATAGAACGCCCTGATTTCGGGCAAGATAGGGTCGGTTTGAAAAAACATGAACCATCCGATTTTTAATACTTCTGGAATTAGGAAGATGAACTCGGCAGCCATCACCACACTCCAGCACTGACTGAAGGTGATGCGGAAGCCAAACATAAAGCAACCCACCCAGAGCACAAATCCGATTACGGTAAATTTCCACAGATAAATAAATGGGATTGAAAAGAACTGAAGGGCGCTGATCATTTGGAGGATGGCACCTTCGGGCCGGTCCTGAAGAAACTCAAACGCAGCCGTTTCGTTTTCTATAAATGATTTCTTGACGAATAATAAAAGAATAGAAAGTAAACAAAGGATGATGAATGTCAGTTTCTTATCTGCAGCAAAGAGCGAACTTTGTTCCTTTTCGTGTTGCATGTTTTGTTTTTTGAAGATGCGAAGGTAAGTTTTTTGTTTATTTGAAATTTAGAATGAGAAAACGATTCTTTGGAGTAAATGTTCTGCTCGCCTGTGTGGTGATGTGTTGCTCATGGAGTTCAGCTTCCGCCCAGTCGAAGACGGCCAAAAAAGACACCACCATTATTTTGATCAACAACATCACCATGCAGATTGAAATCAGCCAGGCGCTGAGCGATCTGTATAATTTTAAGTTTGATGCGGCCGAGCGTCAGTTTCGTTGGTTTAAGCAAAAGTATCCCTGGCACCCACTCCCATATTTTCTTTTGGGATTGAGCGAGTGGTGGAAGATCATGCCTAACACCAAGGAAACCAGATATGATGATCGTTTTTTGGCATACATGGATAGTACTATTGTGGTGGCGAAGAATCTTTTCGAGGAATATCCTGAGTATAAGATTGAAGGTGCTTTTTTTCTGGCTGCTGCTCACGGGTTTAAAGGAAGACTTTATTCTGATGAAGAGAGAAAAAATTGGACTAAATCAGCCGTAGAGGGAAAGGCCGCACTCAACTACATGGAAATATGCCGGGAGAAGGAAAATATGAGTCCTGAATTATTATTTGGTGATGCACTGTACAATTACTTTTCGGTTTGGGTGCCCGAAAATTACCCTTCACTTAAACCAATCATGTGGTTTTTTCGCAAGGGTGATAAGCAGTTGGGCTTAAAGCAGCTAAAGGAAGTTTCGTACAATGCCTTTTACACACGCACCGAAGCGATGGTTTGGCTCATGCGAATTTTGAATAGCTATGAAAACGATCAGATCAGAGCCTTTCAGCTTTCCGAATACCTATATACTACCTATCCGGATAATCCTTATTTCCATCGTTATTACGCCAGGATGTTATATGCACGGGGAATGTTTCCGGAAATGGAACACCAATCCAAAAGGATTTTGGAACGAATAGATAGCGCTCAGGTAGGCTATGAAGCTACCAGTGGCCGATATGCTGCATTTTTTCTTGGGCAATTTTATGAATCGCAGAGAAGGCTGGAGGACGCGAAGAAATATTATCTTCTGGCTGTGAAATATGCTGAGGAGATAGGTGCCACTGAATCAGGCTACTATTTATTTTCTTTAATCTCTCTTGGCGAAATCAATGAAAAAATGGGAAACAAAGCTGAGGCAAAGAGGTACTTCAAAGAAGTGAAGAAGAAATCCAACCGAAAAGATGAAGCCTTTAAGGATGCCAAGAAAAGGCTGAAGAACCTGGAAAAAGGTGATTAGAAAAAATGCCATATTGGATTGATCTGTGAATGTGTGGCTAAGTAGTTACCTTCGCGTTGAGTAATGACTTTATAAATTTGTGGAGCTTCGCGATTTTGTTGTCACCCCTATCTGGCTCATCATTATATACATGCTGGCGTATGTCATAAGACCCTACGTTACTGATGAAACAAACAGAAGATATTTTTTTCCTGCGCTAACGATTAAAATTATTGGGGCATTAGCAGTTGGGTTCATTTACCAGTTTTATTATAACGGGGGTGACACCTACAATTACCACTCCCATGGAAGCAGGCATATATGGGAAGCAATTATGGATTCTCCGGAAGGGTTCAATCTTATTTTTGGTGGTGATGTAAAAGGGCTTTATCAATACTATTCCAGAATTCCATTTTATACTGACCCCGGTTCTTATTTCATTGTACGTATTGCTGCACTCTTTGATATCATCACTTTTTCAAGTTATTCAGCCACGGCTATTCTTTTTGCGGTACTAAGCTTTATTGGGATGTGGTTTTTTTTTAAAGCCTTTTACGAGCAGTTTCCTCATCTGCACAAGTGGATTGCCTTATCGGCTTTTTTTATTCCTTCTGTTTTCTTCTGGGGTTCCGGATTGCTAAAAGACACTATTACTCTGGCCAGTGTAGGGGCTATGACTTTCGCGTTGAAGCGTATTCTGATTGATAATAAATTGCAGTTAGGCTCAGTTTTATTATTTCTGATTGGGGCCTACTTTATTTTTTCGACAAAGAAATACATCCTTCTTTGCTTTTTGCCAGCTGCTATTTTTTGGATTTATTTTAGCAATCTTAATCGAATACGGTCAATAGCTGTGCGCATTTTACTGGTTCCATTTATTTTACTTGTTGTTATCGGATCGGGATATTGGGCTGTATTGAAAGTGAGTGAAAGTGATGTGCGATACTCACTTTCAAGAATTCCTGAAACCGCGAAAATTACTGCGTATGATATTGCATTTCAAACCGGGCGAGACGCTGGAAGTACGTATAGCCTGGGCGAACTGGATGGTACTTTTGGGAATATGATCAGCAAGACCCCTCAGGCAATCAATGTTGCTATTTTCCGACCCTACCTTTGGGAGGTCAGAAACCCACTGATGGCGCTATCCGCCCTTGAGAGTTTTGCTATTTTAATATTTACGCTATATGTTTTGATTATCAGGCGAAGAGTTTTTTTTAGAATGATCACAGATCCTAATATTATTTTTTGCCTGGTGTTCTCTATCACCTTTGCTTTTGCTGTTGGAATATCCACCTATAATTTCGGAACACTAAGTCGCTATAGAATTCCATTACTCCCTTTTTATGTAATGGCCCTGGGCCTTATGTTTGATTATTCAAAAAGCGAAAGAAAATTGGAAGTGTTTGAAGAAACGGAATAGTGATCAATTACTTTTTTGCGTCCTGCTTTTCCCAATTCTGTGCTGAGATCTTTGTCAATAATTAATCTTTCCAACGCCAATAACCATTCTTCATTTGATCGACACAGAAGACCTTCACGTTCATGATTGATGATGATTGTGTTTACCCCAACTGGTGAAACTACGGATGGGATTTCAAGAGCCATATACTGAAGGGCTTTAAAACCACATTTACCTTTTGACCATTCATCATCCGGAAGTGGCATAATACCAATGTCCATTTTCAACAAGTCCGCGATTTCAGTTTGGGGATTCCATTTGATAAAAGTAAGCCTCGCTAAATGAAGTGGAGGAGGCTGATCAGCAATAATAAGAAATGAAATAAATGGAAACTGATTCTCAAGTTTTTGTAATACCGACTCAATGGTAATTAAATATTTTAATGTTGAATGAGATCCAGTCCAGCCAATGACTACTTTTTCATTTGTATTTCTTTGCTCGAAGAGTGCTGGGTTATGCTTGTTTTTGCAATCAATTGTGGTGGGGTTATAAATAATGTTTGAATTGTAGTGGAGAGCAAAACCTCTCAGGTATTCATTCCCACAACTTACCCGATAACTCCAGCGGCAAATGTCTTTTACCTTTTGCCTCCATTTTAAAATTTTCAGTAACGAAGATTCATGAACTCGATCCGTCAGCCAGATAGCATCATCGAAATCGTATATAATTCGTTTCCTCAAAATTTTTGCAAGTATCCATTCAAAAATAGGCGGTCCTATGGGGGTCACTTCGCGATGGATGAAAATGAAATCATACGAAGGTGCTATTAATAGGGCGTAGACCCTTTTAAGGAATCCCCTGATAAGCGTTAGGGCTTTCTGTAAAGAGTTTCCGGTTTTGAAAAATAATTGCCAATTATGAGACGGAAGGAAACTTTGTGTCTTGATGCTATGCCCCTGGCTGGCAAGAATTTCAACGTATTGTTCAAAGCGAAAACGCTGTGAGGGGGCTTCTTGTAACGGATAGGGTACTAGGAAAAGAATTTTCATGGTAACTTGGCACAAAATTGCAGAATTGAAAGGGAATATCCTTTTAATCGAAAGTTGTAAAACAGAATCATGACCGAACCCATTGAATATAGCATAGAATCTTCCAGTAGAAAGTGGTTTGACTGGCAGGAGATATGGCACTACCGTGAGCTGTTTTATTTTTTTACCTGGCGCGACATCAAAATCAAATACAAACAAACGACTTTGGGTTTTTTGTGGGCGATACTTCAGCCACTGATGATGATGATCATTTTTACTTTGTTTTTTGGTATGGCATTGAATATTCCTTCCCAAAATCTTCCTTATCCAGTATATGTGTTTTCTGGTTTATTAATTTGGAATATGTTCTCTTCCGGTCTTACCAGTGCTTCCAATAGTATGGTGAACAATGCCTTAATTATTAAGAAAATTTATTTTCCCCGCCTCATCATACCCGTTTCCTCTGTTTTGGTGGCCTTGTTTGATTTTCTTATGACGTTTGTATTGTTCACAGGAATATTGGTTTATTATCAACAACCGGTTTTATGGTCAGCAATTTTCATTTGGCCGCTTTCTTTACTGATAGCCATAATTGCTACGCTGGGCCTCGGTTCATGGCTGGCTGCATTAAATGTGAAGTATCGGGATTTCAGGTATGTGATTCCTTTTATGGTGCAGGTTCTGTTTTTTTTAACACCTGTTATTTATCCAATTTCCTTGCTAAAATATCCGTTGCTACAATACATCATCGTGTGCTCCCCCATGTATGCCGCAGTGGAGTTATTCCGTTTCCCGATTACAGGCATCGCCCCTGATTTTTATTTTTTGGGTATCAGTCTGTTATCCGGTTTAATCTTATTACTGGCAGGGATATTTTATTTCAAAAGAACAGAAGACTTTTTTGCCGATTTCGCCTAAGTTACATGAAGCCGATTTTAGAAATACAAAATATAGGCAAGAAATACCGGATACAACATTTGGCTGGTGGCTACCTGAGCTTGCGCGAAAGAATGGTGAATACATTGAAATTTGAAAAGAATGAGACTGAAGATTTTTGGGCACTGAAAGATGTTTCGTTTGAGGTGCAGCCAGGTGAATCCATTGGTATTATTGGCAGAAATGGAGCAGGAAAATCAACATTGCTGAAAATACTTTCCAAGATTACCCCACCCACTATTGGCCGCATTGTTTCCCGCGGGCGCATCGCAAGCTTACTGGAGGTGGGCACCGGCTTCCATCCAGAACTCACCGGCCGTGAGAATATTTTTTTCAATGGATCATTGCTGGGAATGAAACAGAAAGAGATATCTGCAAAATTTGATGAAATCGTAGATTTTAGCGGAGTGGAGAAATTTTTAGATACACCTTTAAAACATTACAGCAGTGGGATGCAGTTACGGCTGGCGTTTGCTGTAGCTGCTTTTTTAGAGCCAGAGATTTTGATTATTGATGAAGTACTTGCCGTGGGTGATGCTGAGTTTCAGAAGAAGTGTTTGGGTAAGATGGAGGATGTGAGTAAAAGTGGCAGAACGATTTTGTTTGTGAGTCATAATATGGCAGCTGTTGAAGGTCTTTGTCAAAAGGGAATTTTATTGGATAATGGAAAAGTTATTCATCAAGGATTAATTCGCGATACGATTGAAGCATACCAATTCTCCTTTTCAGAAATTTTCACGAATCAATGGCAGCGCACTTTAAATCCAACGGGCTCTGCCTACTTTGAAAAGGTAGAATTACAACTAAAAGGTGAGCAGCCATTGCACTTGCTGGAGGCAACTTGCCATATAGTATCAAAGGCTGTCCATAAAGATTTATTTATTGCGTTCGATATTACAAATTCACGGGGAATTGTAATTTGTCAAGCAATACCCCAATCAGAGCCTTTTATGAGGCACCTTGAAAAGGAGCAATCGATTATGGTCTTGATTGAACTTCCGCCACTCATTCCTGATTATTATAAAGTTTCAGTTTGGATCGGCACACACAACACGGAGACCATTTGTTGGGAAAGGGAAATTGTCGGATTTGAAATCAGTGAATCCCCAATTAAAGGAAGAACTTTTCCTCATTCGTATAATAACGGATTTTTGGTACCACCTTCTAGGATAATCTATGGCTAAGGAACTTCTAAAAAAAATCATTCAATCAGGTGGCTTTGATCTTAAACGATACGATAATCTCATAGACCATTTTCGTTCGTTGTTTTCTAAGTACAGCGAATACACCATGATTCCTGAGGATTTTTTTATCAATAATCTCTCACTTTGCAAGATGTTTCTCGAAAAGAAAGGAGATATCGTAGAGTGTGGTGTTTGGCGCGGAGGTATGATTGCGGCCATAAGTGAATTAACAAAAGGTGATAGGAGAGTACATCTTTTTGATAGTTTTGAAGGACTGCCACCCGCTAAAGGCATTGATGGTGATGCTGCACTGAACTGGCAAAATGATACCAATTCTGCAACGTATTATAACAATTGTACAGCTAATGAATCATTTGCTATAGAAGCGATGAAAAGATCGGGTAGCAGTAATTACAGGTTATACAAAGGTTGGTTTCACGATACATTGCAAAACTACGAGGGGGGCGAAATATCGATTCTTCGTCTTGATGGAGATTGGTATGATTCTGTTAAAGTGTGCCTTGATAAACTATATCCATTGGTCATTGAAGGCGGAGTCATAATTCTTGATGACTACTATACATGGGATGGGTGCACAAAAGCTGTTCATGATTATCTTTCCGAGATAAAATCACCAAGTCGGATTCACCAATGGAATAATCAAATCGCATACTTAATTAAGAAGAGTTGAATCCGTTGTATTTACATACCGAAGAAGCACATAACATGAAGGCACCACGGCAATTAGTTCCTATAATAATGGATCTATTAAAACCGGTGAGTGTATTGGATGTGGGGTGTGGTATTGGAACTTGGTTAAAGGCATTTGAAGAAGCTGGGGTGGTGGATTATGCAGGGGTAGATGGAGCGTATGTAGAGCGATCTTCGTTAAAAGTTACAGCTAATAAATTTCATTCCATTGATCTTCGAACCCCATGGTCATTGAAAAGAAAATTTGATTTGGTTGTGTCTCTAGAAGTAGCAGAACATTTGCCAGAAGAATGTGCGAATATCTTTATCGAAGTCTTAATAGCTCATGGAGATGTAATACTTTTTTCTGCAGCTATTCCCGGACAGAGTGGACAGAATCATATCAATGAACAATGGCTTTCCTATTGGCAAGAAAAATTTGCTAAAGCAGGATATATATTATACGATGTTATACGGCCAAGAATCTGGACTAATGAAAAGGTTGATATTTGGTATAAACAAAACATGGTGATTTTCTGTAAAGAAGATCACCCATTAAATCAAAAATGGAAGGAGACCTCTACGCGATACGTTGATGTGGTACATCCGGAAATGTTCAGTTTTTACAGGTATCAGGCAGAGCGTGCACAATTATTTGAGGAAGGTAAATTAGGTGTAAAGTCTGCTTTCAATGCATTGCTTAAAGCATTGCTTAACAAATTACCATAGTTCATGCCCTCTATTTCAGTCTTGATGCCTGTTTATAATGCTCAGTTATACCTTCATGCGGCTATTAGTAGCATCTTATCACAAAGTTTTGAGGATTTCGAATTTCTGATTTATAACGATGGCTCAACAGACAGATCGAAGGAAATAATTGAATCATTTAATGACGCTAGAATTATCTTTAATGATTTTAGCTATAATCAAGGTATTGTAGCGCTTCTTAATATTGGTCTACAAAGTGCAAAAGGAAAATATATAGCCAGAATGGATGCGGATGATATCGCTAGTCCTGACAGATTTCAAAAACAATACGATTTCATGGAAAGGAATCATGAATATGTAGTGTGCGGAACAAGGTTCAATATAATGGGTAAACAGGAGGTAACACAACTCCCACTTGACAATGATGATATAAAATCAAAAATGCTTTATATCACGCCCTTTTGTCATCCGTCCGTCATGATGCGTGTAGAAGTACTGCAACGTCATAAGATATTATATGATGCTGCCTACATGCTCATAGAAGATCATGAGTTTTGGTGCAGGCTTGCTGAGTATGGTAAGTTTGCAAATCTTCCTGAGACTTTATTGCAGTACAGAGTTCACGATAGTAATATAAGTTTAAAGGAGCGCACCCTGCAACAGATCCAGAATTTGCATATAGTTCGGATGAATTATATTGTTAAATTTTTTGGTAAATCTATTGAGCCGGCAGATGCTTCTACTCTATATACCTTGCTTTTTAAAGAATCAAATTTCACTTATGAAGAATTACTCACATGCGGAGAGCTACTACAGAAAATAATAAAAACTGATAATATCTTTCCTGTCCCCTCCCAGAAAGTACATGACTTACTTGCTGAAAAATTTTTCTATAGATGCACCACCTCAACAGTCCTTGGACTAAAATCATTTTTATTAACAAATAAATTTGATTTTGTTAATCCATCATTAACTGCCAAATTCAAATTGCTGATCAAAGCTTTATTAAAATATAAAGGAGTGAATTGAAGATATGTGTGGAATCCTTGGTGCCATTGGTGAATTTAGTAAACTTTCTTTCGAGATGGGGTTGCATCGACTTGCACATCGAGGACCGGATGGATATGGACTGTGGGATGATACAGATAATAAAATATTGTTTGGACATAGAAGGTTAGCCATTCTCGAATTAACTGACCTGGGCAAACAACCCATGACCGATGGTGATCTTACCATTGTTTTTAATGGTGAGATTTACAATTATAAAGAGGTAAGGAAAGATTTACTGGCAAGTGGGCATCTATTCCATTCTAACTCTGATACAGAGGTTATTTTAAAGGCATATCGCCAATGGGGGCATCGTTGTCTGGAGAAATTTAATGGGATGTGGTCGTTTGTTTTATGGGATAACAAACAAAAAAAAATATTCATAGCCAGAGACCGGTTTGGTGTTAAACCGCTATTCTATGCATTCACGAAGAATGGCTTTTTATTTGGTTCGGAGATGAAGGCACTTGCACCTTTGCTGGATGAAGTAACCATGAGCGATGACTTTATTTGGTGTAAGGAAAATATTTATGAGTATGAGACATCTGAAAAATCCCTGATTAAGGATATCCGGAGATTTCCTGCCGGCCATTTTGCATACCTTACTCCCGGAGCCAGGACAATTGAACTCCATCAGTATTGGAATACGTTAGATCACATCAGTCCCGTAAAGGAAAGTTATCCTCAGCAGGTTGAGCATTTCAGGGAATTGTTTTTCGACTCGTGTAAAATAAGGATGCGTTCAGATGTAAAGATCGGTACTGCGTTAAGTGGCGGCCTTGACTCCAGTTCCGTGGCTGCGGCCATGCATTACTGGGGCAATCAAAATGAAACTAAATCGGAGTTGAAGCAACCTGGTGATTGGCAGAATGCTTTTGTTGCCACTTTTAAAGGTACAGAGTTGGATGAGAAAGAATATGCTAGCACCGTTGTCACTTCATTAAATCTGAATGGGCATTTTTATGAGATCGATGCAACCAAGGGAATTGATTCCATGAGCGAATACTTGTGGTATTTTGAAGAGCTGTTTCTGACGAGCCCGATTCCTATGATTGAAATCTATAAAGCAGTGAAAGCAAATGGGGTATCCGTTAGCCTGGATGGACATGGTGCAGATGAATTGCTTTCCGGATATGGAACAACAATATTTAATGCGGTAAAAGATGCTCCATTTAATATTCCGGGTATAAAGGAGATCGCTTCAACGTATAAAAATTTGAAAGATATTGACAGAAGTGATTTCAATGTAGTAGTTGATGGATTTGCTGGCCGGAAAAACATGTTGAAATTCTATCTCGCTAAGCTATTTAAATTTACAAAAGATCAAGATGAGCTTGTTAAAGAATTAGGATACTTCAACGCTGCGCTCTATAAAGAATTTCACCATTATATTTTGCCAACATTATTGAGAAATTATGACCGATACTCCATGGCAGCCGGTGTTGAGGTGAGAATGCCGTTTATGGATTATCGGTTGGTATCGTATTGTTTCTCATTGCCCTGGCAAAGCAAACTACGAAATGGGTATACCAAAGCAATTTTACGAGATACCATAGAACCGTACTTACCAAAAAAGATAGTTAGGCGGAAAATAAAAACGGGCTTTGGCACTCCGTTCACTCAATGGCTCAAAGGTCCGTGGAAAGAATATGTTTTGGATACTATCAGCTCAGAATCATTTAAATGCACAAGCATAGTCAATGCTAAAGAAGTGATTGCTATGGTGGATAGATTTTATCAAAATCCTGAACCTACTTTTGAAAATGGTCATGAAGTCTGGGCTGAACTAATGCCCTATCTGTGGAAGAGATCATTCTTTGATAAACTAAAGACTTAATATGGTTGCAACGCCTATTGTAAAAGTTGGGTTTTGTGTTTCGTATGACTGGGAACTTCTCAAGATATCGCTTCCCAGAATTTATGCTCGAGCGGATTTAATTTGTCTTGCCGTGGATAAAGACCGAAAATCCTGGATGGGAAATCCGTATCCTTTTAATGATAAAGATTTTTATGATTTTGTTTTAGCAATTGATCGCGATAAAAAGATCATTGTATATGAAGATTGCTTTTCATTGCCAACGTTAAATTCACGGCAAAACTGCAACCGCCATCGCATGTTGATAGCTGAAAAAATGGGAAAAGGAGGTTGGCATATTCAAGTGGACAGTGATGAGTATTTTTTGAATTTTGGATCCTTTGTGGATGAGCTAAAAAAAATCAATCAGTGCCCAACAGGAAATGAGAAGCCCTTGAATGTTTGTGCGTGTTTGATCCCGCTCATAAAAAAAACCAACGAAGGTTATTTGTATGTTGACTTTAAAAACAGCTTACCTGAAAACATTCCTTTTGCAACAACATTCCCAGATTATCAGCGAGCCAGACAGAATGGTCATTTCAACAAACTAAGTCCGCATTATGTAATTCATGAAACCTGGGCAAGGTCAGAAGATGAGCTTTGGTATAAGATCAATAACTGGGGTCATGCTGCTGAGGAGCTTGCTGAAAAGAAGAGAAAGCTAAGTTACTATACCTTATGGAAATCATTGGATGAGAACAACTATCAATACATCGGTAACTTCCACCCGGCATCTTCAAAAGTTTGGCCTGCACTGGGATATTGCAAAGGTCGATCTATTGATGAATTTATAGCTATTTTCAAACTGCCTGGATTTCCGCTTTCAAGGCTTCAATTATATCTGAAAAACAATCGGAATGTTGCTCGTGTGAAGTCTCTTCTCAACAGAATCTTTGAGTAATGAATGTCTCAGTTATTATTGTTAATTATAATACATTCGATCTGACATGTCTATCGATCCAAAGTGTTATCGAAAAAACAAATGGTCTTACCTACGAAATTATCGTGGTTGATAATGCTTCCGATGAGATTTCCCCTCACGAGTTTAAAAGCAAATTTCCACACATTCAACTGGTAGTGAATTCCGTGAATGAAGGCTTTGCAAAAGGCAATAATCTCGGAATAGTAAGAGCTACAGGTGAGTATATCGTATTGCTAAACAGTGATGCCATGTTAAAAAATAATGCCATTGCTATATGCCGGAATTCTCTTCAGCAACAGCCATCAGTTGGTGCCGTGACAGCCCGCCTTGAATACCCCGATGGTATCATTCAGCATAATTGTCAGCGATTTCCATCGATAAAGTATAGATTGATCGAGTTATTAAGACTACAAAAGATTATTTCTAAAAAACGCGGAGGCAGACTATTGCTGGGTTCGTTTTTTGATTATAACGATTTTATTTATGTTGATTGGATTTGGGGAACATTCTTTATGTTTCCCAGGTCAATTTTAATACAGATGCCTGAACACAGATTGCCCGATGATTTTTTTATGTATGGAGAAGATGTTCAATGGTGTATGGAGTTTAATAAACTAGGCTACCTCATTGCATTTAATCCAGATGCCCATGTTATTCACTATATGGGTAAAAGCGGTGGAGCAAAATCTGAGCTCATGAAATCAAACATGGACTCTATTATGAGAAAATACTACTCTTTTTTTAATAGAAAAATTATTGATTGGCTGGATTTGCTCCTTATCAAGGATGCGGCTTGACTTTTTATGAAGGACTTTTTCTGCAAATAAAGATCCTTTTTGGAGAAAGCAATTTAACTCATGACTTTAGTCTTAATAGCGAAAAATCTACTTTCAAATAGGTTAGTTGATCTTGCGCCATGATGGTCTAAATTTTTTATAGATCTGATTGAATAAAAAACCCATCTTTGATAATTAATTTTTTTCGTGCCGTTAAAGATGAATTCCGGACTAAGTATTATTGTGCCAACCTATAATGGAGCTGCAAAAATTCCTTTATTGTTGGAATCATTGTTGAGGCAAACCTTTCAGGATTTTGAACTAATTGTGGTAATTGATGGATCAAATGATGGAACGGAGGAAATCCTACAACCTTATCATAATCGATTTAAGGCCTGCAAAATAATAAGTCAGGTTAATTCGGGTAGATCGGTTGTGAGAAACCGGGGTGTTTCAGAGGCGAGAGGCGATGTGCTTATCTTTTATGATGATGACATGGAGCCCGATTCTGATTCAGTTGATCGTCATAAATCATTTCACAAAAATTATGAGGGCATACTGGTTGGCAATCCAGTAGAATTTAAGAATTCGGAGAAAACTGATTTTCAAAACTATAAAGCAAGGCTTACCAGTATTTGGACGAAAAAGTACTCTGAGGGTCTTACGCTATTAGACCATTCCAATTTATTTTTTACAGCGGCAAACTGCTCTATAGCAAAAAACCTGTTCTTTGTAATGGAAGGGTTTGATGAGCGACTTACTGATGCGGAGGATTATGATTTTGGTTATCGGGCACTGGAAAGAAAAATTCCTGTATTCTTCGATAAAAGTAACAGGGCCATTCATCATGATCCGATAACTGCACAAAAATACATTCATCGTCTTAGGCTTTATGGTATGGCACATTCAATGCTGTATGAATTACACCCAGAACGAAAGAAAGACCTTATAATGAATGGGTCTTATTTGAAGAGAATGCTTTACAGGTCAATTGCCAATCCATACCTGGTAGACTTAATAGATCAAGGCTTCTTCAATAAAGTATTCCCTGAATCCATCCGTTTTAAAATTTATGACTTTGTTATTCAGGCGTTGGCTGTGGAGTTTCCAGCAAAGCGGTTATGAAGAAAAGAAAAGTAGTCTATATAGTTTCAGATGTTGAGAAAGCGTTGGCTTTTGAATGGACAGCGCAACGTCTGATGTCTGAGGTTGATCTTTTCTTTATTTTAATAGGAAAAAAAAATACACAGCTTTCCTACTACCTTAGAAAAAACAACGTCTCATGTGTTGTTATTTCGGATGAAGATCTACCTGGAAATTTTAAAAAATGGTTGAGGATCTATTCAATTTTACAAACTGAGAAACCTGACGTAGTACACGTACACCTTTGGAGGGCAATGTTACTTGGCCTTTCAGTCGCCTGGCTATCCGGAATAAAAAAGAGGGTGTTAACACGCCATCACGCCACACTTCACTATGTTGAATATCCATCTGGAAGAAAATGGGATATACTTTGTAATGCCTTGGCAACAGACATTATTGCCATATCGGAAAATGTTAAAGATATTCTAATTATGAGAGATAAGGTGAAAATCTCCAAAGTTCATGTTATTCATCATGGCTTTGAGTTTTCTTACTTCAGAGGTATCGATCATGAGCGTATAGATACTATACGTAGAAAATATGGCTTATATAGGAGGCCAGTAATCGGAGTCATTTCCCGGTATGTTAAATTCAAGGGAATTCAATACATTATTCCTGCTTTTAAGAAATTAAGATTTGAGTTTCCCGAAGCACACCTTGTTCTGGCGAATGCTCAAGGGGATTACGCAAAAGAAATTAAGAGTATTCTTAATCAATTGCCTTCAGAATCATATACGGAGATTCAATTTGAAGATGATCTGGCCGCACTTTATAAGGTCTTTGATGTGTTTGTTCATGTTCCGATTGATGTGCAAGCGGAGGCCTTTGGTCAGACTTATGTCGAGGCCCTTGCTGCTGAAGTACCAGCTGTGTTTACTTTGTCTGGTGTGGCACAGGAGTTTATAGTAGATAGAAAAAATGCATTGGTGGTGAATTACATGAATCCTGAAGAGATTTTTTTAGCTATAAAGAGAATTCTCATTGATGATGGCCTTCGATCTGAGCTGGTTATAAATGGGAGTAACGCTATAGTGAGTAAATTTGATGTGCAGATCATGATCAAAAGACTTATGCAGATCTATAATTCTTGAGTATGTTATTCAACATAGTACACCGATTTACTAGCACTCGCATCACCCAATGAATCCCGCTTCAACACTATTAATTTCAGTTATTGTGCCCACTTATAACCGGGCAGGATGTATTGGTAAAACTATCCGGTCTGTATTACAACAGGAAAACCGAAACTTTGAATTAATAATTGTCGATGATGGAAGCACAGATAATACAGAGGAGATTATTTTGTCATTTGCAGATAACCGGATTAAGTATTTCAAAAAATCAAATGCTGAGCGTGCTGCAGCAAGGAATTATGGAGTAAGAAATGCACAAGGTGACTACGTTACTTTTTTGGATTCTGATGATCTGTTAAAACAAAATCATCTTTCTGAAGCGATTCGTTTTTTTAAAAGGCATACTGATGTTGCTTTACTTCATTTAGGATATGATGTAATTGATCCGGATGGTACAATAATCTACCCATGGAAGGCTTTGCCCGATCCCGTGAATGATAAATTAGTCGAAGGGAATTTTCTGAGTTGTCTGGGAGTGTTTGTGAAGAAAGAGATTCTTCTGCAACATCCTTTTAATGAAGATCGTGAGCTTTCAGGTTCAGAAGACTATGAGCTATGGATAAGATTGGCTGCCCGATTTCCAATTCGGACCAACGCTGTTGTTACCGCTTCACTGGTAAATCATGAAACGAGAAGTGTGTTGCAAATTGGTAGCGCCTCGTTGATGAAACGCATTTCATTAGCAAAGGAATATATAGGAAAGGATTTGCAAGTGAGAACTACTTACGGATCTAAAGTAAAAAAAATATTTGCATACTTAGATTTATATGCAGCTTTGCATTTGGCGATGGGTGGGCATAGGATAATAGCGTGGAAGTCTTTAATGCAGTCTGCATTGCAAAGACCATCTATTGTATTTAATTATCGGTTCCTGGTTCTTATTAAAAAGCTTATTCTATTTTAGTGTAATATGTGTGGCATTACAGGAATAATTTCAAAAGAGACACTGGATTATTACGCAGTTGAAAAGATGATGAATGACCTTCTTCATCGTGGACCTGATGCCAACGGTATTTTTACAGATCAATCTCAGACTGTTGCGTTAGCCCACACACGCTTAAGCATTATTGATTTAAGCACTGAAGCAAACCAGCCATTCTATTCTCAGGACAAGCGCTATGTGGTTGTATTCAATGGCGAGATATATAATTTTCAACAGATACGGAATGAATTAATGACTCACCATTCCATACAATTTAAAACTCATTCCGATACAGAAGTTATCATTGAAGCCTTTGCGATATGGAAAGAGGAATTCGTCAAAAGACTGCAAGGCATGTTCGGCATTGCCATTTTTGATCAACTCACACAGAAGCTTTTTTTATTTCGCGACCGAGCCGGTAAAAAGCCGCTTTTCTATTTTTCTTCAGAAGGCTTCTTTGCTTTCGCTTCAGAGATAAAGGCTCTTTTGAAGCATCCGTTAATACAGGCGCAAGTTAAAATAAATAGAGAGGTCATTTGTTCGTTTCTTCATCTTGGTTATATACCCGAGCCGGCAACCATATATTCCAATATTTATAAATTTCCATCTGGTCATGTTGGTGAAATTGATGGTAGTACGAACCTTATTTTAAAATCCTATTGGAAAATCCGGGACAATATTCATCCAGGAAAGATAAAGTCAGCCGATTTTGCCAAAAAACAACTTCAGGTATTGCTTGAGGATGCAGTCAAAGAAAGATTGATCAGTGATGTGCCGTTAGGAGCTTTTCTCAGTGGTGGCACGGACTCTTCCTTAGTATCCGCAATTGCCTCAAAGTTTACATCATCGCCCCTGAAGACATTCAGTATAGGCTTTAAGGAAAGTAAATTTGATGAGAGCAAGTATGCTCGTGATGTAGCCAAACATCTTAAGTTAAACCACTCAGAGTATATTTTGTCTGAGCGAGAAGCTGTTGATATTTTGGAAACTTATCTACATCATTTTGATGAACCTTTTGCAGACACATCGGCCATTCCAACGATGCTTGTGTCAAAGCTGGCACGTAAGGAAGTAAAAGTTGTACTTACGGGTGATGGCGGTGATGAGTTGTTTCAAGGCTATGGATCATATTTCTGGGCGAACAGATTAGATCGTCCATTAACAAAAATAATGAGGCAACCATTGAAGTTATTATTACGTGCATCTGGTAAAAGTCGTTTTGAAAGAATAGCGCACATGCTTACATCTGTAAAAATAGGAAGTGAGAGAAGCCATATTTTTTCGCAGGAGCAATATTTCTTTTCTCAACAGGAAATCCGGGATGATTTATTAAAAGATAGAAATACTTTTAAACCATTTCAATATGATGAAGGAGATTTGTTGAAATGGAATTTGACAGCCGGAGAAAGACAGGCTTTATTTGACTTTCAGTACTATTTGAAAGATGATCTATTGGTAAAAGTCGACCGTGCGTCTATGTATTTTGCTTTGGAATGCCGTAGTCCGCTGCTGGATCATCGTATAGTTGAATTTGCTTTTTCCCTGGACTCGTCACTAAAGGTAAAAGGTGGAAAACCGAAGTGGTTATTAAAGGAGTTGCTGCGCGAGCGCTTACCAGATGCTTTGGTGGATAGACCGAAGTGGGGCTTCAGCGTACCCGTTGCAAATTGGCTGAAAAATGATTTGCGTTATTTGATCGATTCCTATTTGAATGAAAATACAATAGAGGAGATAAATTTGTTTAATGTATCCTACGTAAAGAAAATTACTGCTGATTTCTTCGCAGGAAAAGATTACCTGTATAACCGGTTATGGGTGCTTATTGTATTGCATAAATGGATTAAGGAAAATCAATGAAAACATCATCGAGCCAGGTGCTATACCTTTCTTACGATGGTCTGACCGATCCGTTAGGACAATCGCAGATACTGCCTTACCTCGCAGGACTTTCAACCCTTGGTTACGTCATTACAGTAATCAGTTTCGAAAAACCGGAAAGATTACATACATCGGCTCAAATGATTCGTCAGTATTGTAATGAAAATAACTTATTGTGGGAGCCGATCATCTATCATAGAAACCCTCCTGTATTATCAACACTATATGATCTGATAGCATTGCGCAGAAAGGCGCGAAAGCTAAATCATGAGAGAGATTTCTCAATCGTGCATTGCAGGAGCTACATTACTGCATTAATAGGATTGTGGTTGAAAAATAAATATGGAGTCAGGTTTATATTTGATATGCGAGGCTTTTGGGCGGATGAGCGTGTTGAGGGAGGATTGTGGAATTTACAAAACCCATTGTATAAAGCCATTTATAATTACTTTAAGAAAAAAGAAAAGCAATTTCTGGCACAAGCCGATCATGTAATATCGCTTACAGAAAATGCCAGGCAGGAAATTTTATCGTGGGGATTAAAAACTGTGCCCATTAGTGTAATTCCCACCTGCGTTGATCTTGAACTTTTTAATCCAGGAAGAATAATAAAGCAGGATCAGGAAATACTTAGGACTGAGTTGGGGATCAATCAAAATGATTTTATTTTGCTCTATCTTGGTTCGTGGGGAACTTGGTATTTAACTAATGAGATGTTGAGTTTCTTTACAGAAACAAAAAAAAGGTATCCGAATACTAAATTGCTGATTGTGTCTACAGATAATATTGATTTAGCAAGTTACCATTTACGGCATGATGTAGTAGTCACCAGAGCTACGCGACCACGGATTCCATTATACATTTCTATCGCACAAGCGGCCATTTGTTTTATTAAGCCGACCTTTTCCAAAAAGGCCTCATCAGCCACAAAGCTGGGAGAAATTTTGGCAATGAATATTCCCGTAATTGTTAATAAGGGGTGGGGTGATATTGATGAGTTAATTATAAATCTAAAATCGAAAGTACTTTTTATTAATCTTGATGTGCATGATCATTACAGCATAATTGAGTCTAATGAATTTTTTACCGATCATTACAGTCTCAGTGGAGGGATCAAGAAGTATCACACAATTTATAGTAAACTGTTAACAGATCATGAACAATTCTGATGTAAAAATTTCTTTCGTTGTTCCCTTGTTTAATGAGGAATCAGTTTTTGCTCTCCTGATAAATCGTTTAAACCAGTTTTCTGACTTGCTCATCACGCCACATGAAATCATCCTAATCGATGACGGCAGCACTGATAAGACGCCTGAATTAATGGAAGCTTTGTCCCTTAGTAATTCAAAATACCATTCCATTTTCTTGTCCAGGAATTTTGGTCATCAATATGCTGTTAGTGCAGGCTTGATGTTTTCAAGAGGTACCGAAGGCGTAATGATTCTTGATGGCGACCTGCAAGATCCACCAGAAGTATTCGGAAGTTTTTACACGTGCCTAAAGGAAGGTTACGATGTGATTTATGGGATCAGAACCAAGAGAAAGGAAAATGGATTAAAGAGAATTAGCTATTATTTTTTTTATCGGCTATTAAGTAAGATTTCTTCTACACCGATTTTTCTTGATTCTGGTGATTTCTCCCTGCTAAGTCGCAGAGTTGTTGATATTATTAATAAGATGCCTGAAAACAGTCGTTTCTTAAGAGGTATGAGAGGATGGATTGGCTTTAAACAAAAAGGTATCGTATACGAGAGAGATAAAAGAGCGGCTGGTGAGCCCAAATATACGTTGAGTAGCTTGTTTAAACTTGCCTATGATGGGATCTTTAACTTTAGCTTTTTTCCAATCAAGTTTTTGACCTGGTCCGGTGCATTCTGCATAACAAGTTCAATCATTTATCTTGCAGTGACGGCATATAAGAGAATTTTTGAAAATGATGTGCCAACGGGATTCACTGCTTTATTATTCATGATTATTTTTTTTGGTGGCATTCAGTTAATCTCTATCGGAATTATTGGCGAGTATGTTTTTAGGACATTTCAACAGGTGAAAAACAGACCCTTGTTTATCGTTAAATCACGCATTCAAAAAGGAGAAATAGTAAATGAATAAAGAACTTAAAATTCTATCATCACCAGCCCCTGTAAGTATGGCTGATGAGTGGTTTGAGATAGCCACAGCTGATCATTTTTGGATGCGTTGGCGGTTTAATGTTATTGTAAGAAAATTAGAAAAATTTGCAAGCATTAAGCCTAACACGAAATTTCTTGAAATAGGTTGCGGTCATGGACAATTTCTGAAACAATGTGATGGCATTTTTTCGGGAACTGTAGATGGCTGCGACTTGAATTTATTCGCATTAAAGAAAATAGAGGATGCTCCTGGTGACGTTTATGTATATAACATACATGACAAAAGTCAGCAGATGCTTAATAAATATGACGGCATTTTTATGCTGGATGTTATTGAGCATATTGATGATGACAAGTTTTTTTTGCGTGACGCGATCGAGCACCTCAGTCCGGGTGGTCTTGTCGTTATAAATGTTCCGGCACTGGAGTCACTTTATAGTGAATATGACGTTGTTGCTGGGCATAAGAGGAGATACTCGAAAGCTGACTTAATTAGATTATTTGAAAATTGTGGTATTCAACCATTTTATGTTGGCTATTGGGGGTTCTCCTTGCTAGGGATTGCTTTCATAAGAAAGCTTTATCTTAAATTTGTGCCAAAAAATAGTGTGATTAAGAGAGGATTTAGTCCCGGAAGTTCTGTTATAAATTTTATTTTTAAAATACTAATGCGAATAGATCTTATATTATTTAAGGATCCAATTTTGGGTACTTCAGTTATTGGTATCGGTAAGAGCGTAAAATAATGAAAGCAAATTCAATTGAAACGTTTTTAGTAAGCAAATCAAATTATATTTTCACTATAATCTTGCAGATAAATAGCAGACAATACGCTTTCATATTGTTACCATTAATAGCAACAGCCATTTCGCTTTTTTCAGCATTCCCATCTTACGATATTGTTGATGACAAGGAAATGAGCAGTAATTGGAATGCGATTTTGCACCAAACAACTAATCCATTTAATCGAACAGAATATAATGGAAGTTCTCATCAGGCGAATTTGGCATTTAGGCTGACTCCTATTCTTTTAGCAAGAATATTTTCAATTGGAAGTGTATACGGTTATTTGATTTTTCAGTTTTTCTGCCTGGTCCTTCTGTTTACGGTAATTTCAAGATTGCTGAAAAAAATCATTGATGATCCAGTTGTGTATTATTTGCTTACACTAAGCATTTCTTTAACGTTTGTTGGAAATGTTCTCTGTTCAGATTACAGAGGTTTCTTTGATGTAGTGGCATTTCTATGCTTATCGGCATCAATGCTTTTTAATAATACTAAGTTAATATTGTTGACGCTATTATTGGCCTATTTTACAGATGAAAGAGCCTTAATTGCGTCAGGTTTAATATATGTTTATTTTGTTTTTGAGAATAGGCAAGATGTACAAACCATTAGTTTTAAATCTTTCTTTTCGTTTCAACCTAAATTAATTGGCATCATTTCATCTTGGGTGAGTTACCTGGCCATAAGGGTTACGTTAACTTATTTTTTTGAATTAAAATCCAATAATGAAGTTTTAGTTGACTATTTATTCACCGAGACTATTCACCAAATTAATCTGTTACCTTTTGGTTTGTGGACTGCTCTTGAAGGATTTTGGATTCTCGTTTTGCTTTCAGTAATTGTTCTTATTCAAGAAAGAAAGTGGTTTGCACTTTGTTTATATTTTGTGGCTTCCTTTGTTGTGGTTTTTGTGGCAATTTGGGTTTTTGATATAACCAGAAGTATGGCTTACTTATTACCATCAATTTTTTTAAGTCTTACGATTTTGTCGAAAAGCCAAAATCCATTGGTGTTGAGGTATATTTCACTTGGTGTTTTGTTGCTATGTATTTTTCCAACCTATTACGCTGGAGGATCAAATGAAATTAGTTGGCTATATCCATTTCCTCTCCAATTAATCAGAATGTTATTGTGACCTACAAGTGCTTATCTTACTTTAAGCAACTAAGTATTTATCTTTTAGTAAATATTTTAATTCTTGTTTCTAAGGATAGCAGTGCTCAGTCGCTTTATGCTGACTTTGATGTTGAATCAATAACATGCCTTAATCAAAAATTAAGTTTAAAGAATAATTCGTCTTCTGATGCGACTACTTTTTTTTGGGACCTTTGTTTAACTGATATCCAAGCCGCACCAACAGTAAAGCTTTTGGGTGCTGCTGGTTCAATTTCGAATCTTGGGGCCATCGATGTTGTCAATGATAACCAGAAATGGTATGGATTTATACCTGGTCGCGGTGATAATCATTTATATAGACTCGATTTTGGGACAGTCCTTACTAACGGTTTTACATTAGTTGATTTGGGAGATTTTGGTGGCGCTCTGAATATGCCAAAAAACCTTAAAATAATTAAAGAGAATGGACAATGGAATGGACTCTTAGTCAACGTAAGTAACAGCCTCGTTAGACTTAGTTTTACCAATGGGTTAAGTCAAACACCGATCGTTGAAAACCTTGGTAACCTAGGACGAATGAATGCCCCGATTGGTCTTGATATTGTGAGGGATGGCACTGACTATGTAGCTCTCATCTCCAGCTATGGCGGAGTTTTATCTATTATAAATTTTGGCACCAGCATTTTGAATACCCCTTCCTTATCAAATATTTATTCATTTGGTGTGTCTCCTGTATCAGGACCGGTTGGAATTTCGCTTGTAAAAGATTCTGACGATGTTTGGAGAGGGATAATTTCAAGTTATAATGATGGGAAAATTTATAGAGTCAATTTCGATAATGGGTTGTACCAATTCCCAAACTTCACTTCATTAACTACGGTATCCAATCCAACTGAAACCAGATTAGTATTTGAGGGCGGGGAATATTACGGATTTGTTGTAAATCAGGTTGGTAATTTATTACGAATAAAGTTCGGAGAATCAATATTAAGCGGTGGTGAGATTTTTGAAAGCCTGGGTAATTTCGGGTCTCTTTATAATCTTGATGCGTTTTCATTGGTTAAGTATAACGGCACATGGAATGGCTTTGCTGCCGATAGAGTAACAGGGAATGTCTATAATTTTTCTTTTTTTTCTGAATGTAATTACGTCAATACAGATCAATCAGAGGACGTAGAACCCATTGGAATAAAATACAGTGCCTCTGGCAATTATCATATAAGTTTAATGGCGTTCGATAATCTTGGTAATTCAGTGGAAGTAACTAAGCCTATTGAAGTGAATGGAATTATTGCACCTGAATTTGCAATAGCAATTGAAAATGCCTGCGTTCAAAATATGGTTGGTTTTAGCGTGTCTGGTAATCCTGCATACAATATAATTTCCTTTGAGTGGGATTTTGGAGATAACCAAATTTCCTCACAGGAGTCCCCCAACCACATTTATAATAGTTCAGGTGAATTTAATGTAAAATTTAATGGTGCTACGGATAATGGTTGTAAGAATAGCACTTCAGTAATTCATAAAGTCTATAATCCTCCTTCTCCCTCATTTGATTTGCCATCGGGTACTATCTGCACCAACAATGAATTCACTTTTACCAACTCCACCATTGATAATTTCGATGGTAAACTAACCTATGAATGGTTTGTCAATAATGTTAAAGAATCTACCACAAGGGATTTAAAGTATGTATTCCATTCTGAAAATGATCAACAGATTAAATTAAAAACTTCTATCCCTGGATGTTCAAGCGAGTTAACACAAACCCTTTTGAATGTTAAAACTGGCCCTGTTGTGGGCTTTAGTTACATTGGTAAATGTGAAGATGAGACAATTAAGTTCACCAATGAATCAGCCGGATCAATCAGTGGGTTTCAATGGGATTTTGGAAATGGAAATACAAGCACTCTTGAGAACCCTTCAGAAACGTTTGTTGAGTATGGTAACTATAATATTTCATTGCTCACAACAGGAACAAATGGTTGCATTAGTACATTAACAAAGCCGGTTAATATTTATTCTGTTCCTCAAACCAACTTCTCCTTAGATCTTCCACCTTTTTCTTGCAGTGAATCTTTATCACAATTTAATGATCTTACGCCACCCATGGCTGATAGCAATATCGCGTCCTGGGTCTGGTCGTTTGGTGATCAGGCTGGCGGCATCGCCTCGCAAAAGAACCCATTGTATACCTACTCACTGGCCGGAGACTATTCAGTTTCACTGATTACAAGATCCAATTTCGGGTGTAGCAATTCTATTCAAAAAACTGTCACCATCTACCCATCACCTAAAGCAGATTTTTCATTCAAAAATGCATGTGTTAATCAGTCGTCACAATTTTCGGATTCATCAACGGGTGATATAAAGTCATGGCTATGGACGATTCAAAGTAGTACGTATTCAGTGAAAGATCCGATTCATATTTTTAAATCATCCGCCAACCATACAGCGTTACTTACGGTAACAGGAACCAATAATTGCATTAGCCAGATTTCGAAAAACGTAAATGTTCCCATTCAGGTAGTGGCTGATTTCACTGCATCAGGCACCTGTGCAACAAAACCTGCTTTGTTTGATGAGATCAGTAAAGGAGGAGCTGATCCTGCGGTTTCATGGAGGTGGGATTTTGATGGTCAAATTTCTTCTACAGAAATGTTGCCTATACAATTTACTTTTCCTTCTATTGGAAATAAATCGGTAACGATGCAGACCACTCGGGCA
The DNA here is from genome assembly GCA_043774745.1 of Cyclobacteriaceae bacterium. GTDB lineage: Bacteria > Bacteroidota > Bacteroidia > Cytophagales > Cyclobacteriaceae > ELB16-189. The sequence goes on along the minus strand of JAYVTC010000102.1, from coordinate 4,088 downwards.
TCAGGATGTACTTATTCAACTACACAAGACATTTTCATTGAAGAACCACCGAAAGCCTGGTTCACTATTTTTCTGGAATCAGGAGCATCCCCCTTTACAGTGGATTTGACTAACAAGTCGACACAGGCATCGAAGTACCTTTGGAAGCCGGGTGATCCGAAGCAATCAACCAGCACATTGTATTCACCTTCTTTTACGTATACAGAGTTAGGTGATTATCTAATTGAATTGGAAGCTAGCAATGAGTTGGGTTGCAAAGATCAATGGCAGCAACTTATTCATGTGGTGGTACCACAAATCAATGCCGCTGTTTCAAATTTTAAATTGGAAAAAGTTCCGGGTAGCGATAGTTGGAAATCGGTAGTAACTATTGAAAACAAGAGCAACGTGGCTTTGATTGACCCTGATATTTATCTTGACATATCTGGCAGCGCCTTGATAAGCGAGAAAATTACAGGTGTGATAAAACCAAGCTCATCCTTGACTTACACTTTTACCCCCAGTATTTTACCCCGTGCAGTTGACTATGCCTGTGCGGAGATCAAAATAAGTTCTGACGAGTATCAATTCGACAACCGTCAATGTGTGAATGTAAGCGAACAATACACCTCAATAGCTCCCTATCCAAATCCAGCCAACGATGAGCTTATCCTCGAATGGATAAATATCAGCAGTGAGCCCATGGATATAATTATTTATAATGTATCAGGGCAGACAATTATAAGTAAACAGTATATGCCAACCTTGAAAGGCTTGAATCAAGTAAAGGTGGATGTATCTAATTTACAAGTCGGTATCTATTTCGTCTCCTACTCCGTTGACGACCAGACTCAAAATTTTAAATTTTCGGTGGTTCGATAGATTTTATAGTTAAGAATATTCTCCCGCAGAGTGGTTTCATGCCGGAATTTTATTTTATTTTTACTATATTCATTAATCTAATTTTACCTAATCTTTTGATGAAGCCAAAACTTGACCCTACCGACCGCAGGATTTTAGAGATCCTCCAGGCCAACTCAAATATCACCAATGCACAACTTGCCCATGAAATTGGGTTGTCACCGGCCCCTACACTAGAGCGCGTGAAGAAATTAGAAAACTCCGGAATTATTAAGAGCTACCATGCGGTGATTGACATGGCAAGTGTGGGTCTTGGTGTTTCCACCTTTGTGATGGTGTCTTTAAAGGGTCATAATAAAGAGAACATTGCCAAGTTTATGAGTGCCATTCAGAACATTGAGGAGGTGGTCGAGTGTCATCATGTGACAGGGCAGGCTGACTTTATTTTAAAAATTGTTGCCCCTGATATCCCAGCGTATCAAAATCTAATGCTTGAAAAAGTAACGAATATTGAAGTGGTTGATAACATGCAGACAACGGTGATTCTTTCCACCTTCAAAGACAGCAAAGTAGTGCCTATACCATGAGTGCAACGGATACATCGAACCGCGTGCTGGATGCCATTAAGGTAAATCAAAAGATCACGCGTATTGCTTACGAGATTATCGAAAATAATTTCAAAGAAAAAACCATTGTGATTGCCGGATTAGACGGTCAGGGATACTTGCTCGCCAGGCAAATTGCTGCTGAATTGGGAAAGATATCATCAGTTAAGATTAACCTCGTTAAAGTATCATTGGATAAATTTTCGCCACAACAAAGTGAAGTAAAACTCGATGTCGAAGATAAGGACATAAAAAAGAAATGCATTGTGTTGGTCGATGACGTATTGAATACCGGACGTACACTCGCCTACGGCATGAAACCCTTCTTGAACATCGAAGTAAAAAAAATAGAAGTAGCCGTGTTGGTCAATCGAAGCAATACACTATTCCCGATTACACCCACCTACACAGGTTATGAATTGGCCACCACATTAACAGATCATGTTGAAGTAGTGCTCGGTAAGAACGCTTCAGTTTATCTGAAGTAATTTTATATCCAGGATCAAGTATCCAGAATCCATTTTAAAAATGTCAAGCTACAAACAACAAGACATCAGGAAGATCACCACCCATCAACTTCAGGAGATGAAGAATCGTGGTGAGAAAATTTCTATGCTCACCGCCTACGATTATAGCATGGCTAAGATTATCGATGGCGCTGGCATGGACGTGATATTGGTTGGCGACTCTGCATCGAATGTGATGGCTGGTAATGAGACAACTTTGCCCATTACACTCGATCAAATGATTTACCATGCTACCTCGGTAGTGAAGGCCGTGAAGCGTGCTTTGGTGGTTGTGGATATTCCCTTTGGACATTATCAGGGCAGTTCAGGGGAGGCGCTAAGATCCGCCATACGCATTATGAAAGAATCGGGTGCACACTCCGTAAAGTTGGAAGGTGGAAGCGAAATAAAAGATTCAGTCTTGAGAATATTAAGTGCTGGTGTGCCGGTGATGGGGCATCTTGGCTTAACACCTCAATCCATTTACAAGTTTGGAACCTATACAGTGCGGGCTAAGGAAGAGGCGGAGGCAAATAAACTCATCGAAGATGCTTTGCTACTACAGGAGTGTGGGTGCTTTGCCCTGGTATTGGAGAAAATTCCTGCTGAACTAGCTAAAAAGGTGTCGTCACAATTACAAATACCCGTGATTGGCATTGGTGCCGGTCCTGATGTAGACGGTCAGGTGCTCGTTATGCAGGATATGCTGGGGATCAATAAGGAATTTAAACCCCGTTTTTTGCGCAGATATGCGGATTTGCATACCATTATTACGGAGGCCGTGCAAAAATACATCAGCGATATAAAAGCTCGTGACTTTCCAAATCAGGATGAGAAGTATTAGCGGTAGTTTTAAATACCTCGATAATTTTTAATTTCACGGCAGTTTTGAACCCTTTATAATTTTAATCAGTACTAAAATGAGCGATCAAAAAATTACCATCACCAATGGAAAGTTGAATGTACCTGATAACCCTATCATCCCTTTTATTGAGGGTGACGGCACAGGACGAGATATCTGGCGTGCCTCACAGCACGTATTTGATTCAGCAGTAGCGAAAGCCTATGGAGGCAAGAAAAAAATAAATTGGAAAGAAGTACTGGCAGGAGAAAAATCCTTTACCAAAACCGGTAACTGGCTTCCCGATGAAACCCTCGATGCATTCAGAGAATATTTAGTAGGAATAAAAGGACCACTTACCACTCCGATCGGTGGCGGTATTCGTTCATTGAACGTTGCTCTTCGTCAGATTTTGGATTTGTATGTATGTCTTCGACCAGTGAGATGGTACCAGGGCGTTCCATCGCCAGTTAAAAATCCTGGCGCAGTAGACATGGTAATCTTCCGCGAGAACACCGAAGATATCTACGCAGGTATCGAGTTTGCAGCAGGCACACCAGAGGCGCAGAAGGTATTGGATTTTATTGAGAAAGAGTTTCCTAAAGAATTCAAAAAGATTCGTTTCAACACGAAAGAGAAATCAGAAGAATTCTGGAAGATGGTTGGCGCTACCAACATGAACAACGATGTGCAGGTCGGTCTTGGGATTAAGGCTGTAAGTTATAGCGGTAGCGTCCGTTTGATTCATAGCGCCATCGCTTATGCCATTAAGTTCAATAGAAAGTCTGTAACCCTGGTGCACAAGGGTAACATCATGAAATATACCGAAGGTGCTTTCCGCGATTGGGGATATGGTGTTGCCGAGCAATATTTTGGTGATAAAGTTTACACGTGGAACACGTGGGAAAAAACTAAAAAGGAAAAGGGTGAAGATGCAGCAAACACTGAGCAAAAGGCAGCCATTGCAGCAGGTAAAATCATCATCAAAGATTCCATTGCTGATATCACCTTACAGCAGGTATTAACCCGTCCTGAAGAATTTGAAGTAATTGCTACGTTGAATTTGAATGGTGATTATTTGAGTGATGCTCTTGCAGCGCAGGTGGGCGGTATTGGTATCGCACCAGGTGCGAACATCAACTACATCACAGGCCATGCAATCTTTGAAGCGACACACGGTACTGCACCAAAGTATGCTGATCAGGATAAAGTGAATCCAGGATCAGTAATCCTTTCTGGTGTGATGATGCTAGAATATATGGGCTGGCAAGAAGCCGCTGATCTTATTAACAAGGG
>JAYVTC010000101.1:0-3424 GCA_043774745.1 Cyclobacteriaceae bacterium | reverse complement strand
TATCAATCATTCGCCACATGCCTTCTTCAACAACAAAGAGTGTGTTGTAGGGTATGAAAAGATCCATGTTCAATCGCTGTGCTCTGAATTTAGAATCTTTTTTGAATGTGATGTTAGAATCAAAGGTGATTACGCTATCGCTCTGCGTCACCTGGTAGTCAATCATTTGAGCATTTTCACCTGCCGCTTTGCGTGTGTTTCCTTGCGCTTCAAAACGCTGCACCAACTTGATATCATTGCCTTCATATCCTTTGATCGTGATCGAAGTTACATCATAGTCATCAAGACCAACTTCATTTACTTTTAATACGGGTGTTTTTCCATTCATGGTAAAAGTTTTTTCTACGCGATATTCACCTTCCTCTTTGAAGGAGTACACAATCTGCGGGATGGTAAAACTCATGACGCCAACACTGATGAAGAAAAGTACAAACATGGACCATCCTACCAGTGCATTAAATATTATTTTCTTGGCAATGATTGAATTACCAATCAGAATAATAAACATAGTTGGTATCAATGCTGCGATAAAGGCAAATACAATCGTCCAGGTAGGGAAGGAGTTTCTGAACGCTTCCATCGGAAAACCAAATTCATTTACCGGAATATCCCACCAGGATGGTAATGCCGAGATGGATATGAATCCAAACACAAGGCCAGCTGTAATTAAAATGGCGATAAACATGCTAAGGCCAGTAAGACTGATGACAAGACCGATCAACGTGCGCATCACATCAATTGCTACTTTAAAAACCGGGCCGAGTACTTTCGAGATTCCTTCAATGATCATAGCGATCAATCGGAAAGGGAATAACACAATTTTGGTTAACACGCTTTCTTCCTGCCCGTCCTTTTCATTCAGATTCTTCTTGACCGTAGTCTCAATGTTAGATAGGGTGAATGCTTCGCCTTGCATTTGCATTTTTTCAGTGATAGTCTTTGCTTCGGGAAGGGCTATCCACAATATGATGTAGGTCAGAAGTCCTAATCCACCGAAGAAGGCGAAGACGACAAACAGCACACGAATTAACGCGATATCAACTGAAAAAAAAGCAGCAACACCACTGGCAACACCGCCAATGACTTTCTTCTCGCTCTCGCGATACATTTTTTTCACGGAGGCTTCTTCTTCCAATTCTTCAGAGGCAGGTAATGCGATCCACAGAATGATATAGACAATTAATAAACTTCCATAACTACCCAATACTAACAAAGCAAAAAGCAATCGTGGCCACACAGGATCTATATTAAAGTAGTGTCCTAATCCTGCGCAAATACCGCCCGCTATTTTTCGCTTTTTATCTCTGAGTAATTTTTTGGATGCTTCACGAGCTGAACCCGAAGAGGAAGACTGGCTTTTGCTTTTATTTTCTTCCGAGGTAAATTCAGCAGCACCCAGTTCTTGTTCTTCGGCTGCCTTAAAGTCGCTAACGCTACCCATGGTGGCAATCAGGCTGGTCACATCTTCGGATGTAATCACTTGTTTGCCTTCGTTGAGTTTTGCTAAAAATATTTCGGCAATACGGCTTTCTATATCGATAAGTATCTCACTGCTATCTTCGAACGAAGCAAAGTAGCGTTTGATGGAATCCAGGTATTTGCGAAGTGTTTCGTACCCGTCTTCTTCAATGTGAAAGATGATGCCGCTGATGTTGATACTGATATTCTTTTTCATATTCGAACGATCGTTATGAGCAGGGTTAGTTGAAGTTAGCTATTAGATTTGGTTTTGATCATTTGGGTTGAGTGAACAAGGTCCTCCCAGGTATCGCTTAACCCTTTCAGAAATTTATCACCTTCATCAGTCAATTTATAATATTTGCGTGGCGGCCCCGATTTGGATTCCACCCATTTGTATTCCAACAGGCCCGCATTTTTTAGACGGGTGAGGAGTGGATACAACGTGCCTTCAACGACAATCATCTTGGCAGCCGTAAGTTCATCCAGCATGTCTGATGCATATACTTCACCGCGTGAAATAATATGCAGGATGCAATACTCCAATATGCCTTTTCTCATCTGTACTTGTGTGTTTTCAAGGTTCATACATCCATTTGTTAAGATCCGATCTCGTGATGTTATACGCGAAAGTACTATGTATGGCCAAGTACTGGATGAAAATTTTCAATATTTTTTTAAAAAGGCCTTTATTTCGTGATTTTGAGGTTAATGCCATTAGTTACCAGTATTTTTGAGATTGTATTTACCGGTTATACTACTATAGACCTAGAAAACTGTGCGATTTGGATTTCAACTTTTATGCTTCCTTTTTGTAATACCCTGGCAGGCTTTCTCTCAGTATACCAATGAATGGGTCCGTCCAGGCCTGGATTACTATAGAATACCCATCGCGAAAAAAGGAATTTATAAACTCACCTATTCAGATTTACAAAATGCAGGCGTGCCTGTGGCGATTATTGATCCGCGATTGATTCAACTATTTCACCGTGGCCAGGAACAAGCCATTTTTGTGAAAGGACAATCCGATGCAGTGCTAAATACTGATGATTACCTTGAGTTTTTTGGTCAGGCCAATGATGGAACATTGGATAAAGTGCTCTATAAGCCGAGCACCTCGCAGCCACACAATTACTATAATTTATTTAGCGACACGACTGCATATTTTTTAACCTGGAGCTCGGGTGCTGTAGCCGGAAAGCGTGTTACTACTTTTGATGAAGTTAATGTAACTAACCTTCGTAAAGAGATATCTCACAATGAAGAACGCCTGCTAATTAATAATGCTCAGTATTCAGGAGGAGCTACATTTTCATTTCTTGAACCTTTTCAATACACTCATTTTGATTTAGGTGAAGGTTGGACTGGTATTCCAATAAGGCCAGGGGATCCAATTGATTATACCATTGATCTTATCAACAACACAGAAGTGACGGCAGGAAATCCGCAATTGGAATTATTACTGGTAGGAAGGGATCATGGAGCCCATGGGGCTGAGATTCTTGTCGGGCCCAGTGCTGGTTCTTTGCGATCATTAGTTATTCAAAACTTTAATGATTTTGATGCGATTAAGATCACCTTGCCAATTAACTGGAGTGACATTGGCAATGATGGGAAATTGTTTGTCAGGCTTTCAGCACCAACGACAATAAATAATCGCTACCAGTTTAGTGCCTCCTATCTTAAATTAATTTTTCCTCAAAATTTTCAACTCAGCGGGTTGACTGAAAAACTATTTTATTTAAAGGCAAATCCATCAGGTAAATCATATGTGGAGTGGGTTAATGCTCCTTCTGGCTTGAGAGTATGGGATATTACTGATCCGGCATTTATAGTTTCTATTGGAACACGCATATCAGGAACTTCATTTACAGCAATTGTCGGATCAGCTGAGACTCCCCGAATACTTCATGCATTTACGTCAACAAGTACACCTGCATTGCGGAGAGTAAGTTTTAGATTAATA
>JAYVTC010000100.1:0-20474 GCA_043774745.1 Cyclobacteriaceae bacterium | reverse complement strand
AAGATTCTAAATTCAGAGCACAGCGATTGAACATGGATCTTTTCATACCCTACAACACACTCTTTGTTGTTGAAGAAGGCATGTGGCGAATGATTGATAACAACTACAGAGAATATGATGGCTACAGAGACTCCAATTTCAACAAGACCTGGAAAATGACCAAAGATGGGTTTGAATGTGTGAACTGTTCAGAACCATCGGAAAGAAAGGTCGCTGAATTGAATGATCAATATGGACTGAAAGATTTCTCATCCGTAGATCTGTCGGGTTTATTTGATGTGCGAATTGAGCAGGGAGACGTATTTGCCGTGCAAATGAATGGCTCTGAAAGTGAGAAAGAGCGATATGAAGTATATCGTGAACAGGAAACGTTGGTTATTGAGTATAAGAACAAAGACAAATTCTTCTGGAAGAAGGATTTGTTCGATGATGACAAAGTAAAAATCACGATCACGATGCCCGAGTTAAAAGAGCTCAATGTGCAAGGCGCAGGTAAGCTTAAATTCGGTGGCTTTCGTTCGCAGGACATCGAAATAAAACTGACCGGAGCAGTAAATGGTGATGGAGATATTTATGCCGAAAATCTTACTGTTGAATTAACAGGTGCCTCTACCCTGGAATTAAAAGGCGATGGTCAGTTTATGGAAGCTAACCTGACGGGAGCATGCGGTTTGCGTGCTTACAATTATCAGGTAAATCACGCTATTATTGAAGCTCAGGGGGCTTCCTCGGCTAAAGTGTTTGTTACCAATAAACTAGAAATAGACAAAGGTGTGGCCAGTTCAGTGTCGCACCGTGGTGATGCGGAAGTGATTACAAGAAACTAAGAATTAGTTGAAGATGTGTGTATGCAATGATCTAAAGTTCATTGCCAAACACCGTTGCAGAACACACCTTTTTGGTATCTTTCTGAACTGAATACTCATTATTCTTTTCATGAAAGTAAGCTTAAAATTTCTTGGTGCTGCACGCAGCGTTACCGGTTCAAAATATTTACTCGAAATTGATAACAAAAAAATTCTGATTGATTGCGGCCTATTTCAGGGCCAAAAAGAATTACGTCTTCACAACTGGGATCGGCTACCGATAGATCCTAAGACGATCAATCTGATTGTGATCACCCACTCACACATTGACCATATTGGCTATTTACCAAGATTAGTGAAAGATGGTTTTCACGGTCGCATCATCTGCACACATGCCAGCGAAGACCTGATGCGCATCATGTTGAAAGACGCAGCCAGGCTGCAAGAGGAAGAAGCGCTCTTTGCATTCAAACGTGGATACTCTAAGCATAATAAACCAGAACCTCTTTTTACTGAAGAAGATGCCGAACGTGTATTTGAGTTTGTTGATAGCATTGGCTTTGAAAAAGAAGTAAAACTATTCGCTAACCTTTCATTAATCTATCATAATGCAGGTCATATCCTTGGCTCTGCTATTGTTGAACTAATGTTGTCAGGACATGGGACAAAAAAGAAAATCGTTTTTTCTGGTGATCTGGGTCGTTATAATGACCCGATCATGAATCCTCCTAAAGCGATTACCGAAGCAGATATCTTGTTAATTGAATCTACTTATGGTGACAGACTTAATCCAATTGATCAGGTGGAAACAGACCTCGCTAAAATTATTAATGAGACCAATGATCGCAATGGCGTTATTATTGTTCCTGCATTTGCAGTCGGTAGGACTCAGCTAATGATTTACTATTTCCATATGTTAATGGAGAAAAAGGCAATCCCTACTTTGCCCATTTATGTTGACAGCCCGATGGCTATCAGTGTTACCGATTTATATGAACGCCACTCCAGCGAACATAAAATAAAAGTCACCCATATCGATGGAAAATTAATTAGCATCTTCGATGACCCACAGGTTCATTTTTGTAATTCCAGAGAAAGTTCAAAGGCACTGAATGATATAAAGAAACCCTGTATTATCATTTCTGCCAGCGGTATGGCAACCGGTGGCAGAGTATTGCATCATTTATACCATCGCTTGCAAAGAGAAAATGATACCGTGCTTTTTGCAGGATTTCAGGCTGAGAGTTCTCGAGGAAGAAGAATATTAGAAGGCGAGCCAACCGTAAAAATATTTGGTGAAGAAGTACCCGTAAAATGCCAGATAAGGATAATCAATGGCCTTTCAGCCCATGCTGATCAAAGTGAATTACTACGATGGTTGGGGAATTTTAAAGGAAGCCCTAAAATGACTTTTATCACGCACGGTGAAATAGAAAGTGCCACCGCCTTCTCAAAGAAAATTGAAGAAATGGGATGGAACCCAATCATTCCAGAATACCTCGAAAGCTTCGAGCTTTTTAACGGAATATAAGAACAAGGACACCTCCAAAACCAAGCCTTCCCAAAACCGTTCTAAATCATTTGAAAATGGCCGCATTTTAAAATAATCATATAAAAATTTATTCGGATGCAACCTCAGCAAGAGGTTTCGCATCTTGTTATTGAATTTGACCACATGGAGTTTACAGTATATCGGGCTAAAGACACAGAACTGATTGAAGGCTGCAAGCGCAAGCATGCTCAAGCTCAAAAAAGTTTGTACGATCGGTACTCCAGCAAGCTTTACAGTCTATGCTGCCGGTACATCAAAGAAAAAATGGAAGCGGAAGATGTGTTGATCATTGCTTTCACCAAAATTCTTGATCGCATTGATCAATTCAAAGGTGAAGGAAGTTTTGAAGGGTGGATGAAACGGATTGTGGTGAATGAATCACTTACGTATTTGAGGAGAAACAAAAACATGTATCTGGAGATGGACATTGAGGCAGCCGATCGCGAACCTGATTTTGAAAAACTGGACAGTCACCTTCAAGCGGAAGACCTTATAAAAATGATTGAAGCGCTCCCATCCGGTTACAGAATTGTTTTCAACCTATATGCGATTGACGGTTACTCTCACAAAGAAATAGGAGAACAGTTGGGTATTAGTGAGAACACATCCAAGTCACAACTGAGTCGCGCACGTGTGGCCTTACAAAAGAGCCTTTTAGAAACTGAAAGAAATTTAATTCAAAAAACGATTTGATATGAGCAACCGTATCGACCAATTATTCAAGGAAAAGCTAAGCGACCATAAGGTTGCACCCTCACCGGAGGCTTGGACGAAGGTCCAATCCGGACTACTAAAAAAAAATAACATAATTGTTGTCTGGAAAATGGCAGCCGGATTTGTATTGTTTGGAGCGCTGATCAGCGCATGGTATTTCCTAAGCAATGATGAAACAATCACGCCTACCCAGCTAGCGGAGAAAAAAGAAATTGTTACCCCTCAAAAAGAAGTAATCGAAAAACCCGTGGAATCAATAAGAGAAAGTGAAAAGGCAAATATTACTCAAACACCGAAACCCGAGGACAGAAAAAGAAGAAATGAAAAGAGTGAGATAAAAAAGCAAATAGAAAATTACACCACAGAAAATATAACCATGGAGGATGAGTTACAAAAACAGGTTGAAGATAACTTGATTGTAACCGAATCAGCTCTTATTGTTCATTCTGTTAATAAGGAAAAACCAATAGTGATTGAATTCACTTTAGAATCCATCTCAAAAGAACCAATTATGGAAGTGGTTCAAACCAGTGAAGCGGAAAGCTCAGGTTTGAAAAAGATACTGGAGACTGCCCTCGATGTTAAAAATGGTGATTCCGATCTCGGCATTATTCGCGATGCGAAAAATCAATTATTCGCCCTTGAATTTAAAAAAGATAAAACAAAAAGAAATTAATAATTACGAACATGAAAAAGAGAATTCATATTGCTCTGGCCCTCTTGCTATCAGTAACTTTTATTCAAGCACAAAATAAGGCAGCGGATACGGTTGTTGTTAAAGTAGGCCAGGCCAGCAAAATAACGTTCACGATTCAGAATAAAGATGATCTTGAAACCCTTAAGAAATATGACTTCCAGGCGCTGTTGACTGATCTGATCAATAAGCTGGAACATAAAGACACAAGCGCAAATATTCACACCTCGCAGGAATATTTAAAGAAAGATTCTATTACAGTTTCAAAAGTAGATACAGAAGAAACTAACTACAACGAAGACTGGAATGATGATGGCGATCATAAAGAATGGCATCATCATGACAAGCACAATAAGGGCACATACCAATCCATCAATTTTGATTTAGGTATGAACAACTACGTAACTGGCAATGGATTTCCCGATCAGAACAACAGTCTGTATACTGTAAAACCATGGGGCTCCTGGTATGTTGGTATTAACTCTGTGCAGCGCACACATATGGCACAAAAATTCTTTCTCGAGTGGAGCCTGGGTGTGAGTTGGTATAACTTCAAATTTGAAAACGAGAAAACCCAGATTACAAAAGATGACAATTCAGTGATTTTTGCGGAAAACCCATTGGATGAAAATTTTACAAAAAGCAAACTCACTGCTGCTTATGTACAAGCGGCATTAGTACCCATTGTAGATTTTGGTGCCAACAAGAGAAAGCCAAGCATATTTAATGGGCGATCTTCAGAGTCTTTCCGTTTCGGGTGCGGTCCTTATGTTGGATATCGGATAGACAGTTATACAAAGCAAGTCTATAAAGAAGGTGACGATAAGATAAAACCCAAGGATCATGACAATTTTTATCTGAATAACATCCGTTATGGATTACGTGCTCAAGCTGGATTCAAAGATGTTGATCTGTTCTTCAATTATGATATGAATGAACTGTTCACAGAAAACAAAGGACCTAAGCTGAACGCTTTTAGTTTCGGAGTAACTTTCTAAAGATTTAAAAAAAAGGCAGATCCGTGTTGCACTATGCAATACGGACTTTTTATTTGAATGCCTCCCCTCGCGTAATCACCATTTCCTTCTCATCGCCTCTTAGTGATAAAAGCCGGCACACACGGCCAGGTGTTGGCCATTGCAAAAAATACCACAATGCTAAAACCCCAAAGGCAAAACCAAAATAACGATCACCAGTAAAGAGTAAAGCCACCGGCATCAGCAGTACTGTCATCGAAAGCGCCACCATCTTTCTTGTTAGTACAGTTCCTATTTTTTCCAGTTTACCTCCCAAACCAACCTCTTTCGCTATTGCACTTGCTTGCTTTTTTGTTCTAATCTGAACAATCGTTAGGACTATTACACTCAAAATACCTAATGCAAAAAACAAAATTCTTGAAATGTCCTGATTTAAAATAACCCATCCTGGTAGGTTCATTATTGATTGGGAATAGAACAAAGTGAAGATGATAAGTGGCACCATCATGAGTTGGTATCCTCTGTTATTCAGCTTATAAAAGTACTCCTTTACGGAATTGAATTTCATTTTAGGCAGTATTTCAATTTTATCAAATTTAATTAATTAACTTAGCACAACGATAAGTGAAAATGGAACCTGCAGTAAATCTCTCCCGCAAAGAACAGGTAATAAGAAATGCCGCTGAATTATTTCGCGAAAAAGGATACGCAGCCTCATCCATGCGCGATCTGGCTCAGAAACTTGGAATCGAAGCAGCCAGTCTTTACTCTCACATCAAATCAAAAGAAGAGATCCTTCAGTACCTTTGTTTTGACATGGCTACTGAATTCAGGAAATCTTTGATGGAAGTGGAAAAGAAAAACGTCTCGGCTACCGAAAAACTAAGACTGGGAATTATCGGTCATATTCAGGTTATGGCAAAAGATCTCACTGCATCAGCTGTTTTTATGAATGAACACCGTCATTTGAGTCAACCTTTTCTGAATGAATTCCTTCTGCTTAGAATTAATTACATAAACCGCTTCAAAACGATTATCGAAGAGGGAACTCGTAATGGTGAGTTTAAAGAAACCATCGATAAGAAACTTGCCGTAATGACACTTTTCTCATCCCTCAACTGGATGCCCATGTGGTATGATCCTTCCAGCAAAATAGACCCTCAAAATCTTGGTCAGCAGCTGGCAGATATGCTGGTAAACGGCTTGAGGAAAAATTAAGACCCAATACCCACTTTATTTTTTGCCTTTCAGGATTAACTATCTTAATCCCAAACTGTTATATTTGCAAACGATTGTTAGGCATTAAATAAACTATTATGTACGGAGGGGGAAATACGTTTGAAGGAATCAAAACTGATAGCATAGTGCAGGAAGATCCAGCAAAACTTGCCGTGTTTGAAGCACGTATTGCTCGGGGAGAAAAAATTGAGCCCACTGATTGGATGCCTCAATTATACCGTAAGCAACTGATCCGGATGATTGAACAACACGCTCACAGCGAAATCATAGGCGCACTTCCTGAAGGAACCTGGATTACGAGGGCACCTGGCTTCAAAAGAAAAATGGCATTGATGGCCAAAGTACAGGATGAAGTAGGCCATGCACAACTTCTATACAGCGCAGCCGAAACACTTGGCAAACCACGCGAGCAAATGATCGATGACCTGATTACTGGAAAATCAAAATATTCCAACGTATTCAACTACCCCACTTTTACGTGGGCCGATTGCTGCTTTATCTCATGGCTTGTTGATGCTGGTGCGATCGTAAATCAATTAGCGAATGCGAAGGGAAGCTATGGGCCCTATTGCCGTGCCCTTGAAAGAATCTGTGCTGAAGAATCCTTTCACTTGAAGTATGGTCATCACTGCGTAATTCATTTGGCAGCAGGCACGCAAAAACAAAGAGACATGTTTCAGGAAGCGTTGAACCGTTGGTGGCCACCCATGATGCATTTCTTTGGTCCATCCGATAAAATTTCTACACACACCGAAGTGATGATGCGCTGGAAAGTGAAGATGGGAACCAATGACGATATGCGAAATCAGTTTCTGGATATGTATGTTCCTAAAATATGGGAGTTAGGATTTACCATTCCTGATTCTAAACTAAAGAAGAATACCGAAACCGGAAGATGGGATTATACTGAACCTGATTGGGAAGAATTTAAACGTGTGATTAATGGAGATGGTCCCTGTAACAAGGAAAGACTTGAGGTGAGAAGAGTTGCGGAAGCCAGAGGCAAGTGGGTGCGCGAGGCGTTAAAATCTCCTCAGGCAAGTTACATGATGCCATTGGCTTAAGGACAAAACTTCAGTTGATGGAAATAAATGGAACTGCCAACAATTGAATTTCTTTCCAGATTACTTTTAGCGCTGTCGTTGCAGAATCGTACATACTTTGAAGATAAATAAGCGTACTACTATCATGAGGAAGTTCATTATTGAGCCATCTTAGAATGTCGTCTGCAAGCAACACTATTTCGCTTGAATGATACCTCGGATAATACCGAGATAAAACATCAAGCATGTATATTAAATCAAGATATTTCATATGGAGGAAATAAATTTGATAAAAAAAGTGCTCTTACGAAATTAGAAAACGGCTGATAGCATATCAATACTTTCATCGGTGAGTGAGTTTGAAATTTATGGCCTAAAAAATCTAGCATTGAAATCACTTGACCCACGAGTAACCCGGCTTCCACAAATTGAAGGCGATGAAATCATCAAACCAAAGATGCCACTCGATCAATTTGGCACCTTCGAGGTTTTTGTAGAACCTAAAGAAGGAAGACCATTTCAACATGAAGGCATTGTGCATGCACCCAATCTTGAGATGGCTTATGTACTGGCCAAAGAAACGTTTACAAGAAGGTTTACTTGTTCTTCTCTTTATGTAACTGAAACTCGCGATGTTTATGTATCTCCATTGACAGAGAGTGATAAAAATGCGTATGATTCAATTCCAGAAGTAACTGACGGTGATGGTGATAAAACTAGCTTCGAAATTTATCACCTGGTAAAACGTGGTAAGCAACACGTACACGCTGGTTCAGTGAGTGCAGCAAATCCTTTATCAGCAATGGCTGTTGCTAAAACAACATTAAACATTGACAAGATTGTCTACAATATTTGGGCGATAAGAACGGATAGGATCCGATTCACCACACCCGAAGGAAAAGATCTATGGATCACCTTGCCTGAAAAAAAATTCCGTGATGCCACGGAATATAAAGGTGGCGACAAATTGAAAAATTTCCTGGAGAAAACTAAATAAAGCCATGAGCGAACTCGCATTAAAAGAACTTCTCTACAAAATGGCCGATGACCAACTCATCCTTGGTCATCGCAATTCAGAATGGACCGGCATGGGCCCTCTTCTCGAAGAAGACATCGCCTTCTCTTCAATGGCGCAGGATAAAATCGGTCAAAGCCTGGCACTCTACACCATACTTCATCAATTGGGAGAAAGTGATCCAGATACGGTGGCCTTCACTCGCAACGCAACACAATTTCACAACTGCATTCTTGTAGAATTGCCTAACGCAGAATACGACTTCAGTCTGATCAGACATTTTCTGTATGATACAGCCGAAGCCATTCGCTTTGAAGCGTTGACGAAATCTTCTTACGAACCGATAGCACAGTTAGCTACTAAAATCCGTGGCGAACTAAGATACCACACGCTGCATGCAAATACGTGGATCAAACAACTTGGTTCAGCAACACCTGAAAGCATTGAACGACTTCAGAAATCGCTGGATTATGCACTGCCATTCGCATTAGGAATATTTGAAGAGTCTCCTTACGAAAAGGAAATTATATCGAATGGCATCTTTGAAGGTGAACAGAAAATAAAAGAGAAGTGGCTTACACAGATTCAAAAAATACTTTCTCTAACTAGTCTGCACTTGCCTGATATAAAAATCATGCTACCCATCGTTGAAGGCAGAATTGGAAAACACAGCGAACATCTTCAGCCCTTGCTGGATGAAATGAGTGAAGTATTCAAGATAGACCCAACCGCAGAATGGTAATGGAGAATATAACAACAGAATTTCAGGAAATCGTTTCTGTCTTTTCAAAAAAAATTAAGGCAATCAACACCAATGAGTTCAATGCGAAGTCAAATCCAAACAAATGGAGTAAAAAAGAAGTGCTGGGCCACCTGATCGACTCCGCACACAATAACCTCCGAAGGTTTGTGGTGGTACAATATGAACAACAACCCAATATCGTTTACGATCAGGATTTTTGGGTCAGCGCCAATGACTATCAACACATGAATGATGTCGATGTGATTACACTATGGCAATTGTTGAACGAACGGATCATTGTCATCCTCAACCAAATGCCTATTGAAAATTATGAACGTACGTGCGATACCGGCAAGATAAGTCCATCCATTCATACCGTGCAGTGGCTAGCTGCTGACTATGTAAAGCATTTGAAACATCATCTCAATCAAATCATGGCAGGATCTTTTAACATAACCTATCCATAATGAATCCAACCGTGGATGAAGTCTATGTGTGGCTGGAAGAAGTGAAGGATCCTGAAATTCCCGTGCTTTCTTTGGTGGACTTAGGTGTGATCACCAATGTGGTTGTTGATGAAGATAAAGTCACCGTAGAGATGACTCCTACTTTTGTCGGTTGCCCCGCGATGGAATACATGAAGAATGAAGTGGAGGATGTTCTAAAAAATCGTGGTGTAAAAAAAGTGGAAGTAAACATCTCTTTCCGAAAGCCCTGGAGTTCAGATCTAATTTCAGAAAAGGGTAAGCAATCGTTAAAGCAATTTGGATTGGCACCTCCACCCTCTACTAAAATATTTACTGACCTCGAAATTTTAGAAACTGCCATCTGCCCTCAATGCAATGGTACCAACACAGAATTAAAATCTCCTTTTGGTCCTACCTTATGCAGAGCTATCTTTTATTGTCACACCTGCAAAGAAGCATTTGAACAGTTTAAACCTGTGTAATACTCAAAAAAAATGAGTTGCCAGAAATATCCTGACAATTCACCCAGTCAACACAAAGTCAGCTCAATAACTAAGAAGATTAATATCTTCCGCGGCCCTTTCTTTCACCACCACTTCTTCTATCTCCGCCACCGCTTCTTCGTTCGCCACCACTTCCGCCACCAAATGATTCCTTTTTAGAACCATAAAAGCGCTCTTTCTTCTTATCTGAATATTGCTCTTTGTGAGGACCTGAAAGTTCTAATCTCACTTTTCTACCACGCACTTCAACGCCTTCAAAACCTTTCATGATCTGCTCGGTGTACTTTTTGTCCACTTCGAAGAATGAATAAGCACCTTTGAGATCAATCTTTCCAACCACGTCTCCGGTCACTTCACCAAAATCACAAATCAATCCTAACAGAGTTCCCTTTTCAAGATCATCCATCTTGCCGACATTGATAAAGATACGGTCACCTGTTGTAAACTGATCACCACCAGCATCATCGCTACTTTCGTATGATCTTGTGGTTCTTCCTTCTGATTTGTTGAGATCCTTCGCATCACGATAATATTCGAGAAAACGGTTGAACTCAATCGAAGCAAAACGCTTAATGATATCTTCTTTGGTAAGATCTTTCAGTTCATGATATACTTCCGGTAAGAAAGAATCAATTTCTTCTTCATTCACTTCTACTTGCTTCACTTTATGAACCAGCGCAAGCAATTTATTCTGACATACCTCATCACCCGTAGGCACGTTTGTCTTCGAGAATTTTCTCTTCAAACTACGCTCCACTTGCTGAATACGACCGATTTCTTTTTTAGAAATGATCGCCAATGAAATTCCCTTCTTACCAGCGCGGGCAGTACGTCCGCTTCGGTGGGTATAGTATTCCATTTCATCTGGCATGTTCATGTGAATCACGTGGGTGATGCCACTCACATCAATACCGCGTGCAGCCACATCGGTAGCGACCAGAAGTTGAAGTGTCTTGTTCTTAAAGCTTCGCATCACGCGATCGCGCTGCATCTGCGTGAGATCACCATGTAAAGAGTCGGCATTGTATCCGTCCTTAATTAAGTGTTCGGCAATTTTTTGCGTATCAATTTTCGTTCTGCAGAAAATAACTCCAAAAATATCCGGTGTATAATCAACAAATCGTTTTAAGGCCAGGTACTTATCGCGCTCATCCACCACAATGTATTGATGGTCGATGTTCTCGTTGCCCTGGTTGCGCTCACCCATGGTGAGTTCCTGGGGATTGGTCATGTAGTTTTTCGAAATCTCCCTTACCTCGCGAGGCATGGTAGCGGAGAAAAGCCACACGTTCTTTTGCTTAGGCATGGTAGAAAGGATGTCATCGATATCTTCCTTAAAGCCCATGTTGAGCATTTCGTCTGCCTCATCTAATATCACATAGCGAATGGCAGTTAAGTCCACCACTTTACGTGAAAGCAAATCAATCAAACGGCCAGGAGTTGCTACAATGATTTGTACTCCCTTTCTTATTTTTCTAATCTGATCGCTGATACTGGCTCCGCCATACACCGTAACGATACTTAGATTTTTCATCCCAGCGGAGAACTTCTCAAGGTCACTGGTGATTTGCACGCTCAACTCGCGCGTTGGCGCCAGTATCAGAGCTTGCGTAGAGCGGTTAGAGTCATCAATCAACTCCAACAATGGAAGACCAAAGGCAGCGGTCTTGCCAGTACCGGTCTGTGCCAACCCTACCAGGTCAGTATTTCCGGTTAATAATATTGGAATTGCTTGCTCCTGAATCGGTGTGGGTGATTCAAAACCCATTTGGCGGATCGTTTCCACCAGTTGCCCGGAAAGTCCCAGGTCGTCAAATGATTTCATTAATGTATTTAAATAATAATTCGCAAAGGTAACCTAATTAATCGAAAGTGATATTATTGGGGATTAAACGCCCGCAACGCGCGGCAACATTGCGACAAGGCAAAAAGCATTTGTTTTGTTTGGCGAATCATCTCAACTGCATACATTTTTGTAAATTCGAACATGAGGATTTTCAAAAAGCTTAGCTTCTTCACCGCCTTCATTCTACCTGCCCTGATTATAAGCGGCTACTACCTAGGAGGATGGTGGAATTATCTTACCCTTGGGTTTGTATTCGTTTTTATCCCTTTCATTGATTACCAGATAGGCCTGGATACAAAAAATATAAATGAAGCCGAGGCAAAAATTGTTGGAGAAGAATTTTATTACCGATTCATCACCTATGTATGGACATTCATTCAACTTGGCTTTATCATTTGGAGCGCCTATGCAATTACAACTGGCGCCATCAATACCCTGGCAGAATGGATTGGGCTTACAATAAGCGTGAGCTTATTAACAGGAGGCATTGGAATTACCGTAGCGCATGAATTAGGTCATAAGAAATCAAAACTGGAACGCTTCTATGGCAAACTGATTTTAATGACTGTTTGCTATATGCATTTTTATATTGAACACAATCGTGGTCATCACGTGTATGTAGCCACACCAGAAGATCCGGCCACAGCCAGAAAAAATGAAAACTTCTATTCGTTTTGGTTTCGCTCGGTATTTCATGGATATGCTCATGCCTGGAAATTAGAAAAAGAGAGCTTGCAGCGAAAAGGTAAATCGATTCTGAGTTTTGAAAACGAAATGATCGGGTTTGCTATTTGGCCTATACTCTTTTGCGCCTTGCTAACTTATTTTATGAGCCTAAATCAAAATGAAATTTTATGGCAAGTTCCCATTTTCTTTTTTGCTCAAAGTATACTTGCCTTCACACTGCTTGAATTAGTAAACTATGTAGAACATTACGGAATTGTGCGAAAACAATTGCCCGGAGGAAAATATGAACGCGTAAATCCCTTGCATTCATGGAACGCCAGTCATCTCATCAGCAACTTCTTTTTGTTTCAACTTCAACGCCATTCCGATCATCACGCCAATGCCATTAAACGTTATCAAGTGTTGAATCATTACGATGAAAGTCCCCAGCTTCCTTTTGGTTATCCAACTATGATTTTAATGGCATTAGTTCCTCCACTTTGGTTCTCAGTGATGAATCCATTATTAGGTGAGTGGAAGAATAAGGTGTATCACCATGCTATTCCTGCCTGAATTCTGAAGATTTATTAAATGGCCAGGAAGACCAAAGATATTTTTTGTTTCAAACAATTTTCTGTGAAGCACAATCGGTGTGCGCACAAAGTTGGTACCGATGCGGTATTGTTAGGAGCATGGGTAGACGTAAACGATGCTAACCGGATTCTTGATATTGGCACTGGATCAGCGGTAATCGCTTTGATGATGGCGCAGCGATCAGCACTCCATGCACACATTGATGCTATCGATATTTCCATTAATGATTGCGAACAGGCAAAGGAAAATGTAGCGACCTCGCCATGGCCAAATAAAGTAGAGATTAACAATATTGCTCTTCAAAAATTCGAATCGGATTCTTATGATCTGATCGTTAGCAATCCACCATTCTTTATTGATAGTGCAAAACCACCTGCGGAAGAAAGGATCAGAGCAAGACATACGGAATCCCTGCCTCCAGAAGAATTACTTATTAATGCCAAACGTCTAATAACTCCGCAAGGAAAGTTCTGTCTCATTCTTCCTGTTACAGAGGCATTAAGTTTTATCACATTGGCCAAAAGCTCAGGATGGCACTGCACACGATTATGTGAATTTCGCACACGCGAGGCTAAACCCGTTGAGCGCTTACTTTTTCAACTTCAGCTTAACGATCAGAAATTTAAAAATGAGTTGTTGATACTTTATGAATATGATGAAGAATGGACAACTGACTACAAAAATCTTACTCACGACTTCTATTTGAAAATATAAGCGTTGAGAGGCTTCAATATCATCTATCAAATTTCAATCAATAGCTTCACCTGTTCATGATCCACATACTTAAACAGGCCCAACATGTTGCTCAAGAACAGATCATTGATGCTAAAACTCAAATATGTCGTGAATTTACAGGGCCATTTGCAGAGTCAGTTCCCTTCTAACAAATTTTTTAATAACTGATTAACAAGTATTTAACAAAAGAAAAATAGATGTTTAAACATCTATTTAAAAACTGGTGTTATACTTGCACAGCAAAACAAAATGCTAACTAAAAATCAAAAACACATGAAAAAAATGAATTTAATGGCTGCCTTCCTATTGGTAGCTGGATTTGCAACAGCACAAACCACCTGGAAAATTGACAAAAGTCACTCTAAGGTGGGTTTTAGCGTAGTACACATGGTTGTATCGGAAGTAGAAGGAAAGTTTAATGACTTTGACGCCTCAGTAATTAGCAAGTCTGATGATTTCAACGGAGCAGAAGTTGAATTCTCTGCAAAAGTAGCTTCCATCGACACTGATAACGAAAGACGCGATGGTCACTTGAAGTCAGCTGATTTCTTTGAAGCTGAAAAATTTACAGATATTAAATTCAAGGGTAAACTTGAAAAACAAGGTGGTAAGTACGTGGTGAAAGGTCAATTCACTATGAAAGATGTTACTAAAGATATGACGTTCGATGTTACTTATGGTGGCACAATCAACACGGGTCGTGGTTTCAAAGCCGGCTTCAAGTTGAGTGGTGTTGTTAACCGTCAGGATTTTGGAGTGAAGTGGGCAAATAAACTACAGGACGGTGGTGCTGTAGTTAGCGATGACGTAACGATTATTTGTAAAATCGAACTAGATAAGCAAGCGTAATCAACTAATTTAGGGGGAGCTCAAAAGGCTCCCCTTTTTTTATGACTATCGAAGAAGAAATCAAGCAAACAAAATTTAAAAGCCCGCACCAGAAAGCGGTACTTAATCTTCTTTTTACAGCCAACTGGATACAGAACAAACAACGAGAATTATTTGAACCGTTTGGTGTAACGGGTCAACAATATAACATGCTAAGAATATTAAGAGGTCAGCACCCGAAGCCCATTCCTGCCGTAGAAATTAAGAGTCGAATGCTCGATAAAAACTCAGATGTTTCCCGTCTATTAGATCGATTGATCGGAAAAAAACTAGTCAATAAAAATCAATGCTCTAACGATAAGCGGGCAACAGATATTAGTATCACTGAAACTGGTCTTGATCTACTGAACAAGTTGGATTCGGCTATTCATAACCTGGAATTGCAATTCCTAAATCTATCTAAAGAAGAAGCGAAACAACTAAGCGGTTTACTTGATAAAGCCCGCGGTTAAATCTTAGCAAACTCTTCTTTTACAAAGTCCATCAACTCCTTGATGTAAGCCCTGCTAAAATCAAACCTGATATTGGCAGCTTTATAAATCTCGGGTATGGTAGTTAGGTTACCCAACTTCAATGCATTCATGTAACCTTCTAATCCTTTTTGTTTATCGAGTTTATAATTTCTCCACAACGCAATAGCTCCTAATTGGGCCATGCCATATTCGATGTAATAAAATGGCACTTCATACAGATGCAACTGTTTTTGCCACGCATAATCCCTCCCTTCCTCCAATCCACTCCAATCAGTAATAGGATCCGCATAGCGTGCAAAAACCGAATTCCAGTTTTTCTTACGGTCGTCCTGTGAATGTTCCGGGTTTTCATAAATCCAATGTTGAAACTGATCAATCGTTGCAACCCAGGGAAGCGTTTCAATAATATCTTCCAATTGCTCACGCTTTGCTCTTCTCAACTCTTCTGGACTAGGAAAGAAAATATCCCATGCATCCATTGAAATTAATTCCATCGACATTGAGGCTAATTCAGCTACTTCCATCGGTGGCGATTTGAAATCACTGAGTGACAAATCCTTTGTTAAAAAATTATGCACCGCATGACCACCTTCGTGCATGATGGTAGTCATATCGCGCATGGTGGATGTAGCATTCATAAAAATGAACGGCACACCAATTTCAGCCAGCGGATAATTATAACCTCCAGGTGCCTTTCCTTTCCGGGATTCCAAATCAAGATGTCCCATTGATTTCATAACCGACAAGCACTGGCCAAGGAAGGGATCTAACCGGTGAAAAGACTCTATTGATTTTTCTGTAAGATCCTTTCCATTTTCAAAGGCTTTTAAAGGCTCTCTTCCTTCCGGATCTACTGCTTTATCCCACGGTTTTAAAGCCGATACTTTCAATTTTTCTTTACGCTCTTTGCTAAGCTCGTTAAGAATAGGAACAACTTCACTTGCGATGGCTTCATGAAAATTGAAACAGTCTTTTGAAGTATAGTCAAACCTTCCATATGACTTGAACATGTAGTCGCGGAAGTTTGTAAAGTCTGCGTTTATCGAAACCCGGTGACGCAGGTCAATTAATTTAGAAAACAGGTCATCAAGTTCAGTTTTATCTTTTAACCTGCGTTCTGAAATTTTACGATATGCTTCCTCACGCTTTGTACGATCCGTGGATTGTAAGATCACACTGGCTTGCTGCAGCGTAAGCTCCTTACCATTTATTTCCACCATCATCGCTCCTGAAATCTGAGCATACTTTTGAGTATCAGTATTGATCTGAGTAAACAGAGGAATATTTTCTTCGCGGAATAATTCAATGTCTTTCTTAAGATTTCGGATGAGGATTTTAAATCCAGGTTCACTTTCTAATTGGGTAAGAAAAGGTGAAGCCGCAAGTTTTTTATTTAACTGATCCACCAAAGGAGCAATCTGAGGTTGAATATTCTCCACGAAATCCTGATAGCTCTTACTATATTCTTCATTGTCAGTATAGCAGGTCATTTTGATATAGCGCCATCCCATATCTTCGCTGATCACAGATTCCAGTTCGCTGCGATCGGATAACCATTTTCTCAACGACTGAATTTCTGCTAATTCTCTTGACAAAAGATTTTCGAAGAATGGTTTCAATGAATTCCAATCAGAAACTTTAAAGCCTTCAGGAAGAAAGATGCGCTTAGGTCTTGTTATTTTCTCTACTGTGGTCATACTTAGGTAATTTAAAATGAACTATATTGAGCAGGTCACAAAATTAGTTGAATTTGCCAACTGCGGGTTATCCCGACTATAATAATCCTGATCAAAATGTCCCTGGAACTAAAACCGGTAAATAACAAAGCTCTTCTTAAAGAATATATCTATCTGTGCAAAGATATTTATCAACATGAAGCACGTTGGGTACCTCCATTTTATGACGATGAGTGGGCGTTTCATGATCCTGAAAAGAATAAGACACTCATGCATTGTGAAACCATGAGAATGCTTTTATACAAGAATGGTAAAGCAGCAGGGCGAATTATGGGAATAATCCATCATCCGTACAATCAAATTCACCAGGAAAAAACAGCTCGCTTTTTTAATTTGGATTGTATCAATGACCAGGAGGTAGCACATGCACTTATTGGCTCCGTTGAAAAGTGGGCAGTGAGCAAAGGAATGAATAAAGTAATCGGTCCGTTTGGTTTTTCTGATAAAGATCCGCAGGGATTGCAAATCGAAGGCCTTGAGTATTTACCTGTGTTGGCAACACCTGCCAATCCCAATTATCTTCCAGACTTAGTAATAGGCGAAGGATATTCAAAAGAAGTAGATTGTGTATCGTATCAAATGCCCATACCCAAAGAGGTTCCTCCTCTTTATATTAAGATTTACGATCGGATCATAAAAAATCAGACTCTGCATCTGATAGAGTTTAAATCGAAACGACAATTAAAGCCTTATATCATTCCTGTTCTTAGGTTAGTTAATGAGACCTATGCTCCCCTATTTGGCTTTGCACCAATGAGTGAGGAGGAAATGAAAAAATTCGCGGACCAATACATACCGGTGCTGGATACCGAATATGTCAAAGTCGTAGTGAACAAGAATAACAATGTCATTGCATTTGTGGTAGCAATGCCAGACATGAGTGCCGGCATGCAAAAAGCTAAAGGTAAACTCTTTCCATTTGGTTTTATCTATGTATTAAACGCCATGCGCAAAAGCAAGCAGCTCAATCTTATGTTGGGAGCCATTAAAAATGGGTATCGCGGCAACGGCATTAGCGCCATGATGGGAAAGGCCATGATTGAATCAGCAAATAAAAATGGACTTGAAATTATGGACAGTCACCTGATCCTTGAACAGAATTGGCCTATGAGAGGTGAGTGTGAAAAATTGAATGGTAAAGTATGCAAGCGCTATAGAATTTTCTCTAAAAAAATCGCGTAACATGAATTCGCACGCGGAAAGTCTGACTAATTATTAAATTAACAGCAATGACGATCTTAACAACAATTGGATTTCCACTAATCACGTTAGTATTCTTTGCACTGTTCATAAAAGAATTGAAATCCGCAATCACAGCTACTTCATGGAAGGATAATAAAAAGAAAAAAATTAGTCACCGTATTATTATTGGCTTAGTGGTTTGGGCAATCGTAATTACGATTGCTTCATCATCTGGATTTTCAGGAAAGTTTGAACTCTTTCCTATTAATATAATACCGTTCATAATAGTCCCCCTGATCACTGTGCTTATTTTATTATTTCACAAAGACACTAATTCTATAATCCCACACATAAACCTAATAGTATTGACACAACTTCAGGTATTTAGGGTGTTTGTTGAAATAGTACTTTGGCTATTATTCATACAAAATCGGCTGCCTGAGCAAATGACGTTTGAAGGTCAAAACTTTGATATTATTGCAGGCATAACCAGCTTACTGGCTGCAAGATTTTTTCTGAACTCACGCGGCTGGATGATTGGCTGGAATATTATTGGCCTTGGGCTTTTGATCAACATCGTTTCCATTGCCATTCTATCCATGCCAACCTCATTACGTGTATTTGAAAATGAACCTGCCAATACCATCGTGACTCAATTTCCATTCATCTTCCTTCCCGCGTTTCTTGTTCCCCTGGCATACATCCTGCATTTTCTTTCATTGAAAAAACTGTTGATGAAATCGTAATTGATTTTCCTTATCTTCCATCGGAAAAAAAATCAGATGAGAACACTATTATTAATTACTTTAATCCTTGCAAGTTGTAGCCCCAAGGAAATAAAAACTATTGGATCGATAGAAAAAACGGATCCTGCGTTGGATGCAATCATATCTGGTCATGTCGCCATTGAAATAATAGGCGAAGGCTATACCTGGAGCGAAGGTCCTGTCTGGATTGAAAAAGAAAATATGCTGCTATTTTCAGATGTACCAGAAAATATCGTTTACAAATGGACGGAAGAAAAAGGAGTTGAACCTTACTTAACTCCTTCCGGATTCACGGGTGACTCCACCCGCAGTCGCGAGCGCGGATCAAATGGCTTGGTCTTTCACAACGACTCGTTGATTCTTTGCCAGCACGGCAACCGTCAGATAGCAAAAATGAACGCCTCACTGAAAGATCCTAAACCTGATTATGTTATGCTTGCAAGCTCTTATAATGGCAAACGCTTCAACAGCCCGAACGATGCAGCTTATCGAAATAATGGCGATTTATTCTTTACTGATCCTCCTTATGGTCTTGCCAATCTGGATGACGATATAGAAAAAGAATCACCGATCAATGGGGTGTATAAGGTAACACCACAAGGCGTAGTTTCACTGATGGTGGATTCCCTTACAAAACCAAACGGAATTGCCTTTATGCCCGATGGCAATAGATTTCTGGTTGCAAACTCGGATGGTGCAAAAGCGATCTGGTATGAATTTGAACTCAATGACCATGCTGATTCCGTTAAGTCTGCTAAAATCTTTTATAATGCTACTTCGCTTATGGGAATTGAAAAAGGCTCACCTGATGGATTTAAAATCGATAGCCAAGGAAATGTGTTTGCCACGGGCCCTGGCGGTGTTTGGATTTTTAATAAGGATGGCAAGGTACTTGGAAAAATAAAATTGCCGGAAGCCTCTGCCAATTGCTCGCTCTCGCCTGATGAGAAGACATTGTACATCACAGCCGACATGTATTTATTAAGAGTGAAGATGAGAGATTAATCTATTTACCATATGAATCTCTTCATTGATATTTTGGGTTGGGTGGGCTCGGTGGAAGTAATCGCTGCCTACGGCTTAAACAGCTATCAAAAAATAAAATCAGATTCATTGTCTTTTCAACTCCTGAATCTGACCGGTGCCATTTTTTTAATTATCAACAGTATTTATAAAGAAGCTTATCCCTTCACGTTTATTAACACCGTATGGAGCATTATTGCTATCGCGGCAATTATAGGAATGACAAAGAAAAAGCATAATCCATCTTGACAGCAGCAGAAAAAAATATTCAAATACAACGCATTGTGGTGGTGGTAGCCATCACCCTCCTAATTGTGAAGTTTGTTGCCTATTTCTTAACACACTCAGTAGCCATTCTTACGGATGCGCTGGAAAGTATTGTAAACGTTGTGGCAGGAATTTTAGGCTTGTACAGTTTAGTTGTATCAGCAAGACCCCGTGATGAGGATCACCCCTACGGTCATGGAAAAGTTGAGTTCATATCTTCTGCCGTAGAGGGCACATTAATTGTCATTGCTGCTATTCTCATTCTTTATGAATCCATAAACTCGCTGATCTACCCTCGTGAACTTCACAAAATAGATTACGGACTTCTACTGATTGCATCTACCGCAATAATAAATTATCTGATGGGTGCCTGGTGTATTCGGGTTGGAAAAAGCCATACCTCATATGCGCTTATTGCCAGTGGTAAACATTTACAAACCGATACGTATTCCACCTTGGGCATTATCGCAGGACTTATCGCTATTTATTTTTTTAAAATAATCTGGCTCGATAGTGCTGTAGCCATTTTCTTTGGCGTGATTATC
>JAYVTC010000099.1:0-38886 GCA_043774745.1 Cyclobacteriaceae bacterium | reverse complement strand
GTTTTGTTTTCCGGGGTTATAGGATCCTCCATACCCGGTGCAGATGCCTAAGAGCTTCTCAAAGGATTGCACGTTGTTGACATGTGTCATAATGGTTTTTTTTATTAATTGAACTTATACAAATAGGTTGCCAAACGTTATGTTTCTCCAATATATTTTTAAAACTTTATTTATTACCAAAACAAAAAACTCAAAAGGCATTGGCACGTTTGCAGGCATTTTTTCATGACACTTTTTAGAGTTGTCGCCCAACGTTAGTTTTACTCGCTAGAAAGCATGGCGATTGGTTTCTGATTTACCGGTTACGATTTCAGACTTTTTTATGCGGTTACTCAGACACACTACCCTCACGTACACACTTTTCTGGGCAGTTAGAAGTCACATTCATAGGTGCCAGATAAGCACCACATAGGTGTGAGTACTGTCATGCACAGGCATCAGAGAAGTACTACACGGGTGTGAGGAATGTTTTATGCATATATCAGATAAGCATTATACAAGTGTTAGGTTTGTCATACACGGGTATCCGGGAAGCACTATACAGGTGTAAGGAATGCTATACGCAGGTATCAGATAAACATTACTCAGGAGTGAGGTCTGTCATAGACAGGTATCTGAGAGGCACTATAAAGGTGTAAGGAATGCTATCGCAGGTATCAGATAAGCATTGCACAGGAGTGAGGGCTGCTATGCACGGGTATCAGAGAAGCACTACATAGGTGTGAGGATTTTTCTGAAATGTGTCGTCCCAAAATATAACTTGACAGGTTTTGGGTTTAATTTTAAACTGAGTTGACACCGCTTTTAAAAACGAAAACGCCACCAAAGGCGCTTTCATTATTCTTAGTTAAGAAGATGATTATTACTTCTTTTTCTTTGAAGCTTTCTTCGCTATTTTCTTTACCACTTTTTTAACCGCCTTCTTAATTGCCTTCACCACCTTTTTCACCAATTGCTTAATGGGCCTGGCAGTTTTCTTAGCTGCCTTTTTAGCAATTACCTTCTTAGCTGGTTTGGTAGTTTTTTTAGCAGCCTTCTTCACGACCTTCTTGGCTGGTTTTGCAGCTACTTTCTTAGCAGGCTTAGCAGCAGGTTTTGCTTTAGCCTTAGCCTTAGCTTTTGGTTTAGCAGCAGCAGCCGTTTCTGCAGCCGCTTTTGCATTACCCATAGCATTCAAAGCAGAGCCAGCCTTAAACCACACAATCTGACCTTTATTATAAGTATGGTTAACAGTAATAGAATCATGACTGCCATCGCTGTGATGAATAGCCAATGTGAGTGGCTTGTCAGGGCTAAAGGAGGTTAGTCCAAGGATATCAAATGAATCGTCTTCTTTGATCTTGTTGTAGTCTTCTTTATTCGCAAAAGTCAATGCCAGCATACCTTGCTTCTTCAGGTTGGTTTCGTGAATGCGGGCGAATGATTTCACCAGGATCGCACGTACACCTAAATGACGAGGCTCCATCGCTGCATGTTCACGCGATGAACCTTCACCATAGTTTTCGTCACCGACTACGATAGAACCAACGCCTTGTGCTTTGTAAGCGCGTTGAACATTAGGCACTTCGTTATATTCACCATTTAAACCATTCTTCACACTATTGATTTTTTCATTGAAGAAGTTGGTGGCACCAATCAATAAGTTGTTAGAAATGTTATCCAGGTGACCTCTATATTTTAGCCACTTTCCGGCCATGGAAATATGATCGGTGGTACACTTTCCTTTTGCTTTGATCAGCAAACGCAACCCTTTCAGGTCTGAGCCTTCCCATGGCTTGAAAGGAGCAAGCAATTGTAAACGATCTGAAGTAGGGCTCACCTTCACCTGTACTTTGCTTCCGTCTTTGGCAGGAGCCTGGTAGCCGGGATCTTTTACATCAAATCCTTTTTTAGGAAGTTCATCTCCGGTAGGAGGATCCAGTTTCACTTGCTCACCACGCTCGTTGGTCAGGTAGTCAGTAAGTGGATTGAAATTCAAATCTCCGGCAATGGCCAGTGCCGTTACCAATTCGGGGGATCCTACAAAAGCGTAGGTATTAGGGTTGCCATCATTACGGGACTGGAAGTTTCTGTTAAAGGAGTGAACGATGGTGTTCTTCTCTTTTCTATCCGCGCCAACGCGAGCCCACATACCGATGCAGGGCCCGCAGGCATTAGCAAATACTTTAGCTCCGATCTTATTAAAGGTGTCGATAAACCCATCACGTTCGATGGTATAACGCACGAGCTCAGAACCTGGAGTGATGGTGAATACTGCTTTGGTTTTCAGTCCTTTATCTGCCACTTGTTTAGCTAAGCTTGCAGCACGTGCTATATCTTCATATGAGGAATTGGTGCACGATCCGATCAAACCAACTTCAACTTTAGTAGGCCATCCGTTCTTCGCTGCTTCTTCTTTTAACTTCGAAATGGGCGTTGCCAGGTCAGGAGTAAATGGTCCGTTTAAATGGGGTTCCAATTCAGAAAGATTGATCTCAATGACCTGATCAAAATACTTTTCAGGATTAGCATACACCTCTGCATCAGCAGCAAGATGTTCTTTGATCTTATTAGCCATTTTGGCTACTTCTGAACGACCGGTTGAAACGAGGTAACGTTCCATGGATTCATCATATCCGAAGGTAGAAGTGGTAGCGCCAATTTCAGCACCCATGTTACAAATGGTGCCTTTGCCGGTACAGCTCATCGAAGTTGCACCTTCGCCAAAATATTCTACAATGGCTCCGGTACCACCTTTCACAGTAAGAATACCAGCCACTTTAAGGATCACATCCTTTGCTGATGTCCAGCCATTTAATTTTCCGGTAAGTTTAATACCAATCAGCTTAGGGAATTTTAACTCCCATGCCATGCCTGCCATCACATCTACGGCATCAGCACCGCCAACACCGATGGCAACCATACCCAAACCACCGGCATTCACGGTATGTGAGTCAGTTCCAATCATCATTCCGCCTGGGAAGGCATAGTTTTCAAGCACCACCTGATGGATGATACCAGCACCTGGTCTCCAGAATCCTATTCCATATTTTGTTGACACAGAAGAAAGGAAATCAAATACTTCCTTGCTTTCAGTGTTTGCTACTGTTAAGTCATCTTTAGCACCCACTTTAGCAGTGATCAGGTGATCACAATGCACGGTTGAAGGTACGGCTACTTTAGGTTTTCCGGCCGACATGAATTGAAGCAGTGCCATCTGTGCGGTAGCGTCTTGCATCGCCACACGATCAGGAGCAAAATCTACGTATGACTTACCTCGTCCAAAGTTTTCCACCTTCTGGTCTGTATGTAGATGCGAGTAGAGAATTTTCTCTGACAAGGTAAGAGGTTTGCCAACCGCCTTTCTGGCTTTGGCAATACGGCCAGGCATCGCTGCATACAGGGCCTTAATCATGTCTAAGTCGAATACCATAAATCCTTTATTTTCTATGTTATATGAACCGCTAAGCTACTAAAATTTTATATTGAATTTTGATGATTTTATTCGTTTTTACTCTTCATATTATTCAACCCGGTTGGCAGGGTTAATTCATAAAAGAAAAACCCCGCTAAGGGCGAGGCTTTCTTTTATTTGCTATTAATATAATTGAGAAACTCTCGCTTAAAGGTTTCTTCACTGAACTTACCTCCAAAAAAGGCAGTTCCTGTTTTGCTATTCGTGTCACCCACACCGCGTGAAGCTACACACATGTGATTAGCGTCCATGACTACACCTACATGTTCAGTACCTAGAATGCGTTGAAGTTCTTTACCGATCTGCACGGTTAAACGCTCTTGTACCTGAGGACGCTTTGCGAAGTACTGAACGATGCGATTGATTTTTGATAAGCCGATTACTTTGCCGCTGGAGAAATACGCAACATGCGCTTTTCCATAGATCGGCACAAAGTGATGTTCGCAATGAGAATAGAACGTGATGTCTTTCTCTACGAGCATCTGATCATACTTGTATTTATTTTCGAAGAGCTTTGCTACTGGACGGTTCTTTGGATTCAATCCGCTAAACACTTCCTTCACATACATCTTGGCTACTCTTCGTGGTGTTCCATTCAGGCTGTCATCAGTAAGATCAAGCCCAAGAATCTCCATGATCTCGCGGAAGCGTTTTTCTATTTGCTCAACTTTCTCGTCATCGCTCAATACAAAAGCGTCTTCACGCATTGGTGTATTCCATGAGGTGACAACGTGATCATCATCAAACTCTTCATCGAGTGGATTAATGGGCCGGATATTCAACGAAATTTCTTTCTGTCTCATAGAGTTTGACTTTAAGGTCGTACTGATTGTCTATTTGTTGCCTCAATATCCTCCAGATCACAACAGCAATATTCTCTGCTGAAGGATTCAGATTTTTGAAGTAAGAAGTATCTAAATTAAGATTTTTATGATCAAAATGAGTAAGAATATGTTCTTTGATAATATCACTCAACACCTTCATATCGAATACATAACCCGTTTCTGGATCAGGTGTTCCGATTAGCGTAACAATTAATTCATAATTATGACCGTGGTAGTTGGGGTTGTTACATTTTCCAAACACAGCATCATTTTTCTCATCTGACCATGCCGGGTTATATAAGCGATGCGCAGCGTTAAAATGTTCTTTACGGGAGACAGCTATTTTCATTTCAATTTCTTTATAAACCCTGAAAGCAGTAAATGGTTCATTTAGATTTAAATTTAATTGAAAAGTTGAGATAAATAGGTTCACGAACTTTTCACCATATTGAGGATTGATTTAAACGGTAATTGAAATTTATGACCAACCTTGGTATCATCATACTTTTATTGGCGGTAGTTACAGCACTGGCGCAGGTTACCGATAAGGTGCAAATACCATATCCCATTCTGCTTGTTCTTGCCGGTATTGCTATTGGACTTATTCCTGGGTTACCGGCCATGACATTAGACCCCGATGTTGTTTTCTTGATATTTCTTCCTCCTGTATTATATGCCGCTGCTTGGAGTACTTCATGGCCCGATTTTAAACAATCGATCAGGCCCATATCGTTACTGGCCGTTGGTTGTGTGTTGTTTACTATGCTTATTGTTGCTGCCGCTGCGCATTATTTCATTCCGGGTTTTGGTTGGGTAGAGTCGTTTGTATTAGGAGCCATTGTTTCGCCACCTGATGCAGTGGCGGCAACGGCTGCAACAAAAGGATTGAAAATTCCAAAACGAATTATCACCATTCTGGAAGGAGAGAGTTTGGTCAACGATGCGACCGGTTTAATTGCGTATCGTTATGCCGTTGCTGCGGCAGCATCGGGAACGTTTATATTCTGGCTTGCCGGTATTAATTTTTTCTATGTAGCAGGTTTAGGAATTGCCATAGGTTTTTTAATCGGATATACATTTTTCTGGATTCATAAGATCACACCCAACAATGCTACAACGGATACGACATTTACACTGCTGGCGCCATATGCTGCCTACTTATTGGCGGAAGAATTTCACGCATCGGGAGTGTTGGCAGTGGTTACCGCGGGTTTGTTTTTGAGTCCACGTTCATCCGAAGTGTTTTCTAATCAAACACGTATTCAGGCAAGCGCGGTGTGGGAGACCATGATCTTCATACTCAATGGGGTTATTTTTATTTTGATTGGATTACAATTGCCAATCATCCTGGGTCATATTACCAGCGATTCTATTGGTACACTGTTTTGGTATGGTGCAGTGGTTAGTATTGCTGCGGTGGTGGCTCGGATTATGTGGGTATTTCCAGGAGCGTATTTACCGAGATGGTTTAGTAAATCTATTCGCGAACGTGAGCCTGATACCAACATGCGAAGTGTATCCATCATTGCATGGTCCGGAATGAGAGGTATTGTTTCGCTCGCTGCGGCACTGGGTCTTCCCCTAATGGTGTCTGAAACAAAAGAGTTTCCGAATCGTGATCTGATTATCTTTCTCACCTTCTGTGTGATTTTTGTGACGCTGGTTCTGCAAGGAATGACCTTACGAAAACTGATTCACTGGCTGGGAATAAAATCAGGTGACGCTCATATCAGGGAAGAGGAACGAATACGAGTTCAATTAGCATCTTCTGTCATTGAACATATCGAAGAGAACTATTCATTAGGAATGAGTGATGCAGTACTCAACCAGATTAAATCCAAATATGAGATCCGCATTCAGCGCATACGGAAAGATGATTCGGAACATCGTATGGCTCCCGAACAGATTGATGAATTGCATCGCATAAACCATGAACTGATTCAACGGGAGCGGGAGCTCATTTTAACCTTGCGCAGAGAAGGAAAAGTAATGGATGAAATCGTGCGTAAAATTGAATACGAACTGGATCTGGAAGAAGCCAGGTTAGAGTTAGAGCGTAACTAGAAACAACACATGTCACCAAATAAAAAAGTATGTGTGATAGGTGCAGGCCCATCAGGTATTGCAGCTGCTAAGAATCTGTTGGAACAAAAGTTTGAAGTGACCGTATATGATTATGGCAAAGAGGTAGGTGGCAATTGGGTTTTTAGTGAGGAGACTTCTCACTCCAGTGTATTTGAAACCACCCATATCATCAGTTCAAAATCACTTTCGCAGTATGATGATTTTCCGATGCCGGCCGATTATCCGGATTATCCATCACATAAACAATTAGCAGAATACTTTCAGCACTATGCGCATCATTTTAATTTATATGATCATATTCAATTCAATACGCTGGTTGAACATTGCGAATTGGATGATTCAAAAAGGTGGCACGTCACAACAAACTCAAATGGGGTAAAGAAAACTGAAATCTTTGATGCTTTGGCCGTTTGCAATGGTCATCATTGGAAGCCACGCTATCCTGAATATCCCGGTAAGTTCACAGGAAAACTCATTCACTCCCATGACGTGAAGAAGTTTTCTGTTTTTGCTGATCAGCGGGTATTAGTAATCGGTGGTGGAAACTCTGCATGTGATGTAGCAGTCGAGTCATCACGATTTTCTAAATCAACGGATATCAGCTGGCGAAGAGGATATTGGGTG
The DNA here is from genome assembly GCA_043774745.1 of Cyclobacteriaceae bacterium. GTDB lineage: Bacteria > Bacteroidota > Bacteroidia > Cytophagales > Cyclobacteriaceae > ELB16-189. Next base: position 31,899 of record JAYVTC010000099.1, on the reverse strand, counting down.
GTACCTAAATTTATATTTGGTAAGGCATCTGATACGGTAGGAGGGTTGATTCGTTTTCTACCATCATTTATCTGGAGAAAGTCAACGAGTTGGATGATCCAAATGCTTCAAGGAAAAAATTCCAAGTATGGACTTCCTGATCCGGAAGCTGATTTTGGTTTTCATCATCCAACCGTAAATAGTGAGTTGTTTTATTTTCTGCGTCATGGTAAAATTAAACCCCGGCCTGACATTGATCATTATGAAGATTCAAAAGTATTTTTTAAAGATGGCAGCACAGATGACTATGATGTGATCGTAGCATGCACGGGCTATTACATTTCCCATCCATTCTTTGATTCTAATTTCATTGATTATTCTCAAGGCGATGTGCCTTTGTATCTGCGCATGTTCCATCCACAGATTGATAATCTGTATTTCATTGGGTTGTTTCAACCACTGGGTTGTATCTGGCCGGGTGCGGAGTTGCAAAGTAAACTCATGGCAAAGGAGCTGGCCGGAAAATGGAAGCGCCCTACTGATGTTACCCAGCTTGCGGATCATGAAGTTAAACATCCTGACTTTGACCAGATTAAAACTCCGCGTCATACCATCACGGTAAACTATCATGCGTTTAGAAAAAGACTGTTGAACGAGCTGAGTAAGAGTATTTAGTATCCTGAAAACTAAGACGTAAAGAAGTGGGGAAATTATTTTACGATGCGCACCCAGGCAGCTTGCCAGTACATGGCTGGATTTTCATCTCTTAACAGTAAAGTGTCGCCTTTTAGTTGAAATTTCCTAGAGTATGTTTTTCCGATTTGTTCTGGTCTTAAATTCCCGGTTACAATATGTGTGATCACCTGATTTTCCCAGTCGATGGTATAATCGCCAAAGTAGGCGTCATAGGTGTCAATAAGTGTTCTGGCTTCATCAATACTCCATGTATTTTTACCGAAACCAGTGCCGTAAGTTACCCCGTCATGGCTCATGATGGTGTCATTCATTATAGGATGGCGGGTACCGTAACTCAGCCATTAAACACTCATTTTCCTTTCTGGTGTATAAATGAGTATACCTGAAACAGTGGTATCTTGTAGAACCAATTTTCCCATGCTGTCAACTTGTTGATCGGCCACTAATTTCCAGCTTCCTAAAAGTGAATCTGCTTCGTTCGTTACTTTTTCAGAGCTGGAATTACAAGAATATATAATCAATGATGCGATGAAGGTCAGAAGCAGAATGGATCTCATAGGGGAATTGTCAATTAATAAATTTACTAAAGTTATCGTGTCTTTCAAGAACCATTTTTCTCCTGTAATGAAAGGATGCATTGGCATAAAAAAAGGAGAACTCCCGCTCTCCTTTTTTGTAGTCAGATTGTTTTTTATAGTTTTCTGATCCAGATATTTCCGAACTGTGTTTTGTTTCCATGATCTTGAAGAGAGAGCACCTCTTCACCATGGGCTGATTTATACATATGTAATCCTTCGTAAACCATTGGACCATTTATAGTAACATTATTCTGAACTAATACTCCATTATGCAACACAGTGATACGCGCTGGATAGTCCAGCCGTCCGTCTGCTTTGAAGCGAGGAGCTGTGTAAATAACATCATAGGTATTCCATTCCAGTGGGGTGCGCATCGCATTGACTAAAGGTGCATGATCTTTGTAAATACTTCCTGCCTGTCCATTGCTGTAGGTTCGATTATTATAAGAATCAAGCACTTGAAGTTCATAACGGTCCTGGAAAAAAACTCCGCTATTGCCGCGTCCTTGCCCTGACCCTTCAACTACGTCTGGAGCACTAAATTCAATATGCAACTGGCAATCTCCAAATTGCATTTTTGTTTGAATGTCACCTGAACCGGGCACGACTTCCAGATACTCTTTGTTCACAATTTTCCAGGGAGCGGGTTTGGTAACATCTTTTTTACCTACCCATTGATCAAGATTTTTCCCGTCAAATAAGATGATTGCATCTGACGGAGCATCTCCCAATTTTTTTGCAGGTGTAATCACCTTCACTTCCGGTTCCCATATTTCGGTCATTTCGTGTTTCATTGGCATTGGTGATACTTCTGGTGGAATGCTGGAACTTTGTCCTTTTGAAATAGTGACGGAAAGGATTCCGATAACAGAAAGGAAGAAACAAATTGTTTTTGATTTCATAATAATGAAAGATTTGATAAGTATTGGTCAAACATATTATTAAAGAAGCAATTTTTTTAACTCAATTATGAGTTCGGTTAGGATTATATGGCAGCGGTGATTAATCGAATGGTTTTTTGCCACGGTGTAGTCAATTAAAAAATTGCGAGATAGAATCACCTCGCCCAGGTAAAGCAGGATCTCCCCTCGACATGATCCAGTGTCCTGTTTTTTCGGGATGCACTCCATCGGCTGCTATTGTCTTTTTGAATTCGATGTTCCAGGTATACCTTCATCGCACCATGAAGGCAGATTACATTCCACTGTGTAACGCTAAATGGAGAGAACAACTAATTTGGAATTAACATCAAGTACAATTTGAAGTAGTTCAATGTGTGTTAGTATGAAAGTAAGCGTTTATTTCTTTCTTTTTTTATTAAGCCATTTTTGTGCTTTCCACGTAAGGAGAGAGGAGCCTGCTCCAATTAGTGCACCCGCCAGCACATCACTGGGGTAATGAACGCCCAGATACATTCTTGAATAACCTACGGCTGCCGCATAGGAATAGGCAGGCACAATCACATACCACTTGGGAAATGCCAGTGTCAAAGAGGTGGCAGTAGCAAAAGCAAAGTTGGTATGCCCCGAGGGAAAGGAATAACTGCCTACTTCGGTTTTTTGGTAAATAATATCCGGATAAGTGGTAAATGGTCTTTCCCGTTGAACGGTAACTTTCAACGTACTTGAAATAGCTCCAGCCACTAAAAGGGAAACTCCGGTTTTGTACGATTTTAGTTTTAACGCCTTATTATGTGTTACATGACCCACCACAAACATAGAGATGGGAGTTATCAGACTAACAGGTGTAACACTGTTTGAAATAAATTCCCAGGCCTTGTCTGCAGATGCGTTGGGAGATGAATTGATCTTATCCAGCCATTTTAAGTCGGTACTTTGAGCATGTGAAATAGAAGTACTGAAGAAAAGAAATACAAGATAACTCAGAACTTTATGTTTCATAAATCAATAGCTCTAGTAGAAATCACCTGACTTAAGTCTTACTCCCCAATAACAACCCAATGATAGCTGTTAGCATCAATACTAATCGTTAGGACTGCTTCATAATTTCGATTAAGTGTATAACTCCTGGCTGATCCCTCTTTTTCAGCAATACTTGCTTTAGTAGTCAAACCGGTATAATACAAAGGCAACTTGATGGTTCGGGTGATTTTTTCATTTGTCGGATTGTAAAAAAGTGCAAATCCTTTTTGCTTCAAAGATGGGTTTACATGAAGTATTCCATCCCAGTCACGACCATCCGCCCTCCGAAGATGAACGATATCCGAATTTAGGATGTCCCTGTATTTCTTATACCAGTTGATCGTCTTGATCACGACTTGTTTAGTTTCTTCGGAATCGTACAACCTTGGTCCACGATAACATGCCTGCACACCGGCACCATAATATTGTATCATCAATTGTTCATAGTCATTGAGATGATCTTTTAAAGGTTCCAGGACAGCATCCGGACCACCGCCTTGATATTTTGTTAATGGAACAAATCCCCAACCCATGGATGGAGTTTTTTCAAAGGTGCCATCATAGATATTTTGCCGGTTTATTATCTTCTGTTGTTCGCGTGATAGTGAAAAGTTCATCTCTCGATAACCGATGGCAATCTTATGTGTTCCATCCAGAAAATACCAATCCGGTGCATTGATATAAACACCTCGCTCATTCAACCATCGATACAATTCTTTTTGTATTTCCATTTGCTTCCATTGACTGTCGTCCAAACCTATATGTCCGGGGTGCACCGTTGAAGCACACACATCACCAGGATAAGGACCGTCATTTTCCCAGATATCAAATCCGGTTTGTTTGTAGAACTCTTTGATCTTGTCACGATAAGCCAAACCCCATTTGCTACCAAAGCAGGGAGCATGACCAAAAAAGGCACCACCTGGTTTACCGGTTTTTATATCGATCACATCATCTTCATCGCTGATTCTTCTGCTGCTGAATAGAGAATAACCTCCAATGAGTATTCCTTTATCGTGCGCATATTTTGCAAGCTCTTTCCACCGGTTCATGTTTTCAGATGAATTATCTTCCATATTGAGATGGCTACCAAAACTTAAAATCATCGCTTCATATCCGGTGGCTGCGCATTGGTCAATAGCTGTTTTCACCTCTTCATCATTCTTACTGACGAGGTGCATGAAAATGGGATTTTGTGTTATCCATGGCGCTACCGTGCGATACATTTTCCGGATAGCAAGTCCCCTTCGCTCGCGATCGTAGCTATCCATGAGTAGTTCATGAGTGCGCACAGATTTAAAAACTTCTCCCTGTTTCAGTTCAATGTTTTTTGCTTTTTCCGGATTCACCTCGAGTACACAAGGAGTCTCATAATTGTAATTGACTTGTGAGGTATAGGTCGAATCAATTTTCCAATGCGTGGTCTGGTCGCTGATATCATAACGCATGGCATTGTTGAAGGCATAATTGGTTTCTACATAAATGCCATGTTGTTTTTTCATTTGTTCTGGCGATCCCACCACGGCACTTTCTTCTTCCACCAGGCCGAGTAGTTCATTGATCACGCGATGAATTGTGAAGGTATTTGTTGATTTATTTTCTACCGACACCCATTTCACGATTAATGGAATGCCGTCATACAATTCGTAGTGCACATGTACTTCGAGGTCTTTCAATTCTGGTAAGGGAGACTTGAACTGTAACGTAAGCACTTTGCCTGATGGATTTTTTGTGTCCGGATACCAGGTCTTCGGTTTCCAGTTTACGAATGGAGTAATGGCTGCGATGGAATATCCTGTATACCGAAAATCTTTTTGGCCTACTTCATAGTCATCCACCCATTCAGGCAGGAGATAGGCTTTTTCTTTTTGGCCGATTAGCCCGCCAACCTTATAATCATGTCCATCAATTGTTATGCGTGCTTCCGGTTTTATGGCGCGTAGTAGTTGCTGCCCGTTAGTCATGTTGGTATAATCGATGCAGGCTATGTTGGGTGAAATTCTGAAAACGCGTTTTACTAATCCATTAAATAGAATCAGGTTCTTCTTGTCCTGCGACTGATACACCCCCACACGGCTACTTATTGGTTTTACAAGCCAATCATCAGAAGCGGAACTATCCAATCCATTATTCCAAACGGGAAGAGGATTTTGCTGGGCAGAAAGTTTGATACATCCTGCCAAAAATAAAATCATGAATATTCTTGCCATGCAGTAATATTAAGGCAAAATAGCAAAGAGAAAAAGGCCCTCACCCGTCCTCATTCTTGGGCACCCGCTGACAGGAGGAGAAAGGAAAGTCGGACCGCATAGTTGCGAATGGATGTAAGTTTTAAATAATATAAGATGAAGTTGAAAGAAAAAGTAGCGATTATAACGGGAGCAACCAGTGGTATGGGCAAAGCAATAGCAGAACGATTCACGCGTGAAGGTGCCTCTGTGATTTTAAGTGGTCGTGATGAGCAGCGAGGCAAAGACTTGGAAAAGTATTTGGTGCAGCAGGGCAGTCGTGCGGTTTTTGTGGCCGGTGATATTACCGAAATAACTGTGAATGAAAAGTTGGTCAGTGAAGCGATTGACAACTTTGGAAAGCTGGATAGTGTAGTAACCAATGCTGGCAAGTTGGGCCTGGGATCTGTGACTGATATTTCTTTTTCTGAATGGAATGAAACCATCAGCACTAATTTGAATGCTGTATTTTATCTGAGTCGTTTTGCTATTCCTGAAATGCAGAAGAGCGGTAAGGGTGCTATCCTGGTGAATAGTTCTATTGCGGCCTTTAAAAGTTTCCCGAATCATGCAGCCTATTGTGCCAGTAAAGCAGCGCTGATTGCATTGGTGAAAGAAATGGCGCTGGATTACGGACCTGTTATTCGCGTCAACGCAATTTGTCCTGGGCCTGTGGATACCCCTTTGATTTGGGATTCGGCAAAAGCATTTGAAAATCCCGAAAGCATTGTGCAACAAACAGCCAACAATACATTGATGAAGCGATTAGGAAAGCCGGAAGATATTGCCTCGTTAGCATTGTTTCTTGTTTCCGAAGAAGCCATGTGGATAACCGGATCGGCCTTTACGATTGATGGTGGAATACTGACGAAATAGTAGGCTGTAAGCAATGGGCGATAGGCAGTATTTACGTTATCATTTTTGAACTAAAACTCTTATTTGGTATACAGATGGATAAAAAATCAACACGAAGAAATTTCATAAAAAGTGTTACAGCGTTGAGTATAACGGCTATGCCATTATCAGCAATTGCTGAACGTATTTCTTTGGATCAATCCACACGAATGAAGGTGATTTGTGTTGGTGGGCATCCCGATGATCCGGAAAGTGGATGCGGTGGCACGCTGGCTAAGTTCAGCGCGGCAGGACATGATGTGAAAGTGCTGTACTTAACACGCGGAGAAGCGGGTATTGAAGGTAAATCGCACAACGAAGCGGCTGGTATCCGTGCCCAAGAAGCAGAGGCTGCTTGTAAGGTGTTAAATGTAAAGCCCTACTTTCTCGGACAAGTTGATGGTGATACAATAGTCAGCAATGAATGGATAAACAAAATGACGGAGTTCATGCAAAATGAAAAACCTGATCTGGTGTTTACGCAGTGGCCTATTGATTCCCATAAAGATCATCAGGTTGCCAGCGTTCTCACCACTCAGGCATGGCTACGGGTAAAGAAAAAATTTCAACTTTACTTTTATGAAGTATGTGCCGGGGAACAAACGATGACATTTCATCCAACGGATTACGTTGATATTTCAAAAGAACAAGAAACCAAACGAAAGGCGTTGTATTGTCATGTAAGCCAGGATCCTACGGGTATCTATGTTTGTGGTCACGAGCTTATGGAAAAATTCCGTGGTGCAGAGGCAGGAGTGAAAGCAGCGGAGGCATTTGTAAGGCTTAATGGAAAGAACTCTGCTTCGATGATTTTGTAATCATTCATAAATACAAAATAAAAAAGGGCCCAGGGGCCCTCAATGATTTGCGTTTCGATGTTCAATTAACAGAACTCATCAAACACTTCAACCAAATGCTCACCAATCATCTGAGCATTGCGGCCTTCAATGTGATGACGCTCTACAAAATGTACCAATTCACCATCTTTAAAAAGCGCAATGGCTGGTGAAGATGGAGGATAAGGCAGTGTGTATTCGCGCGCTTTAGCAACCGCTTCTTTATCAACTCCGGCAAATACGGTTGTAAGATGATCAGGCTTCTTGCCACTGTGCTGAAGCGCCCATTTGATGCCTGGACGTGCTGCACCGGCAGCGCAACCACATACGGAGTTAATCACCAGCAAGGTGGTTCCTTTGTGGTCTTTCAATTCCTTGTCTACTTCTTCCGAAGTTTTTAATTCTTTAAAGCCGGCTACCGTCAGATCCTGGCGCATGGGGGCTACTAATGGTTCTGGATACATATTTATTCAAAGTTTAAGATTCAACTATTAATTACCTATTTCAAAACGTATCTGGTCATGACAGAGTTCATTTACATAAATCCGAGTTCCAACTTGGCTACTTCACTCATCATATCTTGTGAGTATGGAGGGTCAAATGTTAATTCTACTTTTACGCTGTTGATTCCTTCTATTTCTTTTACTTTTTGTTCGACTTCTACCGGTATCACTTCTGCGGAAGGGCAGGATGGTGAAGTGAGTGTCATCAATATAAAAACATTGTTTACCGGAAATACACTGATCTCATAAATGAGGCCCAACTCATATACATCCACCGGGATTTCCGGATCATAGACGGTTTTCAAGGCGTCAATTACTTTCTCCCGTAAGTCACTTTGTGATGCCTCCATGGTAGATTGAATATTTTCAGAGGTGTCGCTCACGGTGTTATTTCTTTTTGAGTTTTAAATGCCAGCGCGTACAATTTCATCTGCTTGATCATGGAGGCAAAGCCATTGGAACGCTGTGTGCCAATGAATCGATCCATGCCGATCTTATGCATAAAGTATAAGTCAGTGTTTAATATATTTTCCGGACTTTGTCCATTAAAAATTCTCGCCAATAAACTAACCAGTCCTTTTGTGACGGCCGTGTTGCTGTCTGCTTCGAAAAAGATCCTATCATCTTCCATGTGTGCCGTCATCCAGACTTTAGATTGACAACCTTTAACAATATTATCTTCCGTCTTGTATTCCTCTCTCATTACTGGAAGCTTCTGACCCAATTCCATGATGTAAAACACTGTCATCTCCATGTCGCCATCCAGCAAGGAGAATTCACTGATAATCTCATCCTGAACCTGATTGATCGTCATGGCTTCAGAAATTTAATAATTCGTTCGATCCCTTCCGCTAGTTGATCCACTTCATCTTTCGTATTATAAATAGAAAACGAAGCGCGTACAGTTCCTTCAATGCCAAAGCGATCCATTAAAGGCTGTGTACAATGATGTCCCGTACGTACAGCAATACCGCGTGTATCCAGCATCTGACCAATATCAAAATGATGGATACCTTCGATTATAAATGATTGAACGCTTACTTTTTCGTTGGAAGTTCCAATCAATTTAACGCATGGGATAGCGGATAGCTTCTTAACGGTATAACTCAATAGCTCACTTTCATGAGCGGCTATGTTTTCTTTTCCCAGCTCATTGATGAATAGAATGGCTTCATTCAAAGCAATTACATCCGCAATGTTGGGAGTACCCGCTTCAAATTTATAGGGGAGATCGTTATAAGTTGTTTTGGAAAACGTTACTTCTTTGATCATTTCACCGCCACCCATGTAAGGAGGCATCTTTTCTAAGAGATCTTTTTTTCCGTAAAGAATGCCGGTTCCGGTAGGGCCATACATTTTGTGTGAGCTGATGCAATAGAAATCGCAATCCAATTCTTGCACATCAATGGGTAAGTGTGCAGAAGCTTGTGCTCCATCAATTAAAACAACAGCTCCAGTGCTATGCGCTGCGTCAATGATCTCTTTTATCGGATTGATCGTGCCCAGACTATTCGAAGCATGATTAACAGCTACGATCTTAGTCTTCGCTGATAATAGTTTATGATAAGCTTCTAAATCAATTTCACCGATATCCGTAACCGGAATAACTTTCAGGATAGTTTTTTTCTCCCCGCAGATCATTTGCCAAGGCACAATGTTAGAGTGGTGCTCAAGACCAGAGATGATCACTTCATCGCCTTCTTTAAGAAAGGCTCTGCCATACGAAGATGCCACCAAATTGATGCTTTCCGTTACTCCACACGTAAAGATGATTTCTTCCACATGCTTTGCGTGGATAAACTCCTGCATGGCATGCCGTGTTTGTTCATATGCCTTAGTTGCTCGCTCTGCCAGTGTATGAATGCCGCGATGGATATTGGCATTATCTCTTTCGTAATACCTCGTCAAGGCATCAATAACCTGTTGTGGTTTTTGATTCGTTGCAGCATTGTCGAGATACACTAATGGTTTGCCATTCACCTGTTGGTTCAATACCGGGAACTGTGTCCTGATCTTTTCTATATTCAATCGGATGGCGGCTACAGCGTTCATGATTAAAAGTTCTTGTGAAGTCGTTCTGCAATCAAATTGTTGAGATACGATTTCAGCGTTTCGTTTTGAATAGGAGCAAGCACCTCACTCGCGAACGCATACAATAACATCGCTTTCGCAATGGTTGCTGAAATTCCGCGTGAGCGTAAATAGAACAAGGCTTCTTCATCCAATTGTCCGGAAGTACAACCATGTGAGCATTTCACGTCATCGGCCCAGATTTCTAATTGTGGTTTGGTATTTATGGTTGCTGAATCAGAAACCAGAATATTTCGGTTCGATTGAAAGGCGTTGGTTTTTTGTGCGTGTGGACGCACGAATATTTTTCCATTGAACACTCCCTTGGCATTTCCGTCCATAATTCCCTTATACATTTCATTGCTGAATGAATTTGGTTTCTTATGATCGACTACCGTGTGATTATCCGCTAGGGTATTTCCATTGACTAAATACAATCCATAGAAATGCGATTCGCAATGCTCGCCATCGATGATGATGGCTAAGTTATTACGAACTAACTGTCCATTCAATGTGAGCGTGAACGTATTCAATAAACTGTTATCCGATTGATGAATTGTGGTATTTGCAACCTGATAGCTTTTACCAGCATCATTTTGAACTTTGCAGTATTCTAAGTGCGATTTCTCTTTCAAGATCCATTCTTCAGAGAAGTTATGAAACACTGGGTTGGAACCAATGGAATTGAATTTTTCAACAACGCTTAATTGGCTACCTTTTTCAATAATGCCTAATATTTTTGTTTGACTAATGACCTGATTTTCTCCGGAATCATTAAGATGCAAAATGAAAACAGGTTTAGATACATTCGTATTTTCTGGAACATGAATGAATAAACCCTCCTGCCAAAAAGCAGCGTTAATGGCAGCAAAAGGATCGCTTTCAGGATGAAGTACTGTGTCTAAATAAGAAGCAATGGTAGTGCTATCTGATTTGAATGCCTGGCTAAGCGTTTTGATTTTTACTTCATTCTCTGGACTAATGATCTTAGAGAGTGCTTCCGAATAACTACCATTTATAAACACCAATATATTAGAATCTAGGTCTGGAATCAGAAAATCTTCAACGGATTTGATGGATGAGGTTGTCTGTTTGTTATTCCAGATAAAATTCTTCTCTATGTTTTTGGTAATGGGAGTGAAGCGATATTCTTCGTGCTTGGATCCAGGCAATCCTGTTCTCTCGAAGAAAGCAAAGGCGCTTTTACGATGATCATCCGCTACATCAAACTTACTTTGATGAAAGGCTTCAGCGATTTCGTTTTTGATATCTCGGGTAACGGTCGTACTCATATTAAGCAACAGTTACTTCATTTTTAATCCAGTCGTAACCTTTGGCTTCCAGTTCAAGCGCCAGCTCTTTACTACCCGATTTTACAATCTTTCCTTTATACAGCACGTGAACATAATCCGGAACGATATAATCCAATAAGCGCTGATAGTGTGTTACCACAATCGTGGCGTTGTTCTTATTACGTAGTTTGTTAACACCATTAGCAACGATGCGAAGCGCATCAATATCCAATCCCGAATCCGTTTCATCTAAGATTGCCAGCTTGGGTTCAAGCATAGCCATCTGAAAAATCTCATTACGTTTTTTCTCACCACCGGAGAACCCTTCATTGAGTGAACGGCTAAGCAATGATTGATCAATTTCAACCAATTTCATTTTTTCTTTCATCAGTTGAAGGAAAGAAACAGCATCCAATGCCTGAAGCCCGCGGTATTCGCGAATCTGGTTCAGTGCTGTTTTCATGAAGTTGATGGTGCTCACACCTGGAATCTCCACTGGATATTGAAACGCCATGAATATGCCTTCACGGGCACGATCTTCAGGTTCTAATTCTAAAAGATTTTTTCCAAGGAACTCGACATCGCCACCGGTTACTTCATAGTCTTCTCTTCCAGCCAGTACAGACGCAAGAGTGCTCTTTCCTGAACCGTTTGGTCCCATGATGGCGTGAACTTCACCGGCATTTACTTTAAGATCAATTCCGTTAAGGATTTGTTTCTCCCCAACTTTCGCCTGTAAATTTTTTATTGTTAACATTTCTATATAGTTCTAAATTTTTTGTTTCACGCAAAGGCGCAAAGCACGCAAAGACTCTTGGCGACTTTGCGCTTGTACCATCTTTTATCCTACACTTCCTTCCAGCGTCAATGCCAGAAGTTTCTGTGCTTCCACAGCAAACTCCATCGGAAGTTGATTCAATACTTCTTTAGCATATCCGTTCACAATCAATGCTACGGCTGCTTCCTCATCAATGCCACGTTGCAAGCAATAGAAGATCTGATCTTCACCGATCTTTGATGTAGTAGCTTCATGTTCGATACGTGCTGAATTATTTTCAACATCGATGTAAGGGAATGTATGCGCCCCGCACTGATCACCCATCAACAATGAATCGCACTGCGAGTGATTTCTTGCATTTGAAGCGCGTTTCATCACATGTACCTGTCCACGATAGCTATTTTGTGATTTGCCTGCAGATATACCTTTACTCACAATGCGTGATCGGGTATTTTTTCCGATGTGAACCATCTTAGTTCCCGTATCTGCTTGTTGATAGTTATTCGTTACAGCGACAGAATAAAACTCGCCCACCGAATAATCTCCTTTTAAAATACAGGAAGGATATTTCCATGTGATGGCCGATCCGGTTTCTACTTGTGTCCAGGAAATCTTGGAGTGATCGCCAAAGCATAATCCTCGCTTGGTAACGAAATTGTAAATGCCGCCCTTACCATTTTTATCTCCAGGATACCAGTTTTGTACGGTTGAATATTTAATCTCTGCATCTTTCATGGTATATAATTCAACCACAGCGGCATGTAATTGATTTTCATCACGCATAGGAGCGGTGCAACCTTCCAGATAACTTACGTATGCTCCTTCATCAGCAACAATTAATGTTCTTTCAAATTGACCCGTGTTGGCCGCATTGATACGGAAATACGTAGATAATTCCATCGGGCATCTTACGCCTTTCGGGATATAGCAGAATGATCCATCTGAAAACACGGCAGAGTTTAGCGCAGCAAAGTAGTTGTCGTTCATAGGAACCACCGAGCCGAGGTATTTCTTAATCAATTCAGGATGCTCTTTCACGGCTTCGCTGAAGGAACAGAAGATGATGCCTAGTTCACCAAGTTTCTCTTTGAAGGTGGTGGCAACAGAAACGCTGTCAATAACAGCATCCACGGCAACTCCGGTTAATCTCTTTTGCTCGGTGATGGAAATGCCAAGCTTTTCAAATGTCTTTACCAACTCTGGATCAACTTGATCCAAGCTATCAAGTGTTGTTTTTTTCTTGGGAGCTGAATAATAAATAATATCCTGGTATTTGATAGGGGGGTAATGAACATTGGGCCATTTAGGCTCTTCCATTTTTTGCCAAAGACGAAACGCTTTCAATCTCCATTCAAGAAGCCATTCTGGTTCACCTTTCTTGGCGGAAATAAAACGAACTGTATTTTCATCGAGGCCTTTTGGAGCCTCATCGGCTTCAAGATTTACCGTCCAGCCGTGCTCATATTCTTTGGAGGTGATTTCTTCAAGAACCTGATTGCCTTTGCTCATTGTTGTCTATTTAGACTAATTTCAAATAATGTTCAAAAGTACAACAAAAGTAAGTGTTTAAGGTTCTGAAACCCTTGAATTTTCTTTATTCGGACAGTTTTAGGTTTCGGTCGAGACTCTCTTCAAGCGAGATCATAGTTTCAGTTCGCTCGATTCCCTCCACCTGCTGCATTTTATCATGCAAAACCTCTTTCAGGTGATTAGTATCCCGGCAGTGGATCTTAACAAACATGGAATAGTTGCCAGTTGTATAGTGTATGCTAGTGATTTCCGGAATATCCTTGAGTTTCGCCAGTACTTTATCATATAAAGCGCTTTTCTCCAGATAGATGCCAATAAATGCAGTGATGTCGTAACCCAACTTGGCATAGTTGATTCGGAGTGTCGTCTTTTCGAGGATACCGGCTTCCTCCATCTTATTCATTCTCACATGTACTGTTCCTTGCGAAACATTCACCTTTCTGGCAACTTCTGTGTATGGTCTTTTGGCATCCTGCATGAGGATTTCCAGGATTTTGAGGTCCGTATTGTCAATTTCGAAATTTCGGCTCATTTTGTGCAATCGTTTTTTCAAAATTAATAATAAAATGTATTTATTATTAAATATTACATAATTATTTTAATCATTCGTTGACATAATATCAGATATGATGTTACTTTGCTAAAAAATTTACAATGTAGGGTGTTGAAATAGGCAGACAAGCCCTCCGATCTCGGGGGTGGAGACAAAAGGACAAATTTCGGGTAACACCGGGACTAACTGCTCCGTGGAGGTTCGAGACCTTCCTCTACAGCGAGAGTAAAACGTTCTTTAATAATGTAGGGTGTTGAAATTGGCAGACAAGCCCTCCTGTCTCGGGGGTGAGGAGCAAAGGACAAACGCACGGTAATGGGTTGACCACTAAAATGTTTTCTTATGCCTTGCAGCTAACTTCCTCGTGAAGGTTCGAACCCTTCCTCTACAGCAAAGCCTCATCTGGATAAAACCGGATGAGGCTTTTTTATTGGAAAATCTTATTTAAATCAAAGGAATTAGAGAAACAAACGATTGTTTTACGAAGCAATTTTATCCTAATTAGAGTTTTAAACTCGTTTCCTATGCAAGACTTTCCCTGGTTCAAGCACTATCCCGCTGGCACGCCAAAAACGATTGGTGATTTAGAATATTCTTCTCTGATCGAACTTTTTGAAACTGCAGGCAAAAAGTATGCGGATCACATTGCATTCGAGAATATGGGTATTACCCTCACATTCAAGCAAGTGGATGAATTGTCTACCCATTTTGCTGCCTACGTTCAACAGGAATTGGGCCTAAAAAAGGGAGAACGCATCGCTATACAGATGCCTAACTTGCTGCAGTTTCCTATTGCTTTTATTGGCTCGCTTAAAGCGGGATTGATTGTGGTAAACACGAATCCACTTTATACATCCAGGGAGATGGAGCATCAGTTTAAAGATGCGGAAGTATCGGCTATCGTTATTGTTGCCAACTTCGCTCATAACCTCCAGAGCATACTCGACAAGGTACCCGCCAGACATATTATTGTCACCAACATGGGTGATATGCTGGGACTCGTGAAAGGGGCTATCGTTGATTTTGTGGTGAAACGTGTGAAGAAGATGATTCCTGATTATTCGCTTCCTAACGCAATCAGTTTTAAGTCAGTACTGAAAAAAGGAGCCCAACTTACCTGGACTCTTCCGCAATTTGATGTTGAGGACGTGGCGGTACTTCAATATACCGGGGGCACAACCGGTATATCTAAAGGTGCTAAACTATCACATCGCAATATCATCGCTCACAATATGATGATTACACATTGGTTCAAACCTTATATGGCCGAAGACCATCATGACCTGGTCATTACAGCAATACCCATGTATCACATTTTTGCTTTAACTGTTAATGGGGTGTTGATGTATTCATCGGGTGTTAAGAATATATTAATTACTAATCCACGCGATATCCCTGGTTTTGTAAAGGAGCTGAGCAAGCATAAGTTCACTATCGTAACCGGTGTGAATACACTCTTCAATGGTCTGTTAAATAATGAGGACTTTAAAAATCTTGACTTCTCTCATCTGAAAGGTGCAGTTGGCGGTGGTATGGCTGTGCAGGATGCGGTAGCAAAAAAATGGAATGAGGTTACGGGCAAAGCCCTTGTTGAAGGTTATGGACTTAGTGAAACCTCACCGGTACTTTGTTGCAATCCGCTGGATGGTAAACATCGCAGCGGTACCATTGGCATTCCAATGCCGAGTACGGAGGTTGCCATTTTTGATGACGATGGGAATCAACTTCCTACGGGTGAGTCAGGAGAGATTTGTGCCA
This sequence comes from Cyclobacteriaceae bacterium, assembly GCA_043774745.1. Taxonomy (GTDB): domain Bacteria; phylum Bacteroidota; class Bacteroidia; order Cytophagales; family Cyclobacteriaceae; genus ELB16-189. The sequence continues at coordinate 16,282 of JAYVTC010000099.1, read as the reverse complement.
GAGGTCCACAGGTGATGAGCGGCTATTGGGAGAAGGACAACACCGGAGTTTTCTTTCCAGGCGATTGGTTCCGCACGGGCGATATCGGGTTTATGAATGAAGATGGCTACTTCAAAATCGTGGATCGTAAAAAGGACATGATCAAAGTATCCGGATTTAATGTGTACCCTAACGAAATTGAAAACGTGATTGCAAGTCATCCAAAAGTATTGGAAGTAGCTTGCATAGGAATACCAGATGAAAAATCAGGTGAAGTGATCAAGTCCTTTATTGTAAAGCGCGATGCTTCACTGACCTTGGAAGAGATAAAGAAGTACTGTCATGAGAACATGACCAACTATAAAGTACCACGTTATTTTATCTTCCGTAAAGAACTTCCCAAATCTAACGTAGGTAAAATTCTTCGCAGAGTATTAAAAGAAGAGGAGCAAGCTAAAGCCAGTTAGTTATTATCACTTCTTCTTAAAATTCTTTTTTGCCATTATCTTCGCGATAAAATTTAAGATCAATGATCAATCTAAAACGTACCGGATTTCTGTCTTTAGTTCTTTTGTTTGTTGTAATTATTTCAAAGGCTCAGCAATCATCAACGCCAACCAATGTAGTTCACTACCCTCAGGAGGCACATTTTAAGAATCTTCGTCAGCTCACTTTTGGAGGCGATAATGCCGAGGCATACTGGAGTTTTGATAGCAAGATGGTGAGTTTTCAATCGAATAATAAACAATGGGGACTCAATTGCGATCAGATATTCTATATGCTGGTTGACGGTATGGATTTGAGCGTTGCCGGAACAAAACCTCCGCTGATCAGCACAGGGTTAGGTCGCACCACATGCTCGTTCTTTATGCCGGGTAATAAAACTATACTTTATGGATCAACACACTTAGGTGGCAAAGAATGTCCCGTAGATCCAGGTCGTGCACCAGGCGGAAAATATTTGTGGCCTATCTATGGTTCATATGATATTTTCGTGGCTGATCTGAAAGGAAAGACCAAAAAGCAGCTTACCAATACTCCGGGTTACGATGCTGAGGCTACTGTTTCACCGAAAGGAGATAAGATCGTTTTCACCTCCACGCGCAATGGTGATCTGGATTTATATATCATGGACATCAATGGAAAAAACGTAAAGCAGATTACCAATGAAGTAGGATATGATGGCGGTGCTTTCTTTTCACCGGATGGAAAAAAGCTTGTATTCAGAGCTTCACGACCAAAAACCGAGGAAGCAAAGAAAGAATATCTGGATTATTTAAAGCAAGGATTAGTAGCGCCAACAGAGATGGAAATCTTCACCTGTAATGTTGATGGGTCTGATATGAAACAGCTCACAAAGTTAGGAAAAGCTAACTGGGCGCCTTTTTATCACCCTGCCGGAAAGAAGATCATATTCAGTTCCAATCATAAGAGCACACGGGGCTTTCAATTTAATCTTTACATGATCAACGAAGATGGAAGCGGTCTTGAGCAGATTTCTTATGATGGTGTGTTCGATTCTTTCCCCATGTTTTCACCCGATGGAAAGAAGATCATCTTCTCCAGTAATCGTAACAATAATGGCACGCGAGATACGAACTTGTTCGTGGCGGATTGGGTAGATTAAATCAGGTTATCGATTCCGAAGAACTTCTCTACGATAATTAACACTGACAGAACCCCTAGTAGAACAGGGGCTATCCAGCGTATGGTAATGTGTAGAAAACTGCGAGTTCTTGATTTCATATAAGTATCATTGCCTAAAGCTAACTCAGCATCCATTTTGTCAATGCCCCATTGACGAGAGATGAAAATACACATCAGGCAGCCACCAACAGTGAGGCAGATGTCACTCATGTCAGCAATAAATGTTAAGAAATCCTGACCACGATAGAAAGTGAGTTTGTTCAGAGCAGGAATCATTCCCTGGCTAACCATGCTTGGGAGGCCAACAACAAAAATCAGTAGCGCTAAAGCCCATACCACATTCCTTCTTTTCATTTTTTTCTGATCGACCAGATAAGCAACTGGAACTTCAAGAAGCGATATGGTTGAAGTAAGTGCAGCGAAGCAAACCAACAAAAAGAATGATCCTCCAATGAGGCGACCTAAGAAAGGCCCCATTTCAGAAAAGATCTGAGGTAGCACAACAAAGATTAGCGGAGGACCCGAAGTACCTATTTCCTGAGGATCAATATTCAGTTTGAATGCAAGGAAATGGACTAAAGGAAATACCATCAATCCAGCAAAGAATGCTACCGAGGTATCGGCAGCAGAAATAACGATGGCCGAAGAAGTGATGTTCTCTTTCTTACTCAAGTAGGAACCATACGTAATCAATGCACCCATCCCCAACGATAGGGAGAAGAAAGCTTGCTTTAATCCATCGACTACTGTCTTTATTTTTAACTCACTAAAATCTGGAATAAGATAAAACTTAACTCCCGAAAATGCATTTGGCAACGTGAGCGAGTAAATGATAATACCAATCAGGATGATATATAAAGATGGCATCATAATTTTATTGGCGGCTTCAATACCTTTCTGAATCCCCTGTGCTACAATGATGGCAGTAAGGGCCATAAACACTAAAGAGAAGATAAAATTGGAACTTGCTAAACCAGATAACGAACTTACATTTAAAATATCATTAACGAAGCCGCCAAAAAAGCCACCAAAGTCCTGGTGATTCAGCAAGTCGCCAAATGAAATGTGAAGGAAGTATCCAAAGGCCCAGCCTGCTACTACATTATAAAACGAGAGGATGAAGATACCAGCCATGATTCCAAAAAGACCAAGATAACCCCACTTACGTCCACCTAATTTATGATAAGAACCGTAGGCGTCACTATTGGCCGAGCGCCCAATGGCAATCTCACCAACCATGACGGGATAGCACAATAATAAGATACATGCCAAGTAAACCAACAGGAAAATGGCTCCACCATTTGCACCGGCCAGGTAGGGGAAGCGCCATATATTACCGAGTCCAACAGCTGAACCCGCGGCAGCTAATATGAAACCTATCCGACCAGAAAAATTACCTCTTTGTGACATGTTATATAAATTGAAGGGCGCAAAATAGACCTTAAACTAAAATAATCAAAAACACGTTTTTAAGCAGTGAAAGAGTAAACTTCAAACTTTTAAGATCAAAACGATCAATTAGGTCAAAAAAATAGGAGAAATTCACACCTTCATAAGCCCAATTATTTTTTAAACTTCAGCATGGAAGAAATTAAGAAGCTGACCACACAAGAGAAAGCATTGAGGATCAACCTCAGTAGAGCCATCTACGGCTCGTTTGCCGAGATTGGTGCAGGGCAAGAGGTGGCCGCGAATTTCTTTAAAGTAGGAGGAGCTTCTGGTACGATTGCCAAGACCATGTCGGCCTACGATATGAAATTCAGTGATGCCATTTATGGAGTGTGCGAGCGATATGTATGTGAAGACCGCCTCATTCAGATGCTGGATCACGAATACACATTGCTTCCTGAACGATTACCTCACAGAATTGCTGAAACTCGCTTCTTCGCTTTCGCGGATACGGTTGAAGTGCTAAACTTTGAACGCACCAATAACGGTCATGGATGGATTGGCTTACGTTTTCAATTAGTTCCCGAAGGCCCGGTGAATGATTGCGTTGTCCATGTAAAAATGCACGACAATGACCCACTGCAACAGCAAATGTCGTTAGGGATTTTGGGCGTGAATATGATTTATGGGTGTATGTTCATGAAAGACCCCGATCAAATCATTTATTCATTGCTGGATGGACTCACCTCCAAAAGAATAGAAGTTGATATGTTCCGTCTTAGCGGTACTGACTTTGAACATCTTGATAACCGATTGATGGCCTTGAAGCTCGTGAAAAACGGGCTGACTAAAGCTGCGATGTTTGGTCCGGATGGAACAGTTATGCAGCCATCCGAAGCCTTATATAAGAAGAATGTATTAGTGCTGCGCGGTCGCTTCCGACCAGTCACTCACGTGAATGTAGATATGCTACTTGCTTCACGCAGACATTTTAAAAATGAACCAGATGTGGAGCGCTCGCGCATTGTGGTGCTCACGGAGTTAACGCTCAACGATTTGAGTTCAAATGGTCAGATTGATGAAAAGGACTTTTTACATCGTGCCGATATTATTTGTTCGCTTGGGCAAACGGTGTTGATCTCTAATTACTTTGAATACTATCGTTTGGTGGAATACTTATCCAAAATCACCAAAGGAAGAAAGATTGGATTGGTATTGGGAATTTATGCACTTCAAAAAATCTTTGAAGAGAAGACGTATGAAAATCTAAGAGGAGGCATTATGGAAAGTTTTGCCTCCTTGTTTGGAACAAACGTGAAACTCTATATCTACCCGGCCTTACGAAATCTTGACGGTAAAGAATTATTTACGCTCAATGATTTTGAAAAAGATTTACCGGATAAATTGAAGCCATTGTTCCGTTATCTCATGGAGAATAATAAACTGGAAGATGTACGCAAAGCCAATGTGAGCAATCTTCATATTATTTCGGATAATGTGTTGGCGATGATCAAACGTGGCGAACCCGGATGGGAAAAGTATGTTCCTTCCAAAGTGGAAGAAGCTATTAAAGAACATGGCTTATTCGACTATCCTGTTTCAAATTCCAATACTCAACAAGAACAAGTAGAAGCCAGCATTTAGAGTTTTCCTTCTGCCTTCATTCTGCTGAAATATGATTTTGCCTCTTTCATCACTCTAGGCGCAAGCACAAAACCTGATACCATGGTTGGGATGGCCATCAACGCGTAGGCTACATCAATGATGTTGATCACCAGGTCCATCGATACCACTGCTCCAAAAATAATCGTGATCAGATAAAAATAATTATACCATTTGCTGGCTGGCACGCCAATCAGGAATGATAATGCTTTACTTCCATAATAGCTGTAGGAAAACAGCGAAGTAATAGCGAAGAAGAAAGCACACAAGAGCAATAAGTATTTTCCAATGCCAGGCATCGAAGTGTTAAATGCGGACGCGGTGAGTGTAACTCCATTTGAGTCTGAACTCTGCCAGGCGCCAGTTACTAAAATAGCGAGTGCTGTAAGAGAACAAACTAAAAGTGTATCAATCGCAGGGCTTATCATGGACACCAATCCTTCACGAATAGGCTCAGTACTCTGTGAAGCTCCCAATGCCATGGGGGCGGTACCAATTCCAGCTTCGTTTGAAAATGAAGCTCTTCTCACACCTAATACAATCAATCCACCCAGCATCCCACCTAAAGCTTGCTCACCATGATAGTTTTCTGCTGAGAATGCTTCAGTAAGGATTAACATAAAGTAATGTGGCACCTGATCGGCATGAATAATAAGAATAGCGAGCACAGAAAAGAAATAAATGACGATCATAAGAGGAACCATTTTTCCGGCCCAAGTGCCAATGCGTTGTATTCCACCAATGATTACAATGCCCGAGATGATCATGAGTATAAAACCGATCGCAAATTTAAGCGTACTGATTTCCATACCGATAAATTGAAACGACATGGCTTTCACTTCTTCCGAGTTTACACCAATATCAATAATTGCCTGTGTAAGTTGATTGGCCTGAAAGATTGGAAGACAACCAATCATCGCACAAAGACAAAACAAAACAGCCAGAGGGTACCACCGCTTGCCCATCGCTTCGCGAATTACGTACATCGGTCCTCCCTGTATTTCTCCTTCAGAGTCTTTTCCTCTGTACATCACTGAGAGCGTGCTGGTGAAGAAGTTCGTAGACATACCAACGAAAGCGGTTACCCACATCCAGAACAATGCTCCAGGGCCTCCTATGTGTATGGCAAAAGCAACACCTGCAATGTTGCCCATACCTACTGTGGAGGCGAGTGCCGTTGACAATGCTTCGTAGGGACTGATTTGCCCAGGATCGTTAGGGTTATGGAATTTACCTTTTAATACAGCAATGGAATGTCCAAAATGTTTGTAGTGAATAAATCCTGAGTAAAGGAAAAAGAACACGCCTCCAAAAATCAACAAGAATAGGATGGGAGTCCATACTCCGGTGGCAATAGCACTGATTAATTCACTCATTAAATAGATTAGTTAATATTCTGAAGCGGCTAAAGTAGGAAATAAAATCAGTTCATACCAAGATGATTATGTGAGACGCCCATCCAGTTGCACAACTCCCATAAGGTTCGTGCACCTACATTGGCATCCCATTGATCATCACCAGGTGCTACTTCACATAAATCAAAGCCTATGATTTTTTTTCCTGACTTCACGATTTGTTTAAGCAAGTAGGAGAGTTGTTCCAATTCAAAACCTCCCGGCACAGGTGTTCCTGTATGTGGGCACAACTTGGGATTCAATCCATCAATATCGAAGCTGATGTAAACCAAATCAGGAAGTTCTTTGATGATTTCTTCGCATTGAGTAGCCCAACTTTTTCCGCGATACTGTGCTTCTTTGATATCGGAATCAAAAAAAGTCTTTACTCGTCCTGCTGCGCGTTGCATCAGCTGCATTTCTTCTTCACAGAAATCGCGAATGCCTACTTGCACAATTCTTCCAACGGCAGGAAGTTTTAATGCATTATACATAATTGATCCATGTGAATATTGAAATCCTTCATACGCCTTTCTTAAATCTGCGTGGGCATCAATCTGTAATATTCCAAATCGGTCATACCGTTCTGACAACGCTCGCAGAAACCCAAGGGGAGTGCTATGATCTCCGCCTAAAATCCCAACCAGTTTTCCTTCTCTTAACAATTGCGTGCAGGTGTTCTTAATATAGATGTTGAGATTTTCGCAGGCTTCATTAATTTTATCGGTGACGATTTTATTGGCTTCTGTCTCTGTCCTGTTTTCTAATGATTGAATATGATTCTCAGCGAGCGTTCTTAATATTTTATTTTCAGCATAGATTTTCTCTGACACAGCATACATCGTGATCCCCATTTTCCAGATGTCTTTGATCTCACGATGAAACAAATCAATTTGTGAAGATGCATTCAGTATTGCCTCAGGACCTGATGCGGTGCCGGCTTTATAGGAAACCGTTACTTCCCAGGGCACCGGAACCACCACCATTTTTGCATTCTCTTTTGTGAAGGGTAGGCCGAAAAGATTATTTATTATTCCAGGTCCATTAGGATCAAAGTTTTCTAATTCGTAGTTGTGATCCATACATTATTAATAGGAGGGACGATAATTCAATTTAACTTCTCCCGCTCCTGCAAAGAGTTCCGACCAATCGGCTTCGATGTTAAACAAAGTGAGTTCACAGGTTTCCATGGTGGTCTTTTGAGAACCGGAAAGATAGTTATTCAATTCAATAATGGTGGGGCAATGCCCAACCATTAAAATGTGTGTAACCGAATCTTGTGTTTTCTGAATCAATGCTAACAGATCATCCATTGATCCTGAATATATTTTTTCATCAAACTGAATTCGATGAGTAGGATAATTTAGTTCAGCTGCAACTAACATGGCTGTTGATTTTGCTCGCACGGCATCGCTCGCCATGATTAGATCTATATTATAATCAGAGGTGTTAAGAAATTTTCCAAGTAGTGTGGCCTGAGTGATGCCTTCCGGTTTTAACTCACGCTCTTTATCTGTGTTATAGTGCTGACTACTATGAGTTTGGGCGTGTCTGAGTATGAATAGATGGTTGCGCATGGCATACAAAATTCAAAATAAAGCAAAAAAATGTTTGTGGTCGAAATTATTCCTGGTTATTGATCATGATTTGATCTGCAAAAACGTGGTTATCAAGTCAATCGGGCATGTTTTCAATTTTCTGTATAATGCAAATTTGAAATGCAAAACAGATGCTGAATCGTATGCCTGAGTTTGTGTTTTTAAAAAATTACTGATATTTGGAGCCCTTGAAAGGAAAACAGACATGTCGAAAAACTTAGTGATTGTTGAGTCTCCCGCGAAAGCGAAGACGATTGAAGGCTACCTCGGAAAGGATTATACCGTGACTTCGAGCATGGGTCACATTCGTGATTTAGCGAAAGGAAATGGTGCCATCGACATCGAAAATAACTTCGAGCCTACCTATGAAGTATCTCCTGATAAAAAGGAGATTATCAAAAAACTAAAGAAACTTGCTGAGGATGCCGAAATGGTTTACCTGGCGAGTGACGAGGACCGTGAGGGAGAAGCCATATCATGGCATTTGAAAGAAGTTCTGAATCTTACTGATAAGAAATCGCGCAGAATTGTTTTCACCGAGATTACCAAGAATGCAATCCTCAACGCTATAAAAAATCCGCGGGGCATTGATATTGACTTAGTGAACGCACAGCAAGCAAGACGCTTGCTGGACAGATTAGTGGGTTTTGAGTTGTCTCCCATTCTCTGGAAAAAAATCAGTACCGGATTATCTGCAGGCCGTGTTCAATCAGTAGCGGTGCGTTTAGTGGTTGAGCGTGAGCGTGAAATTGAAAAGTTCGACAGCAAGTCATCTTTTAAAGTATCTGCCATTTTTGATTTAGGAAAAGGTAAGAACCTGATTGCTGAGCTTTCCGAAAAGTTTACGACAGAAAAAGAAGCGCTCGCATTTTTAGAATCATGCAAAGGAGCCAAGTTCTCCATCGGTGATTTAGTAAAACGCCCGGGCAAGAAATCTCCTTCGCCTCCGTTTACCACCTCTACGTTGCAGCAAGAAGCTGGAAGAAAATTAAGTTTCTCTGTTTCACAGACGATGATGGTGGCGCAGAAGTTATACGAAGCAGGTAAGATCTCATACATGCGTACTGACTCTTTGAATCTATCGGACGAAGCGGTGCAAGGTGCTGTGAATCAAATTCATTCTGCTTACGGAAAAGAGTTTGTGCAAACGCGCAGATTCAAAACCAAAACATCGGGAGCACAGGAAGCGCACGAGGCGATTCGTCCTACGGATTTTTCGTTGATGAATCCAGGCATGGATCGCAACGCACAACGTTTATATGAGTTAATCTGGAAGCGTGCCATAGCATCACAAATGGCCGATGCAGAATTAGAGCGCACCACGGCAACCATCAATATTTCTACTAACCCAAGAACATTAACCGCTTCAGGCGAAGTCATTAAGTTTGAAGGATTTTTAAAAGTCTATTTCGAATCGAAAGACGATGACGAAGAAGATGGAGAAAGCAGTAAGGTGCTTCCTCCGTTATTAGTTGGGCAGGCACTTGATTTAAATGAGTTGTCGGCAACCGAAACCTTCTCGCGCCACCCGGCACGTTATACAGAGGCAAGTCTGGTGAAGAAGCTGGAAGAACTTGGTATTGGCCGGCCATCTACCTATGCGCCTACGATATCTACGGTGCAGAAGCGTGGTTATGTGGTGAAGGAAGGTCGCGAAGGTGTAGAGCGCAAATACAGAACACACATCTTAAAAGCAAATGCTATTGCATCTGTAACTGAAACGGAAATAACCGGTGCAGAAAGTAATAAATTATTCCCGACCAACATTGCGATGATCGTGAATGATTTTCTCGTAGAGCACTTTCCGGATATCACGAACTATTCCTTCACGGCTGAAATAGAACAGGAGTTTGATGAAATCGCGAGCGGTAAACTGAAGTGGCAAAAGATGCTCGATCAGTTTTATACTCCGTTTCATAAGATCGTTACGAAAACAGAATTGGTTGAACGCTCTTCGGTTCAGAATAAGAGTAAAGAATTAGGTGTTGACCCCAAGTCGGGCAAGAACGTATATGTGAAGCTGGGTAAGTATGGTGCTTACGTTCAGGTAGGAGAAAATCCTGATGACAATGGCGGTGAGAAACCAAAGTTTGCAAGCTTACGTCAGGGACAGTTCATTGAGAACATTTCACTGGCTGATGCACTCGAACTCATGAAGATGCCGCGCGACATGGGCCAGTTTGAAGATAAACAAGTGACGGTGAACATCGGTCGCTTTGGTCCGTATGTGTTGCACGATAAAAAGTTTGTATCCATTCCGAAAGGAGAAGATCCTTACACGATTACGCCAGTACGTGCCGTTGAATTAATTCATGCGAAGCGTGAAGCAGACGCCAACCGGTTGATCAAGAGCTTTCCGGAGAATGCAGAGATACAAGTGCTCAACGGTCGTTTTGGTCCGTATATAAAAGCGGGCAAGAAGAACGTGAAGATCCCGAAAGGAAAACTTCCTGAAGAGTTGACATTAGAAGAATGTGTAACGCTGGCCGAGAATGCTCCTGAGCCAAGAGGAAGATTCGGTCGTTTTGCAAAGAAGAAGGCTCCTGAAGTGGCTCCTGCAAAAGCACCAAAGAAAGTTGCTGCTAAAAAAGTGGCACCGAAGAAGGCGGCTCCAGTTAAAGCTGCAGCCAAAAAAGCAGTAGCGAAAAAAGCTCCCGTAAAAAAGGCGGCTGCTAAAAAGGTGAAGAAGAAGTAAAGAGTATCATACCCTTGATAACGAAACCCGGACTGCTAAAACAGTTTGGGTTTTTTTTATGTGTGATTTTTATTCCAGTTTTTTAATCGGGTGGATCTTTCTGTCTTGGGATTCATTCACTAACAGATTCAACCCTTTCAGGGTTGTGATTGTATATACTAATATAGTCCACGGGTTGCACCCGTGGCTAATTATATTAAAGCCCGATGGGCTTTTTCATTGCTCATACGTTGAGGTTCAATTTTAAATGGCACCACTTAGCCGGTGATTGACTGTTGTTATAAGTATATGCACGTTAGGAAAGAAATGTTTTGCTTTTAGGCATTCAAGCCTGAAGGGCTTCAAAGTGAATAGCCCTGAGTGAAACTCAGGGTTTAAGAACAACACCAATTTTCTAGCCCCGATAGGGCAATGTCATTAAGTTAATGGTCATACAATGCAAAAAAATAACCACTGAGAAATCACAGAGATTAAGCTCTTTGTCTCTCTGTGTGGCATTTCTCAGTGACCTCAGTGGTAAAAAATCACCATTGGCACTTTTAACTTAATGACATTGCCCGATAGGGGTTGAATTTGAACCTCTCAGAATTATGATGACCATTTCGCAATGCAGGCAACATACCAATCAAACAATTCCGGGCCTTCTTATTTCCAACTTTTATTACCTTCGACTTCATGAAAAATCTAATCGCCATCCTGTTGCTGTTCGTGGCAGCAGAAGCACACGCTCAGTATAGTCTCGAACAATTTCTTAGTCACCCGATCGAATCGGGGTTTGCATCTTCGCCCGATGGAAAGACTATTGCCTGGGTGGTGAATGATAAAGGTAAAAGAAATATTATGGTGAAGACGGGGACGGATCTTCCTCGCCTGATCACGGACTACCCGCAAGATGACGGGCAGGAAATTTCGCAACTCGTGTTTTCTCCTAACGGAACGAAGTTGTTGTTTGTGCGAGGCAGTGCAGCCAATCGTGCAGGACAAAATCCGAACCCGGCAAGTTTAGCCGATGGTACTGACATGGCGATTTATTATAAAGAGATCTCATCGAAAAATCCTCCGGTGAAAATCACGCAGGGAAGTAACCCCGTGATCTATAAAGACGGAATTAAATTCCTGTTCAGCAAAGGCGGACAGATTTATAAATCCCCCATGGACATCAATGCTTCACCGAAATTATTATTCACAGCCCGTGGCTCGAATGTAAGTCCGAAGTTTTCTGCTGATGGTAATGAAGTGTTGTTTATGAGTTTGCGCGGTGATCATAGTTTTATCGGCATCTTCAATACCATACGAAGAGTGATCCGCTGGATTGCGCCTGACGTAACACACGATGAATTTCCGGTATGGTCACCGGATGGAAAACGCGTGACATTCATCCGCAAAGCAGGAACGAAGATGGGAGAGTTGGATGATATCACGAGTGGCGTAAAGTTTTCTGTTTGGACTGCTGATGCAGAAACCGGTCGCGCGACTATGATCTGGAAATCTGCGGCTGATGATGGAGGCTTTGCTCAAGAGGCCTCAACGCCATTGGCGTGGACCAGCACAGGACGCATTTTATTTTTCTCAGAACACAGTGGATGGAACCATGTCTGGTCGATGAATGAAAACGGAAGTGATCTCAAAGACATCACTCCCGGTAATGGTGAAATAGAAAGTTATGTGCTCGATCCCACTGCAAAGTTTATTTACTTCGATGGCAATCGTGAAGACATCGATCGCAGGCATATATGGAAATCGGATGTTACCATTGGAAATCCAGTGGCCATTACAACGGGTGAGAATATTGAAATGTATCCGGGTTTCTCTGGTAATGTATTGTATGCATTTCGTACGACAGTAAATTCAGGGAAGACGCTGGTACGTGTGGATGAAATGACCAAGGCGATCATTCCGGTTTCAAACCAGAAGAGCACCACCTTTAATAATGCTGGTTTTGTGAAACCGGAGCAAGTGATTTTGAAGGCGGCAGATGGCACCACCATTCATGCACAACTTTTTATTGATCGCACCAAAGCAGGCAAGCGCCCTGGTGTGGTGTTCATGCATGGCGGATCGCACCGGCAAATGTTGCTCGGCTTTCATTACCTGGATTATTACAGTAACAGCTATGCGTTCAATCAATATCTTGCCAATAGTGGCTACGCGGTGATCTCGGTAAACTTTCGCACCGGCATTGGTTATGGTCGCGATTTCCGTAGAGCAAAAAATCAAGGGCCGCGTGGCGCGAGTGAATACCAGGATGTAGTGGCTGCCGCGAAACATCTTCAAACCTTAGCAGAAGTTGATGCTGCTAAGATTGGTTTGTGGGGTGGCTCGTATGGTGGCTACCTCACCGCGATGGGCTTATCGCGCAACCCTGAACTATTTAAAGCCGGTGTGGATGTGCATGGTGTACACGACTGGTCGTTTGACGGACAAGATGCCACCAACTACTGGGGCATACAGAAAAGTGAAAAAGAACTGGCTGTGAAATCTTCTCCCGTAGCAGACATCTCTAAATGGACAGCGCCCGTGTTAATGGTGCATGGCGATGACGATCGCAATGTAAACTTTCAGCAGACCACTGACCTGGTAGAAAAACTCCGTGATAAAAATGTTACTGTACAACTTCTTATTCTTCCTGATGAAGTGCATGGGTTTTTGAGATATGAAAGTTGGAAGAGCGTGTTTGAAAACGCAAAAGACTTCTTCGATCGGAAATTGAAATAGTTCAATGTTTTAGGTTCAAAGTTTAAGGTTATTGAGTAGACTAACTTCGGACCTTGAACTTCAAACAAGGAGTAAAGAATAAACAATGAAAAAACTAGTTGTTCTTACAGGTGCTGGAATAAGCGCAGAGAGTGGAATAAAAACCTTCCGTGATTCAGGAGGGCTATGGGAAGGACATCGGGTGGAAGATGTTGCCACGCCTGAGGGGTGGAGCAAGGATCCGGAGATGGTGTTGGAGTTTTATAATCAGCGCAGGAAGCAGGCGGTGGATGTGAAGCCTAATCGCGGGCATGAGATATTGGTGGAGCTCGAACAACAGTTTGATGTTACCGTAATCACGCAGAATGTTGACAACCTGCATGAGCGTGCGGGGTCAACCAAGGTCATTCATTTACATGGAAGTTTATTTGAATCGCGCAGCACAAAAAATCCTGCGTTGGTATATCCGATAGCGGGGTGGGCGTTGAATTGGGGCGATGTGTGTGAGCTCGGTTCGCAATTGCGGCCTAACATTGTGTGGTTTGGTGAAGCGGTGCCCATGATTGAAGTAGCAGCTGATATTGCCTCGGGGGCTGATGTATTTTTAGTGGTGGGCACTTCTATGGTGGTGTATCCGGCAGCAGGGTTGATTGACTATGTGCCCGACCATGTGAAGAAATATGTGGTAGATCCGAAGAAACCTGATATTCTTCATGTTCCTAATCTTGAGTTTATTGCTGAGAAGGCGAGTATCGGGATGGAGAAGATTCGCAACCTGCTGCTTAGTTAATTTCTGATCATAAATTAACGCTAAACCCTCACAGAATTTCATTCCATCGTAAAAGAGTGCCAGCAACCCTTCGTGGGGCTACATCTCAAAAACCCTGGTGCCGCATGGATTACCGATGTGGCTAACACCGTTCACTTCAAAGCCGAACGTGAGCGATTAATAGGGCAGCGCTTTGCAGCGGAATAGTTGAAAATAAAAAAGAATAGGAACTAAGCGTACTACTACCTTTTGCTTGGCGTTGCGGGTAAGCAGCACGATGCAGATATATAAATTGATTTTATTATTGAGGGCAAATGACCAATCATAATCTGGCGCAACGCGCAATCTCCTCATAGCAGCACGGGCTTTCGGGGAATACAATTCATTAAGTAATTTCATAGTCTCATTAAATCAAGGCATAGACCTCCGCAGTCATTTTTGAACACTCCTGAGTCATCGGGCAGCACTCCCGAATGGCTTAGTCATGCTCCTGAGTCATTTTATAGTGCTCCCGGATCATTCAGAAATCCGACTACGTTATTAAGAAATGCTGCCCGGTCATTTTGTAGTGCTCCTGGGGTGCTCAGGCGTGCTACGGAGTGATTCAGTAATTGTGCTAGGTCATGGAAGAGTGCTCCTGAGTGATCGGGGAGCGCTCCTGAGTCATTCAGGAGGGCGCAAAAATCATCGGTAAACGGGATAAAACCATCAATTCGACTCAAAAAATACACTTTGGTCTATTTTTAGGAGCTCTTACAAGCTTTATGGGGGCAGCCACAGAGGTATGCCCACCGATGTTTATTTCAAGCAGGAAGCCGGTTGGCTGTTGTGGCCCCATAGTGAAAATATAGAGGATACGTTATGATTACATAACACCTGGTTATTGTGTTAATTTTCATTTTGCGGTGCTAAAAAAACACTAAACACTATTATATAGATACAGTTATGTTTATTTTTATCATCGTTAACATTATTTAATCATTAAAAAAAACAAAAAACTATGGCAAAGAAGACCTATTTACCCAAAGCCGATGCAGACAAAGTAATCTGGCTCAACAATTTTTCGGCAAAGTTTAGTCCGCTGGCTGTGTCGCTTGGCTTTGTGGCTGCCGATGCCACAGCCGTGACCAACGATGCGGCTATGTTTGCTTACCTTATGGGCACGGTAGAAAATTTCACTACGGCCAAAGAGCAACGGGTGGAATATAAAAACCTGATTAAAGACGGACCTATTGGCAAAGCAGGTGGTGGTGTGCCCAGCGGGCCGGCCGTGCCTGCTCCCCCTACGGTGGTTGCACCCGGAGTTTTTCCGCGCATATCGCAAATGGTGCAACGGATAAAAAACTATCCTGCCTACACCGAGGCTATAGGCCGCGACCTGGGCATTATAGGCGCTGAAGAAACCATTGACTATAACACCATGAAACCCGTGCTAAAATTAATGAGTATAGCCAGCCAGGTAGAAGTGCAATGGGTGAAAGGCAAAGCCGATGCCGTGCGCATTGAAACGGACAGGGGCAGTGGCTGGCAATTTTTGGCGGTAGACTCGGTGCCCAACTATACCGACACCACGCCCATTGCAGCACCTGCGGTGTGGAAATATCGCGCCATCTATATTGTGGCCGATGAGCTGGTGGGGCAGTGGAGTGATATAGTGAGTATAAACGTGGCGTAATCCCTTGCGGGGATAGGCGGAAGGTTCGCATGAACTCTGTGATAGAGAGGGAGTGCGAACCTTTTTATGTATAGCCCAAAAACACTGATGTTTCTCCTTCACCTGAACAAAAAAAGATCAGGGGCTTTCGGTTAAATTGTTTGTGTATTGACCTTTTTTGCGCGACTCTTACAGGATAAATATATCGGCAATTGTGCATAGGCGGTTGTGGCTGACCCGCATTGGCACATTTGCTTGCCGCACATTCCAGCGCGACACCAAAGCGAGTAAAAGAGCCAACCTTTGCCACGCACGACTTAACTTAGAAGAGCTTAATTAAAAAGAAATATTATTATGCAAACAAAACTGATTAAACAGACTCTAGCCCAAACATATCTGACAATTGTTCCCATTGCAGCATTGATAATAGCTTTTGCGATCGGATATGTCAGTTACAAAATTTATATACCAATCTCTATCATCAATGTCTGTCTGATGGTATTAGCTTCCTGGACTCTTTATTCTCATGACGGCAGAGTCAACGAAGTACAAGACAAATATTATTATGTCGCTGGAATATTCTTTATTATTCCATCTATGCTAATCTCATTGTTTGTTGGCATGGGGCCGCCACCGGAATCACTTGAAGGTTGGGTTGCAACGGCCACCGAACAACAAACCAGATATTTAATTCTAGTGGCAGTAGGGGTATTCATTGCTCTCGGATTTAGAGCACTTAGGGAGGGATTAAAAGGAACTAAGGGAGATTTTTATTCTTTGATTGGAATTACTTTAATAATG
>JAYVTC010000098.1:0-2641 GCA_043774745.1 Cyclobacteriaceae bacterium | reverse complement strand
TGAGCATCTACTATGGAATAGGCATGAATGGTTCCCGGCCTCATCTGATTGAATGTTCCATACCAGTCAAAAGTATCTTGCCAGCGCCAAGCCACATTGAATCCAATCTTTTTTGTTAAAGCATTATTGCCAACCATGAAAGTTGTTCGATACTTAGGTGTATTGAACCTGGGTATCTCGTTCGGATCTGCATTCCGCAAATTAAAATCGGCCCATGTTCCATTAACTCCTAAGGTAAAGTTTCTGGGCAACAAGTAAGTAAAACCTAGCGTTGCGCCCTGCGAAGTTACACGGTCACTGGCATTGGTGTATAGTTGGAAAAGATGACGAGTGCTACCGTTTAACAAATCCGCTGCCGCTTCAGGATTAATCGTTCCATCAGGACCAATGATAGTATGCTGTGGTTGCATGACCACCTCATTTAAAATAAAATCATTATAGCTACTATAGTAATAATTTACATCCACCACGAGTTTATTGGCGAGCAGCCCCTTGTATCCGATTTCAAATGTTTGAACTCGCTCCGGTTTAATATAAGCTACATTTGATTTCACCAGAAGGTCTTTGGACTGGTTAATAGCTAGGGTGCTAGCTTGATCCGGTGTTGCTCCTCCCATTAAAGCCCCATAATAAGCCTGGTAATAAGCATTGAAGAAAGGATCTAACGAAGCTGACGTAAATGTATTTTCATACACATTCATGCCTTTGCTGTTGTCAGGAACACCACCTAAAATAGTGATAGGACCCGCATTCAGTTTAATGTATTGATCACCCGGTGTTGGGTTTCGGAAACCAGTTTGAAATGAAGTTCTGAAATTATGATTACTGGTTGCGGAATACACCGCTGACACACGGGGAGTTAACCTACCATCAAAGTTTTGGTTCTTGTCAAATCGCAATGATCCTGTCAGTTTAAGTTTCTCAGACAACATTTTTTTAGAAAGTTGTGCAAAGGCTCCACCTTCTTTAATGGTTATCTTATTGTTGATATCATCATACAACGTGCCATTGGTAAACATATCATACATTCTGAAATTACCCCCCACCAGAATGTCCACCGCTTTTATTTTATTGAAGTTATACTGACCTTCTACATGGTATAATTTACTTTGACTTAAGATACCGGCACCACCCATTCCTTGTTGTGCTACCAGCCGGTCTTTCTGTTCGTTAAAATCATTGGAATCAGGTAAGAAACGACCCTGGTCAGCGAACGCCCGGGCCGCTGAATGATTTGCCGAAGTAACGTTATTAATATTACCCTTAAAGGCTTCTGTATAACGAGTGTACCACATCGCATCTGCCTGATCAGCACTAACTACGTTACCATTCAAATCCTGCACCCACGTTCGGTTGATGAGTTGCCCTAACCCTTTACCGTTGTAGGAATCTTTTGAATCCTCAAGACTAGCATAAGCCCGAATAAAGTAATTACTTCCTTTCATCTCTATGCGATGCTGTTGGAAATTGAAATTGTTAAGTTGAAAGCGATTACTTCCTGTATAGGCAGCTCTTCCCTGATTATAGTTATACTGATAGATCAACTCAATGTTATCACTCACACGATAGTGCAAAGCGCCATTCACCTTTGCGCTATAAACGTTATAATTTAGGAGATAGCGTTCTTCATACCCGGTCCTCGATACACGGCCGACCCCAGGAATTTCGGTGGCAGAATCATCACCATAAATATTTAGCGCATTGCGAGCTGGGTTATTATCACCGCGTTGCTCTTCTGGTGTTCCTGAATCTACATCTGTATAGTTAGTAGCATACCAATCAAGGCCTGTGAAGTAAGAAGCATTAAATTTAAAAGCAAAGCGATTGTTAAATGCTTTTGCATAACGAATTGAGTAATCATAGAGTCCATGAGGGTCGGCATACTTTTCATTGACATGATTTACACCAACTCTTACTTGAGCGCTAAGCCCCTGATATAAGAATGGATCCTTGGTGCGCATCATCAATACACCGTTAAAAGCAACTGGACCATACAGTGCTGAAGCAGATCCTGGGATCAGTTCTACGCTTTCCATATCTAAATCGGATGAACCAAATAAATTACCTACTGCAAAGTTTAATCCTGGCGTCTGGTTATCTACGCCATCCACCAGTTGAAGGAATCGTGCATTACCCGTATCATTAAAGCCACGTGTGTTAATTTGTTTGTATGTAAGCCCACTCGTCACCATATCAACACCTTTTATGTTTTGCAGCCCCTCGTAAAAATTGATGGAAGGCGTTTCGCGAATTGCTCGTATATCCATTTTTTCGATGCTTACAGGAGATTGCAAAATACTCTCTTCCACACGAGAAGCAGAGACAACTACTTCATTCAATATCTCATTGGAAGGAGCAAGTGAAATGATTAGTGCTTTATTATCCGGCACATCCATTTCCTGTTTGGCATACCCAATCATGGAAATGCTGATTGTAAATGGATATTTTACGGAGGTCTTCAATTCAAAGGAACCATTGGTATCCGTTACTGCACCCGTTAGTTTTCCTTTGATCACAACGTTGGCGCCTACTAGTGCGACTTGCGTTTCGGCATCTGTAATTTTACCAATTACTTTAGTTTGCGCATAGGTCAGATTACCTATGCAGACCAATACTACTATTTGTAGAATTTTATTCATTG
>JAYVTC010000097.1:0-10057 GCA_043774745.1 Cyclobacteriaceae bacterium | reverse complement strand
AGTTTTTTACACTATTCTATTGATATTACTATCCCTTTTTGGCGCGGGGCAATCCATGCAGGACACAACTTTCCTGAGCGCATCAGTTATTAAGGCAGAAAAGGCTTATCATCAAGCCATGAGTAAGCAACTTAATATTCATAATGGCAGGGGATATAAAACCTATACACCAACGGCTGAAGAGCATCCTTACTTTTTAAGCGATGATTGGGCGACAGGAACAATCGTATATGAATCTGATCACTATACCGAGGTACCTCTACTCTTTGACATATCTTCAGAAAAAGTAATTACAGAGAATCCCGTTAACGGAGCGAAAATGGAATTGGTTTATAATAAGATAGATCGCTTTGAAATTCATGGACATATTTTCGTGAAACTTCTTAATAATCCTGCCTTCACTACCGATATGACGGAGGGTTTTTACGAATTACTTTATGATGGTCAGTTAAAATTATACGCCAAAAGAAAAAAAGATTTTCAAACGCGACTTATTGGAAATAGTATGATGACGGAGTTTGATGAAAAAAATAAATATTTTCTGTTTAATGGAAAGTCTTTAGTGAGAGTCACTGGAAAAAAGTCAATCACCAATTCGCTTGGCGATAAGAAAAAATTGCAGAAACCGCCAGCGATAAAAATTGACCTCAATTCAAACAATAAGATCGAAAACAAACTAATCTACTTAACAAAATTCTACGATTCACATTCCCAATCTTTATGAATCTATTGTTTAGGATTTCGAGTATCTGTTTGATTAGTGTTATCTCAATCTCTTCATTTGGTCAACAAAAAGAATTGATTGCCGACAATTTTACTGCAATCAAGTTTGAGCAATTTGTAATCCAGGTAGAATCTAAAACAAGTTTTCGGTTTTTCTATAAGCCTCTATTATTAGATACCGTAGTTGTCAATCTACGTGTCGAAAATCAATCTATTGCAGATGTACTGACTCAAATTTTCATTGGAACAGATTTTCATTTTGTCATTGATCAATCTAATTACATCTTTATCACTAAAGGTCGGGAAATTGCAGGTTCCCTACCCGATGATTTTTTTGGTATTTCCAGTCAAGGCAATAAAACGATATCTACTTTCGATATATCCGACTACGAGAAAAAAGAAAAGAAAAGGAATCAGATCGAAAATAAACTATATAACATCGGGGCCAGAACCAATAATCTTCAAGGAACAGCAACCGTTGCAGGCTTTGTCAGGAGTACACTCTCGGGCGAACCCATTATTGGTGCTGCTGTGTTTATAGAAAATCCAATGATTGGTGTCGCTACTGACGCATATGGCTACTACTCTATTTCGTTACAAAAAGGACGACATGAATTAAAGATAAAAAGTGTCGGAATGAAAACGGGTCAACGACAAATTATGTTGTATGGCGATGGTAAACTTGACATTGATATCGATGAAGATGTTACACCATTAAAAGAAGTTATTGTTGAAGCTGACCGGGATGTTCGCGTTACCAGTATGCAAATGGGCGTAGAAAAACTGGACATTAAAACCATGAAGCAAATGCCTTCTGCATTAGGCGAAGTTGATGTTCTTAAAGTAATGCTCTCGTTGCCGGGTGTACAAACTGTTGGTGAGGGTGCAAACGGAATCAATGTTCGGGGAGGTGCCACCAACCAAAACCTGATTCTCTTCAATGATGCTACCATTTATAATCCCTCGCACCTCTTTGGGTTCTTCTCTACATTCAACCCGGATGTACTTAAAAGTGTTGAACTCTATAAAAGTGGCATTAATGCAGATTATGGTGGACGTCTATCTTCGGTACTTGACGTTAAATCACGTGAAGGAAATCTGAAAAAATTCTCCGGATCTGGAGGGATAAGTCCAATTACAGGAAGGCTTACACTTGAAGGTCCTATCATTAAAGAAAGAACTTCTTTTATCGTTGGATTTAGGTCAACCTACTCTGATTGGTTGCTGAAACAAGTGAATTCCAAAGAATTTGAAAATAGTACCGCCTCCTTTTATGATATTAATGGTAACATTAGTCATAAAATCAATGACAAAAATAATTTATATGCATCGTTCTACTTAAGCAAAGATCGCTTCAAGCTTAATAGTGATACAGCGTATAGTTACAGTGATCGAAATGCTTCGCTGAAATGGCGCCACAATTTCAGCAATAAACTCTTTGGAGTATTTACCGCAGGTTTTAGTAAATACAACTACGATATTTTGAGCGATAAAAATCCGGTCAATGCGTTTACGCTGGACTTTGCCGTGAAACAATTAAATGCTAAAGCTGACTTCAATTATTTTGTAAGCCCTAAGAGCACTATTTCTGCAGGAATAAGTACCACACATTATACACTTTGGCCTGGCAATCAACAGCCCAACGGAGAACAATCTATAGTAGCACAGGATAAATTAGAACAGGAGCAAGGATTGGAGAGCGCGATTTATGTAGGCGAAAATTATGATGTCAATCCAAGATTATCTCTTTATATCGGAGCCCGCTACTCACTGTATCAATACCTTGGCCCTAAAAAGGTTTACACTTATGCAGACAATTTGCCATTGGAAGAACGAAACACGATTGACTCGGTGCAATACAAGCAAGGTGAAGTAATCACCACTTATTATGGACTTGAACCACGATTTTCACTCCGATATTCACTACATAAAAATTCATCCTTAAAATTCAGTTACAACCGCATGAGACAATACATTCAGATGTTGTCAAATACCACCGCTGTAGCGCCAACCGATATCTGGAAACTCAGCGATCCATATATACAACCTCAAATTGGAGATCAGATATCGTTGGGTTACTACAAAAACATTGGACGCAAACAACTTGAAACTTCAGCTGAAGTTTATTACAAACTCACACAAAATGCCCTTGACTTTAAAGGAGGAGCCAAGCTACTTCTGAATCATCAAATAGAAACAGATATTGTTAATGCCAATGGAAAAGCATACGGCATTGAATTGATGCTAAAGAAACCGTATGGAAAATTAAATGGATGGATCACGTATACTTATTCCAGATCATTACTTCAAACAAGAAACACCTACTCCTCCGAGATTATTAATCGTGGAGAATATTATCCTAGCAACTATGACAAACCTCATTCCGCGAATTTTATCGGTAATTATAAGTTCAACCGGAGAGTAAATTTTTCACTTAATATGAACTACAGCACCGGAAGGCCGCTAACGATTCCTTTAGCTCAATACGAATTGAGTGGCTCTAAACGTGTTTATTATTCGGATCGAAACAAGTACAGGATTCCCGACTATTTTCGCATGGATATCTCTTTGAATTTTGAAGGTAACCATAAGATTAAAAAGCTTGCACATAGCTCATGGACGTTTGCCATTTATAATCTTACCGGACGCAACAATGCTTACTCAGTATTCTTCGTGTCAAAGGATGGAAAAATAGAGGGATATAAATTGTCCATCTTCGCTGAACCCATTCCAACCATTACGTACAACTTCAGATTTTAATGACCATGAAGAATACTTTCCTAAAGCAGTTCAAAAATATCTGGGTCATTGCCATCTTAATAGGTTGTACCGAACCTTATACTCCGCCCGAAATTGAAAACAATCCAAATATACTTGTAGTCGATGGATTTTTGGATGGAACAAAACGAGAATGTATTGTAAGCCTTGCGAGAACACAAAGGCTTGGCAGTAACGAACAACCCAATGATGAAACTGGCGCAGTCGTCTCACTTCAAGAAAATGGAGGAAACTCCATTGCACTGATTGATCATAACAATGGTAAGTATAGTCTTTCCAACATTGCAGTCAGCGTTCAGAAAGAATATAAAATTCATGTGAAAACGAAAGATGGGATGGAATACACTTCAGATTATGTAGTCCTGAAAGCTTCGCCTCCGATTGACAGTGTTACCTGGGAGGCTACCGACCAAGGCATACAGATCCAGGCAACCACACATGACCCTTTAAATATAGCGCGTTATTATCAATGGATATTTGTTGAAACCTGGCAATACACTTCGGCTTATTATTCAAATATGAAATTCCAAAATGGATCAGCCGTGTTGCGTGATGATGATATTTATACGTGCTGGCAACAAGTGCCATCAACGAATATTATCGTTAGCTCCTCGGATAAATTAACGCAAGATGTGATTTACAAAAATCCAATTACGTTGCTCACAAAAACCACTGATAAATATCTGATGCGTTACAGCATTCTTGTTCAGCAAAGAGTACTCTCAAAAGAAGGATATAACTTTTGGAGTGAGTTACAGAAAAACACTGAAAACCTGGGAACACTTTTCGATCCACAACCTTCCCAAATACTTGGTAATATTTATGATCTTCAAAATGCTAAAAATCCAGTACTAGGATACTTCTCTGCCAGTTATACATCGGAAAAAAGAATTTTTATTAATAATGCAGATTTGCCTCAGGGCTATCTTCCCATCAAAACTTTTGCAGGTTGCAGGCAAGACACAGTTCTGCTTGTTGATTTACCAAAATTCGGAAATTCGAGTAACCTATTAACACAGCGTATTGTAATGGGTGGCATCATTCTTATCGGGTACGGAAGCTCTTCAGTTGATTGTGTCGATTGCAGAGCGAAAGGAGGAACAAATGTGCAACCTGACTTTTGGTAACCGTTTAAACTATTTCATGAATCTATTATCGATAAGGGTCATAACATCACTTTATAGAATTGGACTAATTACGCTGCTCGGTGTTTCATCCTACTTTACAGCGTTTACTCAAAGCTCCAAAGAACTGAATGTGATCGATAAATTCAGTCAGTACAGAAATGATGAGCTACAGGAAAAGATTTATGTTCATGTAGATCGCCACTTTTATCTTACCGGGGAAACGGTATGGTTTAAAGTATACCTGGTGGATGGCAGCTTTCATAAATCACTGAATCTAAGTAAAGTAGCATACCTCGAAATTATAAAAGATCAAACCGCTGTCTTACAAACTAAAATTGAATTAAAAGATGGCTTAGGAAGCGGGTCACTTTTTCTACCAGCCACACTATTGTCTGGTAATTATTATATCAGAGCTTATACAAACTGGATGAAAAATTCTGGCCCTGAGTTTTATTTTCATCAGCCGATAACCCTAATAAATACATTCAAGAGTCTGGATGCTGAGACTGTAACAACACCCAAATTAAATATGAGTTTTTTTCCTGAGGGTGGCAATCTTGTAGACGGCCTACCGAGTAAAGTAGCATTTAAACTTGATCAGAATGGCACCGGTGTTACTCGTGGTGGTGTTATTATCAATGAGAAGCAGGATACTCTTACTTTATTTAAGTCATTGAAGTTTGGACTGGGTAATTTTACACTCACGCCATCATTACAACATGAATACAGAGCTCTGGTTAGAGATGAAAAGGGAAATGTAAACTCCTATGCTTTACCTAAAATTTACGCTGATGGTTATGTTATGAATGTAAAAGATCAAAGTGATCAACTCATTGTTACTATTCAATCTAAAAATAGCAAACCTGAAAACGTATTACTATTTGTTCACAATCGTGAAGTAATTTCAAAAACAGAACTTCAATCTCTTGTACAAGGAACCACGACATTTACTATTAACAAAAATATTTTAAGAGATGGCATTTCCCATCTCACCATTTTTAATAACGATCTTCAACCTGTTTGTGAGCGACTCTATTTCAAACGACCAACTAAAAAAATGAATATAGCGCTCAACAACAAATTAAAAGAATATGAAACCAGAGAAAAAGTATTACTGAATATTTCAACAACGAATAATAGTAATCAACCTATAAAAGCGAATTTATCGTTGAGTGTTTTTAAATTGGATTCGCTTCCATCATTCGAGCATGCTGATATAACCAGCTACTTATACCTGACTTCTGATCTTACCGGAATAATCGAATCTCCCGAGTATTATATTTCAAGTACTGAAAAGATGGCAGAGGAAGCCACCGACAACCTGATGCTCACCCATGGGTGGAGAAGATTTAGCTGGGAAAAAATCCTGACCCATAAATCTGATCAACCTAAATTCATTCCAGAATACAGAGGACATATTGTTAAAGGAACCGTCCGTACTTTGTCCGGTGAAATCGCGAATGGTGTTGGTACTTACTTATCCGTTCCAGGAAAAAGTGTTCGGTTGTATCTTTCTCGCAGCAATCAACAAGGAATGGTGCAATACGAAATGAAGAATTTTTATGGATCACAGAAATTAATTGCACAGACCAATATAAAAAATGATAGCATCTATAAAATAGAAATACAAAGCCCATATTCCGATAAATTTCCGTCCTACTCTCCCACCGGCCTGACTATTAATCAATCCCATTCAGAAAATCTACTCAAGCGAGCTATCTCGATGCAAGTGCAGGATGTCTTTTTTGAAGATATTCTGAATCGGTTTAAAAGTTCCAATCGAGATAGCACTGCATTCTATGGTCAAGCTGATGAAACTTATTTGCTGGATGATTACACCAGATTTCCAGTTATGGAGGAAGTGATGCGGGAATATGTGAAAGGTGTTTGGGTGCGCAAGCGAAAAGACGGATTTCGTTTTCTGGTCATGGACAATGTAAACCAAACTGTTTTTGAAGACGACCCATTGATTTTATTAGATGGCGTGCCTGCGTTTGATGTGAACGATGTAATGGAGTTGAATCCAGTCAATATTAAGAAGCTTGAAGTGTTTACGCGCATGTATTACCTTGGCGGCCAGACATTCCCTGGTATTGTAAGTTACTCAAGTTATGCAGGTGATATGGCGGGCTTTCAACTTGATCCTAAAACACTCACACTTGACTATGAAGGATTACAACTTCAACGTGAGTTTTATTCTCCTCACTATGAAAATGAACTCCAGCGTAAAAGTCGCCTGCCAGATCAACGAACATTATTGCACTGGACACCAAACATCACTACAGAACAAGGAAAAGCACAGGTTGAATTTTATACATCCGACCTCAAAGGTAACTTCCTTATTATTCTAGAAGGAATAACAACCAATGGTGAAGAAGGAAGTGTGGTGAGTCAGTTTAACGTTGTTTCCCAGCAATGATGATTTTAATTATCTTCGACAAATTATACCCTTCATCTTGTGTTCTTAAATCGCCTTGCCGTTAAAATAGCCTTCTTTATTAACGGATTTATTTTTGCCAACTGGGTATCACGGCTTCCACGTATTCAGGAACAATACCAAGCTGACAACGGAACCGTTGGCCTCGTGTTATTAGCACTTTCATGTGGAGCCGTGCTTGCGATGCCTTTTACAGGATGGATCATTATTAAAAATGGAAGCCGGAGAATTACATTGTTCTCGCTGATCATGTACTGTGCATTAGTTCCATTCATTCCACTCTTACCGGATATAGTAGCTTTAGCTGGGCTTTATTTTATTATCGGAACCGTCACCGGCATGCTTGATGTAGCTATGAATGCGCAAGCCGTGATGGTAGAACAGCAGTACAAAAAACCAATCATGACTTCATTCCATGCGCTGTTCAGTATTGGCATGGCAATAGGAGCATGGTGTGGAGCATTATTTGCTGACCTGGGTTTTAACCTCTCCTATCATTTTACCATTGTTGTCGGTCTTTCTCTCATCGCCACCTTTTGGGCTAGCGCAAATTTGATTCATGATCGACCCGATCCTTCAGCTAAACATGGTGGACCATTATTCCGCTTGCCAAGCGCATCATTAGTTAGTATCGGCATTATCGCGTTTTGTTGCATGATGGGTGAAGGCGCTATGTCCGAGTGGTCAGTCAATTATATGGAAAACATCGCGCTTGCAAGTAAAGCACTTGCTCCCATCTCACTATCAGCGTTTGCTACCGCTATGACCATTGGAAGAATTTTTGGTGATCGTATCAGAATGAAATTAGGCGATAAAAATCTTATCATATTGGGTGGGGTCATTGCTATTGCGGGTTTAACGATGGCATTACTATTCCCATTACCGTATGTGGCCATTGGTGGATTTTTCTTAGTGGGGCTAGGCCTTTCGTCTATCGTACCTATTGTCTATAGCATTGCCGGTAATACAAAAGATCTTCCTCCAGGTGTCGGGTTGGCGATGGTAACTACGGTTGGGTATTCCGGGTTTTTGTTTGGCCCTCCTATCATAGGATTCATAGCCGATTGGCAATCATTGCGTCTGGCACTTGGTGCAGTTGTCATTCTTTTTGTGGCCATGACAATACTGAGTGCGAGATACAAATCATAATCACATGAACATCGAACAAATTGAACATGGCGCTAAAGGAGTATTTGTGATCAGAGAAAATAACGAACGCCTTGCAGAGATGACTTACTCCAAAGCAGGAGATCAGGGATCATCATTGATCATACAGAAGTTTCAGATGCTTTGCGCGGAAAAGGTGCAGGCAAACAATTGGTAACCGCTGCAGTGAACTATGCTCGCAAAAAGAAAATAAAAATACTTCCACTTTGTCCGTTTGCAAAAGCTGTGTTTGATAAAACACCAGAATTCAGTGATGTTCGTAGTAATTAATTTTGTTTATCTCTAATGCCGATCATCAATTCCTCCTATTCGAACCCACCCTTTTATCTTTTCAATAGTCATCTCGAAACAATTGTTCCGAGCTTGTTTAGGAAAGTTGAAGGTAAGTATGAGAGTGAACGGTTAGAATTACCAGATCATGATTTTCTGGATCTTGATTGGATGCGTGGTCATCAGGACAAACTGGTCATTATATCGCCTGGTCTGGAAGGAAGCAGTGAACGCCCTTATTCAAAAGGAGTAGCTCACTATTTTTATCATCGTGGTTGGGATGCCCTCGCGTGGAATTGCAGGGGTTGCAGTGGCGAAATAAACCGCCTGCCAAGATTTTATCATCATGGAGCAACAGAAGATATTGCTGCTGTGATTGATTACGCAATACAGAAAAAATATAAAAAGATCGCGCTAGTTGGTTTTAGTATGGGTGGCAGTATGTCTTTAAAATACATCGGTGAAAGAAAAGATAATTTGCCATCCGAAATAAAATCGGTTGTCGGCTTCTCTGTACCGTGCGAGTGCGCGTGAACTGGATAAGCCCAACAAAAAATTCTACCTTAACCGTTTCTTGAAAAAACTGGAGAAAAAAATACGAGCCAAATCACAAAAGTTTCCTGCCCTCATTTCTGCTGACGGATTTGAGAAAATTAAAACCTTCCAGGATTTTGATAATCGTTATACAGCTCCCTTACACGGCTGCCGATGCGGATGATTTTTACACAAAGGCTTCATCCGGAGCCTATATTTCATCGATTCAGATTCCCGCGTTGATAGTCAATGCACTCAATGATCCGTTTCTACCAGATGCATGCTATCCATTTGATATATCGCTAAAACACACACTCATGTTCATCTGGAAACTCCTGAACATGGAGGACACGTTGGATTTTCACTGGCTGGTCAATCCGAAAGTTGGATGGAAGTGAGGGCTTTTGAATTCATCTGTTCACTTAACAAATAGGTTGAGCGGGAGTCAAAACCAGGTAAGTTTTAGTATCTTGATTCCTCTTAAATGATGAATCCTATGAAACTACTATCTGCCCTCTTTATCCTCGTTTGCTCTGGCAATCTACTCGCACAACAAAATGATGGCGTGGTCGATATGAAAAAGCACAAAATCGTGATGCAATTCACTGATAGCGACTCGCTCTCACAAACCATTGTATTGGGACAAGTAAAAAACATCCGCACAGCCTGGCCTAATGCTGATATAGAAGTGGTATGTCATGGTGGCGGGCTTGATCTGTTGCAAACCGCTAAATCAAAAGCATCTAGTCAAATTGCTGAATGGAGTGGAAAAGGTGTGGTGTTCGCTGCATGCAACAACACCATGAAAAGAAGAAATATTAAAAAAGAGGATTTACTCACTCCGGTAATCGTAGTTCCATCGGCCATGATCGAACTCACACTCAAACAAGAGACAGGATGGGCCTATGTAAAAGGTGGACATTGATCTTCGTTGGTGCAGTTTATATAATCTACTCTAATTCCAAGTGATGAATACATTCAAATCCTTACGATATTCTATTACCCTTCTTCTTGTTATATC
>JAYVTC010000096.1:0-5293 GCA_043774745.1 Cyclobacteriaceae bacterium | reverse complement strand
AGCAATGACTTTAACTTCTGGGATAGTAGTCAGGTAATTGTAATGATTTACCAATTCCGCACCATCTTGTTCTCTTACAAATAAAGACTCACCATTTTGGGCGGCATCAAGAATATGAACGAAAATATCTTCTGAACTGGGAGTTTTAAAAGGTGGCGCCAGAGTATCTTCTCTTGCTCCCCAGCAGGTAGAGGCTTTCTTGTCGTCATCCCAAATATTAAAACTACAGGTAAATTGTGGTACACCTAAAGCCTGTAACTGTTGAAACATCAACAGCGCGGCATTTGGCAATTCATCGCTTCGCTGCATGGCCATTGTTCTTGCTCTCACTCTTTCCAATGCTAATTGAATTTGAGATTCTCTTGCCTGCGCTTCGGCTTTTTGCAGATCGAGGAAGCGGGTATAGGTCTGTTCGAAGACTTTGGCGAATCGTTTGAAGGCATCATGCATTTCCGGGCAATGCTCATACGTAATGAATATCAGATTGCCGTAAGCAAAATTGGCAAGGTGGTCGATTTGAAAAGTGGGGAGCTGAAAGCCCGCATCCAACATGCTTCGCAGTAAATCACCTACACCCGGCAGGGAGAGCATGTACCGGTAATGATCCGCCTGTTCTTCACCCTGTTTTTCATATATTAAAAGTTCTTCACTGCGTCTTCTTGATTCATCGAATCGCATAAATACCGCATGCTCCGTCACTGGGATCTTGCAAGGAGAAGGCGATATAATGCCATCCGGACTTCCCGGATAATAGGTAAACTCTTTATCACCAATTTCCCAGATATTGAATCCACAATTCCATTGAGACACGCCCAATGCTTTCACCTGTTGAAAAAGGACAGAGGCTACATCCAGTAATTCTTCACTTCGCTGCATAGCCATGGTGTGGCTGCGAACTCTTTCCAATGCCGCCTCAATCTTTGCTTCCCTTGCCTGAGCTTCTGCTTTTTGTAAGTCGAGAAAACGGGTGTAGGCTTGATCAAAAACACTCGAAAATCTCTTGAGTATATCAATCTCATATTCGGAGAGTGTTCTTTGATGGTGAAAGTGAATGCCCAATCCGGATTTATTAGCCCAGGAAAATGATTGTGTCAGATATTCCTGCTGCAGAATCCAGTTTCTTAAATCATCTGGAAGAGTTCGCAGTTCGGTATGTTCGAAAGCATACCTGAACCAGTGATTTTTTTCTTCTGCTGAATATGTCTTCGAAATAAAATCAGTATTAGACTCAACAGCATCCCAAATATCTTGTATAGAGGTAGTGCTATATTTTGGTATCTTAAAGTAGGTAGGGTACTCAGCGTGATTGTCGCCTATCCAGGCATTAACACTCTCTGCGTCATCTGATCTTGTCATGATGAAAGCAGCACCATCTATACCGAAGGAAAGCTCCTGTAATATTTCAAAAACTAATTTTACAACCTCTTTTAGCTCATCACTTTTATGCATAGCAAGTGAACGCGATCGAATTCGTTCTAATGCACCTTCTATTTCCAATTCTTTGTTCTGCTCTTCCACTGCTTTTCGCTTCTGTTCCAACTCTGCAATGGTTTCTTCCAACAAAATAGTCGTGGTGCGCTTTACTTTTTCGGTGCGGTCGAGTTTGAAGGTGGCTATCTCCAATTCTTTGTCCGCATCTTTCAGCGATTTTAAAATAGAGGCCTTCTGTTCTTCCGATAAACTTTGATTCGGTTGAATAATGCTTATAATGTTTGCAAGATGCTTATTCATCTATTTTTCCTTTAAAAGAACACAACATGTCGTTAGATTATGCATCTCCAGATTTCCTCCGGTTGCTCTTGCCAGCTCTCCATTACTAAACATACCCACCATGGGCACATTCCACACGTTCCGCATACCTTCAATCTCTTCACCGATCATCGGACCTAGTGTTATGTACCTGCCCGCACAACTGAAAATAATCAGCGCATCGGCTTCGGAAATTTCGGTTGCTTTCAAATCCTCACAGCCTTTGATTACTTTTTCGATCACATCAAAATCAGGAGGTAATGAAAAGCGAACTTTAGAACCTTGCGGCACGGAGCCACTGCAATAAAACGAATGATCCGTCCAATCGACCTGCAGGCCAGGCCTCATCACAGGATCTCCCTCTTGTCTTTGCAATTGCAGTGGAAATTGCGCGGCTACCTCGATGGAAAATACACCGTTCTCGGGTGTGGCATTTTCAAGGCCACCATATTTTATTGTAAGGTCCAATACCGGAATATCATCAACGGTGTACACATGGTTACCTTCACTTTTTGTTACTGTTCGTTCAGTTCCCACCGCTTTCCACCCACAGGTAGCCCGGCCCTTTATTTTAATCTTATGCTCGTCAATCGCTAACACGATCATGCCTCTTTTTGATTCTTTTTCTTTGTTGAAAACAAATTGATTGGTAAAAGAAAAATCATCTCCTGCCATACCTCCATAAATATTCACTTGCTTTCCTATAACGTCTTCAAAGCCATACAGCAATTGTTCAGCGTCCGTTTCCGTATGGCTGCCAGCCATAAGAAATGCAGGATTGGAAAAATGCTTCAATGATTCGCTTGCAATGACTGCCGCAACTTCTCGGTAGTTCTTTTCTGGATATTCCTTAAAGTAGATTCGAAAATATGCTGGATTCATATCCAATAACATGATCACTGAATTGCCCATTTCTACCTGGTCATCCATAAAGCCTCCATTGGTTGTGGCACCAAAAATGGCAAGGCCCACGTCATCTAATATCTCGCAGATGGCTTTGCGATCCTGCTTAACGGAAACGAAAGCGATAGCCAGCGTTGGTTTAAAGCCATCCGCCATACTAAGTTGCAACGCAGTCTTAATTTCTGAAGGAGAAGAACCTTTGATTGATTTTGCTTTCATAGTTTCATTTATTTTTCTTTCAATGCCACCCAGCAGCACGTGTTGTTATGAAATTCATTATCACCATGGCTGGTGTTGCCAAATTCACCATAGGTAAAGAAGCCGGCCATAGGAACGTTGAAAACACTTCGGACACCTTCAATTTCATCACCTACCAGGGGGCCAAATTGCCCGAGCCTGCCCACACACGAAAACATAAGCAAAGCATCCGCATCGATCATTTCATCCCTTTTTGCCTTCTCAGCATTGCTATGTACTTCTTCAATTATTTCAAAATCAGGTGGAAGCGTTAGCCGGATTTTATCACCTTCTTTTATGCTCCCAAGAATGGCAATCGACTTATTCTTCCAATTGAATAATCCCACTCCTCGTAACACCGGATCACCTTTATCTCTGGAGACACTGAAGACAACATTTAGATTAGGGTAGTAAGTTTGGGCCTCTTCTTCTGTTAATTGTAGTCCCAGATATTTAAATACCATTTCCGCTGCCGGTTGGTGATCAATCTCATACACCCAATTATTAACCGCTTTTGTAATGATTTTTTCTGTTCCCACAGGTTTCTGTCCGGAAGCGGCCTGCCCTTTCACAAGGACTTTATCACCATCCATTACCAGCAGTAAGATTCCTCTTTTCAAGGATTTATGATTAGTGAAAACAACCGTTTCATTAAATACAAAATCATCACCCGCTCTGCCTCCCCAAAGGATGGTTTCTTTTCCGGCAACTGATTCGATCCCCTTGATGATCGGCTCGCCTAATAAAGATTCATCTTCACTTTTCACATCCATGCTTAAGGACAGAATAAACGATGGGTTTTTAAATTGCGCTTTTGCTGTTCTGGCCATTGCTTTAGCTACATTTTCCGGGTCCTTATTACTATAGTCTTCAAGCAACAACTGGAAATTGGAAGGATTCATATCCACAAGCAGCATAGCGATGGTTCCTGCGCTAATGTCGCCATCAATGAATTCACCACCTGTGGTGGCACCAAAAATCTGAATGTGATAGTCATCGAGCATCAGGCGCACGGCATCAATGTCTTGCTTGATGGAAATAAATACGAAAGCCAGGGTTGGCGTGAAGCCGTCTGCCATGCATTGCTGCAAAGCGGTTTTAACTTCGGTAGGAGAATTTCCTTTGATTGATTTTGCTTTCATAAATTCATTTAGGCAAAAACATTTTTCTTTATAATACTGGCAATTGAATAATGGACTCACTGCCTGTCCTGCGTTCAGACAAGTCGGCAGACAGGTTCTCCAACTTCAACTCATCATTCTAAGCAATCAAATACCTCATTTAGCCTTACCTGTCTTGTTTGTCCTGCATTAACCTTTATTTGTGCCGAGCCTACGGCTCTTTATTTATATTTCTTCACTTTTTCACCGGACTGAAGTTCGGTGTTACAATATGGGCCGAGGCTACGCCTATCTTGTTATCTCAACCTCTCTTGTTATTTCAGCCCTTCTAGTTATATTAACCTTTCTAAGATATCTTAACCTCTTCAGTTATCACAACCTTTGTAAGATATCTCAACCTAATTTCAGCCTCTCTAGTAGATATCTCAGGCTCTCTATTTATCTCAGACTTTCCAGTTATTTCAGCCTCTGCATTTATCTCAACCTCGCTAGTTATCTCAGACTTTCAAATACCTTCAAGAGCAGTAGGCTCGAATCATATTATAACCGCGAATTTCAATCCGTGGTATAGAAGCCAAACACACCTTCGAGTGCCATAGGCACGGAACATATCTACTCCAGTTCCCGAAAAACATACTGCTCATCATAATCAATGTTAAACTCTTTAAGTAAACCAAGATACTCACCTCGAAAGGTTTGAGTTTTGTGATGCTCCTCCTGGTTTTGAATGTACTTATAAATTGTATCTAGATCGCTTTGTCTATATGAAAATACACCATAACCATCCTGCCATTCAAATCGCTCCGCAGTTAGTTTATGGTCGTTAATGTACTTTGATGATTTCGCTTTCATGGTCTTCATTAACTCAGAAACTGAAACAACTGGTTTCAAACCCAGGAAGCAATGCACATGATCTGCTACGCCATTCACGATGATTGTTTTGCAGTTGGTTTCATTAATCAAATTGCCGATCACGCCAAAGAGTTGATCTTTCCATGCTTTGTCAATTACGGCTTTGCGATTCTTTACCGCGAAGACTGTCTGGAGGTAGATTTGATGATAGGTATTGGCCATTGTGCTTTGGTGTTAAAATTTTATATGGTCCGAGCCTACGGCTCTTTTTATTTACTACTGTTCTTCTCACAACGGACTGAAGTCCGTTGCTACAATATCGGTCGAGGCTACGCCTCTGAGTTTTCAAACTATATTAACTTCTCCAACCTGCGACAAGAGCCGTAGGCTCGTAACATATTGTAACAACCGATTTTAATCCGTGGAACTAA
>JAYVTC010000095.1:0-2310 GCA_043774745.1 Cyclobacteriaceae bacterium | reverse complement strand
TTACTCCAGAAACCGTTAAAGAAATTTTTCCAGTGGTTGCGTTTGCTGGCACCGTTGTGGTGATAGAAGTTGAAGTGCTATTGGTTACTGTTGCAGCGGTACCATTAAAGCTTACTATGTTATTGGCAGCTACGTTACTGAAGCCGGTGCCATTCAAAGTTATCGCAGAGCTAACCACAGCAACACCAGGAGTGAATGAGGTGATGGCAAGTGGAAGCACCAGGAATTCTGAAGCACTTTGAACTGTTACGCCATCTCTCAGCACACTGATTTTTCCTGTGGTTGCTCCTGTGGGCGCACTCACCGTTAAGGTTGTTGATGTGCTGGCCGTTACCGTAGTGGCAATGCCATTGAACTTTACGACCTGATTATTGGGTGTTGAGCTAAACCCTGTACCGGTGATGGTAATGGTTGATCCTGGCAATCCATTGAGTGGAGTATATGAATTGACAGACAGAATGCCATCAAAATTAGTAGAACTGGTTGCTGTAATTCCGTTAACGGTTACGGTAATTTTCCCTATGGTATTGCCTATTGGAACAACAGCAGTGATACTGGTTGCCGTACTGGCTGTAACAATAGCAGTAATGCCATTAAACTTCACTACGTTATTAGCCGAAACACTGCTAAAGCCGGTGCCTGAAATTGTAATGGAACCACCAGCAGCACTTACGCCAGGTGTGAATGATGAAATGGCAAGCGGTAAGATTAAAAATTCATTGGCACTTTGCACCGTAAAGTCTGCGCGTGTAACACTCACTTTGCCTGTGGTGGCACCAGTTGGCACACTTACAGTAAGGCTGGTAACACTGGTTGAGGTTATCGGGCAGGTAGTGCCGTTTATCTTCACCACGTTCTCAGAAGGAGTTGCGCTAAAGCCGTTGCCTATAATGGTTAAACTTGAACCGATAGCTCCACTTGCCGATGTCAGTGAGAAAATATCCAAGACTGAAAACTTCTGAATTCGATGATTGCTATCTGTTATGTAAACATTGCCTTGCGGATCGACAACCACGCCACGGGGATTTCTCAAGGTTCCATTCGCCCACCCGTACGGGCCGTAACTTGCTTGATGAACACCTGTATTGGTAAACTTTTGAATTCCGCTGTTATTATCAAGAACGTAGATGCTCCCATTGGCTGAAGCTGCTATTCCAAAGGGTGCGCTAAATTGACCAGCTTCTGCTCCAGCACTGCCCCACTTTGTAAGAAAGGTTCCTGTACTAGTAAATTTTTGAACACGGGTGTTTACCAGGTCGGTAACATATACGTTCCCCGCTGCATCTATGGCAATGTTTTCAGGACGATTAAAATCACCATCCCCTATACCCAAATTACCCCACTTAGTTATAAACGCACCAGTACTGCTAAACTTCTGTATGCGGTGATTATTCCAGTCCGTAACATAAACATTATTGTTTCCATCTACGGCTATTCCAACTGGGTTATTAAATTGTCCATCTCCCGAACCGCCTGCTCCCCACTGCGTTATGTAACCTCCAGAACTACTAAATTTTTGAATTCGATTATTGCCGGTCTCCGTAACATAGACATTACCAGTAGCATCCATAGCAATTCCACTAGGATTATAAAGTTGACCGTTTTCGGAGCCAAGTGTTCCCCATCGTGTAATAAAAGTCCCTGAACTATTGAACTTTTGTATTTGCTGATTAGATGCATCTGCCACGTAAATATTTCCACTGGCATCTAAAGTCATTCCATAAGGCTCGTTAAGTTGACCATCAGTAGGTGGGCTGCCAAAAGAACTTAAAAAGGTAAACGAACTACTAAATTTTTGAATGCGCTTATTACTCCTGTCTGAAACGTATAAGTTACCAGTTGCATCAATGTCGATTCCTTTTGGAGTAATAAACAGACCATTGGCCGTACCATAAGATCCCACCTTGGCAACAAAATTTCCCAAGATGTTAAACTTTTGAATCCTATTATTATAGGTATCTGAGACATATACATTGCCACTTGCATCAACAGCAATGCCTTGTGGAAAACTGAACTGGCCATCACCTTGTCCGCCACTGCCCCACTTGGATAGAAAAGTACCCGAACTATTGAATTTTTGAACGCGCGCATTATTGGTATCAATCACGTAAACATTCCCACTAGCGTCAACGGCTATACCTTGAGGGTATTCAAATTGGCTATCCCCGGAGCCTCGGGTGCCCCATTTGGTTATGAAGGTTCCAGAACTATTGAATTTCTGAACGCGATGATTGTGGGTATCCGCTACGTAAATATTCCCACTTGCATCAAGGGCAA
Organism: Cyclobacteriaceae bacterium; assembly: GCA_043774745.1. Classification (GTDB taxonomy): domain Bacteria; phylum Bacteroidota; class Bacteroidia; order Cytophagales; family Cyclobacteriaceae; genus ELB16-189. The sequence goes on along the minus strand of JAYVTC010000095.1, from coordinate 33 downwards.
TGCCAGACGGCCACGCAAATTGACCATCGCCTG
>JAYVTC010000094.1:0-46829 GCA_043774745.1 Cyclobacteriaceae bacterium | reverse complement strand
ATGACCTATCAGGCACACATCACTTCGAAGTTACCTCGCATGAAGGTGATGGGTATGGCCGGCATTTTGGATACGGCTCGTTATCGTGCCTTCCTGGCTGAAGCACTTAATGTTTCTCCAAAAGATATTCAGGCGATGCTGCTTGGCGGACATGGGGACACGATGGTGCCGCTACCTCGCTATACTACCGTATCGGGTATTCCAGTTACTGAGTTGATTTCAAAAGATAAATTGAACGCCATTATTGAGCGCACTAAAGTTGGAGGCGGTGAGTTAGTGAAACTGATGGGAACTTCGGCTTGGTATGCACCAGGTTCGGCAGCGGCTCAAATGGTAGAATCCATTGTAAAGGATCAGAAAAGAATTTTGCCAGTATGTATGCAATTGGATGGCGAGTATGGAATTAAGGATTGCTACCTCGGTGTACCCGTGGTGCTTGGTAAGAACGGTGTCGAGCGAGTGATTGAATTAGACTTGAACAGCGAAGAGAAAGCACTCCTTGAAACAAGCCGCGTACATGTGAAGGAAGTGATGGATGTGTTGGATAAGTTGGGAAAGTAGAAGAGAGTTTAAAGCTGAAAGTAAAAAGCCTGGTGAATAACCTGGCTTTTTTTTATTTCAAGGAGTTTGTAAGCGTTTTGGTAACATTCAATTATCTTGGCAGTAATGAGAGTTATTGCAGTTAAAACTTTAAAACAGTTCATCAGGGAATATCCTAAATCAAAGCAAGCAGTACTCTCCAGATATGAGGAGGCAGAAAAAACGGAGTGGGGAAGTCCCACTGATTTAAAGAATCATTACCACCATGCATCCATTATTTCAGATAAACGAGTGGTTTTTGACTGGGAACACCTTTAGGTTAATTGTGGATATAGGATATAGATTGAAAATAGTGTTGTTGTATGGTTTGGTACGCATACGCAATACGATAAAGTGAGTTAAATATTCATTACCTAAAACCTGATAACATGAGAAAAAAATATGTCTGGTTGGTTTTTATAATAAGCATCACCATTTTTTCCTGTGTTCACGATTCGTTAATCACCCCTTCTGAATTACCTTCTGGTCTCATTTATTCTCCCGACAGCCTAGCCTTGCAAGTGGGATCTGCCCTTAGTTCAGTGCGACCGACTATTTTAGGTACAGAACCACTCACTTTTAACCTCAGCACAAGCCCATCCAGCGGAGGAAATATTACAGTAGACACCAACGGTGTTATATATGTCAGTGGTAATTTATCGGCAGGAAAATACGCGGTTACAGTAATTGTCATCAATGATGCAGGCTCTGTTGCTTTTACCGGAGTTTTTAAAGTCAGGGCTTATGTTCCAGCCAAGCCTCCCTCTCAATTAATCTATACACCTTCTACAGCTAGCGTGCTCACTGGCACTAGTTATACTTCTACAGTCCCCAGCCTTCAGGGTACTTCGCCTTTTACTTTTACAATACTAAGTAACCCAGCCCCGGGGAAAATCACGATCAATAATCAGGGCATTATTTCAGCCACTCAGGTTCTGGCATCTGGTACTTACCCACTTAACATTCAGGTAACCAATGCGGTTGGGTCAGCCACGTTTGATGCTGCTTTGACCATCTCCGTAAGTAATACCCCTATTCCACCTTCTGGCCTTACCTATTCTACCAATACATTGACAATTAATGAAGGAAGTTCAGGATCCTCTGTCACCCCGGGATTGTCAGGCACTTCGCCTTTTACGTTCTCACTTACCTCCTCACCCAGTGCAGGATCGGCAATTACGATTAATAACAACGGTGTGATTACAGCAACCTCATCATTGACAGAAGCCACCTATGTGATATCAGTTACTGTAACCAATAGTTCTGGTACAGCGAATTACTCAAACATATATACAATCACCGTAAACCCATTTAAAGCGGTGACCTTTGCCAATGATATCAAACCACTTATAACGCAACACTGTGCTACCTGCCATACTGTAGGCCCACAAACGATTTATACCAACTACACGAATGCATCTACTAATATTAATTGGATACTGGATAGAGTGCAGCGAGCTCCTGGAACGTCTGGATTTATGCCTAAATCTGGTAGTGCCTTAACATCAGCGGAAATTCAATTGTTAAAAGACTGGCTGGCACAGGGACTTCCTCAATAATTATTTTCTAAACATTATTTGATCACTATGAAGCAAAATATTTTATATATCTCTCTGGTTAGTTCCCTGACATTATTGTCAGGGTGTTACAATGACACAGAAGAAAAGTTATATGGAGCTGCCGTGTGCAACCTGGATAATGTTACCTACGCACTCAGTGTGCAACCCATTATTTCCAATAACTGCTATGCGTGCCACAGCCTGACTAATGCCCCGGCTAATGGATCGGGCATTGTGCTGGAAGGATATGATAAATTGATGGTGGCCGTTAGCAATAGTTTATTAATCGAAAGCATTACCCATGGTCCTAATGCATCACCTATGCCCAAAAATGCACCCAAGCTATCTGATTGCAAAATCAATACAATTAAAAAATGGATTGAAAACGGAGCGTTAAATAATTAAACTATGAACAGGAAAAAATTCGGCTTGCTGATTGTTTTGGTTCTTATATCCGCTCGCATCAAGGCACAGGATGATCTTGATAAAATGCTGGATGATCTGGAAAGCAAAGAGAAGAAAAAAGAATATGTTACTGGCGCTTTTAAGTCTACCCGTGTCATCAATCTTCAATCGGTGGAGCAAAAAGCCCCAGGAGCTTTGGAGTTTCGGATTGCCCACCGCTTTGGTCCGATTAATGGTGGTGCATATCAACTATTTGGCCTTGACCAAGCGACTATGCGCCTGAGTCTTGAGTATGGTATTAATCGCTATTTTTCTGCTGGTTTCGGCCGGAGCACCTATGAAAAGACATATGACTTTTATGCCAAGACGAGCCTTCTTAAACAACAAACAGGTCTTAAAAATATCCCAGTGTCTGTATTGTACTACGTGAATATGGCTATTAATGGCTTGCATTGGGAAGATCCAACGAGAGAGAATTATTTCTCCTCGCGCATTTCGTATGTACATCAATTGATCATTGGCAGTAAAATATCCAATGCGGTTTCATTACAGATATCCCCTACAATTATCCATAAAAATTTAGTCCCCACGGCACAGGATCAAAATGGAAATGGTTTTAATAATTTTTATGCGATAGGTGCAGCCGGTCGTGTGAAAATCAGCAAAAGAACTGCATTAACTGCGGAGTATATATATCGTATTCCCCCGGCAGATAAAACGGCTTCTACCTATGCTCCGTTTTATAATTCCTTTTCCATAGGTATGGACCTTGAAACCGGAGGGCATGTCTTTCAATTTCAACTAACCAATTCACTCAGCATGTTCGACCGTGCCTTTATTACCGAAACAGGAGAAAGCTGGATGGATAAGGGTATTCATTTAGGATTTAACATCACACGTGACTTTACACTAAAACACAACACGAAATAATGAAACCAATCTTCTTAAAACTATTACTAGGGGCTTTAATCACACTGAAGTTCTTTCCTTCCATCGCGCAGGAAAAATGTCAATTGACAAACAGCGAGTTGAGTTTTTTTTCAGAGGCTCCTCTGGAAAATATAGAAGCGTATAATAAAGATATGAAAGGTATCATTGATTGGAAGACTAATGGTTTCACATTTCGTATCCCCATCAAAAGTTTTGTTTTTCAAAAAAAACTGATGCAGGAACATTTTAATGAGAATTATATGGAAAGCGACAAGTTTCCCTATGCCTCATTCAAGGGAACCATGGAGGGGGTTTATGATATCACAAAAAATGGAACCTACTCTGTTACTGCCAAGGGTGAATTGGAAATCCATGGGGTTAAGCAACAGCGTATAATTCCGGCAACCATTGAGGTGAAGGACAAAATCATAAAAATCAGTAGTAAGTTTAAAGTAAAACTAGCCGATCATAAAATAGAAATACCTACAATTGTGTTCAACAAAATTGCTGAAGAGGTGGAAGTAACTATTAAAAGTGATGTAACAAAAATGTAATTAGTCATCGAAATAATATGAAGAGGTGGGGGCTGATCTTGATTTTATTTTTAATATGCTGCAATGGATTCTGTAAAATCTGGACGATTACTAACTCAGGGAATACATTTTCTCCAGCCACAATCACAATTACCTTTGGCGATACAATCAATTTTGTATTAGCCAGTGTTCATGACGCACGAGAGGTGAGCAAGGTAACCTGGGACGCCAATGGTAATACGGCTTTTTCTGGTGGATTTCAAACACCTAGTGGAGGCGGATTCATCTACCCGGCACAACTTGCTGTAGGCACTCATTACTATGTCTGCACTCCTCACGCGGTGGTTGGTATGAAAGGCGTAATCATCGTTCAGGACTGTATTAAACCCGCTACACCTGGATCAATCAGCGGAAATACAACCATCTGCGCTGGAAGTTCAAATACATATACTATATCTTCTGTTACGGGCGCAACTTCTTACACCTGGACTTTACCCACCGGATGGACGGGAACTTCAACCACCAATACAATAACAACAACAGCAGGAACGACTGGAGGAATAATTAGTGTGAGTTCGAACAATAATTGTGGAACATCGGCAGCGCAATCACTAACAGTTGTTGTGAATACCACTCCGACTACACCTGGATCAATCAGCGGAAATGCAATCATCTGTGCTGGAAGTTCAAATACGTACAGTATTACTTTAGTTACAGGCGCAACATCTTACACCTGGAGTTTACCCACGGGCTGGACGGGAACTTCAACCACTAATTCAATTACAACAACAGCGGGATCGACTGGAGGAACTATTAGTGTAGGAGCAAATAATGCTTGTGGTACATCATCAACGCAGGAACTAAGCGTAACGGTGAGCAGCGCATCACCGACAACGCCAGGAACCATAAGTGGAAATACAACGGTCTGCTAATCAAGTTTAAATACCTACGACATTGCACCAGTAAACTTTGCTAAGGTTTATACCTGGACATTACCCTCGGGCTGGACTAGAACTTCTTCAACAAACTCTATTTCAACTGTTTCAGGAACAACCGGTGGATCTATTGCGGTGACGGCAAGTAATGGTTGTGGATCATCTTCTGCCCAAACACTTGCTGTGACGGTAACTGGTGGCTCAGCACTTCCTCAACCTGGGCCTATAATTGGCAATGTTTCAATTTGTTCAGGAAGCTCAAATACCTATAGCATTACTGCCGTAACAGGTGCAACATCCTATACATGGACAATGCCCACCGGCTGGACGGGCAGTTCAACAACAAACGCTATAACAGCAACGGCAAGTTCAAGTAGCGGTAACATAAGTGTATCGGCCAATAATGGATGCGGATCATCAACTGCCCAATTATTGGCGATAACAGTAAGTACAGCATCACCAAGTACGCCAACATCTATATCTGGTAATACAATAGCCTGTGCCGGAAGTTCAAATACGTATAGCACAACTTCAGTTACAAGTGCAACATCTTACACCTGGACACTACCGTCTGGATGGATAGGATCTTCAACAACAAACTCTATAACAGCAACAGCGAGTACCTCGGGTGGGAATATTACTGTAACAACAAATAATTCATGTGGATCATCGGCCGCACAATTATTAGCGGTAACAATAAACACAACGCCCCCCATACCGGGAGTGATTAGCGGAAATTCATCCACGTGCGCAGGAAGTTCAACTATTTATTCTGTAGCTTCTGTAACAAGTGCTACTTCTTACACGTGGATTTTACCCACCGGCTGGACGGGAACTTCAGTAAGCAATTCAATTACAACAACAGCAGGAACATCAGGAGGAACAATTAGCGTGACTGCAAACAATACTTGTGGATCATCGGCACAGCAGTCACTAACAGTTGTTGTGAACACCAGTCCGTCTACACCGGGATCAATCAGTGGAAATGCAGCCATCTGTGCCGGAAGTTCAAATACGTATAGTATAATTTCAGTTACAGGAGCAACTTCTTACACATGGAAGTTGCCTACGGGTTGGTCAGGGTCATCAACATCAAATTCAATTATAGCGACATCTGGTTCCACAGGGGGAACATTACTGTAACATCAAATAATTCATGTGGCTCATCCGTGGCACAGTTATTAGCGGTAACCATAAACACAACGCCACCTAAGCCAGGATTAATTAGTGGAAATTCATCCACGTGCGCAGGAAGTTCAACTATTTATTCCATAACTTCAGTAACAGGTGCTACTTCTTACACCTGGACATTACCATCCGGCTGGACAGGTACTTCAACAACCAATTCTATCGTGACAATATCCGGCAACATAGGTGGAAATATTACTGTAACAGCAAATAATTCATGCGGCTCATCTGCGGCACAAACTACAGTAGTGACATCAACAATTATTGATACTTCCGTTACCATAGCAGGCATAACTATCATGGCGAATGCATCAGATGCCAGTTATCAATGGATAGACTGTAATGATGGGAACAAACCAATTATAGGACAAACCCACCAAGGTTTTAATGTGCCCGGCAATGGAAATTATGCCGTGATGATTTCAAAAAATGGGTGTACCGATACGTCCTTTTGCTTTGCAATGAATATAGTTGGGATAGTTGAATATCTTGCCCCGTCACTTACTGTTTATCCCAATCCTTCAAACGGAAAATTTAATCTTTCTTTAGGTAATGTGCTGATTGAAGACCATTTCAATGTAGCTATTTATAATAATTACGGAATAAAAATTTATCAGTCTGTGATTAGTAATCATGAAGATCATATTGACCTAAGCAATGAGTCAAAGGGAGTGTATTATCTAAAAGTAACTAAGGGTTATGAATCAATGCTAACTGACAAAATTATAATACATTAAATTAATTATGATAAAGCCAATAAAAAGTAACGATCAGTATGAATCAGCATTAGGCCGGATTTATACCTTGATGCAAAAAGATCTTAAAGTAAACTCACCTGAATCAGATGAACTTGAATCTTATCCGTCTTGGTAAAGGAATATGAACATACTCATTTTCCAATGCCGAAGCCCAATCCGCTCGATGCTATCAAATTCAGGCTGGAGCAAAAAGAAATTTCTGAAAGCGAACTATCTGAAATTCTCGGAAACAGGTCTCGTAAGTCAGAAATTTTATCGGGTAAAAAAAAATTAAGCCTGGCGATGATCCGTAAGCTTAATGAAGTATTAAATATCCCAGCCGAAGTCTTGATACAAGCGTATTGACCAGGTCAATCATAGAAAGTTAAGAGTTCTGTATCTTTTTAATTCCTATATAAAGGATCTCGTTTCTCACCAAGCCATTTCTGTGGGCTTTCTCTTGGTTGAGTTCGAACGCAAAACGGCTGGCCTCTGCTTTTAGTCCGCTTCGTTCAATCCGTTTGGCATAGTCCTTACCAAACAATCTCACGTGGTCATCCTGGCCAAATGCTTTTTCACGCTCGCGCGGATTGGTAATCGATGCGTCTTCGAATGTAACATCCGGAACGGGTGAGAAAAAGGGTACTTGCATCACGGCAAATCCTCCGGGCCTGAGCACACGGTTTATTTCACTCATGGCTTTGATGTCATCCTGCACATGTTCCAGTACGTGGTTGCAAAGCACTACATCAAAATGATTTTCAGGAAATGGAATTGCATGAATATCCATCTTCACTTTTGCCAGAGGCGACTCAATATCTGCGGTGATGTATTTTTCACCATGTTGCTTTTCAAACTGTTTCATGAAGCAAGGCTCTGGTGCGATGTGCAGCACGTCCAGTTTCTCCGAAAAGAAATTTGTTTTCTCTTTTAAGTAAACCCAAATCAACCGGTGTCTTTCCAGGCTCAGGCAATGTGGGCAAAGTGCATTTTGCCTTGGGTTGATTCTGCCGTACGGCAAAAACGTCCGGTAATGATGACCGCATATTGGGCATTCTACTTTATTGCCAGCATAAAAAACTCCCAGCGTTTTTAAACCAATCCCCGTGAATAGCTGAAGGTATTTTCGCGGAACGTATCGAATGAGAAAAGCGATGAGTTGTTTCATGGATTGCAAAGATACTATCAGGACTTGATTTCCTTCCCGATGATTTTGATAATAATATTTTGGAGGATCACTTTTAATTGCATTTATTCGATCCGTATTCCAATAATAAATCCTGAGAGATAACCATTAAGTTTATTAGTTTAGTACAAACATGCATTCTTATGAGGACACTTCTTTTTGTTTTTAGTTTTTTCATTTTGAGCCATTGCCTGCCGGCACAGGTTTTTGATGGATACTTTTATCCTCAAAAGAAAAAAGGAAACCTTCCCAGCAAATTTGTTTGGGTGGAGGACCAAAAGATGGCACTGAAAGAAACGGAGGTTACCATCGGGGAGTATTTATTTTTCATTGAGAAAATAACAGCGGATAGCAGTACCACCTATAGTTCATTCTTTATACCCTCAGCGCCTTGTATTCTTGCGAATTATGTTGATTTAAAAGAAGAGGACGATTCTGTGGAGCGATCGATACCCTGGTTTGATCAGCAGGCATTTCATAAGAAGTATAGTTATAGTGCGAAAGATCAGTACACGATTTACGACAAGCCTATTACGGGTTTATCTTACGAGCAGGCCTCAGGGTATGCGGACTGGTGTACTTCGTATTTTAATGATTACAATACTTTCAATGGCATTGATGCAACATACTCCTTCAGGCTTCCAAGCCCATCAGAATTTGAGAAATTTGCCACTCTTGGAATGACCAAATGCTATGAAAAAAAGAAACCTGAGGAAAGCGAAAAGTTAATAAAGCAACTAAGAGAATGCAAAAATGAAAAAAAATGTGCGCTCTGCAATTATGCTAATAAAGATAGCTGTGAGAGTAACACTAAACTGATCAGTAAATTCGGGAATGAACTCTACCCGGTAGGTGTATTTTTTCCTAATTGTTTTGGGGCCATGGACCTACAAGGCAACGCAGCTGAAATGACGAGTGAAAAGGGGAAAGCAAAAGGAGGATCTTATATACATCCGGCCAGTGAAGGTCTGCCAGAAGCAGTACAAAATTATACTGAACCTCAGCCGTGGCTAGGATTCAGACTTAGGGTTATGGTAGTAAAAGCCTCAAGCTTGAGAGAGTTTTAAACACTATTTCAAACCATGTAATCTACAGTTCGTAGCTGAATTCGATAATCGTGTAATGAGATTACCAGTATCAAAATCCCACAAGCTTATCCTAATATCAATTCCGGAGTCAGTCAGTAGCAGAGCATTGGTATTACTTGCCTGCGATGAAATAGTAAAACCACTATTTATTTTTTTAAATAATTTACCGCTTATGGTTTCCCAGACAATAGCTCCATTCAACGTAGAGGCGAATATATATTTTTTATCAGGACTAAATACAGCATTATAAACTGTGTTATCGTGCTTTATGGTTTTGATTAATAGTCCCGTTTCTGAATCCCAAATGTTAATACTTTGGTCAATGCCTGAGGATATAATTAATTTATCGTCTGAACTGAAAACGGCTGAATTCAATCTGATGCTATGCCCTACAGGAATAACCAACTCAGGTGTCTGACCGGGGCAAACGATTACTATTTGGGTGGCAACTAGAATGGTAAATAAGGCCCTAAGTAAATTCATCTATCTAAATTAGAACTTTTCCCCTACCTTCTTCATCTTAAACCCGAAACCCATTAAAACTCTTAAAATTTCCGGAAATTAGAGCCTGATGCCTGCCGAAACTTTACTTGACATAGCTATGATGCATTCCGATACCCTGGTCGCCCGGGCCCGCGAAGGGGATAAGAATGCCCAGGGAAAGCTGGTGCAGATGTGGTATAAGAGGATTTATAATTTCAGTTATAAGTTCTTCTTTGACCACGACCTGGCCATGGAGGTGGCTCAAAAAACGTTCATCAGTATGCACCGGAATATTGATGGACTTCAGGAGACTACACGATTCAAATCATGGCTTTACACCATCGCGGTTAATTATTGTCGCGAGGAGTTAAGAAAGCGCAAGGCAACCCGGTCGGTGTCTTTGCATGATCTCAGGCCTGGTGAAAGTGAAGAGAGTTACCGATGGGAGGCGAGCAGCAGTCGCAGGGAGAATCCGGAGAAACAACTGCGACACAGTGAACTTTCAGACTTGCTGCAGCAATGCCTGATGGAACTGAGCGATGAGCAACGTGAAGTGGTGATTATGAAAGAGTATGAAGGGTTGAAGTTTCGCGAGATCGCAGAGACACTGAATATTTCAGAGAACACGGTGAAGTCGCGTATGTATTATGGGTTGGATGGATTGAAACGGATTTTGGAGAGCAAGAATATTACAAAAGAAACCATTGGTTATGAACTATAAACCGGAAGAAGGCATATTGATCGCTTACCTGTATGGTGAGCTCGATGCCGCAGAATCAGAAAAAGTGATTGAGTATCTTAATCAGCATCCTGAAGAACTAAAAACGCTTCAGCAGTTGGCTGACGTGGGCAAGGTGATGAAGCAGGTTCAGGATAAAGAGGTGATCGCTCCGCCCATCTTTGGTGATGTGTCTGGTAAGCAAGTACATTTCTGGCAGAGCAGCTCTTTCAAAACCATGATGAGCATGGCGGCTTCGATCATCTTAATATTAGTGGCGGCAAGATTGATCGGGCCGGAGATCACGTATTCAAGTGGCGAGTTGAGAATCAGCTTCAACGGTTCGAAAACGATCGAGCAGGTTGTGCAACCGGCACAAGCGTCTCTTACTCCGGTGGAAGTTCAGGAAATGATCAACTCTTCGCTAAATAAAAACAACCAGGTGATTACGGCAGGGTGGGAAGACAATCAAAAGAAGATCGATCAATCCATTAAGACCAGCTTTGCGGCTAATTCCAATAAAATTAATGAGCTCATGAAAGTGACATCACAAGCATCACAGGATCAGGTGCGCACGTTTGTGGCGAGCTTGCAGGAGAACAACTTGAAATTGATGAAGGACTACCTTCAACTTTCTTCCAGCGAGCAGAAGACCTATGTGGAAACATTGCTGGTGGATTTTTCAAAATACCTGCAAGAGCAACGGAAGCAAGACTTCCAATTGTTTCAAACACGCATGAGCAGCATCGAAAAAAATACCGATCAGTTTAAACAAGAGACCGAACAGATTTTGGCGACAATCATTTCAAACCCTGATGCTACGATCAGGAAAGTAAATAACTATTAAAAACATTTTTATGAAAATACGAGATAGCGTTTTTGTGCTGATAGCCATCATTTTTTCATTCGCATTACCAGCAAGTGCTCAAAGTAAAATAGATGCAGGTCGTATGGACCGCGACATTGAAGTGGCGGAAAATATATTGAGCACGTTAATTAAGCAGCAATTTGAAAAGCGTTCCTTCTTCCCCATGGAGATCAATGGTGAGTATCGTGAAGGCTTTGGGGTAACCTTCCGGTTGCCTTATGAATTGAACGGACCTATGATCTGGAATTTAGGTGGACAGGCACCTGGAGTTAGCATGCTGGATGGTAATTCTTTTACCTATTCCTTTAATTTTCCTTCCGGAGAGGAAGCTGAATTGGAGCGCATCATCGATGAAGAAGGCAGAACCAAAACCGAAACTGTCCGAAGTACGGGTCGCGCAAGAACGGCATCTTCGCGCAGAGTGAATGTGGATAGTATTCGCGAGGCATCGTCAAACAAAATTATTGATGCGTGTAAAGATTTTCTTGCCAACTATGGTGACCTGATTACGCAATTGCCTGCCAATGAAAAAATAATCATCACCAACCGAGGTGAAGGTGAACGTATCTGGTATGGTGCTTTTGTAAATGGATCAAAGCCGAGTTACATGTCGTTGGAAGTTGCGAAGGCAGATATTACTTCCTACAAACAGGGTAAGTTGAGTAAGGATCAATTTAATAGTAAGATTAAAGTGATCAACAGTGTGATGGATGATGAATTGCAACCAGACCTGGAATTACTGACCAGTATCTTCAATCGCTTGTATCGCCAGGATTTATCGAAGACTTTCTTTACCGAAGAAAATGTCTACTATGAACGGATGAAAGATTATGGTGTCATCTATTATATGGAGGTGTATTCCAGCAATCAGAGTGAATTCAATAGACGATACATCATGCCTACGGTTGGCCTGGAAGATTTGGACCAGGCTGCCCGTGATAAAAAGGTCAAGGAATTATATCCCCAGTTTGAGAAAGACATTAAGGAAGACATCCTGGAGTATGGGCGAACCGTGAAGAGTTTGAATCCTGAGGAGTCATTAATATTCAATATTAGGTTAACGCGGTGCGATGGTTGTGATATTCCTTCCTCGCTGGAGGTTTCAGTGAAAGCAGCTGTTTTGAAGGATTATGCATCCGGAAAACTGAGCAAAGATGCCGCTTTGAGCAAGTTCAGTACGAAAAAAGGTGCCGCTCAATAAACTGAATAAAGGGTGAAGGATTCGGTTCTTTCACCCTTTCTTATATCATTTCGTGTTTTTTATTCGTTTCGCTGTAACCCTGGGGTCACTTTCAGAGTAGACATAAAATCTGATACCCCACTTTAGACTTATATTAAATACGTAACCCCCGCCTATGAAACGCAAAATACTGTTAGGATCAGGAATTATCATCGTCTTGCTCGTAGGATATTTTGTGGTGAGAGGTAACAAAGGCAGCGAGGCCGCTTCCATCATGGCAACAGTTAAGAAGGGACAATTTCGGGTTGACATTGAAACAACAGGAGAACTGGAGGCCAAGAACTCAGTGAAGATACTTGGACCGCAGTCGCTGCGTGACTTTCAAATATGGCAGGTGACCATTCAGAATATCATCGATGAGGGCACCGTGGTAAAGAAGGGCGAATGGATTGCCACGCTGGATAGATCCGAGTTTCAAAATAAGTTTACTGCAAAGCAGATTGAGTTGGATAAAGCCAATTCAAAATTCAATCAAACACAGTTAGATACAACCCTTGTACTTCGGCAATCACGCGATGAATTAATAAACCTGAAGTATGCCGTGGAAGAAACGGGTATTGTGTTGGAGCAATCCAAGTTTGAACCACCGGCCACGATCAAGCAAGTGGAAATCAACATGGAAAAAGCAAAGCGTGCTTACCAGCAGGCGTTAGAGAATTATAAAATCAAGAAGAACCAGAATATTGAAAAAATGCGCGAGGTGAATGCCGAGCTGCGGAAGGTTCAATCCGAATTTGATAGCATGACTAAAGTGCTGGCATCCTTTGATGTGCTCGCACCAGAAGATGGCATGGTGATCTATGAAAAAGGCTGGGATGGCAAACCCATTAAGGCAGGTTCACAAATTCAAATGTGGGAGCCCACTGTGGCAACGCTGCCTGATCTTACCAAGATGAAATCAAAAACCTACGTGAATGAAGTGGATGTAAGAAAGGTGAAAGTAGGGCAGCAGGTAGACGTAGGGTTGGATGCTTATCCTGATAAAAAACTTAGTGGCGTAGTGACCAACGTGGCCAACGTGGGCGAGCAGCGTCCCAACTCTGATGCAAAAGTGTTTGAAGTATCGGTGGAGATCAATGGCACAGACCCAACGCTACGGCCCTCGATGACAACCAGTAATAAAATAATAGCCAGTGTCATTGAAGATGCCTTGCATATTCCCCTTGAGTCGTTACACAGCCAGGCCGATTCGATTACGTATGTATTCAAAAAAGATGGACTCAATACCATCAAACAGGAAGTGGTCATTGGTGAAACGAATGCGAATGATGCCATACTGATCTCTGGCCTTGTTGCAGATGACCGCATCTACTTATCCGTTCCTCCGGGTCTGGAGAATCAAAAAATCGAGTTGCTGCCAGAGATGAATGGGAAGAGGAAGCAGAATGGGGAGACAACCAGTGTGGAAGCGAAAATTGTTTCAGCCAATCCTGTAAACAAGTAATCCGTGCAGTTCAACACTACGCTTCTTGCGCCTCGCGTATTGGCTAATTTATATATCGCCATTGACGCTGTTATTGCTAACCGGGTGCGCTCCTTACTCACTGCGCTGGGTATCATCTTCGGGGTGGCTGCCGTGATCGCCATGCTGGCCATTGGTAATGGTGCTCAGCAGGAAATCCTGAATCAAATAAAATTGGTCGGTGTAAATAACATCGTGATCAAACCCATCATCGAACAAAAGGAAGAGAAGTTGAATGAACAGGCCTCAGGAAAAAAGGAGAAGAAAAAATTCTCACCCGGTCTCACCATTCGTGATGTCAACAGCATTGTAACTACTATTCCAGGTTTAGCGAAAGTGAGTCCTGAGATTATTCTCAATACCAACATTATCCGCAATGGAATAAGACGCTCGGCCAAGCTGGTTGGCGTGGAGCCTGCCTATTTTGAAATTTATGATTTCCAGCTTTCGGAAGGGCAGATGTTTACTGCCGAGCAATTGAAGATCGGTTCACCGGTGTGCATTATTGGATCAGCATTGAAGAGTCGATTTTTTCCAACCGAAAACCCGCTTGGTAAAAGTATTAAAGTGGGGCCACACTGGCTTACGATTATCGGTGTGATGAAAGAGCGCCTGGTGTCACAAAATAGTATTAGCAAACTGGGCATCCGCGATTTTAATATGGATGTGTATGCGCCTTTGCAGAGTGTGCTGGTGCGCTATGAAAATCGGGATTTAATTACAGGAGAAGCGCTACGGTTGGCGGCTATGCGCAGCCGGGGTATGGTGTTCATGAGTTCAAGCAATGACTCGGAAGATGAGAAAGACAAAAAGAATTATCATCAACTCGATCGATTGGTTATCCAGGTGGAAGAAACCAACAAGATGCAATCCACAGCGGAGATCCTTACACGCCTGCTTTCGCGGAAGCATTATGAAGTGGTGGATTTTGAAATTGAAATCCCAGAACTCCTCTTAAAACAGCAGCAACGTACCAATGATATTTTTAATTATGTATTGGGAGCCATTGCTGGAATCTCCCTGCTGGTAGGCGGAATAGGCATCATGAACATTATGCTCGCCTCCGTGCTTGAGCGCATTAAAGAAATTGGTTTACGTCTTGCCATAGGAGCGCAAAAGAAAGATATCGTTCA
The DNA here is from genome assembly GCA_043774745.1 of Cyclobacteriaceae bacterium. GTDB lineage: Bacteria > Bacteroidota > Bacteroidia > Cytophagales > Cyclobacteriaceae > ELB16-189. The sequence continues at coordinate 31,785 of JAYVTC010000094.1, read as the reverse complement.
GCAGTTTTTGTTTGAGGCGATTATGATCAGTGTAAGCGGTGGACTAATTGGCGTAGTGCTTGGGGTGTCGATGGCATTTATTGTTTCATCCGTGGCGGATATTCCAACGATTGTGAGTTTCTCTTCGATCATGCTTTCATTTGGTGTTGCCGCTACAGTAGGCTTGATTTTCGGAATCGCTCCCGCGCGCAAAGCAGCCACTCAGGACCCTATAGCTTCACTACGATATGAATAAAAAAAATATGCTTATTGGTATTCTTGTCATCTGTGCTTTTCAGGGGCAAGGGCAAAACGTTTTCGCTATCGAAGAAATCATCGATCGTGCCAAAGAGCAATCCATTTTTTCAAAGCAGGCGGAGACGCAGCGCGAAACCAGCTATTGGCAATACCGGTCATTTCGCACGAATTATAATCCGCAGCTCCGGTTGAATGGAAGCGTGCCCACCTATACCAATTTCGTGACACCGGTTATACAACCTGATGGATCAAAATTATATCTGCCGGTAAATCAGATTAACCCGAACATAAACGTAGGACTTCAGCAGCCCATTGCTGCTACCGGAGGTACGCTATCGGCAAATACAGGGTATAATTTCTTCAATGACATCAATGCCGACATGAGTCAATGGAGTGGGACAGTCATGAATGTGCGGCTGACCCAACCGGTATTTGCCTACAATCCATGGAAATGGGACAAGCGGATTAAGCCAGTAGTCTATGAAGAATCAAAGCGAATTTATGTAGAGCGTGTAGAGCAAATTTCCAGTAACGCTGTGAGTTTTTTCTTCGATGTGCTTCTTCAACAGGTGAATGAACAAATCGCCACATTTAATCTGGCTAATAATGACACGATCAATAAAATTGAACAAGGTCGCTATAACATTGGCACCACCTCCAAGGATAAGTTACTGCAGGTAGAGTTGCAATTGCTGCGCTCGCGTCAGGAAGTATCACAGGCAAAACTGGATCTGGAAACAGCCCGCCTTCAATTGCGCTCCTACATTGGTTTGAAAGACGGTGATAATTTTGAGTTAGTCTTGCCGGATAAAATTCCGTACTTCGAAGTAACGATTGACGAGGCGCTCACCTATGCGCGATTAAACCGTGCCGATTACATTGCCTTTGAGCGAAGAAGACTGGAAGCCGAGAGTGAAGTAGCGCAGGCAAAAGGACAACGTTATCAAACCACGATCACCGCTTCGTATGGCCTTAACAACGTGGGGTCAACCGTTTCTGATTTGTATGTGAATCCTTCCAAGCAGCAGATTGCCGACATCTCATTTAATGTGCCGATCGTAGATTGGGGCCGCAGAAAAGCGATGATGCAAACGGCCATTGCCAACAAAAAATTTCGCGATTATGAAATAGAGCAGAGCAAAATCATTTTTGAACAAGAGATCATCACCAAAGTGCGCCAGTTTGAAATGATGCGCTTGCAGATAGAGATTACAAAAAAATCAGATGAGGTTGCACAAGAGCGTTACAACGTAGCCCAGAACCGATATCTCATTGGTAAAATAGATATCACTAATTTGAATATCGCCTTACGCGAAAAAGATGATGCCAAGCGTAGCTACCTGCAAGCCCTCAAATCTTTTTGGACTGCCTATTATGATTTGAGGAGATTAACGCTATACGATTTTGCGAATAAGAAGTTGTTGTATGTGCCGGAGGAGTAGAGAGAATTTTGAGAATTGAGAAGCTGAGAATTTCCTTAACTGTAAGTACAACTTAGCTATATCAAGACCTTCACACGCTACTACAGTGTGTCATACCGGACGAGTAACTCTATTAAATTCTGAGTCTGCACTTTACACTCGATCAGGTATCCCACGGAAGATGAAAAGGAGTAGCTATGAAAAGCATCACCAACTCCGAACGAGATATCGCCCCGACAGATCAGGGCAGAATACTAAATTCAATCGTACAATAGTTATCTGTTTTCAATTTCACTCAACCATTTACCTGCTTGGCCGGTATAACTATTTCAAAGTTTGTCAATCCTTCACGCGCAATAGCCATAGGGATATGAAGTGGGCACCCTATTAAGGTGTTTGCATCATCCGTAAGCCTGAAAAGTTTTTCATCCAGTCGGTAGGAAGCACTAAAGTTACCGATGTACTTCACTAGTTGGAGTGAATGGAGCACCATGAGCAGGGAGAAGCGTACCAGGCAGAGGTGTTTACATCATCAGTAAGCTTGAAAAGTTTTTCATCTATTAGGTAGGAAGCAATGCAGTGAACGGTGAACTTCTCCCGTTGTAGTGAATGGAGCACCATGAGCAGGGAGAAGCGTACCATGCAGATGTGTTTGCATCATCAGTAAGACTGGAAAAGTTTTTTATCCAGTCGGTCGGAAGCACTACATTGACCGATGTACTTTACCCGTTGGAGTGAATGGAGTACCAGGTAGCATAGATTGGGGCAACCTGTAGAGGTGTTGGCTCCATCGGCAAGACTGAAAAGTGGGGATATCGTTTTTTAGAATCCAGGGTTTGGAGGTAATGAAACTTACTACGCCATGCTGGGTTCAGGAATGAAAATAAATTTTTTTGTAAAATTCATACAAACAAAGCTTAGTGGCACAGTTATGGATATACATAGTGCATAAGCCAATAAACGCTTATGTAATATGTCAAACTTAAAAAACGTAGAAGCCTTCAATGGATTGATCGGCATCTGCACCGGATACGGAGAGGCGTATAGCCCCGGTTCACCCAACCTCCGTGTGGAAAGTATGTTGGAATTACTTCGCCAGGCGCGCAGTGCGCTGCACCAGGTGAGTGTTTCCAAAACAGGTTACGAATCAGCCACCAACGAACGTGAAGTACTGTTTGCGGAAGTCAAACAACTTACGTCACGCATCATGGCCGCGCTGAAATCGTCAGGTGTCTTGCCCCAGACTACAGCGGATGCTGCCGCCATGGTGCGCAAGATGAAAGGTCGTGTCAAGGCTGACAAGCCCGAGGCAGCCAGCAATGCGGAAGCAACGCCAGTCATCAAGCGTCCGCGTGCAAATGGTTCCGATTACGACAGCGTGGTGTATCACTTCGAAAAGCTGATCGTCATTCTGGAGGCAGAACCAAAATATGCCCCGGTCGTAAAAGCCTTGCGTCTGGAAACACTTCAGCAGAAAGCAGTGGAGTTGCGTGCCGCCAACCAGGCCGTGGTGGCTGCCGTCAACACCTTGCATCAGGCACGAAGTGTACGCAGTGCCATGCTCTATAGCAATGCGAACAGTGTCTACAAGACCGCGATGGCTGTGAAGCAAGAGCTAAAAGCGATCTTTGGGTACAACAGTGATGCCTCACTGGCAGCAAGACGAATCATATTTACCTTTAACAAAGTCTGATGAACCTGCTTTCAAATTAACCTCTGCATGTCGGTGACGTGCAGAGGTTTCGTTTTTTATAACCGTTGAGTAATTAAAGGCGGAGAATGGAACAAGTGGTGAGATTTAAACCCAAAAAAGTCATTAGACTTTTTTGCATTGCGTACTGACGATTGAAAATGAATGAATTCACTTTAAATCATTAAGTAAGATCACTAGCGTTGCGTTCTCATTAATGTCGTATTTCTCATTGGCATTTTTAGCTTTTGAAGATGGAGCTGATTTGAATTTTTTCATAGATTTTACTCTTTCATTTTGGCTTAAATTCTAAGTATTTTAACATGAGTTCGGCCTCAACGCAACGCTAGTGAAGTAAGATTTTCATTCATTTTCAATGTCAGGGTTAAACCCCGATAGAACTTTCTGTTTCAGAAAGTTCTGATCGGTCCGAAGGGCAAAATTGTCAATCCTATTGACAATTTTGGGTTAAATTCGACCCCTTCAGGGTTGCTGCGGAAGTTTGTTTTTTTTTCTCCGGGTGCAACCCGGAGTTATTCATATTCAATCCCTTCAGGATTAGTTGAAATTAGTTCCAATCCCTTATGGATATTGACCAATCACATCTCAAAATCCCGAAGGGATTTAATATGATAGTCCCACAAAATTTTTCTAACCCTGGCAGGATTAGTCCATATCATGCACAATCCTGAAAGGATTGAATGTGAATAGCCTCGCATGTAATGCGGGGATGGCAACCAGAACAATACAGCGGAACCCTGAAGGGGTTCAACAACTGGTTTTAGTTTAATTAATTCTTGTGGTTACGATCCCTCTTGGCAAGGCTCCTTCTTCAGATAGGGGGATCCTTCCCTTGTCTTGCATTTCATCATGTGACGGTGCTCTTAATTAAACTTTGCAATCCAACATAAAATCATTTGACGTCTCGCTCAGGATTAGTGTTAAGGGTGTGAGGTGTGTGCCGGGTAACTTTATCAGGACCTTTGTATATTCTTACTTCTAAAATCATCATTCGATATTCTATATTCAGATTGAATGACGAATGCTGAATGGAGATTTCTGAATGATGAAGATTGTTTTAAAAATTCGGCTACTTGAAGTTGTCTGGCTTAGGCAGGCTTTTGATTATTATCTTTTAACTCCTGGGGCACCCATACTTCTGCTTTGGTTCCTACGGGTATATCATCAGCACGATATAAGTCCGAGATGGTATAGCGAATGGGTTTCTTGTTGATCTGATTTAAGATTTCATAAAACTCATGGATCATTTTCAATCCCTTACCTTTTCGTTTATTGTTTTCGGCAGCTTTCTTTCTGCCCACTCCGTTGTCTTCAACAGTCAATTTCAGATAATCATTTTCTTTTTCAATCGTGATGGTAAGTTTACCGCCTTCGGTGCGGGGCATGAGCCAGTGCTTGATGGCGTTTTCAGCAAAGGTCTGCAATACCATTACCGGCACGATTTCATTGCGTGTAATCGTATCACCGATGTTAATTTCAAAATCGAACTTATCACCAAAGCGCAGTTTCTCTAAGCTGAGATAGGCCGTAACAAATTCAATCTCTTCTTCCATCGTACGGTATACCCGGTCGGCATCACTCAACAATTGTCGGAGCAGGCGCGTAAACTTATTGAGGTAATCATAGGCGGCATTGCGGTCGTCAAGATAAAGCAACGATGAGATCGAATTGAGTGCATTGAAGGTGAAATGTGGATCGAGCTGGCCTTTGATACTTTGTAACTGCAGGGTTTGAAGTTTTCGCTTTGCTGTTAAGTTATTTTGCGGTTGACTCCATTCCAGCAGCCTTCGCAATTAGTCTTTACGATTTCAACCATCACTCATTATTTACTCAAAAAAAGGCACACCCTTAGGAGCATATTTGCGCATTTCTTCTTCGTTGATTTCCACACCAATGCCTGGCTTTTCTGAGAGTGTGATAAACCCATTCTCGACCATCGGCCCATCAAAGGTTACGATTTCTTTGAACATCGGGTCCGTATGAAAATAGATTTGCCATTCTAAAATCAGGAAGTTGGGAACGGATGCGCATACATGGCATGAAGCCATCGCACCCAGGTAGGATGCCACCATGTGTGGTGCAAAAGGAACATAATATAAGTTGGCCAGGTTGGCGATACGTTGGCCTTCACCTAAGCCTCCTGCTTTTTGCAGGTCAGGCATAATAATATCCACGGCACCAATTTCAAGCATGCGCCTGAAGCCATGAGCCAGGTAATGATTTTCACCTGCACATATCGGTGTGCTGGTTGACTCGGTGATGAGTTTATAAGCTTCTACATTCTCTGCCGGGATTGGTTCTTCCAACCACATTAAGTTTAAATGCTCTAATCGTTTGGCAATCGCTTGTGCTGTGGGAGCATCATAGCGGCCGTGCATGTCTAAACAAATGTCAATGTTTGGCCCAACAGCTTCACGCGCTGCCGTTACCTGATCAACCATGCGTTGTAATTCGCCAGGGCTGGCTGTCCAATTGTACTTGTCATATTTGGCAGGATCATCCGCCTGGTCCAAATCAAACTTGATGGCGTTGAAGCCCATTTTCTTTGCACCTAATGCGGCATCGGCAAAATCTTTTGGTGCAGGTAACTTACTTTGATAAAGCGCGGTGTCGCAATACACACGAATCTTGTCGCGGAATTTTCCTCCGAGCAATTGATAAACAGGCAATCCTAATGCTTTGCCAGCGAGATCCCATAAGGCAGTTTCAACAGCGGTGAGCACGGCTATATACATACCGGATTGAGCGCCTTCAAAAAATCCTGATCTTCGTATGTCTTCAAAAAGCCGATGCACATTCAGTGGACTTTTCCCTTTTATCCTTTCGCCAAACATCTTCACCAAGTGATAGGTGCCCGGTGTGGCGTCTACACCTTCGCCACATCCCCAGATATTTTGGTTGGTATAAATTTTCACAAACAAACTATGGCCTCCACGAATGTAGCCACATTTTATATCCGTGATTTTCAAATCGGAGGGTGCCGAAGACTTTGGTGTATCCTCTACCGCTGTCTCTAAGCCCTGTCCGAATGTTGCCATAGGAAGCATCGCAGCAGCGATAGTGCTCTTGGTTAAGAAGGAGCGTCTGGAAGTAGTGTTGGAATTTGTTTTCATAGCGATAGGTAGATTACCAGGTTCTGTTTTTGAGTAGCTCTTGAATTTGATCTTTGGGAACGGGGAGTTCATCGATATGATCATTCAACCACTTAGAGAAATCCTTTTCGATATCATCCGACCACTTGTTATCAATCTGGGCGGCAGAGTATTTTTTCTCACGAATTCTTTGGTGTCCAAACATATCACGCAAGCGCACAATCTCTGAGGTCTTCACGACTTTCTCAGCCAGGTGGGGAGGTATGAAAATGACGGCACCATCCCTGGCTAATACCACATCGCCAGGCATAACCGTAGCATGACCAATACGGGTGGGTTGATTGATGCCGACAAGGGTAGTATTCAGTTCTCCATCCGGATTGTTCAAATGATGGGAGGGATGGTACGATCGGAAAAGCGAGGTAAATGATTTCATTTCTTTTAAGCCGTTGATATCGCGAATGGCTCCGTCATAGATAATTCCATTTCCAGAATTAGTGAGGATGGCCATCCCTACATTGTCTCCAATGGTAGGCCCATCTTCATGCGCCCCAAACTGATCCACAACATAGACATCCCGCTTGACTAACATCGCCACAGTCCATGCGTTTTGAGATTTAATCCTTCCGTCTCTGTTATGCCCCCGATCATCGATAGCGCGGTGAATGTCCGGACGCCCGGGCATAAAAATAGCGGTGACCGCACGGCCTACCAAAACACTGTCGGGATTGATGGACTCCCAACCATCTTCATATTGATGCTTATAGTTTTCTCCCTTTAACACTGCCCAAGCTTCTTCATGGGTTACCAGTTTCATCCGATTCAAAATGGCATCAGGGACTTTTGGTCTTCCATCGGCAAATCGTTCACCTTTCCACAGCGGTGTAAGAAATAATAATTCCTCTTTCGAAATCTGCTGTGCGTTAAGCGAAAAGCAAAATGAAAGTATTACCAGGGTTGCACTAAGTGATCGTGTTGCTTTCATACCATTTTATTTACGTTGAATGCGCTATCTCAATAAATTCTCTATTCTTTGGGTGGTCTTCTGTGCCAGTAGGAAGCGAGAATGGATCCTGTGATATTCATGAGCGGTCCGAAGACAGCAGGAGCTAATCCAACGGTAGCAATTTTACCCATCTCTTTGGCGATGCCGGATGCCAGTCCACCATTTTGCATGCCTACTTCAATGGCCACGGTTCTGCAATCTTTTTCATTTAATTTAAATGCGCGGGCAAACCAATAACCAATGAGATAGCCTGCCGTATTATGAATGAGTACCAAAACAATTAATATATATCCAATCTCTAAGAGACTATTGCGCCCCGCAGCGGTGATGATGGTGATGATCAATCCTATCCCGAACATCGATACCAGCGGCATGGCTTTATCCAACCATTGTGATTTGCCATGAAGGAGTTTGTTAAATAACAACCCCGCACCAATGGGGATCATGATCATCTTGAAGATATCCCACATCATTTTGAAAATATCAATCTCAATGTAAGCACCGGCCAATAACTTCATTAATAATGGTGTCATCACCGGGGCAATTAATGTAGTGATGGCTGTGATCGTAATGGAGAGCGCCAGGTTTGCTTTTGCCAGGTAGCTCATCACATTAGAGGCAAGCCCGCTTGGAGAGCAGCCAATGAGAACAATACCTGCGGCAATTTCAGGTGGGAAACCACTGATGCTCGCCAGGAGAAAACCAATAGAAGGCATGATGGAAAACTGGGCGACCACACCGATACCCACAGCGGCAGGACTTTTTGCTACGCCCACAAAATCTTTTGCGCTCATGGAAGTCCCCATACCAAACATGATGATTTGTATTAAAGGCGTAATCAGGTTGGTTAATTTGAATCCATCCACTTCCTGAAAATGGGCCGGGTAATACAAGGCCATAGTAACGGCAGCAAAAATTAAGATGGAGTAGGTGAAACCTTTCAGGTTGTCGAACCCACGAAAGGAAATGCCAAGGAGAAAAAGAAATGCGACCAGTGAAGGACCGGCATGCGGTAATCCTGCACTAAAAATGATGATCAATGAAATGACCAGGCAGACCAGCGCGGCACCCAATGCGATTTTGTAGAGAATGGTAGTTTTCAAAACGATAGTGATTGGTTAGATCGTAATATCAAAAATAAAAAAAGCCCAGCCAAGATTATTTATCTTATTGGCTGGGCTGCGTTTAATGATAACTGATTAACTCCATGTTCTGTCGTGCGAACGTTTAGTGTCCCACTCTTTGGTTGGAGCAAAATAGGTAGTATCGCGCGGATCCAGATGTTTTTTCACTTCTTCATCCACGAGTTCAATTCCAAGTCCGGGAGACAGGGGTACAGGGGCGTACCCTTTTTCAATTATTTTCTTTCCATCGGTCATCTTCACGAGTCCTTCCCACCAATCCAAATCAACGGAATGGTGTTCCAGTGCCAGGAAGTTTTGAGTGGCAGCAGCGCAATGAACATTGGCCATAAACGAAACCGGTGTTCCTGCCTGGTGCATGGCCATCGCTATCCCTTTCTCTTCCGCATAATCACCGATTCTCTTGGTTTCTAAAAGCCCTCCAGACGAAACCAGATCAGGATGGATGATATCCACGGCATGAACATCAATCAATGGCTTGAAGTATTCCAACAGATAAATATCTTCTCCGGTAGTAGTAGGTGTTTCAAGCGCATCCGTAATGGTTTTGTGCTGTTCCGTCATTTGCCATGGCACCATATCTTCCAGCCATGCAAGACGATACTTATCCAGAGCTTTACCAAGTCGGATACAATTGTTTACATCAAAGTGTCCGTAGTGATCGGTGGACATCGGGATTTCATATCCTACCAGGCTACGAACATTGTCTACAATCTTAGCCAATTCATCTAACCCCTTTTCAGTGATTTGTATTCCGGTAAATGGATGTTTGGTATTCGCATACGACATATAAGGGCCTGAGAATTGGCCGGCACCCTGCTTTAATATTTCTGGATTTACCAATGCACCTGGAATGTTTTTTAATTCATTGATAGACACGTCCATCTTCAGCCAGGTATATCCCTGAGTTTCGGTGCGAAACTTGATTCTCTTAAGTTGTTCCTCAGGACTACTGGATTCAGGCGTGTCGGCATATATCCTGATGCTATCGCGATACCTTCCTCCCAGCAATTGCCAGGCGGGAACATTGTAGGCTTTACCGCACAAATCCCACAATGCCATTTCCACGGCACAAACACCACCAGCCTGACGGGCCTGACCTCCGAATTGCTTAATGATTTTAAATATCCGTTCTACGTTGCAGGGATTTTCTCCGAGGATGCGGCTCTTCAACATCAAGGCATAACGAGGATCTGCGGCATCGCGTACTTCACCTAATCCATAGATACCCTGATTCGTATCGATACGAATAATAGCAGTTCCACCCATCACGGCAGTGAAGCAATAGCGCATATCGGTTATTTTCAAATCGGATGGGGCAGAAGCCTTTTGAACTTTTGATGTGGTTTGTGCCATCGAATCTTCAAATGACAACCCAAACAAACTCGTCAGCGCCATTCCGCCCAGCGCTGTCTTCTTAAGAAAACTACGTCTGTTGTCTGGCGTAGTTGGACTATCTATTTCTGCTTGTCGTGCAGCCGCAGCTTCCTGTTCGCGCTGCTTATTTTTCTTAATGATTTCCTGAATTACACTTTTCATATTGCTTATAATTTAGTTTGGGAAATAGCTTTACGTTTAAAAATTTTATTCACATTAATAATTGCGTTCTTTTAAATAGTCGTCCAGTTCTTTTTGGGTCATCGGAAGTTTACCGGGATATTTTTTCAGCCAATCCAGAAAATCTTTTTTGATCGCTTCAGTCCATTCGCTATCAATCTCACCTGCTAAATATTTTTTTTCACGTAAGCGTTGGTGCCCAAACTGATCGCGCAGGGAAGTTACTTCTGAAGTGATCACCAGGTCTTCCACGAGATGCGCAGGAATGAATATGGTACCATATTTTTTTGCGAGCACCACATCGCCCGGTAATACCGTTGCGCGACCAACACGAATGGGTGAGTTGATCGTTGTCAACATCATCTGATTAATGTAGGAGGGATCCTGACCTTTTATCCATGCGTTGAAGCCTTTGATTTCTTCAAGGCCTTCCTGGTCTCTTACTGATCCATAAAAGATTACACCACGATGAGATTTTGCATAGATGGAATTACCGAGGTTATCACCGATCAGAGTTCCATCCGCAATTTTACCATAGCCATCTGCAACATACACATCGCCATCAACCAGAATATCAATGGGCCATGAATTGGTGCCGCCCTTTTGTGCACGGTTTTCAATTTTACCTTGTTCCTTCACCTGGTTTTGCAGATCAGGTCTCAAGGGTATGTATTGCGCAGTCACCACTCTTCCGGTCATGGCACTATCAGGAAAAATAACCTGCCATTCTCCTTCATATTGATTGTGATATCCTTTGTTGCGAAGTACTCCCCACGCTTCCTCGATGGAAATATTTTTCAAACGCGCAAGAAGCGCATTTGAAACTTTCGGTCGCCCGTCAGCGAAACGTTCTCCCTTCCATTCAGCGGTGAGTGCTTTGATGTATTCGGGTGAAGATCCTACGCGCTGAGCCTTTGAAATAACAGTGCAGAGCAGGATGAAGAAAATAATGATTACTTGTTTAGTCATGAGAAGAAAGTCTAGGTGAAAAATTTACTCAACGAGATCGATGTTATATGCACTTCTTACTTTTCTCTCCATTCTTTTTATCGGTTATTGAAGCTACTTATATGTCAATCGAATTGTCGACCCATCTAAATAGGTATTTCCCCGATTAAAGAATTCATTTAAAATGATGGGCAACCGGATAGGGTTGCCCATCGCATTTTAGGACTTGAATTTTCTATTTAAATAACCACATCTTGGTACTTAAATTATCAGCGCCTTGCAAAGCAATAGCAGCCTGAACATGTTCGCTGTTCACCAAAATCTCAGAAGGAGGATAGGTGATTCTGTTGATGAACGAGCCTGGCACTTCACTTCCTGTATAAGGATTGGCGGCTAACGCAGGGAATCCTGTCCGTCTGAAATTAGCCCATCCTTCGGGGCCATGCAGGAAACAAGATATCCAATATTGATAAGCAATTTGTGCTATGGAAGCATTCAACGTTGTTACATCCAATGGATTTGCCGTGGCATATGTATCGCGATCAGCACCGGCAATCGTAGAGGCTGCATCATAGGCAGCCATCTGGTCCATGTGACCTTTTATACCTTCGGTAAAATAAGTGGAAGCAGCCGCATTACCACCAGCAACCCATCCTCTCGCAGCAGCTTCCGCAAGTAAAAGATTGTTTTGACTGGCTGTGACGAGAAACATAGGTGAAGTTCTTTTCACCAGCCTGGTTCGGTCTACCTGGCTGTAGGCATATCTGCTTACTAAACCGGCTCCAACGGCCGCTGTCTGAGCTGATGCATCATCGCTACCAACGGGCATTCCGAATTGATTTGCTGCTGTTCTGTCGGCAATGGCTGCAGTTTGAGCAGAACCTGAAGTGGCACCAACGTATCTAACGGCAATAGCTGTGAGCCTTGGGTCATTCGTATTTTTGAGTGCATTTACGAAGGGAGCTCCTAAATAATAATTGGCAGCCTCTGTTCCGTTCAAGGTGTTTCCAATTCCATTTATATAGTTGGCATCGTGTTTAATGACCGCATTGTCAGTGTTGCTAAGAATAACGCCACCGGCAAAGGCGGCCGCTACAGTTGCCTGGGCTTTAGTAGCATCCGCTTTACTCAATCGCATTCCGGCTCTCAATAAGAGAGAATAGCCGAATTTTTTCCATTTAGCTACGTTGCCTGCATATAAAACATCAGCATTTTCTATGGCGTTTGCCGCATTAAGAGCTGCTGTTGCATCGGTCAACTCCTGGATGATTTTTGGATAGATGGATTGCTGAGTTTCATATTGCGGGAAGAAGGCCTGGCTGGTATATCCTCCACCTGCTTCAGTATAGGGTATATCCCCATACGTATCGGTTAGAATAATGAATGCATTGGCCTGCACAATCCTGGCCATGTTGTAAAGGTTACTTCTTTTTGTATCATCTTTTGTTCGGGTGATCACATCATTGGTATACTTAATCACATTCTGATAATAGTTGGTCCACACCGCAGGCGTATTACCAATGTTCTTCTGGTTATAATTTCCTCCCACAATGACACCTGAATTTGACGAGAACACTTGTTGCACAATGGCAATCTCATAATTAAGGCTTGACGATGGTGAGGAACTGATAACCGCATTGTTAAGGACCAGTGCCGGGTCGAGCGAGGTAGCTCCTGTTTTACTGGTATTCATCTCATCAAATCCGTCATCGCAAGAAATAATGAATGTGAACGACAGAGTTAGTAGACAAAGGTTAAATATCTTTTTCATATTCGTTCGAATTAAAATTTAACATTCAAATTGAAACCAAGACTTCTTGTTGTGGGAACACTTGGCGATTCCAAACCGACCACGTTGTCAGATGTATAACTAAAACTTTCCGGATCAATGTTGGGAACCCATTTCTTCAACATCAATACATTATTAGCGACCAGGTTCAATTTCAATCCTTTGATCGGAGAGGTTTCTTTGAGGAATCTGGTAAAGTCATATCCCGCCATAATCTGACGCAGCTTCCAATAGCCGGCATTATAGATGACAGGCTCAACAAGACCCGAACCTCTTACTACCGAATAGTAATTCTGTGCCGTGGAGGAAGCGGTATTAATATTACTATTGATATCAACACCTTCGCCAATTATTTTTCCAGGATCATTTCCGTTCGCATCCAGTGCTCCTCCTTCTCTGCCAGGCAAGGTCTCCTTCGAAAGTCCGTGACGGTAGGCATTGAAGTTTGTTCCTGATAATACTTTGCCTCCTAATTTGAAGTCAATAAGAAAGGAAGCCACAATCCCTTTGTAATTAAATGAGTTTGTAAAACCACCTACCCATTTAGGTAATGCACTTCCAAATGGTATCAAGCTGGTGGTTGGGAGTGGAAGACCATTTGCTCCGTAAACAATCATTCCTTTATGATCAGGATTTTTTGATCCATCGTCTCTCCGGTAACCATAACCAACAATTTGTCCCATCTCTTGTCCTACGATTTGCTGCACAAAGCCATTGAATACGTGCGATCCAACCGTGATGTTCTCTCCCGGTTTGTCTGTGATCAGGCTTAGCACTTTGGTTATGTTATACGCTCCTGCGAAGGTGAAGTCCCATTGAAAGTCACCGGTTCTTACAGGCACCAGGTTCAACATGATTTCAATACCCTTGTTTTGACTCTGACCGCTATTGATTTTAGTGGTCGTAAATCCAGAGGCATCAGAAATTTGTGCATTTACAATTTGATCAGTTGTTAACTTTCTATAGACAGCTAAATCTAAACCCACCCGACCTTTAAACATCTTTAGGTCAATGCCTAATTCAGTTTCTGCAATATGCATAGGTCTTAAGTTGGCATTTGGCACCACGGCTCCGAAATTACCTACGGGCTGGCCTCCAAATAAATTGGCACCTACACCATAAAATAATTTGTTTGCATAAGGTCCAACATCGGTATCGCTACCTGCTTCTGCATAGGCAGCTCTAAATTTTCCAAAGTCTAACCAACCGGGTGTTGAATTAAAGGATTCAGAGAAAACATAGCTGGCTGAAACAGACGGATACAGTATGCTACGGTTGTCCGGTGACAAGGTAGAGAACCAGTCGTTTCTGACAGTTGCATTTAAATAGAGGAACCTTTTGTAATTGACTTCAGCGGAACCATATAATGAGTTAACAGCGCGTTCCTGTAAATCATAAAGGGGATCTTTTGCTCTTCCGTTTTGAACCGTATAAAGGCCTTTTACTACAAAGTCAGTTACCTGAACGCTGTTTAAGTCGGAGCGTCTCTGCATTTGATTTCCTCCCGCAGTTATATTGAGTCCGATATCCCCAAACTCCTTTGTGGCGGATAACAGGAAGTCTACGTTAGTTTCTCTAAATCTGCGCGTTTCCTGAGTAAACAGACCATTGACAAATCCGGGTACCGCTGCATTCACAGAACCTCCATTTATGGAAGCCTTTCCTGTAGGCAGGTTGATATAATCTGAATCGCGAGACCAATAATCCTGACCTACGCGTACTTGTGCAAAAAGCCAGTTAGTAAAATCATATTTAGCGGAGATATTTCCAAAGATGCGGTCTCTGCGAATATTCTGTTTTACCTGATCCAAAACCCAGTAAGGATTCGTGCGATTGGTAAACCTGGAATATAAGTACTCACCGCCACCCGAGTTATAGGCATTATCTCTGAGTACATCTAACGGCATCGTATTCGCCATCGCATATAACGAGGTAGGTATCGAGTTATCCTGATCGGAAACAACTGGAGGGTTTTTGTTGTATTCATTGGAGTAATTGATATTTCCTTTGATGCTCAGTTTTTCGGATAAGTCATAGCCAAAACCCAGGTTAATGGTATTCCGGGTATAGGTATTATTGGGCGTGATGCCATCACTCTTCATATTGGCTATGGAAAGATTCATTCCACCCTTGTCGCTATTCGCTGAAAATGAAATCGTGTTCGTGAGGTTCTGACCATTTCTATAGAATTTTTTTAGGATACTGGTTTGGGCTTCATACGGTACTACCACATTGTTGAACAATACTTGAGTCTTACCTGGCTGAATCTTCGGACCAAATGACCATTGTCCAGTAGTTGGGTTTGAAAGTGCACCGGGTGAGGACGGTCCAACACCATTTTCACCTTGACCATATTCATACTGGTAATCAGTATAATCCAGTGGCGTATCATTGGTGTAATTCATATTATAGGTTACGCCAATACCTTTGGTTGTTCCTCTTGACTTGGTGGTAATCATGATAACGCCATCCTTGGCTCGTGAACCATATAAGGCAGCAGCAGCAGCACCTTTCAATACGGTCATGCTTTCCACATCATCAGGGTTGATACTTGAAAGTCCGTCACCACCATCCGTAGAAGCACCACCACCTCGGTTGGCCACCGAGTTGTCACCGGCAGTATTACCCTGATTTGTTCCAAAATTGGTGTTATCAATAGGAACACCATTAAGTACAATGAGCGGATTGTTTTGACCTGCAATAGAAGATTGCCCGCGGATACGAATTTTAGAAGTTCCACCAGGGCCAGTGCCCAATCCGGTAATGTTCACACCGGCAATTTTACCTTGCAGCGAGTTCATAATATTCGGAGTTCTGTTTGCCGTAAATTGTTCTGAACTTACTTGCGTTGTGGCATATCCCAGACTTTTTGCTGAGCGTTCAATACCTAAGGCCGTCACCACTACTTCTTCCAGTGATCTTACATCGGCCACCATGGCAATATTGAGGGTGGTCTTTGAACCAACAACAACTTCCTGGGTAAGATAACCGATGGAAGAAAAGACCAATACCGAATTTTCATCAGGTACCGATAAGGAATATTTTCCTTCTGCGTCTGTTGATGTGCCGGTGGTGGTTCCTTTTACCAACACGTTAACACCGGGAAAGCCAGCACCGGCTTCATCCGTCACTTTTCCTGAAACTGATATTGCTATCTCGGTCACCTCCCGGATTGGTATGGACAATGGATTGTAATCAAGATGGAGTGCGTTGGCAGGAGAAGTAAAGTCTTTAGACAACTCTGGAATTTCAATTAAAGATGCCGTTTGAGCCCACCTGGTTTTCTGAGGAACTTTCAACGAAATAATATAAAACCCAGACCCTGCCTTTTCATAATAAAGGTCAGTATCGGCAAGCAGTTCGTTGAGAGCTTCTTCAATAGTTGCAAAATCGAGTAGGGATTTGTCAACGGTTTTGTTCGCGACCCACTCATCTTTGTAAGCAATTGAAATCTTGAATTGTTTCTCCAGTTCGCTCAAATCACTTTTCAGGGAATGTGAATCTACCCTTGAAGCGTTGACTGAATTTGCCCTGGGGGTATTGGTGGTGGAGGCATAAACTTCACCATTCTGGGGGAAGGCCTGATAGAATATCAGGCTACAGACACCTATTAACAAGTATTGTTTTCGCATAAAAAGGTAGTTTGGTTTGTTTATTATAAATTCATTTTGAGCTATTCCTGAAGTAAAATTTTATTGTTCTCGCGGATGATTTTCAAGTGAAAAACCCGGGCGATCTGATTGGCAAAGTTTTCAGCATCGCCAATAGGCATTGATCCCGAAACGGTTTGTATCAGCATTTTTTCAGAGGCCACTTCGATTTCAATACCATAGTTATCTTTAGCCATGCGGATCATTTCCTGAAGGCTGGTTTTATTCAGTATAATTTTATTTTCCGTCCACGCAGCATAGATATCAGGATCAACTTCACGCTTAACGATGCGATCCTCCTTATACTCCACTAATTCTCCCGGCTTCATCACGATTTTCTTTTCTTCTCTGGCGGCAGTATAGGTGAGGGTTATTTTTCCTGTATTTAGAACCACTTTTGTGTCGGCCTTGCGGTGATACACGTTGAAACTGGTTCCCAATACTTCAACAGCAAGACCATCATCAACTTTCACCTGGAAAGGCTGGTGATTGCGTGTATGAACCACTTCAAAAAAAGCTTCACCATCCAGCCACACCTCGCGTGTTGCGGTTTTATTCCAGTCATCATTAAAAGTAATTCTGGAATTGGCGTTTAAAATAACCGTGGAGCTATCGGGCAACAGTAGCGTTCGGGTTTCGCCATACGCGGTTTCATAGCGAATAGTCTTATCATTATCCCATATAAATAAAAACGAGACCGCACCAACAATAACTCCGGCAGCGGCACCGAGCCACCAACGGGTTGCCTTTGGCTTACCAGGTGCTCCTTGCTTATTGGATTGGGAGGAGTGCTTTATGTCTTGCCAGAGACTGGAAATTTCATTTTCGGTGAGGTGATAGTTTGGAAAATTTAGCTTGTTAAGCAGACTTATTGCCTCATCTACTTCAACTGTTTTATCGGGGTGATTGGTAATCCATGATCTCCAAAATCGATTACTTTCATCGGTAGGTCTCCATACCCAAGCCCGAAAGTTTTCGTCCATTACAAAATCATTGATCGAAAAATGGTAGTAATCCTTCACTTAATGATATCCTTGTTACAGACATATAAGAGAGACCAGCAATCGATTTCTAACTAGTTTTTAAAAAATTTATTTTCGGCTACCATTGAAATGGACACAAAAGCAGAATGAAAATGGTATTTCCCTTTAGCTTCACCCGGAGTACATCAATTGATTTTGAGATCAGATTATAGACGGAGTCAACCCGTAACTCCATGATGGCGGAAATTTCGTGATAGCTTAAGTCATTGAAAAATTTCAGAAAAATGACTTCCCGTTGTCTTTTAGTGAGTGCGCTAATGCTGTTTTTTAATAGTTCCAGTTGATGGCTTTTTGTTTCGTCCTCAATGATTGAATCTTCGGAGGGGGGAATAAATTCAAAGACACTGGTTGGCTCGCTTCGAAATGGAAGTGAGAATTTGCGATTTGCAATAAGCTTTCCTATTAACAATCTTCTGAACGACTTGAACAAGTAATAATTAACAGAACCCGCAACGCCAAGTGTTTCTCTTTTTGACCATAACCGTGCAAACAACTCCTGTAAGCAATCCTTCACCAAATCGCGGTCTTTGCAACTGTGCATGCCATAACTAAACAGACGATTAACATACCGTTTATACAGCATCGAAAAAGCAAGTTCATTCCCAACTTTAAGACTGGCCCATAGATTCTCATCATTAAGTGAATCAGTTACTGCGGAAGCGGCTTTGGTTTGTCGAATATCAAATTCTGAATCGTTAAGCATAGTTGAATGATTTTTCACAAAACGTTCTGGTGCCTGTTGCGTTTACCTTTTGTTGAATTTCTGGCTATTAATTTTGAATCTAATATTGTGTTTTCAAGAAGGAAGTGGTGTCGTTTTTTTTCTATCAACTTAAAAAGGATTGTCGCTGCTTCCCGCCCCATTTCGTAGGCAGGTTGGGTAATGGTGGTCAACGAAGGATTTAAAAGGGCAACGGTTTGTGAATTAGAAAAACAGATTACTTTAACATCCCGGGGTATCTTCAATTTTAATTCCTCACAAACTTCATAGGTAGAAATAGCCAGCTTCTCTACGGTAGAAAAGATACCATCGGGTCTGTTTTTTCTTTTTAATAGTTTCCGTATGCATTCCTTCGTTTCTTCTGTATCTCCCGTGCAGGATATGATCAGGCTATTATCCCGCTCTATTTTATTCTTTTTTAATGCGTCCAGATAGCCATTCATTCTCTTTTTGCTGATGGAAAGATTTTGAGATATTGACATAAAGGCTATCCGCTTACATCCATTTTTAAGGAGGTGATCGGTAGCAGTGAAACCACTGTTACAATCATCGGTGGTAATCTTGGGCGCATCAATATGTTCGGCTACTCGATCAAAGAAAACAAGTGGCATTCCTTTTAACTCTTCCAGGTGCACGGTGCCGGTGGTTTGCTCCGATAAGGATATCATGATTCCATCCACGCGTCCATTTTGCAAAAGCTTGATGACGGATACTTCCTTTTGCATATCTTCATGCGTGAGGTAAATCAGAACGTGATATCCCTTCTCTTGAGCAATGGATTCAATACCACTAATTACGGGTCCAAAAAAATCATTGGCTATTTCCGGAACAACAACAGCGATGGTTTTGCTTTTCTGTTTTCGCAAGCTGCTGGCAAAGGGATTAACCTGGTAGTTCAATGCTTTCGCTTTTGCTAATACTGCTTTTTTTGTGGTACTGCTTATTTCATGGCTGTCGCGCAACGCTTTTGAAACTGACGAAATGGATAAGTTTAACTCTTTGGCTAGCTGTCGAAGATTCATAGTACTCAATTGAAATTCTAAGGATCTTTTAGAAGAGATAGTAAATGTGGCGAATAAAATCTTCAGATGTTACGAAAATCTACGAAAACGATGTAGTAGATAAATCACCCGGAATGCGCCTTACCCATTTCCGATACGCTTAAGTTTAAGGTGTTAAAAGACCATGATCGTACTTAAATTGACACATGATTTAAATAGTTAATGAGCAAGTGAAATGGAAAATAGAGGAATGCAATCTGTAATCAGTAGATTATTCGAAGCCATTGAAACACTGATACCGCACTACATGGAAGATCCTGCCGACAAAAATATCTCCCATGGAAATGTGGCTGCCTGCATAATCGATGATCAGGGTGTTGTGTATGGAAAAATGTTTGGAACAAATAGGCCCAGGTTACGGCAGTCCTATAAAGTAGCATGGACAAAAGCTAGCCAGGTATGGCTTACCGGTGTAAAAACAGGAGACTATGAGCGGATGGTTTTCAATAAACTAGTAGGAGAAAATGCAAATGGCATTGAAGCTCCTGACTTGATAGGATGGGAGGGAGGCCAGCCACTCACGATGAATAGTGGAGCCATACTCTCTGTTGGCTTTAGTGGCTTCAGAGGAACAACGGATATTGAGATCATGGTGAAAGCACTTGCCGTGGCTGAACAGAATTAATAAAGATCATAGACCTAAATAAACATTCATCGAGATGCCCTACGTAGCAAAGTCAGAACGATATCAATCTATGGAATACCGCAGGTGTGGTAACAGTGGTTTAAAATTACCAGCCATCTCACTCGGCCTTTGGCACAACTTCGGTCATATCGATAAATTAGATAATGCCCGAAATATTTTAAGACTGGCGTTTGATAACGGCATTACTCATTTTGATTTGGCGAATAACTACGGTCCGCCAGCAGGTTCTGCCGAAGAGAACTTTGGAAAAATATTCAAAGATGATTTTATTCCTTATCGGGATGAACTGATTATTTCAACAAAGGCTGGCTGGGGCATGTGGCCAGGACCCTATGGAGATTGGGGTTCAAAAAAATACTTAGTGGCAAGTTTAGATCAGAGTTTAAAACGCATGGGCCTTGAGTATGTGGATATCTTTTATCACCACCGTCCTGATTCTGAAACACCATTGGAAGAAACCATGACAACCCTTGACTTGATGGTGCGACAAGGCAAAGCGTTGTATGTGGGCATCTCAAGCTATCAACCTGCTGAGGCTGCAAAGGCGATTGCAATTCTAAATCAATTGGGAACACCCTGCTTAATTCATCAACCAAAATATTCTATGTTCGATCGTTGGGTTGAAAACGGACTGTTGAATGTGTTGGAAGAAAATGGAGTAGGGTGTATTCCATTTTCTCCTTTGGCGCAAGGACTACTTACCAATAAATACTTGAAGGGTATACCGGAAGGATCAAGAGCATCCAGCCATCGTGGCAACGGGGCCATTGATGAAGACCAGATTTCGGAGGAGAAGATTAACAAAGCCCGTAAACTTAATGTGCTCGCAGAACAACGTGGCCAGAACCTGGCACAAATGGCACTGGCGTGGATATTGAAAGATAAACGCATCAGTTCTGTGCTGATCGGTGTAAGCAAGCCCGAACAGGTGACAGATTCTATTCGGTGCCTTGAAAATTACTCGTTCACAAGTGAAGAGCTCGAGACTATAAATACTATTTTAAAATGAATCTTGAAATCAACAGATGTAACAGCGTCATTACCGCATTAATACTTTTTTGTTTTTTGTTGCCTTTCGATTCTGCGGCACAAATTGCAGGAATCAAAATCGGATCGTTTGATCAGTTCTCGAATATCGGAGCGCCTGCCATTCCTGGTTCAGCAAGTTATAGCGAACCTTCGCAAACATATCACCTTAGTGGTTCAGGTTCCAACATTTGGTTTGGTCAGGATAGCTTTTCTTTTCTCAGTAGAAAAATGAGCGGTGATTTTATCCTTCAAACTCAAATTAAGTTTATGGGTCAAGGACACGATCCGCATCGGAAAGCAGGACTTATGATCAGAACATCAGAGGCTCCAAATTCTTCGGTGATTACATGCACGGTTCACGATGACGGATTGACTTCCTTTCAATATCGAACTACACCTGGTGGAACAATGAAGGAAATCAAGTTAACAATCAAGGCGCCCGATGTACTTCAATTGGAGAAAAAGGGAAATACGTATACCATGTCTGTGGCCCGCTTTGGTGAAGTTTATCACGTTGAAAAATTGGATAGCATAGCATTCGGCCAGGACCTGATGGCGGGCCTATTTATTTGTTCTCACAATAATGCATTTTCTGAAGAAGCCGTTTTCCACAATACGCGTATTTATAATACTGCTCCCGCTGATTTGATTCAATACAGAACCTATCTCGGAAGTTTACTTGAAGTAATGGATGTAACCACTGGAAACAGGGAGGCACTCGCTAGTGCTGAGGGCTCGTGGCAGGCGCCTAACTGGACACCCGATGGTAAAACATTAATTTATAATGCTGCGGGTAAATTATACAATTTCGATTTGTCTTCTAAAGTCTCCACCGAACTGAATACCGATTTCGCCACCCGAAATAATAATGATCATGTGCTAACCTTCGATGGAAAACAAATGGGCATTAGTCATCATGCCGCTGACACGCAAGGTCAGTCTGTGATTTATACATTGCCGGCTACCGGTGGTGTCCCGAAAAAAATTACAGACAGGAGTCCTTCCTACTTTCACGGGTGGTCGCCCGATGCTAATTATTTGGTGTACACCGGCATTCGAAATGACGAGACTGATATTTATAAAATCTCAAAAGATAGAGGAAAGGAAGTGCAAATGACTAATAGCAAAGGATTGGATGATGGTTCAGAATACTCCCCTGATGGAAAATATATTTACTTCTGTTCAACACGAACCGGAACCATGCAGGTTTGGCGAATGAGTCCTGATGGAAAAAATCAAACGCAGTTAACATTTGGTGAATTGAATAACTGGTTCCCTCACGTATCACCAGATAATAAGTGGTTGGTTTTTATTTCATTCCCCAAAGAAGTGGCGGCTGATAAGCATCCGTTTTATGAACGAGTTTATTTGCGCTTGATGCCTGCGGATGGTGGTGAACCCAGGGTTATTGGTTATTTGTACGGAGGCCAGGGAACCATCAACGTGCCGAGTTGGTCACCCGATAGCAAGAAAATAGCCTTTGTAAGTAATGGCACATTTTAATGTTTAATTTATGAATACAGATTTCACCAGAACCAATGGAAATAAGTATTTTATTTTTGCACTGGTAATACTGAGTATCGTATTCAACTTGAGTGCTACCGAATCCAGTGCACAAAAAAAGAAAAATGAGAAGGAGAAAGCCCCCGTAATGGCAGCGCTCAATGCGTATTCATTTAGCGATTTGCTAATGGCTCGTGATTCGCGCAACAAGGAGCAAGTGTACACGTTATTTAACCTTCTCGATTGGTGTGCTACTCAACACATCAAAGCACTTGACCCAACGGCTTATTTCTTTCCCACCTATCCGGAAGTGCCGTCTGATGAATATCTGAAGAAATTCAAGGACAGGGCAAACGAACTAGGTATTGTTATTAGCGGCACAGGAATCCGAAATAACTTTGCTTCACCTAATCCTAAAGTACGAGCAGAAGGAGTTCGGCTCGCTAAAAACTGGATTGAAGCAGCATCAAAAATGGGGGCCCCCATTGTACGGGTGTTTTCGGGTGAAATTCCTAAAGGATATGAAGATAAATGGCAGGAGGTTGCTGGATGGATGATCGAATGTTATAAAGAATGTGCCGCATACGGAGAAAAATATGGAGTTAAAATCGGCATTCAAAATCATGGCGATATGCTGCAGACCGCAGAGCAATGCATTTATGTTCTGAACGGAGTCAATTCCAAATGGGCCGGGCTTGTTGTTGACACAGGTAGTTTTAAAACAGAAGATCCATACAAAGACATTGCGCTGGTAATTCCATACGCGATTAACTGGCAAGTGAAAGAGAGTGTTTTTGGTATCGGTAGTAAAATCCCTACGGATTTTAAGCGACTTATTCAGGTCATAAAAGAGGGTGGCTACACGGGGTATTTACCCATTGAAACTTTAGCCGTGCGCGGTATTACCTACGATCCGTTTGCATTGGTGCCCGAAATGCTCAATGAATTGAATTCAGCTATCCGTGAAGTCTATCCATGATTGCCAATCTAAAATGTAGTTAGTAACTAAAACTAATCCGGTAAAGTCGCAATGAAAAATAAAATCGCATTTGATTTCGCTATTTTTTTCTTACTCTGTTTTGTTCATTCCCCTGATGTAGCGGCTCAGAATAAATTTGGCGAAGGATATGCATTCGAGCAAAACGCAAAGCTTGGTCGTGGGGTTAATATCATTGGGTATGATGCAGCACTTTGGAAGAACCACACGAATGGCCGATTCAAAGAAAAATACTTTACGATGATTAAGGAAGGAGGATTTTCAACGATACGAGTAAACCTTCATCCATTCAAGCATATGGATAGTAATTTTAAAATTAATCCGAATTGGCTTGCAACGCTTGACTGGGTAGTTAAAAAAGGATTGGAGGCAAAACTCATGGTCATTCTCGATTTGCATGAGTTCAATGCGATGGCGGATGATCCTATCGCAAAAAAGGAAATGTTCATGTCTGTCTGGCGACAGCTTGCACCACGATATAAAGACCAACCCAACGATGTGGTGTTTGAACTGTTAAATGAACCCAACCGAAAACTCAGTGTTGAATTATGGAATCAATACCTGGTTGATGCGATAAAGCTGATTCGTGAGACTAATCCAAACCGTACGCTTATTATTGGCCCCGGCAATTGGAATGGTATTGAAAGTTTACCAACCTTAGTATTACCCGAAAGGGATAAAAATATTATTGTCACGGTTCATTTTTATCACCCTATGACTTTTACTCATCAGGGAGCTCCTTGGTCTAAGGAAGGCAAAGATTTAAGTGGCATAAAATGGATCGGCACAAGCGAAGAGACCGAATTGATTGAAGCAAAGTTAAAGGTCGCAGCAGATTGGTCGAAGGCAAATGATCGCCCGATATTGTTAGGTGAGTTTGGCTCTTATGACAAAGGTGATATGGATTCGCGCTCACGATATACGGCATATGTTGCCCGCACCGCTGAGAAATTTAATTTCAGCTGGGCGTATTGGCAATTCGATTCTGATTTTATTGTATATGATATCGATAAAGACGCGTGGGTAGAGCCTATCAAAAAGGCGCTGCTTCCGACTAAATCATTTATACCAATGGATTATAAAGGTCAACCATTTTTAGATGCAGTCAACACGGCAGGCCCTCAGGTCATCCCTGGTAAACTGGAATGTGCTCGTTACGATCTTGGCGGGGAAGGTGTGGCCTTTCACGATTTCGAAACTGAGAATAGAGGCAATGGCGGTCTAAACCTTCAGCCTAATCATCAGCGTCCGCATGCTACACCATATGTATGGGAATTTCGAAAGAATGAAGGTGTTGATGTTTCCTATGCAAAGGACTTTGCTGATTTCAATCACACCAACAATTACTACATTCCCGAAGTGAATCAATTCTATATCGGCTGGACGGAGGATAATGAATGGGTTAATTACACCGTAGATGTCAACGTAGCGGGCACTTATAAAATTGCTGCGTTGTATGCCAACCGTGACGGAGCCATAACATTTGATGTTGATCAAAAACTATCGAGCACGTGCTGGCTTCCTCTTCATACAGGCAATTTTCATAGTTGGAACAAAGCGGAAATTGGAACCATAACTTTTGCAGACCCTGGGCTTCATCTATTAACCTTTCATTATAATAAAGGAAATAACTTTGCTTATTTTGAATTTACATTAGTTGGTAAAAAAACCAATGGTTCCAAATAGAGATTGAAAGATCGTGCAGATGAGTTAATTAGAATAATGTATAGTTAATTTTTATAAACCAATAATTATGAGAAGCATGACGTCTCGCTTAATCCTTTTTGTTGCCCTTGTTGGCAATAGCGTGCTGGCAAATGCCCAGTTCAACAGAGTGGCAATGGATCGTGAATACATCATCTCCTTAACCTCACAATGGAAGGGAGAGCGACTGCCTGATGGAAGACCTTTTGTGACCGATAACTTGCTGGATAGACTAAAAAAAATTGTATTGACCCATGCCTGGGGAGGTTTGAAGAAAAATAAATTCAATAACCAGTATCAAGGAAATTGGATGATGATCAATCCCGATAAAAATAACGTTATGACAGGACGGGCTGTGACAGCGCAGTACATGCCGCAAAGACCTGATTTTGGTGATCTGATCCGAAAAGTGGGATTGGCCGAAGGGCATGGCGAAAAAGCACAATCCAATGTATGGCCCATTGAGATGCTTCGTGATGGGGATGTATATGTTGCTGATGGTTATGCTAAGGTGGAACAGGGAACATTAATTGGAGACCGATTAGCGAATTCGATCTACGCAAAATCAAAGCGAGGTGTGATTTTTTGGGGTACGGTCAGGAACATACAGGAAATAAAAAAAGTGGAAGGTTTTAACGGCTGGATATTAGGACACCATCCTTCCTCAATCAATGAAATGATGCTCACATCGATCAATGCACCCATCAGAGTTGGTGATGTTACCGTTTTACCTGGCGATGTTGTTTTTGCAAGCCCGTATGGAACACTTTTTTTTCCGGCCTATCTTGTTGGAGAAATCGTGCTGGAAGCGGAAGTAAGTAATCTCCGCCATGTATATGGAATCATGCGCAATCGTGCAGGCGATTGGACTACCGGGCAGATCGATAGCGACTATACGCCACAAATGACTAAAGAATTTTATGATTACTTGCGCAAGATGACGGATGCTGAATTGCCTATGCCTCGCAAGGAATTGAATGAATATCTGGAAGCTCATAAATAAAAATGCACCAGTACTGTAGGCTGTTTTCACATCTGGTTTTGAACGTACGAAAACGTTGTCGTTAATAAATACTCAAAAGGAACCTACACGTATTCAATTTGATAATAAGTTTGCAGTAGTAATAGGGCAAGGTTTTTAAGAGTGGTGTTGGAACAACAACACCACTCTTATTTTAATTAGTCTTGTAGAAATCAATGCCTGATGGTTCACAATAAACACACATCTGTTTTAAACTTTGTGAGAATTTTTACAACTGAAGAATATTGAATAGTAGCAATAGGTTACAAGCCCGTATACGTGAAGGGTGTGATGGATTTCAGTTTTATCTTTAATTCCTTGCTCACATCCAGTCCATCAATAAAGGAATGGATGCTATGTTGAGTAATCTTTTCATTCTTCCGCGTAAGCGCTTTTAAGGCTTCATAAGGATTAGGATAACCCTCTCTGCGCAGCACAGTTTGTATGGCCTCCGCTACTACCGCCCAGTTCTCTTCCAGGTCGTGGTCGATGGCGGCTTGGTTTAGTTCCAGTTTGCCAATACCTTTCTCTAATGACTTTAAGGCAACGAATGTGTGTGCGAGTGGCACACCAATATTTCTGAGCACTGTGGAGTCAGTGAGGTCGCGTTGCAAACGTGAGATAGGAAGTTTAGCCGAGATGTGTTCAAAAATGGCATTGGCAAATCCAAGATTACCTTCAGCATTTTCAAAATCAATAGGATTTACTTTGTGGGGCATTGCGCTGGATCCTACTTCGCCTTCTTTGATTTTTTGTTTGAAATAATTCATCGCCACATATTGCCACACATCACGACTGAAGTCAATCAGAATGGTGTTGATTCTTTTTAAATTATCAAACAACGCTGCGAGGTTATCGTAGTGCTCAATCTGCGTAGTTGGATTGCTACGCACCAGCCCCAGATGATTGCTTACAAAGGTGTTGGCAAAATGATTCCAGTTGATCTCCGGATAGGCTACATGGTGTGCGTTGAAGTTTCCGGTAGCCCCCCCAAACTTTGCCGAGTATGGAATCGTGTGAAGCAATTCAAGTTGTTTCTGTACTCGCTCAACAAACACATAGACTTCCTTTCCTAATCGGGTAGGAGATGCGGGCTGTCCGTGCGTTCGCGCCAGCATGGGAATATCTTTCCACTGAACGGATAGCTGGGTAAGTTCTGCAATTAACTTTTGAAGAGCAGGGAGAAACTCGCCTTCCATATATTCTTTAAGCGAAAGCGGAATAGCAGTATTGTTAATATCCTGCGAAGTAAGGCCGAAGTGTATAAACTCTTTGTATGGTGATAAGCCCAGTTCATCAAATTTCTTTTTGAGGAAGTACTCCACTGCCTTTACATCGTGATTGGTAGTTTTCTCAATTTCTTTAATTGTCGTAGCATCAACTTCTGAAAAGGTCTCATACAAAGCACGCAGCTTAACTTCCATTTCTTTCGAAAAGTCAACCAGCTCTGGTAAGGCATAGGTGAGTGCTATAAAGTACTCTACCTCAACGCGTACCCTAAAATACATCAAGCCGTATTCCGAGAAGTAGGGTGCTAGTGGTTTGGTTGTTCCAAAATATCGCCCGTCCAGAGGCGAGATAGCAGTAAGGGAATTTAGTTGCACAGGTAGCTTATTAAAGTTCAAAATTACAAAAATGATTGGATTAGGGTGGCACTCCGTCCATCACATAATCTGAGAATAAGCATCGGATTGCCGTTCAAACGGTTAATAAAAAACCAACTTTTTATACATTTGCAGCCTTTTATGAAGCGATCCCCTGTTTTATTAATACTTTTCTTTCTTTTGCTCAGCTCAATAGCGCTTGCACAGAACAAGCCTGGAACCGGCCTTGCTATTACCAAAGCAAAAGCGACAATTAAAATAGATGGTGTTTTGGATGAAGAGGACTGGAATACGGCAAAAATGGCAACCAATTTCTTCCTTAATTATCCTGTGGACTCGCTGCCACCTTCATTTCAAACGGAAGTGAGGCTTACATTTGATGATGATTTTTTTTACTTGTCATTCGTGTGTTATGATGATAATAAACCCAATGTAGTTCAATCCCTACGCAGAGACTTTGAGTGGTCGCTCAACGATAATGTGGGGGTTTACATGGACCCTTACAATGATTTCACCAATGGTTTCTATTTCAATGTAACTCCTAATGGTGTGCAACGTGAGGGCGTAATGTCGGGAGGAGGATCCATGGAAGGAAGCTACAATGCCAACTGGGATAATAAATGGTATTCTTCCGTAAAGAGATTAGAGGACCGATGGATTGCTGAACTGGCGATACCGTTCAAATCATTTCGGTATAATCAAAGCCAGCCGGTATGGAACATGAACTTTGTTCGTCAGGACCTCAAGCGCAATCAGGTATCCAGTTGGATATCTACACCCATTCAGTTTTTTCCTTCCTCCCTGGCTTGGACGGGTCAATTGCAATGGCAAACTCCCGCACCGCATGCCGGCACCAATATTTCGGTGATTCCATATGCTGTAACTACTATGGTTAAAGATCATGAGAAAGGAACTTCAGATAACACCGTCAATGCAGGCTTTGATGCTAAGGTGGCGATCACACCTTCCTTGAATCTTGACCTCACTGTGAATCCTGATTTCTCTACTGTGGAGGTAGATAAGCAAGTGATCAATCTTACTCGCTTTGAATTTCAATTTCCAGAGCGAAGGCAATTTTTCCTGGAGAATAGCGATCTGTTTTCTGCGCCAGGCTTTACCACATACACACAACCTTTTTTTTCCAGACGAATTGGACTTGCCAGAGATTCATCCGGGTTGCTTCAAAAGATACCTATTCTTTTTGGGGCGCGAATCAGCGGTAAGATAGGACAGAAATGGCGAGTTGGATTAATGAATATGCAGACCAAAGAAACGAAGTCGTTAGGGCTGCCAGGTCAGAATTACACCGTTGGTGTTTTGCAGAAACAAATTTTTGAAAGATCAAATGTTGATATCTTCCTGGTGAATAAGGAATCAGTTGGATTGGATGACTATGACCCAACTAAATTTTACCATGAAAGCCTGGTAAAAAAGGTATGGAATGGAACAGACACGGTGACTAAACTCAATACGTATAACCGGGTAGCGGGTATTGACTTTAACTTACTTACAGTAAACAACAAGTGGGGAGGAAAAGCCTATTATCATCATTCATTCGATAATTTTTCTAATGGAAATAAATTCTCCTATGGCGTTTATTCCACCTACAACGTACGAAATTTAAGTGTGATGGGTGGATTTATTGGTCTTGGTAAGGATTACAATGCAGAAGTTGGATTTGTTCCAAGCATGGATGTGTATCCGGGTGTGTTTGGTGCGTTCATGATGACGGATTTAAAATTCTATCCAAAATCAGGACCGCTCGTACTCATTAAACCAGGTATTTCCTATGATGATAATTATTTACCGGATGGAACATTAACGGATCAAAATTTTGGACTTAACTACATCATGAATTTCCGGAGCACAGCGGTAGTTTCGGTAAAATTAAAAAATGCATTTCAAAAACTACCTGCAGATTTTGATGTATTATATCCTAGGGGAGATTCTACCTTGTTGAGGGGAGAAGAGTATCATTGGAATGAATTTGAACTGAAATACACATCCAACACACGAAAACTTTTTACCTATATGGTTACCCTCAGTGGGGGCGAGTTTTACAATGGAACAAGGCAGGGCTTAGCTGGCACCTTATCGTATCGCGTACAACCTTTTGGAAGCATTTCTCTCACCGGTGATTATAATCATATCGATCTTCCTTCTGCGTATGGAAGTGCCACATTCCTCTTATTAAGTCCGCGAGTGGATTTTACGCTTACCGATAAATTATTTTTCACCACGTTTGTTCAATACAATGATCGGTATGATAACGTAAACCTCAACGCCCGTTTTCAATGGCGCTATAAGCCGGCATCTGACTTTTTTATTGTTTACACAGAAAATTATCTGCCAGAACATCTGCAGAGCAAAAACAGGGCTTTAGTGCTCAAGTTCACTTACTGGCTTAATATTTAGGCCCTTATCGGTCTTTTGTCTTACGTTTTAGATCTTATGTCGATCCCTTTGGTATTGGCACTTTATCAGTAATTTTGCGCGAGTTTAACACCTCATTCACATGGCATTCGGATTTTTTAAAAAGAGCGCGAAGAAAGAAGAGACACCGGCAAACCACGGTCCTCATTATTTTGATTTGAACGTGAAGAATATCATCCAGGAAACGAAGGACGCAATCAGCATAGTGTTCGAACAACCTGATAATAAAATCTCTTATAAAGCAGGTCAGTTCTTAACATTAATAGCAACAGTAGGAGGTAAAGAAGTGAGAAGAGCGTATTCATTAAGTTCATCACCTTTTACCGATACTGATCTTGTTGTTACGGTTAAGCGTGTAGACAATGGACTTATGTCTAACTGGCTGCCCGATAATCTTAATGTTGGAAACACGATGAAGGTGATGGCACCCACCGGCCATTTCACTACAGAATACAAAAAGGAAAACAAAAGACATGTGATCATGTTTGCCGGAGGTTCTGGAATCACACCGATGATGTCTTTAATTAAAAGTACACTCACACAGGAACCTGAAAGTATCTGCTCTATCATCTATTGCAACCGCGATATCGACAGTATCATCTTTAAAGAGGCGTTTGAAAAACTTCAGATCACTCATGCTGGTCGTTTACATGTGATTCATGTGTTAGACAATGCGCCCATGAACTGGCAAGGCTACTCAGGTCTGCTTAATTATGAAATGCTAACGAAATTATTTGAGCGTATTCCTGATTGGGGAATAGATAAAACCACCTACCTCATGTGTGGCCCAGAGGGGATGATGAAAAATGTGGAAGCACTTTTAGCAGAGCGAAACATAGCCAAGGAAAAGATATTTAAAGAAAGCTTTGTTCAGGGCACCATTAACAAGGAAGAGAAAAAGGAAGAAGTTAAAACTACCAGCGAGAAGAAGGCGCATGAAGTAACGATTCGCTACGATGGTCAGGAGTATAAATTCGTTGTTGAACCGAACCGGACTATTTTAGAAACTGCGCTCGATAAAGGAATTGATTTGCCTTATTCCTGCCAAAGTGGATTATGTACTGCTTGTCGCGGAAAAGCATTATCAGGTCAAGTTAAATTAGATGAAGAAGAAGGCCTTTCACAATCCGAGCGTGCCGAAGGTTATGTGCTTACCTGCGTTGGTCATCCCATGACGGATGATGTAGTGATTGAGATTGGATAATGATAGATGCTGGCTGCTAGATTCTGGATACTAGTTACAAGCATCCAGAATCCAGTATCACCTCTCTACTTTCCGGATTTTGTAAAGGATAAGCCTTCAAAGTTCACTCTCGAAACTTTTCCTTTTTCGTTCAATACAAAATTCATATTGAGTTTACCATTCCACTTCTTGTCATACCAACCCCTGAAGGTATCGTAATGCCAATGACTTACGCGTGCTTTTAAATACTGATTCGAGACGATAATCAGATCATCATTTTCGCGGGT
>JAYVTC010000093.1:0-18418 GCA_043774745.1 Cyclobacteriaceae bacterium | reverse complement strand
GCTGATCCATGC
Source organism: Cyclobacteriaceae bacterium (assembly GCA_043774745.1). Classification (GTDB taxonomy): domain Bacteria; phylum Bacteroidota; class Bacteroidia; order Cytophagales; family Cyclobacteriaceae; genus ELB16-189. The sequence continues at coordinate 18,406 of JAYVTC010000093.1, read as the reverse complement.
TTTCGCGATACTTTCCGTAGCTGCGGCATATAATCCGTAGAGGAAAAACAGTATAAAAAACAGAGATAGATGATTCGCCATGCCCATTCCGGTGTAAACTATTGCGAATAGAAAAAGACCGATGATAAATGTTTTCTTAAATCCAATCTTGTCGCTGAGCCTTCCAATAGGATAAGCAGTCAGTGCATAGATCATGTTATAAAAGATGTAGACGCCAATGACAGACGTATCGTCCAGACCCGCGTCTTTTACTTTTAACAGGAGAAACACATCTGAACTATTGATGCACGTAAATGCAAGCAAGCCGATCACCAGTTTTTTATAAGACTGAGAACTATCTTTCCAGTAATGAACAAAAGAAAAGAAGGAAACGGATTTTAAAGCAATCTTGTGTTGACTTTTCTTTCGTTCATGAATAAGAAAAGTAAAACTTATGGCGAGAATACCTGGGATAAAAGCGATGTAAAATAACATCGTGTAATTTCCGGGATAGAAATAAAGATAGATCAATGCAATGCCTGGTCCCATCACAGCACCTAACGTATCCATGGCCCGATGAAGGCCGAATACACGACCTTTTGTTTTAGGTGTTGCCTCATCCGATAACATGGCATCACGTGCACCGGTGCGCAACCCTTTGCCAATGCGATCGGTAGTTCTGGAAAAAAATATCCAAAGCGGATAAATAGACACAACCATGATCGGTTTGGAGATGGCACTTAATAAGTAACCCAATCGCACAAAAGGAAGGCGCTTACCACTAACATCGGAGAGTTTGCCGAAATAGCTTTTGCTGAGCCCCGCAGTAGCTTCGGCCACGCCTTCAAGAATGCCAATCAATAAAATCGAAAATCCAATTTCTTTTAAATACACCGGCATAACTGGATATAGCATTTCGCTGGCCACATCGGTGAAGAGACTAATCAATGATAATATCCAGACAGTGCGGGTAATGATTTTCATAGTAACCTGAAATCATTAAATGAAGAAAGATCAAAAGTAAATAGCGGTGCGATATAAATTCCAAATAGCGGATAATTATGGTAGGAAAGCACAAAAATTCTTTTTTTGTACTAAAAGGTATCGCTGCAAAAAAACCATTCTTAACTTCGCAGCATGTACGCCATTGTAGATATTGAGACCACGGGGGGATATGCAGAGAATCATCGTGTAACGGAGATTGCGATTTATCATTATGATGGAATACAGATCACGGATGAGTTTCATACGCTGATTAATCCGGGGCGCAAAATACCTCAATTCATTACGGGCCTTACTGGAATCACTTCTGAAATGGTGAGCGAAGCACCTGCCTTTGAAGATATTGCCAAAGAAATTTATGATTGGTTGAAGGATCGTGTGTTTGTTGCTCATAATGCTCACTTCGATTATAGTTTCTTGAAGAAAGAGTTTGAAAATGCGGGCATTGTATGGAACACTAAAAAATTATGCACGGTACGATTAAGCAGAAAAATCATTCCCGGCTTAAGTTCTTATAGTCTGGGCAGGCTTGCCGAAAGTCTTGGCATAAGAATATCAGATCGGCACAGAGCCGGAGGCGATGCGCAGGCAACGGCCAGGATTTTTGATATGCTCATCAAGCGCGATAGCACAGGGGTAATTACAAAAGCGTTGAAAAGAAATTCAGGTGAAACGATGCTTCCACCCAATCTTCCAAAAGAAGAATTCGACAAGCTTCCGGCCAAAGCCGGTGTCTATTATTTTCATGATGCACGAGGCAATGTGATTTATGTTGGCAAAGCCATCGACATCAAAAAGAGAATAGCCGGCCATTTTACCGGTGAAGCCCGTGAATGGAACCGCTCGAATATCCGTAACGAAATTCATAGTATCAGTTTTGAACTTACCGGCAACGAGTTGATTGCACTCATTCTCGAATCGCAAGAGATAAGAAGAATATGGCCGAAGTATAATCTTGCTCAGAAATATAAAGTAGAAGAATGGGGCATCTATGACTACGAAGATCGCAATGGTTACTTACGATTTGCTGTAAACGTAGTAAGTCGCAACACAAAACCATTGATTACCTTTTCATCAAAAGGCGATGCATGGAGTTTTATGTGGGAGAAGGTGAAAGAATATGATCTGTGTCCTAAGCTGAGCGGATTGCAGGTTGCGAAAGGGTTGTGCTTCAGTCATCAGACCGGTTCATGTAAAGGCGCTTGTCAAGGCGTTGAGAAAGTAAAGAAGTATAACAAGCGCGTTCAGAAAGCGATCGATGCATTCTTTGAAGCGGGACAAACGGTAGCCATCGTTGGTAAGGGAAGAAGCCCCGAAGAGAAATCGGTGGTGTTGGTGGAAAATGGAAACTATCTTGGTTTTGGATTCTTTGATGAAACAGAGAGCATATCCAATTTAGAATCAGCACGAAATTTTATAAAGCCATCGAAAGATAATCGGGTGGTTCAGAATATTGTGAACTCCTATCTTACTAATCCGAAGGGCGTGGAGTTGTTGCTTTTTAATTAAGCGTGCGGATTAATTCATTCGGCCGCAGACCCCTGGCTGTTGCTGTGCTGTGTCCATGCATAGGTTCTTCTCAGAAATTTATTAAACTTGATAGAACAATACAACGCTAACCCCGGCAACAAATGATGAAACCAAAATGCCTACTGATATCCATCTTGCTGGCAATGGGCTGCAGCAATAAAAAGCCAATGTCGCAGGTAGCAGTTGACAACCCTCAGTTTATTGAAAATACTGTATTTACTTCCTTTGAAGATTTATCATTACCAAAGTTTAAGTCACTCCGGGAGAAGTACCAACTCGATACTGTTTTCCGTGGTGAAGAGGATGAGTTCAAAAGAGTGTTACTTCTCCGGGATTGGATTCGGAAGGTGGTTCAGATCAGTGATTTTGAAGAATCATATCTGGGAGATGAATTTGCTGAAGGTATTCTCGATGCTGCTTTGGCAGGACACGGCTTTCATTGTGGCCATTATATGACCGTTCAAAATGCGGTGATGAATTCCTATGGTTATGTCACGCGATGCCTCGGTGCGGGCCCCGGAGTGAAAGGCGGCCCTAATGGCCATCATGGTATCAATGAGATCTGGAGTAACAAGTTTCAGAAGTGGTTTTTATCCGATGCTAAATACAACCATCATTTTGAAAAGAATGGAATACCACTTTCCGCACTTGAGATTCGTGATGAATATCTGAAAAACAAGGCTGCTGATGTGATGCTGATTAAAGGGCCGGATCGCAAGCAGATTTTGGACGATGGCGTACTGAATTCAAAGGGCGAAATGATACCCATAACAAAAGAACGATTTGCACAAACCTATACCTGGATCGAATGGGAATCTGTCAATAACCGTTTCGCGGCATGGCCTGATAACAGCAGTGAACTTGCGAAGCTGAATATGTTTGCCGATGACTATTTCAAAAGCAATACCTGGATCTGGGATGGAAAACCCCACTGGGCATATAATACTGAAAACATGATTTTGGTTTCTGACCGAAATGCTTTGTATTGGACACCCAATACAATTAAGGGTGAAGTGAAAATTGAGAGTGAAATGGTTTCCATTGCCTTGAATTCAAACACACCAAACCTGACGACCTACCAGATGCGCGATTCTCCAGAAGGAGAGTGGAAGGATATTTCAAATCCTGTAACGGTATCGTTAAAAAACAGCAGGAATGAAATTCTTTTCAGGTCAATGAACATGGCCGGAGTTCCGGGCATACCTTATAAAGTAATTGTTGCAAGGTGACTGATGTTTATAATACGCTATTAAAAAGGACGCGCTAAAAATTCATGTATTGTCTGCGTTGAGTCTATCAGAAGGAAATGAAAGTTATTAAGCGGCAATATAAAATACACACCGATCTGAAGTAACCTGATTATTTACTAAATTACATCCTTCAAACTCTTCTCATTTATTAACATAAACCCCCAATCTTATGGACAGAAGAAAATTTCTGCTCAAGTCCGGAGTGGCTATAAGTGCAGGCACATTACTCTCGGCTTGTAACTCAACACCATCACCAGGTAATGTGGTCCCCGTAGCAGAGTTGGCTTTCGATACCTGGGAAGATATCCGAAAACAATTTTTATTTAATCCGAATCGCATACACATGTCGCAGATGTTGTTGGCGGCTCACCCCAAAATGGTACGTGATGCGATACAAAAACATCGTGATGGCTTTGATGAGAACCCCGTGGAGTATTGGGAAAACAATTGGATAACCATGGATGGGGAAATCAGAAAAAAAGCAGCTAAATACATGGATGCAGCTCCTGAAGAAATTGCACTCACCGATAGCACCACGATGGGTCTCGCTATGCTTTACAGCGGATTGAAACTGACGTCAGCACATGAAATTCTGACGACTACCCACGATCATTATGTAACCGAAAAAGCATTGGAATATGCAGTTGCAAAAACGGGTGCGAGCCTGAAAAGGATTTCATTGTATAGTAATCCTGCCTTGGCATCGGTGGATGAGATGGTAGATGTGTTGAAGAAAGCAATTACTCCGAAAACAAAAATTGTAGCGATCACTTTTGTTCATTCATGCACTGGGGTAAAAACTCCAATCAAGCAAATAGCTGCGATGGTTAAAGAACAAAACAGTAGCCGGTCTGAAGCAGACAGAATTTATTTATGTGTGGATGGTGTGCATGGCTTTGGCATCGAGAATGTTTCGATACATGAATTAGGTTGTGACTTCTTTGCCGCGGGAACTCATAAGTGGATATTCGGTCCGCGCGGTACCGGTGTATTGTATGCAAAGAAGGATGCATGGAATATGATTGCACCCATTATTCCGTCATTTGAATTTAATGCCTATGGTGCCTGGCTTGATTTATTTCCTGCCGAAAAGTTAACGTATGCAGATATTTGCTCACCAGGTGGGTTTCATTCTTTCGAACATCGTTGGTCATTGGGAGAAGCTTTTCAATTTCAATTAAACATTGGAAAAAAGCGAGTAGAGGAACGATCGCATCAATTAGGCACTAAGCTCAAACAAGGTCTCGCCAACATCAGTCACATAAAAATGATTACACCTGCCAGCGAAGAAGTCTCAGCGGGTATCAATTGTTTTGAAGTGGATGGAATGAAGCCAGATGATGTGGTAAAAAAACTATTGAATAAAAAAATCATTGCCAGTTCCTCGCCCTATAAAATAAGTTATGCGCGTTTAACACCTTCAATTGTCAACACGGAAGAGGAAGTGGATATTTGTTTGCGCGAACTGGAAAATATTAAAGAATCGGTCTAGCCAATTTTGCTTAAGCTCAATGATGTGTCATCAGTTTTCTGTTGGCACATCATAATAGTTAAGCGCCCACTCCTGCATAAACCGAATCTTGGCGGCAATGATCTTGTAAACAATCAATTCAGGATTATCAATAGAGCCCAGGTAATGTTGAAGTAATCTATTGCTGTTCCAGATTTCTTCAAGAAGTTTTCTATCCGTTACCACCACGGCTTCTCCGGTGATGCGTACCTGATTGTGGTCTTCATCTAAGTAACAAAGTTCAACCTTAGGATTTTTTTCAATGTCGGCTGTTTTACCATAACTCTTCAGATTGGCAACATAAACCGTAAAACCATCGGTTCGCACAGGTGATACAGGTCTCACACGTGGCTGGTCACCGTCTATGGTTGCCAGCGTAGGGAAACGAACTTTTTTGACGAGGGCAGCAGCCAGTTGAGGAACCTCTTCTGGCTTAATGGGTTGTGGTGTGGGCTTACTCATAATCGTTTATTAATTTATTGATTGTGAATGATCATCCGGAATTAAGGACTTCAAAAAAAGTAGGTGATCAATTCCAATCTTTCGCCTAAATTGATCTATTGTTTTAAACTTTTCATCAATGCGTCTGATTTTTTTACTCATCGCCCTGGTCGCTATTGTATTGATTCCTTTTTTTATTTGGGGTGATACATTGATGGCCTTCTTCTCCTGGGAGCATTCGCTGGACTGGTTGAGGGGATATGGAGCGTGGGCTTGGGCCATTGCCATCTTGTTGTTAATTGGCGATTTGTTTTTACCTCTACCGGCTACGATCATCATGTCAGCACTCGGATATATTTATGGGCCATTGGTTGGTGGATTAATAAGTGCAGCCGGGTCATTTGCATCAGGAGTTTTGGCATACTGGCTTTGCCGCATGCTTGGTGAAAATGCCGCGACCTGGTTGCTGGGCAAAAAAGATTATGAACGCGGAAAAAAAATATCTGTCCGCATTGGCGGTTGGGTGGTTGCTCTTTCTAGATGGCTACCGGTTTTTCCCGAAGTGATTGCCAGTATGGCTGGACTTACTCGAATGCCGGTCATGAACTTTTACATTGCCTTGGCTTGTGGATCTTTGCCACTCGGTTTTATCTATGCCATCATTGGCAATTCAGGTATTGAAAATCCTGCGCTAGCTATTGGCTTGAGTGCATCCCTTCCTCCCGTAATTTGGTTTGTGGTTAGTCGCGTATTGCGCAGCAGCCTTAAAGAATCTGAGTAAAATTAGGAGAATAACATTTCTCAAGACTAAATACTCAAGACTCCAAACTTACAACGCACTATAAATCACCTTTCCATCAAACACCGTCAGCACCACTTTGGTCTCATGTGTTTTCATTGGATCGATCGTGAACAAATCTTGCGAGAACACAATGATGTCGGCCAGTTGTCCTTCTTTAATTTGCCCTTTAAGATTTTCTTCGAAGGAAGAATAAGCACCCGAAGAAGTGTAGGCTTTCATGGCTTGCGCGATAGAGATTTTATTATCGACAATCCAACCTCCTTCTGGAAATCCATCGGGTGTTCTTCGGTTCACAGCTACGTGCAAACCTCTTATCGGATTAATGTCAATACATGCAGGCCAATCGCTGCTGTAAACTAAATATGCATTACTCTTTAACATCGCAGACCAATTAAATGACCAGGGCAACCGGGTTTCGCCAATCGCTTTTTCCCAAACGGCTATCGTTCCAGGATCGGCATGAATTGGTTCCATGGATGGCATCACTCCGAGTTGAGCGAACCTTGGAATATCATCAGGCGAAACGGTTTCAATATGTTCTACGCGATGACGTGAATCACGCTTTCCATTTACAATCGAAGCATGCTCATAAGCATCAAGTGATTCACGCACACCTTTATCTCCAATGGCGTGTGTATAAATTCTGAACCCATTCTTATCCAGTTTGGCAACCGTCTCTTGATATTTTTCGATCGGCACAGCGAGCTGACCAATCGACAACGGATCAGTTGAACTAAGATCAGCATAAGGTTGCAACATATAACCCGTATGAGATTCAATAACCCCATCAATCATAAACTTGATCGCATCGGCACGAATCATTGGATTGTTGATGCCAACACTGTCTTTCAGTTTGGTGAATAATGCGATGTCAGCATCCGTAGTATTTTCGTCAGCAGAGAAGGATGCGGCATAGCGGATTTTTAGTTCACCGTTGTTTAAAAGTTCCTGATATAATGAGAACACTTCTTTTGTTCCGTCCGCATTCTGAACACTGGTGATCCCTAATGATGCAGCGAGTTTCATTCCTTTTCTTATAGCATCCAGCTTTTCAGATCGGCTGGGTTTGGTAACATGTTGCCCAACTAAATCCATGGCGCTTTCGCGAAGAGTTCCGGTCGGTTCTCCGTTTTTATCTTTCACGAGTTCGCCAAAGCCATCATATTTTGTATTATGATCAATGCCAGCCATGGTCAATGCTTTTTTATTGGCCCATGCACTATGACCATCATACGCTTTAATAAAAACTGGTTTATCATTGGTGATAGCAGCTAATGTTTCATGATCGGGCAGGCTGCTTTCAAAAGAAGTGTATTGCCACCCACGACCGATGATCCATACTTTATCAGGATTATCTTTCATGAATTGATTTACCCGTTCCGCCACATCGGCCGGTGACTTTGTATTGGTCATGTCTACTTCGGCAAGACCTAATGAGCCACCTAAAAAATGAATGTGAGCATCATTAAATCCGGCTGATACTAATTTTCCTTTCAGATCAATGACCTGAGTTTTATCACCGGCTAAATCGTGGATGTCATTTGTTTTTCCAACGGCAATGATAGTGTTATCTTTGATGGCAACGGCCTCTTCAAAGGACGATTCATTCTCACCGGTCCAGACCTTACCATTAATAAGCACGAGGTCTGGCGCATTTTTATTGGAGCATGAAAAAATGAAAGCAACTAAAATAATGATTAATACTCTTGTCATTGGAATGGAAGACAGCATTGATTTGGTGTTTGGTGGTGTTTGGCTTGAAAATTAACAAAGATTGCTAAGAATCAACAGGTGATTTATGATTTGTTAATATAAACTCAACATGTACCTTCGTTGTCTTATAAAATCAAACTATGAATTACATCGACCTGATCGGCTATCTGGGCAGCTTTTTAAGTTGTATCACTTTCATACCACAGGTGTATAAGACCTGGCAAACTAAAAGTGCTGGTGACTTAAGTCTGAGTATGTTGTTCATTGTTTTAACGAGTACAGTAGTGTGGCTTATTTATGCCTTTGTCCTGGTGCTCTGGCCCGTAATTATCTGCAATGCGATCATGTTTGTGTTGTGTGCCATGCTGATTTACTTCAAGTTTGCCTATAAGAAGAACTAATCCGCCAGCCGAATTCCGGCCCTCAGAAACAATCTACAGCCGCAGACGTAAGTGTAGCCGGAATCATCTTTTTTTTGATGCCAATTACTTAATATTGCGATTCAAATTTTGACTTATACAGATTATGGCATTTGCAGAGATAACAGAACTACAACAGGAACATCAGAAGAAAATCAAAGAGGTTTATAGCGAGGTAGCCAAAGTAGTGGTGGGGCAGGAATATATGGTAAATCGCCTGCTGGTAGGGCTTTTCACCAACGGCCATATTCTATTGGAAGGCGTGCCCGGTCTGGCCAAAACATTAACCATCAGTACGGTGGCCAAGGTTCTGCACCTGGATTTTGCCCGCATTCAGTTTACCCCCGATTTGTTGCCTTCAGATTTGGTGGGCACGATGATCTACAATCAGAAAGAAGGAAAGTTTGAAGTAAAGAAAGGACCTATTTTCGCAAACATAATTTTAGCGGATGAGATCAACCGCTCACCTGCAAAAGTGCAGTCGGCATTGCTTGAAGCGATGCAGGAAAAGCAAGTAACCATTGGCGAAACCACCTTCAAATTAGATAAGCCATTCCTGGTAATGGCCACTCAAAACCCGGTTGAAAACGAAGGTACCTACCCACTTCCTGAAGCACAGATTGATCGCTTTATGATGAAGGTGTTTGTGGACTATCCTACCAAAGAAGATGAGTTGGAGATCATGCGCAGGATTTCTAACATGCAGTTCAGCTATGAAGTAAATCAGGTGTTGACGAAGGAAGATATTTTCTCCATCCGTGCGGAGGTGAATAAGGTGAAGATTTCTGAATCATTGGAGAAGTATATTATTGAATTGGTTACAGCCACCCGTAAGCCAAAAGAATACAAACTTGATCACGAAGGACAATACATACAGTTTGGGGCATCGCCACGCGCTAGTATAAACATGAACCTTGCTTCTAAAGCATTGGCATTTATGGATGGACGTGATTATGTGTTGCCGGAAGATATCAAAGAAGTAGCACTGGATGTGATGAATCACCGTATCATACTCAACTACGAAGCAGAAGCTGACAATGTGAAGACTGCTGATATCATTAAAGTGCTGCTCTCGAAAGTGCCAATCAATAAGTAGCCCATTGCTCAGGATAATTGAGAACAATGTTAGCAGGCCGCAACGAAGCCTCTCGATTTTATTCCTGATTTGGTCAGCATTACAAATTATTTTGTTTTCCCGCTATGGCGTAAAGACCTCGGTGGATTCTGTTATGTATCAGGATAATGCCATTGCATTATTAAATGGTGTTTTCCCTGAAGGGCGTGATGTCTGGTATATCAGTTACACTTTTTTTCTTGCCGGAGCCTCCATGCTGGGAGGCGATTACGTTGCCGTTTTATTTCAAGTGTTAATTTCTGGTGTTGCTTTATATTTTTTACATCGGGTTACATACAAAATAACCGGTAATGAAATTACTTCCTTCTTAACCTGTTTTTTCTATTTAGCCTGGATCAAAATTCACCAATGGAATTTTTTCATTTATACAGAGTCATTATTCGCGAGCATGTCAATCATTTCTTTTGCTGCTCTGGTTTTGTCTAAAAACCCCAAACAATACATACTCACTTTTATCATTTTTCTTTTCACAGTTTTTGTCAGGCCAACCGGCATTGCATTGATAGTTGGTGTTTTGGTTTATGGGTTTGCTCATTATTATCATTGGGTCAGTAGAAAGGTTTGGTTAATTACGATCGTTCTTGGGGTAGCCATTGGTCTTTTGATTTTAAATTTTGTGATGAAGGATTATGGTTTCATTGACAGCTACCAAAAGGCCGAAATAATTTATCCGAACATCAGCCTGGAATTGCAACCTCCGGGCGATTTGATCATACCCTCTGATGAGAATTCTCCACTCATCCGCCTCATTACATTTATCTACAGTAACCCGGTTTACTTTTTTAAGATTACCTCTTTAAAGCTTCTGCTTTTTTTAGGAAATGTGAAGCCCTATTTTTCCATTTTACACAATGTATTGATCGTTGCATTTTTATTTCCTCTTTACGTTTTTGCCATCAAGGGATTTCAACACTTCACATCAAAGCGTAAAGAGCATTACTTTGTTGCCGGATTTGTGATCATGCAATGTGCTATCGTGAGCCTGACTTCAGAAAACTGGGATGGACGCTTTTTGATTCCGGTTTTACCTTTTGTTTTTATGTTATCAGCCATTGGAATCAATCAATGGCTGTCACGATCTTCACAGCCTGTAGATAAATCTTCTTGCTGACTAATTAGATAAGCCTGGTTGTTCGCCAGGCTTTTAATCGCAGAGAAGTCTGAGATGGCAACATGGGATCCCACTGCCTGAAGCAGTACCGGTGATGATTATGGTTTTATTTTTTCAACTTCCTCAATAAATAATGTATCCTAAACTTTAACCCAGATTATGCATTTGAGATGCATAATCTGCCCGGAGGGGCTTAATACATTTTCCTTTTAAACCAGAAAGCAAGATTTACTAAAAGTATCAACGCAGGCACTTCAATGAGCGGTCCAATTACGCCTGCGAATGCTTGTCCGGAATTAATACCGAATACACCCACGGCTACCGCAATGGCTAATTCAAAATTGTTGCCTGTTGCCGTAAATGACACCGAAGCATTTTCTTCGTAGTTGGCTCCAAGTTTTTTTGATAACAGAAAACTCAGAATGAACATGATGAGGAAATAGATGACTAATGGAATCGCAATACGAACCACATCAAACGGAATATCCACAATCATTTTTCCTTTGAAGCTGAACATGATCACAATGGTGAAGAGCAAGGCAATCAAGGTTAATGGACTAATCTTTGGAACAACATGTTGTACATACCATTCTTCTCCTTTTGCCTTTTTAAAAAAGTATCGCGTTAGAAATCCGGCAATGAACGGTACACCTAAATAGAGAAATACACTTTTTGCAACGTCTCCCATACTCACATCGACAACGGAACCTTTAAGGCCAAAGAAGGGAGGTAACACCGTGATGAACAACCAGGCAAACAAGCTATAGAAGAGAACTTGAAAGATGCTATTAAGGGCAACCAATCCGGCTGCATATTCTTTATCGCCTTTCGCCAGATCATTCCATACCAAAACCATGGAAATGCATCGGGCTATCCCTATCAGAATTAAACCAATCATGTACTCCGGTTTATCGCTGAGGAAAATGATTGCCAGAAAAAACATTAGAATCGGTCCGATAATCCAGTTAAGCAGCAATGACAGACTAATGACTTTTACATTCTTAAACACTATACCCAAATGTTCATAGCGGACTTTCGCCAAAGGAGGATACATCATAATGATAAGGCCAGTGGCAATTAACAGGTTGGTTGTTCCAACCTGAAAGTGATTCATAAATTGTTCTACTTCAAAGAAGTTGCCCAGGGCAACACCCACAATCATTGCCAGGAATATCCAAAGGGTGAGGTAACGGTCTAAGAAGCCAAGTTTTTTATTATTACTCATAGATGGATAGGACAGATGTCTATGCTTTTCTTTGGGAGAAGGCGTAACAAATCTCCCGTCCAATTTCTAAAACGCGTTCATGATACTTCTCTGCTTCTTGTGGAGTGCCATCAAAATCTTTTGGGTCATTAAAAGGAAGTGAGATCCTGGTTTCTGCACCAATGACCAGCGGACAATTTTCGTCAGCATGTGAGCACGTCATGATTGCAGCATAACCACCGGATGGATTAAATGGATCGTTATACACTTTTGAAAAAGCAATCAGTGGCTTTCGGGTCTCAGAAAAGTAAACTTGGTAATGTGGGTTTTCAGATTCATCAATCTTGATAATGTTAAAACCAACGTCACTCATCGCTTTCACGGCTCTTGGATTGAAAGCGGTTGCTTCGGTGCCACCAGAATAACAATGAACATTATTCACTCCGTAATATCCAGCAGCAGCCTGTGCCCAGATTTGAGCGATATGACTTCTGCGCGAGTTATGCGTACAGATAAAATCCAATTCAATAGGTTCACTCGCTTTCTTTTTTTTTTAACAAACGCAGCAAGCTGTTTTAAAATGTGTTTTCGTTCTTCTGGGATGAGCGAATAACCATTTTCAAATTGTTCTATTTTTTCCTTAATAGGTTTTAGTAGTTCAGTCTTCATACGCCAAAGGTAATAATCATATCGTAATATTACGATATGATTATTAATTAACATCTGTTGCCCAAATCTTAATTTCTTTGCAAGATCGTTACCTCAATGTTATTCGGTCTAATGATCTAAACTCCTCATTTTCATTTGACTTGTGGAGATAGTGCGATAGGTACATCCTCTTTTGCTGGCCCTAAATATGGTTTTCATAAGGCTCTCTTTAACAATTCCATAATATACCCTACCCCGCGAGGTAATATTGCCACCCGACCTTTGTGTCAAATATTAAAAGCATGTTTCGTAGACTTTATTTAATCCTTCTCGCATTTTCAATCACATCGCTGAGCATGGCTCAAAATGGTACTATAGCTGGTAAAGTGATTGACCTGAAGACCAAGGAAGCTGTTATTGGGGCCAACGCTGTTATTGAAGGCACAACAGTAGGTGCGGCTACTGACCTGGATGGAAATTTTGTTATACCTAATGTAAAGCCGGGTACATACTCATTGATTGTATCTTCCATTACCTATAAAACACAAACCATTGCCGATGTTGTTGTGGAATCAGGTAAAAAAACCACACTGGAAATTACATTAGCAGAAGATGTAGCAGAATTGGAGGAAGTAATTGTAACAGCGAAAAAAGAAATTGCTACTGATTTAAATCTCTTAAAGTCAATACGCGAAAGCAAACTAGTGGTAAGTGGAATTTCTTCTGAACAGATAACCAAACTTCCGGATCGCGATGTGGCTCAGATTGCACAGCGTGTGCCTGGAGTTACGATTGTTGATAATCGCTTTGTGATTATTCGCGGTGTGCCCGAACGCTATAATCAGGTGATGATTAATGGAGCTATCGCCCCAAGCACAGAAATTGACAGACGTTCGTTTTCGTTTGATATGGTTCCTGCCGGAGCCATCGATCAGATGCTCATCTATAAATCAGGCACGGCTGAACTTCCAGGCGATTTTGCTGGCGGTGTAATTCAACTGGTGACTAAGCAGCCTGCTTATGAAGAGTTTACCAGTGTTGGATTAAGCTTCGGTTATCGTGTCAATACAACCTTTCAGGATCATCTTTCTTCACAAGGAAGTGCTACTGATTTTTTGGGTTTTGATAATGGATTCCGATCTATTCCCGACAACTTTCCGTCAACCAATCAATTAAAGGCGTCAGCAAAAAATTCAAGCGTACGCGAGCGTGCGGGAAAATCATTGACCAACAATTTTGATTACAGCACACGCAAAGCTCCACTTGACATGGGCTTCAACTTTGCCACCTCACAAAATTTTAAACTAGGACGTGTGAAGTTTAATAACCTTACCGCTTTATCGTATTCAAATAACTATCAGCATTACCAATCAGACTTTTTACGCTACAACGATTTCACAGCAACCACAGCAACGAAAAGGTTTGAATACAAAGACAATTTTTACAGCAACGATGTACGTGTAAATGTGATGCACAACTGGCATATCGATCTTAATGATCGTAATAAATTTGAATTCAAAAACTTATTTGTTCAGTTAGGTGAACATGAAACGACTCTGCGTGTTGGCGATGATAAAATTCAGAATCCTAATTTTGATCGCACCAACTATGCCTATCATTACTTAAGCCGCTCTATCTATTCAGGTCAATTAGAAGGCACACATGAGTTAGGCGATGGCTCTTCTAAATTAAACTGGGTTGCCGGATTAAATTACATCAATCGCAATGAGCCCGATTATAGAAGATTCAGAACGTATCGCGATAAAGTATTCCAGGGAACAGAAGAACCGTATACCATGCAATTGCCAGCAGCTGGAAACGTATTTGAAACCGGTCGCTTCTGGTCAGAGTTAAAAGATATCGGTGTTTCTAATGGATTGAACTTTGAAAAGAAATTTAACGCGGAAGAAGATAAGAAAGGCCCCACCATTAAAGCAGGTTATTATGCAGAATATAAAACCCGCAATTTCAATGCCCGCTATATTAACTACCTGTATCCTAACACAGCAGATTTTGATCAGGCCATTGGTCAGGAGCTAAGCCGTCTTCCATTGGATCAGATTTTTGCTCCTGAAAACATTAAACGTTCAGATGGTTTTGTGATTGAAGAAGGCACACAATCTCAGGATTCTTATGAAGGCACAAACCTGTTAACGGCTGGATATGTAAGCGCGTCAATGCCTCTTGGAAAATTTGATTTAACCGGTGGCTTCCGCGGAGAAAATAATATTCAAACATTGCAAGCCAGAACAAACACAGGTGTGATTGACATAAACAACCCTGTTTTTGCTGCCCTTCCTTCTGTGAATGTGGCATACAATATAACAGATCGCTCACTGGTGCGTGGTGCATTCAGCCGCACCGTGAATCGTCCTGAGTTTAGAGAACTTGCCCCATTCTTATACTATCAGTTTGAATATGAAGCAGCCCTTATTGGTTCACCCAATTTGAAAACAGCTTTTATCAATAATGTTGATTTGCGTTGGGAAATGTATCCTAATCCCGGTGAGTTAATCAGCATCGGAGGATTTTATAAACAATTCAATGATCCGATCGAAACCTATTTGGAAATCACTACTGAAAATCCCCAGTTGTATTATGGAAATGCTCCTCAGGCAACTTCATACGGTGTAGAATTTGAATTTAGAAAATCGTTGGCCAGTTTGGGTGTGTCAAGATTCTTGCGCAACACTTCGATCAATCTGAACACAGCATTTATTAAAAGTAATGTCGATGTAGGAACAGCAGCCACAAACCAAATTCAAAACAGACCACTGCAAGGTCAGTCGCCATACATCATCAATATGGGCTTGTATTATAATGATGAAGAAAGTGGCTTGGCAGTAAATGCGGCATACAACGTATTTGGTCCCAGAATTTTCACAGTAGGAGATAAAGTATTCCCTACCTGGTGGGAGATGCCAAGAAGCTCACTCGATTTTCAGATAGCTAAAAGGTGGAACAAAAAATTTGAAACTAAGTTAAATATTCAGAATCTATTGAATGCCGCGTATCGCATCTATCAGGACAACAACAGCGATAATAAAATCAATACAACCGATGAGGCTATTATTCAACGCTACCAGGTAGGCACCCAGTTTTCAGCAGGTATTGCATGGAAATTCAACAAGGGTGAATAGGAATGATTTAGTTGATAAATCAAAAAACCTGTCTATTCAAGGCAGGTTTTTTTATTCGATCATATAAGAGAAAGATGTTAACACTGCGGTAATGAATTGATAATCGGGTTTTAACTGCTTCTGGATATTGACCATCTAATTTTGTGCTTGTAAAAATGATTATACAAATGAAAAACCTATTCCAACTATCATTGCTTTTTGTAGCATTCTCTGCGATGGAATTATTGCAGAGTTGCAATGAAGAAAAAATTGAACCTGCTCCAACAGTTATGGTTGATCCGACATCGGCTCAAAACATACCCGGTGGTGCGGTCACGGCTAATCTGACAATAACAGCTCCCAACGGAGCGCTCGATTTGGTTATTTATGTTTCCGGAGTTGAAGAAGAAACAAGAGACCTATCAGCAACAGACCTCTCCGCAGCCATTCCTTTTAACTATACCATTCCAGCTGATGCTAAGGTTGGTTCTCAGATCATCGTTTCATTTCAGGTGATTGATGCCAAAAATTATCCATCTGCTGTTTCAAATTTTGTAATTACAGTAGGTGACCCTGTGGTCGCATTGCAAGGCGTGCTTACCACACAAACTTTGGTTGCGGCCAAGCCTTATTTATTGAAAGGTCAGGTATTTATTCCCAGTGGTGTAACATTAACGATTCCAGCGGGAACAATATTGAAAGGTGATAAGTCTTCTAAAGCCACATTGATTATACAACCTGGAGGAAAGTTAATTGCAAATGGCACAGCAGCTAATCCAATCGTATTCACATCGGCCCAAGCTGTTGGTGAAAGAGATCGTGGCGATTGGGGTGGAGTAATTTTATTAGGTAACGCTTTTGTAAATCAAACAGCGAAACCTGCTATTGAAGGCATTACACCTACACAAAATTTTGGAAGTGTTGCTGCTGACGGAGCCACACCTGCAACGAATGCGAATGAAAACTCTGGATCATTGAAATATGTGCGTATAGAATATGCCGGCATCGAACTTACTCCGAATAATGAGACCAATAGTTTAACTATGGGTGGAGTTGGTAACGGAACAACCATTGAATACATTCAAACTTCCTTTGGAGGCGATGATAATTACGAGTGGTTCGGTGGCACCGTAAATGGAAAGTATTTAGTATCACACTCAGCATGGGATGACGATTTTGATACTGACTTTGGTTGGGGTGGAAATGTGCAATTTGGCTTAGCCGTACGCAATCCTTTCTTTGCGGATCAGTCAGGCTCCAATGCTTTTGAAAGTGATAACCAGGCGAATGGAACGGCCATTGCTGGATTATGTGATGGCACTACAAACACAGGTTGTACTCGTGGAGTATTTTCAAACATGACCATTCTTGGTCCTCGCGAAATTCAAAGCCGTGCCATTTCAGGCAACTTCCAAAACGCAGCACACCTTCGTAGAAGAACGGCCATTTCAATCTTCAACTCTTTCTTCTCAGGATTCCGTGTAGGTATTCGTGTTGATGATCAGGGAACATTGGATAACCTTACTTCAGGAGCAGGTAAACATGCTTACAACGTATTGTCTGTTCCAGGAACTACGCTAGTGGGAACTTCAACATCAGCATCGGATGCAGCGTTCGCAACCGGACTTACCATTGCACCAGATGCAGCAGGAAATGCCACTGCGATATCTAACTACTGGACAACCAACAGCAATACAGTGTTCAATAATATCACCAGCACATCGGTATTCTCTGATTTGGGAATCACAACTTCCTTGTTCTGGGCAGGTCAGACATCTTCAAACTATCCTTCTAATCCAAACTTCGTGTTGGCAGCAGGTGTAGCAGGAGCTAATAATCTGAATTCAGGTGCTGACTTTACCGATGCAAAGTTGACGGGCTTTACCAACACAGCTTTCCGCGGTGCATTTGGTACAACCGACTGGACTGATGGCTGGTCTGAATTCCAACCATTGAATAAGGTTTATTAATAGGTTAATAGGGGTTAATTTTAAGAATGAAGACCTGCTTTAGGGCGGGTCTTCTTATTTTTGTGTTATGAAAAATAGAGTTGGAATAGTACTCATCTTAGTTATAATAGCTGGCGCTTGCAGTACAAAAAATGATTATCAGGTTAGCTCACATCTAACGCCACAACAACAGGATGAATTGATGTGGAAAATTATTCGTTATGTGGGTCGTGCACCGGAAGGACTTACGTTTGAAGAGCGTTTCTACAAGTCTTATGATTCGGTATATCAGGAGCAGGCCAGAGTTCATAAGTTTGATGCTTATTTTATAAAAGGCAATGCCCATTATTTTTTAGTGAGCAGAAAGGCCCCAAGCCTCGTGGATAAACGAGTAGCCACAGGAGGAAAATTTACTCTGGGTGACGATAATAGCATCACGGATTATGAAGAAATATTCCGCACCTGGAAGATGGTGCCTGATACGTTAGCAAAACGCGAAATAATTTTGTTCGATAAGTTCGTGAAAGGCGAATCGCTTAGCCCTTATGAAACCAAAAACTCGAATGGTGTTGAATACATTGAGTTTCCGGATGA
>JAYVTC010000092.1:0-11278 GCA_043774745.1 Cyclobacteriaceae bacterium | reverse complement strand
TTTCAGGAATCCACATATCGAAATATGTCCCTTTTTTATACGAAGCTATTTTTAGTAGATTTAGGATCCAATTTAAGCCAGTTAATTAACGGTTAAATGCAGCCTCAACCTCCCATCGGCAAGGCCGATATTATTGACCAGTTAAATAAGATCCTTTCCTTTCCTCTATTCAAAAATTCGATGATTCTTTCTGGTTTTATAAAATTCATTGTGGAGGAAACCATGGAGGGCAGAGAGAAGACTTTAAAGGAATATACGATTGGAACAAAAGTGCTCTCCAAAAAGACAGGGTATGATCCACAGGTAGATGCTTCGGTTCGCATTCATGCGGGGAGGTTGCGAAGAGGGCTGTACGATTATTATTATGGATCTGGCAGTCATGATCCAATCTTAATCACTGTTCCAAAAGGCACCTATATTCCCAAATTCGAATGGGTTGAAACTTCGACTACTAAAACTGCTTCTGACAATCTGCGCAGGTATTTTAAACCTGCGATAGCCGTTCTTCCTTTTCACCTGAGCGATGATATTTCGCTTCTTTCATTGGCTGATGGCTTAGGTGACCAAATATGTACCGAGCTAACCAACTTCAACGAGTTCTCGGTGATATCGTATTACGCATCCAGAAAAGTGGTTACCCAGGTGCCCGATATAAAAGAAGTTGCACTTATACTCGATGCACAATATTTGTTAACGGGCAGTATTCAATCCGATTCAAAGTCGATCAGGATGCGGGTTCAATTAATACAGACCAATACCAATCATCAGATCTGGGCACACACGTACGAAAAAGAAAAGGAAACGATAAATACTTTTACCATTCAAGATGATATTGTACGGCATGTAGTAAATCAAATTGCAGGCTCACACGGTATCATATTCCGGGAGGCTGCGAAAAACATTCATTTCAAAAGTCCTATTGATATAAAAGTTTATGATGCCGTCTTTTGGTATTACCGTTTGGTGAATGACCTGAATGAAGATATCTTTAAAAAGGGACTTGCCTCCATGCAAGAGGTAGTTGAGTTGGATCCGCAATATGCTTTGGGCTGGGCCATACTGGGTGAGACGTATGTGGCGGGCTACTTTTATGGTTATCGTTTTGATGTGGAGAGTCCGCTAGAGGAAGGAGTGAAATGTGGAAAGATTGCGCTGAAAATTGAACCTCGTTGTCAGCATGCTTATCAAACATTATCTCTGGCGTATCTTTTTCTTCACCAGCCAAAGCAGTGCATCGAAACGATTGATCAATGGGAAAAGTATCAGCTCAATTCGGCCAGTATTGCTGGCGGGCTAGGGTTTTGCTTAATCTGTTGCGGGGAGATAGAGCGTGGTTATACTATGTTAGATAACTCCATTCAACTGAACCCCTACTATCAGTGGTGGTTTAATGCGGGCTTGAGTTTTTATTTCTTTTATAAGAAGGAATTCAGTGAAGCAATTTATTGGGCAGATAAAATGCAACGTCAAAGTATTCCATGGGAATTAATACTCAAGTGTGCAGCGAGTGCCGAGTTGGGTAAACTAAGCGATGCCCGCGAACACCTTTCTGAACTGAAGGAAGTGCTTCCCAACTATCAGTACACGATCAGGCCGTTTCTAGTTGTATTTATTCACGTGGATGAATTGATTCTTCAACTCTATGCCGGACTGGAAAAAGCCGAGCAATCTTTAACAGTTAATTAACGTGAATAGCTACTTCTCACGCTGCATTGATCACGGTTTTTTATTATTTGCATCACGATGAAAACAATCCGGTATCTTTTTCTAATTCTACCTATAACACTATCTGCTCAGGCCTACGGACAGCTTAGTAATGATTCTATTCCATCCAAGGTAACAGCACCCACGATCCGTAAAGATCAACGCCCTCTTAATGAGCGAATAAGTTTGGGTGGCTCAACCGGATTCTGGATTCAGCCAAAGAAAACACATCTTGAGATAGCGGGGCTACTCGCCTATCACTTTCCTAAAACAGTGACACTTGGCACCGGTTACCGCTATATCTATACCCGCAACAGAGTTTACGGCAAGGACTTAAACAGCTATGGCCCAAACCTCTTCGCCAGAGCGCAGCTTAGTAAACGTATTTACCTGTGGACGGAATGGGAGTACCTTAAGACGGAATATGCCATTCAAGTTGCCAGCAATGAAATCGTAACGCAGACGGATCATGTTGATTCTTTCTTTATGGGGTTGGGTTACATCCGCCAGTTAGGTCGCAAGAAGCATGGTGGCATAAGTTTTCAGCTGATTTATAATTTCCTTTATAATCTGGAAGAGTACTCACCGTATTACAGCCCGCTTATTTACAGGGTGGGTTATTTCTTTTGATCGTGTGAACGACATGGTGAGAACCCGTTAAAGATCTTTCCAGCTGTGCCGATCTGGAGCTACAACTTTGAAAGTAAGTTGAAAGAGAAATTTTATTGCAACCCCAAACTCCTGAATAACCCTGATACTCCGGATTGTTGGGATCTATTTTGCGCAGTAGTTCTGCATGTACTCTCGCCTTGGATATATTATTTTGATTCGTATATAAATACGCCAATGCGTAATTGATGTTGGTAGAGTTAGGGTTCACCGCGAATCCTTTCAATAATATTTTTTCCGCTTCATTCAGTTTCCGGGAATATTACCCATCTCATACTGCAGCAATCCAAGATTGTAAAATATCCGTTCATTTTTTGGATCAATAGCGGCAGCTTCATTCAATGCTTGTAGTGCTTCAGGATTTTTACCTGCACTATTATAGGCTGCCGACAAATTTAATCGTGCATAATTCATGAGGCTGTCTTTCTTCAATCCTCGCACATAATAAATGATGGCGTTGAGGTGATCACCACCCTGGAGGTGATAGTCGGCCAGCATCACATTTCCCACTGAAAAATCGGTTTGGTATTGCAGGTATTTTTTGTTTTCTGCGTCAGCCAACGCAGTGTGTCGAAACAATTGATCAATGGCAAAAGTACAAGTTCAATTCGGCCAGTATTGCGGGTGGATTAGGGTTTTGCCTGATCTGCTGTGGAGACATGGAACGCGGGTATGCCATGTTAAACAACTCAATTCAGCTTAACCCATACTATCAGTGGTGGTTTAATGCCGGCTTAAGGTTTTATTTCTCTTATAAAAAAGAATTCAGTGAGGCAATTTATTGGGCAGATAAAATTCAGCGACAAAGTGTTTCGTGGGAATTGATTCTTAAAGGTGCCGCCTATGCAGAAATGGGTAAGTTAAATGATGCACATATTTACTTGTCAGAACTGAAATAAGTAATTCCCGATTATCAGTATCGGATCAACCTTTGCTTAGTGCTTTTCTTCATATCGATAAATTAGTAAATGGTTTATACGCTGGATTGGAAAAAGCTCAGCGATCATCATCGATTTAATAGGTTGTCCAAAACGATTTAGTTAGGTCGCGGGAAGGAATATTTATTCGATCAGAATGAATTGTAGCTTGTCGCTAGATTGGATGCCGCAGGCAACGAATATATAGGACTCTTCACTAGTTTGGGTAATAAAAAACTGGCGTGATTGGAAGCTACAGAACAATAATCCGCTGTCTTATTTAATCCCTATCATTGAAGTTACTTCTTTTGCCATAGTTTTTTATTGAATGCGACACCAAATGTCCAGGTATCGTAGACCTCGTTTTTGTTTTCGTAAATCAGGTTGAGTGCAATTTCAAAGTTCTCGGAAATTTCAAAGCTGTATTCTGTACCCAACCTGACCAGAAATAGGTTTTCATTCTTTTCAAGCTCAACACCAGGACCTGTGTAAAATGACCAATGTCGCAGTGCATGATAATGAATGACAGTTGCCAATGCAATGGGGAAGTTACGTTCTAACGATACATTGTTCTTCTCTTCAATCTCAAAGCTTTGTAATTTAATATCACCCTGCAATGCAACAGACCAGCGGGAATGAAAAAAGTAATCAACATCAAATCCCCATGTGGGAATTATGGTTACCTGCTTTCCATCTTCTAACGCTTTAGGCACATGCGAATTGGCCATCATGATAGCACCACGGATCTTTGGCTTGTGCTCTTCTGCTTTGTTGTCCTGCGCAATGGCCATGACTACACCCGTCAGTAACAACGTACTTGTCAAGATAAACGTAAGCAAGTAATAATTTTTCATTGTATGGGTATCTATTAATCCAAGCCACATTAGACTATTCTGGATAAATATTTTTCCAGTCTACTTTCATATCTACTATCTTCCAATTGTATTTTGCAGCATCCTCCAGACCTCTTTCCAGTTTACCAATGTGCGAATCACGGTCGTAAGCCCATTCGCGAACTGAATCAGTATGATGCACAATCATTCCGAACCGAGGATAACCTGTTGCTGTTGTTGTCCAATGAAGCATCGCATAGTCGCCATCGGAATTACCAGCTGTAAAAACCGGCCGCTTGCCAATGTATTGATGAATACCAACAGGCTTTCCTTGTTTATCATCAATAAAATTTATTTCTGGAAGTTTAATTAAAACTGGTTTGCCATTTAGTGTATCGTATTTCACTTTACCTGAACTGCCCACTACCTGGTTTGGGGGAATGCCGTAGGCCTTCTCCACCCAGGGACGCATGAAATCAACACCTCCTCCAGAGACGATGAACGTTTTATACCCGTTTGCACGCAGGTAACTCAGTAGTTCAACCATAGGCTGAAATATCATTTCGTTGTAATGCTTTCCGGTTTTAGGATGTGTGGCGGTTGCTATCCAATCTGTGACTGTCTTGTCAAACTCTTCCGTTGTCATTCCTGAATGTGCTGCCATCACAATTTCTAACAAAGCCTTCTCGCCACCGGCCAGCGCGGTTTTAAGATCACCTTCCAGCAAAGCTTTAAAAGGTTGTTTGTTTTTCCATTCGGGATGTTGTGGTGTCATTACCTTAACCTGATCCAACGTAAATGCAAGTTGAAAATACGTGAGTTGCTCGCTCCATAAGGTTCCATCATTGTCAAAGCAGGCAATGCGGTCGACCACCGGAATAAAACCTACACTTCCTTCTTTAGTGGTATTCAGCACAAAGTCAATGATGGCTTGTTTTGTTGGGCCTTCATGCCACGATGGGAGTGGGTCGGTTGTTGAAGTTTCACTATACGGTTGTTTTTCTTTCGGATTGCAACTAGCCAGAAGAAATGTAAATGAAAGAAACACTAGGGTACTTTTCATGTTTTCACTTTTTAAAAGAACGGCTGCACAAATTTGCGCAGCCGTTCTATATGTTTTAGTTAATCTAAACTGTTACCGCGATCCGCCCGCGTTTTTCAATGTCTCTTCAATTTTCGACAGATTGAAAGATCCCGGACTTTGTGAAGGCGGATACTCTTTCATGGACATTAAAAATTTGGCTGCAAGTCCTTGAATCGGAACAATCACAAATGGATGATCTAAGAACCAATCGTTATACACATTTGCATTGTGTTGTGCTTTTTCAAATGGGTCTCTGCGCAAATTGAATAGCAATGGAACCCTTAATTCTGTAAATGGTTCACGCCATACACCAAATGCTTCGCCTCGGTTTTCAAGGAACACCACTTTCCAATCGTTATAGCGTGCCGCCACAATCTGACCATCGTCATTCACATACCAAAACTCATTTCTTGGCGAATTCTTTACTTTTCCGGAGAGGTAATCCAACTGGTTATACCCATCAAGATGGTTGCGATAGTTACGTCCGTTTATACTGGTGCCGGTTAACAGTTTTTCTTTTATATCAGTTGCCCCGGCTGCGGCTGCAAAAGTTGGCAACCAATCTTCATGCGATACGATATCATTTAGTGTCGTGCCGGCAGAAAATTTTCCGGGCCAGCGAACAAACGTAGGAACCCGGTAAGCTCCTTCCCAGTTCGAATTTTTCTCACCTCTGAATGGAGTCGTTCCGGCATCGGGCCACGTGTTGTAGTGCGGACCGTTGTCGGTAGAGTACATCACCAGCGTATTGTTGGCTATTCCCAATTCATCCAGCAGTTTTAGTAATTCACCCACGTGCATATCATGTTCCACCATACCATCGCTATACTCATCCTGACCTGATATACCTTGATGCGATTCTTTTACGTGTGTGCGAAAGTGCATACGTGTTCCGTTCCACCAGCAGAAGAAAGTTTCACCTGCCTTTACTTTACGCGTTATAAAATCTTTTGCAGCAGCTACCGTTTCATCATCAATGGTTTCCATTCGCTTCTTGGTGAGCGGTCCAGTATTTTCTATGGTCTGTCCACCCTTACCATCAGCTTTGGTTTTCAACACACCGCGTGGGCCAAATTGTTCTCTGAATGTTTTTCCATTGGCCAACTTCATATCGCCCGGGTAATCTCTGTTCTCCGGTTCTTCTTCTGCATTTAGATGATATAAACTTCCAACGAACTCATCAAATCCGTGCAGGGTCGGCAAATGTTCATCAAGATCGCCTTGGTGATTTTTTCCAAATTGCCCCGTTGCATAACCTTGACCTTTAAGTACGGTTGCCATGGTTACATCGGTCTTTTGCCATCCTTCTTTTGCTCCAGGCAATCCAACTTTAGTCATGCCTGAGCGAACGGGCACAGAACCACTGATAAATGCAGCACGTCCTGCTGTGCAGCTTTGTTGGGCATAATAATCGGTAAACGAAAGACCCTCGCTTGCAATGCGGTCAATGTTGGGTGTTCTGTAACCCATCATACCACGGTTATTGTGGCTAATGTTCCAGGTGCCAATATCATCACCCCATATTACTAAGATGTTAGGACTACCAGCTGGTGGTTTAGTGAGGTTGGCTACAGCAGGTGCCGGAGTAACAACCTTGGTAGCCTTTTTCTTTTGCTGGGCTTGAGCAAATAAGGAAACTGAAATACACAGTATTCCTATTACATATTTGATTCTCATTCTTATTTATTTGGTTTTTATTTTAACTGGTTGCAGGTATTCATTTCTATTAAACACTCTACAGGATTGTCTTCCGAACCATTTTTGGTGAGCATTAAGGATCTAAGCTAAGCCAAGGGCTAATTCTTTAAAAGTGAGAACGAGGACCTCAGCGGAATAAGAGTTTCAATTTGACCAAATTGAAACCTGATTAGACTAAAAAGTGCTAGTTTCCCAAGCTAAATTGACATTTAGCCCGAAATAAAATACTCCTTTGGGGTTTTTCCGGTAAGCTTTTTAACAGACCTGATGAAGGTAGCTTTTGAGCTAAATCCGCTTTCGGCAGCTAATCCTTCAAGGGTTTTGCTTTTCGTTCCCCCGTTTTCAATCTGTTTTTTCAGATGCTCAATCCGATATTCATTGATGAATTCTCCAAACTTTTTCCCCTCAGCTTTGTGGATTAATAGCTGGAGGTGATGTTTAGGAATCTCTGTATCCCGCGACAGATCCTGTAAATTAAATTCAGGCTCCAGGTACCGCTGTGACTTGATTAGATATTGATGGATGGGATTTTTATACTCATAAATGAAGGAAGGAATTGCAACCTGCTCAATATTATCAACCTGCTCTATATTATTTACAAGAACTTCTGGTTTACCTGTATCTAATTGGACTGAGGCTGGCTGAGGTAGTCCGTACAAAATTTCCGGGCGAAAGAATAAATAGGTATTGGATATGGTAAGAGAAATCAAAAAAACAACAGTAAAACCCAATGACCGTATGTCGGCAGGAATAAAAACAAGTGTTAAAAAAAGTATCGCACCCACTCCAATCAATGCATTGATGAAGGTAAATGTTTTAAGCCACGCAATGGTATTTGCAGTAATACTGCTTGTCGTGTGCTTGTATAAGTTTGATTTCCTGATCAAACGCCACATAGCGAAGGCATAGATAATTGCCATTAGTCCGCGTACCATATTATGTGCAAACGGTGGAAGCCAGCCTTCACGATGCGCATAGATATCAATATGCTGATTGATGGCTTCATTGATTTCAATTAATTTTTCGTCAGCGCTTTTCAGGTAAAACGGAATCATTTCGATCAGATGGATAAAAGCTGGCAGGAAATGCAGGTAGTCTGTTTTTTCCAGACGCGTGCGGTCGGTAATAATCAACTTCACATATAACCAGGCTGCCGGAAACATCAGGTAATAAAGTGGGCTTGGCACGCGGTAGAAATGTGGTACTTCTAAAATCAAACCGGTTTCCACCACGGTAATTACAATGGCAACCATGGAGATACCAAGCAGGTTGATACCCAGTAACAGGTTGGCTAATTGCAGTGTTTTGTTTTTAAAAATCAGAATGGATATTGCCATCAGGCCGTGGAAGGCAAAAGCGAATAGAAAAAACCAACTTATTTGAGATACTCCTGCGATCATCCAATGAAATAATCTATTAAAATAGGGAAGTTTGAGTGACTATCTGTTGCTGACTACCAGTAAAATAAATGATGAGTAAATTAATAACGGGCACGCACAAACTCCACATCGAAGTTTGTTCCTTCAACGGCCTGATAGTAATTACCTGTCATCCGGTTTTCAGAGGGAATAAAATTTAGTGTATAGGTTGAGCCCGGATAATTCACATCACGCAGTTCAACGACAACCGCCAACTTTCCATTTTTGTTTTGCCACTCCGCATGCCCGACTTTGATGGGGTTCGGATTAAAATAGCTTGCATCGAGTTTACCATCAGCGGCAGCACTTTTAATTTCTATCACATAAGCGCCATCGCTATCGGTGCGGTTCCAACGGCCAACCAGTAGTTCATGGTCTGCTTTGGCAGGCGTGTTTGTTGTTGTAGAA
Organism: Cyclobacteriaceae bacterium; assembly: GCA_043774745.1. Classification (GTDB taxonomy): domain Bacteria; phylum Bacteroidota; class Bacteroidia; order Cytophagales; family Cyclobacteriaceae; genus ELB16-189. Next base: position 2,547 of record JAYVTC010000092.1, on the reverse strand, counting down.
GTGGAGATTGAATTCGTTGTACTTTTATCAGCAGTATAGAGGCGCCAGGTAACGCCACCGATAGAGGCTACCACAATTACGACCACCACCATCCACAACGGAGTTTTCTTTTTTGCAACCGGTGTTGTTTTGGATTTTTGATGTTGTTTGGTGGTGGATTTGTTTTTCATGTGTACGTTTTCTTACCAGGATTGTCCAATTTTCTTTTTAACGAAAGATGCAATAGACTCTTCAATCTGCTTTTTTGTGTACTCCCATGTTTCGCCATTCAACATTTTTGGCATTACTTTTTTATCTGCCATTTCACTAAGCTGTAACCCTTCGATCATCAACCGTGATGACATTAATTCATTTGGATACTTTTCATTGTAGAGCTGCATCATTTGCTCTAAGGAATATTCTTTCATTAGATTCGCCAGATCGACAAAGTCTTTTTTTTCATACCGGGCTAGTTCAGGCGAACACAGAAATGTATTGAATTTCATAGGAATAATATCCTCTTTACTGGCTAGCCTGATTTGCTCATCTAATATGAAAGGTCTTATAAATCTGGACTTCCAATCTAAAATGTCAGTCTTAACATTATTCAGATAGATAGCAATTCCTTTACTAAATGAACTACTTATAATACGTCCTTTACTAAATTTATTTCCAAATCTTTCATAGAGTTCCTCTTGAACTGCGTCATAATCAGTTTTGCCATCCGAGAATAAATCGATGTCAATTGACGTACGATGACCAATTTGAAGTGCAAGCGCAGTGCCTCCTACCAATCGATGTGTTTTTATGGTTTCCATTTCCATAAGAACAATCAGGCTTTCTAATAATGGAGCAGAGACTGTTTCTTTTCTGAGCATTTAAAGTCTGAATAATTCAATTTAAAGATTGCTCTCGCAAGTAAAATGGCGTGATAGGGCAAATTGTCCTGGGTTGTGATTAATACATTTTTAACAAAATCGAAACCATAATATTTAATAATTGAAAATACTTCATCAAGGGTTCCTCTGTCAAATACCCGGGTGATAACCCACTCATTGGAATGATTAAAATCATCCTCAGTAAGATCTACCTCCCAACATGTTCGTTTAGATATTTCTGGTAGCACAACCATGGTATAAAGCTACATAAAACCTTTTTTCAAACCCACTACACCTTGTCTAAATTGTATTCAGTAACGAGACAAATCACATCCCCAGTCTCCTGAACAATCCCTGATAATCTGGATTGCTGGGATCTGCTTTACGTAATACACCCGCATGCACTCTTGCTTTGGAGAGGTTGTTCTGATTGGTATATAAAAATGCCAATGCATAATTAACATTGATAGCCTGCGGATCCAGTGAATACCCTTTCAGCAAAACCTGTTCTGCTTCTTTCACTTTTCCCTGTTGTTGCAAGAGCAGCCCATAGTTATAATACACTCCGGTATTTTGTGATTTTAGCCGAACCGCTTTTTGAAAATTTTCCATGGCAGATGAGATATCGCCCATTTCGTAATGAAGCAATCCAAGGTTATAAAAAATCCGTTCATTCTCCGGATCAATTGCGGCAGCATCATTCAATGTCTTTAGTGCTTCTTGATTTTTTCCTGCTGTGTTATAGGATGCTGCTAAGTTTAATCGCGCATAATTGATCAGACTGTCTTTCTTCAGCCCGCGCATGTAGTGAATGATGGCTCCCAGGTGATCACCACCCTGTAATTCGTAGTCGGCCAGCATCATATTGCCCGCGGAAAAATCGGTTTGGTATTGCAGGTATTTTTTATTTTCTGCGTCAGCCAATGCAAATGAATTTCTGGCTGCAGCGGGTATCGCTTCCGGTGCCAACCGATGATACAGATCGGCTGTCGCAATACGAACAGCACGAATCGGATCGGTCAGCTTTTTCCATGCGCTTGATTGCCATACTTCAGCCGGAAAATTTTCTAATGAACGAACGGAATGATAGCGGACCAATGCCTTTTCATCGGTTAAGGCTTGCATGAGTGCCTCGGCACTCTTTTGAGTTTGTATATTCCCCAAATAAGAGACGGCCGTTGCCCTGGCGATTTCAGGTTGTAAGGTGTCGACCAATAATTTCAGCAAATGTTTTTCACTCTTATCAGTGAGTTCACTGCCTGGTAATAGATCATCCGAAAAGTGGTACGCTCTGTTGGGACCATACCGTTTTTTAATGGCATCGGCTGCCCATGTGTTGGATTTATTTTTATGACAGCTGGTACAGGTGTTTGGAGTTTCATATATAATGGATTGATCAGGTCTCGGAATCCGGAAGCTGTGATCCCTGCGATGATCATTTCCCATATACGTCTTCTCGGGCATGTGACAATTAATGCATTGTGCTCCTTCAGTATTGATCTTATGAAAATGATGTTCTTCTGTATCGTATTTGGGTTTATGACAACTGAGGCACAAGGTGTTTCCGGTGGCCACCAATTTGCCGGAGTGCGGATTGTGGCAGTTGCTGCACCTTACGTTATTGTGAAACATCTTGCTTTGCGTGAATGAACCATACTCATAATCTTCATCCCTGATTTGTCCGTCAGCA
>JAYVTC010000091.1:0-14696 GCA_043774745.1 Cyclobacteriaceae bacterium | reverse complement strand
GTGGGCACACTGATTTGTGCGTTTATACCTTCTTCTGCAACATAAATTCTTCCCAATACATGAATTTGGTCAAGTAGTTTATATAACTCATTTCTAAAGGTGGCAGGATCTGTGATATGGTGATACTTATAAAAAGAAATCGTTGTTCTTTCCTCGTTGCTTAGTTTAAGCTTCTCTTTGAGTTCCTTTCCATTGATTCGATTATAAAGAGCCATTTTGCTAAAAATTTAAACGCACAAAGGTAAAGATTATCAGATTCTCGGCCAAGAGAACCAATTTGTGACCGATCAGTTGGATGAAGGTTTTAACTCTCCTCTTAGCAGTTTATTGTAATCCTCACACGATAAAACTCCCTTAAGATTACAATACGAACACGTTTTGTATGTGCTGGTGATGTAACCCTTCTTTATAATTACCGTGCTTCCGTTGCATACAGGGCAAGTGACTTTCCCTGTTGGCCCGCAATCAATGTCATAATCTTGTGCAAACACTTGCAATGATTGTTTGGTTTCCTGCTCTTTTTCTTTGAGAAGTTCAACTTCTGCTTTTTGTTTCAAGGTGATTGTCTCTTGCGAGAATTGACCAGAAGTTCCTTTCAGCTGAATATATTTATTTAGCCAATCTACACTTTGTTTGTTTTTTCCTAAGAAGTAGGAATTCTTTCCAAAGTAAAAGGTAATATCAGAGGGTACACTCTTCACCGATTTAAGAATAGTGAGAAACTTTTCATCCGCAGCCTGATAGTCGCCCTCATTCATTAACGTTACAGCTGAATCTAACTTCATACTCATGGCTCGCTGACGTTCTGCCTGACGCTGTATTTCCAATTGTCTGATCTTTTCTTTCTCAGTTTCAGTTTGCGCAAAAACCGTGATTGCTGTCATGAGAATGAAAATCGAGAATACGAATCCTTTTTTCACTGTAGTCAAATTTATTTTATAAAATCTTTCTTAGATAAATTAAGCCACTCTAAAGCAGCATTACAAAAAATATCTTCCTTCGCCTCATTGGATAATGCCATATCTTCAATGAATTTGCCTATTCCCAAATCACCGAGCGGAAAAGGATAATCAGAACCTAACATTACTTTTTTACTGCCCTGCAGTTTCAATACATACTCGAGCATTAAAGGATCATGTGTAATACTATCTACCCAAAATTTACCGATATAGTTTCTTGGGTTCACAGTATTATCAATGGCCACCAGGTCAGGTCTGCATTCAAATCCATGTTCGATTCTTCCTATCGTGGGGAGAAAAGAACCACCGGCATGTGAAAACATAACGCGAAGTTTTGGAAGCCTTTCAAAAATCCCGCCAAAGATCATGGAACACATAGCGCGGGAAGTTTCAGCGGGCATGCCTACTAACCAGGGGAGCCAGTAGCGTTGCATATTCTTTTCACCCATCATGTTCCAGGGATGAATCATAACTGCCAATCCTAGTTTTTCACAGACATCGAATACAGGAAAGAATTTTTCTTCATTGAGGTTATCATCATTAATGTTTGATCCGATCTGAACTCCTTTAAGACCGATTTTTTTGAATCGCTCCAGTTCCTTTACAGCAAGTTCAGTGTCTTGCATGGGCACGGTACCTAGCCCAATGTATTCCATCGGATATTTTTCAACTAATTTACCAAGATGATCATTCAGGAATTTCGAAAGGTCTAAACAATCTAATGGCTTGGCCCAATAGGAAAACATAACCGGTATGGTACATACCACCTGAACCTGGGTGTGAAACTCTTCATATTCTTTAATTCTTAAATCGGGGTTCCAGCAATTTTCTTTGATCTCTCTGAAAAACTGGTTGCCGCGCATCATTTTCGCAAAACCCTTCTTGTGGTGCTGTAAATAGATGAAATCGCCATAGCCGAATTTCTCGCTCCAATTGGGCATTTTCTTGGGCAGGATGTGCGTATGGGCGTCAATCTTGAGCATTGGCATGGACTAATCTGGCAAAGGTAGAAATTTAGTTCGTTGCCAGGTGTTTTTAGGAGTCATTTCGAAATGTTCCTTTTTCTTCAAAGCCTTCCTTTCATTTAGTAGTTGGCCATTAGTAAGATTCAAAATTGATTATGGACTTAAGTTAGGAGATTGAAAGTAAACAGACGAGCTATGATCCACAGTTTCTCGGATCGATAACAATGACTACTTATTTCACATTTTTCCCTAAACTCTTCTTATCTAGATTGGTCAACACAAAGAACTCGTAAAGCTTTAAAGGAAATTTTAGGTTTATTTAATTAAACTTCCCAAGTACTTATTTATGAAACCTGGGTTCCTGTGTTGGCGTTGCTTCAAAGTTTTAGAACACACCACTCATTGTCTCAGGAGCCTGTCATCTCAATTGAATTCCATACGTTGGGAAAATGGATTACGATGGGCGGGTTCTTATAAATTTGTTTTATGATTTCAACGCTCAGCACCATTTTGAATTGTTTTATCGCTCTCGACTATTTCAATAATGGAACGGCTACTTCCGTAAATAAGAAGAAGCCAAAAATCAAAATGCCGGCACCGATCAATCTCGCCTTGTATCCCTTAATCACTCCAGGAATCTCTCCGATAAGCGTTACATAGACGCCCAGGAAAATGCACGTCCAGCTAATAAACGCAGGCAAATTCGAAAACAAGAGTAAACCCACCAGGCCGAATACAATAGAATAGATTATTAATTGTTTGATGCTAAGACGCTGAGAAGAGGCAGCAAACGACTTCTCTGCAGTTGCTTCTTTTGCAGGAAAGAGAACCTCCTTATTTTCCATGGCACCGCCAACTTCGTAACTGAGCAGCATCCTGGACTTAGGTGCTATTCTAAATTTGATCGTATCGCCAATGAGCAGCTTATCACGGTCAGCATACTGAATTTTAATTTTTTTCTTTCCCAGCGATGCCAAACGGATATATCTACTGAAGGTGCTGGCTAAGTTTCTGCCTGCATCGGTTATTTTACTTTGACCCTCCTCAATTTCCTTAGATGAAAAATCCAGGAATAATTTTATTGTCGTAACAGACAAGGCAATCAGCGCTACAGAAAAGGCAAACACATACATCCATACTTCTTCGTTGACCGCTTTATTGGATAGGATCTTTGTTACCAAATAAATTGTAAATGCGGCCAGCACTGCTGTAAATGTGAGCCAGAGAATCAGGTCTCTTAAAAGAAGGTTCCTTTCTTTAACAGTTATCACAGATCTTATTTTCATCCGTACAAGCTAAAGAAAATAGCTAAGGATCAAAGACTGACCTTCATATTTATATTACTGATTTGCTGCGAAGAGTTTCTTTGCCAATCAATCTTCAGTCAACTTCAACTGCCCAATATTCGGATTGCACTTCACTACATGATTGTTACCTATGCCCTACAGTAGTTACGTGAATAGCCAGGCATTGCTACACCCCTTGGATACTGAGACTATGGGAAGAGCTGCCCCAGGTTACGTCCTCGCGTTTTCATAGTTATGCAGCACGATCTTGATGTTACGTGAGTACTGTATTGGTTTGCAATCAAACCGTGTCTATGTTGCGCGCATAACCAGGTATTATTGCGGCACTTGTCTGCGGTGGTCGCGGGATAGCCATATACAAGTTACACCACCACCATATCAGAGTTACGTACACATCCTCTGTAAGTTACAGGAGGAATCCATGTAAATACAATCACTCCAGATAAGATGCGCAGTCGTATCATCCCGGATGCGCACGTCCACCCTTTATGTGCGCAGTAATACTATTTACAGTGCGCAAGAGTACTCAACATAAGGAGCTCTGCTACCCGATACAAAGCGCAGTTGGACTCCATGCGATTACAGGAGATATGCCTCGATAGTTCAACAGGGCTATTCAGGATGCGCACTCATCGTCTAGACAATGCGCGGAAGTATCCTGCAGGATGCGCACTCATACCACCTGACTTGTGCGGAAGTATCTTTTTTATCTCCCGATCTTACTGATATGTCATAATAAGTTTGGGTGACAGGCATACCAATGGCGCTATCGGTAGCGCCTCAGTAATCGCGTAAGGTTATGATTTACCGTAGGAGCGTGCAGATGAAAAACAACACCATCATCAATGAGTCACCCATGGTCATTGGGCGAATAAATTAGCATCCTGGCGATGGGTGAATAAAAGATTGCTGAACCAGTGCTCTCAAACGTGCCAATGGCTTTGTGGTTGCCTGTTTACTGCAAAAAATAGTTTTATAAATAATTGAATAAATGACAACTAATCATACCCAGCGTTACGTCTTAAGGATATAACTAAAACACATTAAGTTATGACACATGTAAAAACTGTAGCAGCCTTTGAAGAGTTCACAGGCTTCTGCTCCGGGTATGGAGGATCGTATAACCCCGGATTGCCCAACCTCAAGTTAAGTGCCTTAAACGAGTTGGCGGTTAAAGCCCGTCAGGCGTTGGAGGATGTAAACGTGGCGAAGTCAGCTTTGAATATCGCCACTAACAATCGGGAGATTGCCTTTGCCGGCTTACCCAAATCGGTATCGAGCATCACCTATGCCCTGGCTGCCTCGGGCGCCAGCGAACAAACCATGAAGGATGCGCGCGTGATCCTTCGCCAGATGACTGGCCGTAGGAAATACCGTGAGCCTATTGCCTCGGGTGAAGCTACTGTGACCGTGGTAAGGGGAAGGTCGTTTATGCAGCGAGGGTATGAGAGCATGACCAACCATTTTGCACGCATGGTGCAAATGCTTCGTGATGAACCCTTGTACCAGCCGACCGAATACTTCCTCTCTCTGGAAAGTATGGATGAACAGATGTCGAAACTTCATAGCCTTAACACAGCCGTGACGGATGCACGGGTTGTATTCAGCAATGCACGGGTAGCGCTCTACCGGTTGTATTATGGTGATGCGAACTCAGTGGTGGCTACAGCCCGGTCTGCGAAGAAGTACGTAAGGGCGATCTTTGGCCTTAACAGCGCACAGTATAACCAGGTAAAGAAAATCAATTTCACTAAAGAAAAAATCTGATGATCACACGTTTAACGTAAAAGCCTCTGCAAGTTCTTGCAGAGGCTTTTCATTTTACAACGTTACCCGTTCAATTTATGGACTCGGTGGTATGATCATGTCATGGACAGAAAGGGAATGAAAAAGCTTACCTCAACGGCTATCCCAATGGCTATCCCAATGGCCAGAAGGCTCATGAAGGTACTTGGGTTGACGGTAAGGAATTGAATCGTAAAGATTGTGATGAAAATGGAAAGAAAATGAAGTACTGATTTCAATACATGATGGTGAACGTACATGACCTGAGGACATCATTCATTTTTAGCATAGGGGACTGCGATGTCTGGTAAAGGGTTTAATATTCTCCTCCGATTACGCGTTTATTCAGTAGTGTGTCTTTTTCAAACAGAGGAAGTCGTAACGGCTTGCCAGATAATCCAACAGTATCAGAGAGAGTTTTTAGAAATAAAACGATATCTTCTTTGTCTTTTTTGGATAGTTGAAGTGAATCAAAAGGTAAGGTTTGATTTGGAACTGTATAGTTAAATCCGGCTCCACCTCCTTTATGGTAGAATTCCACAACCTCTTCCAGGGTGGTATAAATGCCATTATGCATATAAGGTCCGGTAAATTCGATATTACGAACTGTGGGTGTTTTAAAGGCATGCATTTGTTCATTGAAATTTGTTACGGAGTATCTTCCTTTATCACTGTCTAAAATTTTATTACTTGAATCTTCAGGTGTACCAATTATTTCAAATTCCGAATCATTGTAATACGGTGGGACAGTACCATTAAACAGTGGAAAAAAATGGCAACTTCCGCAGAGTGCTTTTCCTGCAAATAAATTATATCCCTTAATCTCGCGTGCGTTTAATTCATTTTTATTGCCATGTAAGTATTTGTCAAATCGGCTATCCAATGATATCAATGTTTTCTCATATTCTGTGATTGCTTTTTGTATGGAATAAGCGGTAATCGCAGAATCGGAACTTCCTTTAAAGGCATTTTTAAAAAGACGCTCGTATTCGCTGCTATTACGCAGCTTATTGGCAACATCTTCTAAGCTGCTTTGCATTTCATTTTCGCTATGCACCACATCCATAATTTGATCTTCCAACTCATACACACGACCATCATAAAAGAATGCTCTCTGATAGATTACGTTTAACAGCGTAGGGGTATTGCGTGATAATAAGGTTGCTTCTCCAAATGCTCGGTTTCGCGAAAACCCATCGGTAAATGCTTTCGCGGGATTGTGACAACTGGCACAGGAACGCTTGTTGTTTCCCGAAAGTGCAGGATCGAAAAATAATATTTTCCCCAGTTGAACCTGAAGTTGAATGTTGATGGTATCATAATAGTAGGTTGAGAAATGGGGTATGTTAATATTCTCTTTCCCAAATAAAAAACCTTGTTTTAACGCTAGCGCGAGGTTTCTATTACTACTCCATGTGAGTTCGGATAAATTATGAAACTGTACTAATAGTTTGTTCAGTGGATTTATATAGGTAGTAATAAACGTTAAGCGATCGAATGTGTTATAATCAGGACTTTTAAGTAAATATTTTTTAGCTTTTGAAATTTCGTTCAGTATCGTTTCATAGGATCGTTTGATTTGTTCGCCTTTGTTCGTGTAGAATTTAAATGCTCTTATAACACTTTCTATTCCTTCCAGGCACCATACCGATTCCATTACATTGGTTTGCATGATTGTGGCATCATAACCATTCAAATTCATAGCTGAAATACGAACAAGTTCCATTTGACACATCTCCAGCAATTGACCATCCGATATTTTAATGTGTTTATAATATTTATTTATCGTGGATAATTGTTCTGCCAATAAATTATACTCTTTATGTAATGTTGTTGTATCCAGAATTTCTGTTGATTTGAAAAGTAATTCCTCTATACGTTGAAACCCTTGTGGTAAAAGAGCTTCACTGCTCATTTCAGCATCAACTTTAGGAACTAAAGGACCATTGATAAAATTTTTAGCTTCACGTGGCGAAGAATACTCTACAAAAAATTCAACGTGCTTATAATGTTTTCGAGCCTTGTTGTAATTAGTTTTAAGTTGAGGCAAGTTGTTCAAATCCAATAAGGAGAGAGATAATTCTTCCTGTGAATTTTTTATTTCTTCGATTAACCAATTTCTTATTATTTCGTTCGCTGTATTTTGCTGAAATGGAAGATTCCCGTTTAACTGTATTAAGGCTAAAAAAGATAGTGCACTAATAACAATCGCTTTTCTCATTTCAGTTTAACAATAAGACATCGAGGTAATATTGTTGATGCGTTATAAAGGTAGAAATTTTGCTTGAGTTAGCGTTTTATTTGATACGAACCGGAACGCCAATATCCAACGGTATTGCTAATGCCGGGGGTTGAGAATATTCAGGAAAGATTTTGAAATGTTGTTAGGAACGTAAACGATTTTGATTTTGAATCAATGTTCTCTGCAGGGTAATACACCATTTTTTCGCATCGTCCTCTTGCCGAGGATGATGCATAATCAAATCACGCTCGCTCTTCCAGTAACTTTGTATGATGTTGAATGTGATAAGCCGAAAAGAACAGCATCTCGCGCAGGGTAATTTTTCCGAGCAGGGGATGAGGTAATAGATATTGATCTAATTGATTTTCGCCCCATGATTCCATTCGTTTGATCATTCGATCTTTTTGGAGTTTGAAATCAGCAACGATGCGTTCTTTCTGTTCCCATGTAACAGCAGGAGGAATAAATGGACCTGGTGCAGTTCCACCTGCAGAAAGTTTTTGATGATAACGGTCAACCAACTCGTGATAACTACGAGGTAAACGATTAGGTTTGCCAAAAGCAATTCTCAAAACAAAGGAGGGGAGAAGCAACGCTTGATTGACTGGCGACAAACTTCGAATCAAATGATCCAGGTTTTGACCCACCGACCATTTTCCTTTCACAGACTTTGTAAATGACTCCTGAGATTGTTGATTGACAAAATGGACTAATGAATCAGCATGGATGTTAAGTAAATCGGTAATGAATTTTTTATCTTCCATAGGTTACAAACTCCAGCCTGCTCTATACTCACGCTTCACAAACTGGTTGGCTTCATCGAAGTTAGTAATCTTCATGTTTTTTGCATCCCATAAAAGTTTCTTTCTGCCTGAGAAACCATTTTCTGATCGCATAGAATAGCTGCGGATGGCCAGGTTACCCATCAATACTGCCTCTGTAAATGGTCCGGCATATTCAAAAGGTGAACTGAGTTGCTTCTTTCCATATCCTGCCAGACATGCGTCAACCCATTCGGTGTAATGCCCGGCTTCTCCTCCAGGAATTCGCGGAAGAGATTGTTCTGGAAGCGACACTTCCTTCATCCGTGAGGAAGGGAGCAGGATCGGTCCCTTGTTATAATTGGCCATTAACTTACCTTTCGTTCCTTCAAAGATGTAGCCATTGCCAAGGTCACCACCTCCGCCCATAACTTCATCGGGCAGCAATTCATCAGGACGTTTCGGTATTAGTCCGCCATCCATCCAGGTGATGGTGATGTTTCCTTTTCCATCTTTGCGCGGAAACTTTAAGTGAATGATGGAAGAAGCAGGGCAACTTTCTTTATAGTCGGCCATTTGAAAAGAGCCCGACCACGCAGTAGTTGTACTGCATTCCACTTCCGAGGGATAGTCGATCGGCAAAATACGGAAAGCTGGATCTAAAATGTGGCAAGCCATATCACCCAATGCACCGGTTCCAAAACTCCACCAACCTCGCCAATTGAAGGGATGATAAGCAGGATTGTATTCAATTTCCTTTGCAGGACCGAGCCAAAGATCCCAATCCAGTTCGGTAGGTATTTCATGCTTGCCGGCCGGAGCAGGTATACCTTGCGGCCACACCGGACGGTTTGACCATGCAAGTACATTCGTAACATCACCTATCAATCCGGCATCTACCCATTCTTTGGTGGTGCGCACATAATCCGCTGAAGCGAATTGATTTCCCATCTGGGTTACTACCTTATATTTCCTGGCCGCTTCGGAAAGCATTCGCGCTTCAAAGATATCATGTGTAAGTGGCTTTTGTACATATACATGTTTGCCACGCTGCATGGCTGCCATCGCGGCTACCGCGTGTGTGTGATCCGCTGTTGAAACAGAAACTGCATCGATGTGCCTGGCTTCTTTATCCAACATGACACGAAAGTCTTTATAGCTTTTTGCGGTTGGGAAATTCTCTTTCGACTTTACCGCTTGCCGATCATCCACATCGCATAGGAAAGCAATTTTAGCTTTTGGATTTTTAGCAATCCCCAGCATATCAACGGTTCCTTTTCCGCCTACGCCAATGCCAGCCACGTAAAGTGTATCGCTGGGTGCGATGAAACCCGGGCCACCTAATACAAAGCGAGGCACAATAGTGACAGCAGCAACACCTGCAGCTTTCTTAATAAAACTTCTTCTGGAAATCATGAGTATAAAGTTTTAAGTTAAAAGTAAAAAGTCCTGGCGAATGGGTCAGGACTTTTGCTTCATATAGTTTTGGATTTAAAACTTACCAGCCTGTGCGATATTCACGTTTAACAAATTGATTGGCATCATCAAAGTTGGTGATCTTCATGTTTGGTCCATCCCATAATAATTTTATAAAGCGACCTGGATAATCAAACTGATCCGGTTTTCCACCTGCACGAGGCTTACGGATATCATAACTGCGGATGGCGAGATTGCCCATCAACAAACCTTCGGTTAGCGGGCCTGCCAAATCAAATGGAGATGATAACTCTGATTTTCCATAACCAGCAATACAACCTTCTACCCATTGCGCATAGTGGCCATCAGAACCGCCTGCAACACGCTTATACGTTTGTGGCACACTCACTTCCTTAGTGCGAGAAGTGGGTAGCAACTGTGGATTGATGCCATAGGTGCCACACATCATTTTACCTTTTGTGCCAACCATGATTACGCCATTGCCACCATCACCCATCATTTCATTAGGGCCTAATTCTTCTGGTCTTTCTGGTTGAATGCCTCCATCCATCCAATGGAATTTAACTTTTGGTTTTCCAGCTGCTCCAGGAAACGTCATAATAACGTTAGAAGAAGGAGGGCAGCTATCCGGAAAATATCCACGCTTGAATTCGTCAACATAAACACTGCCTACGCTACACTCCACTTCTGTGGGATAACCAAGTCCGAGAACACGGAAAGGTGGTTCAATAATATGACAGGCCATGTCGCCCAATGCACCTGTGCCATAGTCCCACCAACCGCGCCAATTGAACGGAACAATCTTCTCTACATAATCTTTGGCGGGTGCAGTACCAAGCCATAAATTCCAGTCCAACTCTTTTGGAATTTCAGCCTTATTAGCTGACCATGGTATTCCTTGTGGCCACACAGGGCGGTTAGTCCAGCAATATACAGTGTGCACATCCCCAATTAATCCGGCATCATACCACTCGCGCATTTGACGAACGCCATCACCGGATGCACCTTGATTACCCATTTGAGTAACTACTTTATATTTCTTTGCTGCTTCGGTAAGCATGCGTGCTTCATGGATATCATGTGTCAAAGGCTTCTGCACATAAACATGTTTGCCCAACTGCATAGCGGCCATGGCCTGTATGGCATGCATGTGATCAGGAGTAGAAACGGAAACGGCATCAATGCTTTTATGATTTTCATCCAGCATCTTGCGATAATCCTTATAATATTTTGCTTTTGGAAAGTTGGCAACGGTCTTCGCTGCTCTGCGGTCGTCAACATCGCATAGCAATGATATCTCTGCCTTACCACTTTTTGCAAACATGGCGATATCGCTTTCACCTTTTCCGCCCACACCGATACCCGCTACATAGATCTTATCACTGGGAGCTACAAACCCTTTTCCGCCCAACACATAACGCGGAACAATAGTTACGGCTCCTGCAGCAAGTCCAGCTTTTCTAATGAAATCTCTTCTTGAAGTCATGTTCTTAATAGTTAGAATATCAAAAAAAAATTTATGTTTTATGAATCGAACTTTACACTTTCAGCAAGAGTGCGTTCATCATATTTTAACCCGTATTGATCCAACACTTCCTGCGGAACACCATCCCATTGATTTGGTTTGTTTCCTGCATAGCCCAGGTCTTTAATGCCTATTTTACTAGTAAAGAATCCGGTGGCAGTGAGGTCGCGGATCAGGTTGAAGAAAGCCACACCTTGTAGCATTTCTGGTTTCGCTTTTTCAGGAAAGGCGATTTCATCGATCATTTCGATTTGTTGAGTGGCATTGCATGATGCAAAATCAGCTGTGAATCGTTTCATGCATTGAATATCCAACCACTTGAGACCACCGCGCATAGGTGTTTGATGACGAGGCATATCTTTTACAATGAACTCAATAAACTCCGGCACTTTAGCGTCTGTAGCCGAACCTGATACATCATCTTTAGGAATGATGATATCGACCAGGATTCTGATCGTCTTCATTTCATGTTCATCGAAGAATGTTTCGCTGAGCAACTTTTGTTCACGGGCAAGTTCATCGGGAGTTCTGTCAATAGTGAAGGCAGGAGTTTGTGCAACTTCTTGCTTAGGGGTTTCACACGATTGTAACAGCGCGGTTGCACCGAGAGATCCTACCGCAAGCGTTTTTAAATATTTTCGTCTGTCCATATTTTTAGTCTTTAGTTTTTAGTCCTGAGGCATGAGCTAGAATCAACTCATACGCAGGGCTCTTTACTAGTTACGTGTTAGATGTTCTGTTTTTTTAATTCATCAATAATATATTCACTGGCTCTCATAGAAAGAGCAAGAATTGTCCATGTAGGATTTTTATCCGCTTGTGAAACAAATGGACCACCATCCACTACAAAAAGATTTTTGACTTCATGAGCCTGGTTGAACTTATTGACTACTGATTTCTTAGGGTCATCACCCATGCGGGTAGTACCTACTTCGTGAATGATGCGACCGGGGGCAGCAAGACCATAATTATTTTCCGGGCCATCTTTTCCATAGGTAACAACGCCACCCATTTTATCAATAATTTCCGTGAATGTTTCTTTCATGTGCCTGGCTTGCTTCACTTCGTGATCGGTCCAATTGTAATGAAAGCGCAAGACTGGAATTCCATATTTGTCAACGGTATTCGGATCGATTTCGCAATAATTATCTTCCATGGCAATAGATTCTCCACGGCCTGACATGCCAAATGTAGCGCCATAGAAATAACGATAATCATCTTTCAGAGAAGCGCCATAACCACCTCCATCTTTTTGCTTTCCATCACGGCCCGGATACTTGCCGTTAAGGCCCTGCATGCCAAAACCATAACCATAACCGGGCATTCCCATGCCTCCATAATATTCAATATGATAGCCGCGGGGAAAGTCAAGTTTTTTACTGTCGAGCCACCATGGCGTGTATACATGCATGCCACCAACGCCATCTTCATTATATCGTTTACGACCCACCAGCTTTGGAAGAATACCGCCCATGTCTGCACCAGTTGAGTCATGCAGATATTTACCAACCACGCCACTGGAGTTGGCAAGACCATTAGGGAACTGTGTTGATTTAGAATTAAGAAGTAAGCGAGCCGACTCACAGGCGCTTGCTGCTAATACAACTACTTTAGCATTAACGGTATATTCTTGCTTGTCATCTTTATTTACAAATGAAACACCGGTTGCTTTGCCTTCGGAATTGGTATCTACTTCGCGCACCATGGCGTTTGGAATCACGTCTACATTACCTGTGTTCAACGCTGGTTTGACAAGAACAGATGAGGAAGAGAAATCTCCATAAACCGTGCAACCTCTGTTACATTGTGAACAGTAGAAGCAAGAGCCCCTCTCTTTATTGATTGGTTTTGTTAAGATGGATAAACGTGAAGGGATAACAGGGATATTCAAAGCTGAGCCGGCTTCTTTGATAAAGAGTTCGTGCAGTCGTGGCTTTGGTGCAGGCAGAAAAATACTATCAGGATCGTTGGGAAGATTTTCCTTCGATCCGAATACACCAATGAGTTGATCAATCTTATCATAATAAGGTGCAACATCCTTGTAGCTGATCGGCCAATTGTCTCCCAATCCATCCTGATCTCTTCGTTTAAAATCTTTGGGTCCGAAGCGCAATGAAATTCTCCCCCAGTGATTGGTTCGTCCTCCCAACATGCGGGACCTGAACCAGTCGAACTTAGTTCCATCTTTACGCGTGTAGGGTTCGCCTTCTAATTCCCAGCCACCATAGGCAGCATCAAAATCTCCGAAATTACGATACGGAGTACTCGCACCTCTGCGCGGAGACTCCCATGGCCATTTCAGTTGCGTTACGTTTTTTGCGGGATCGTATAAAGGACCGGCTTCAAGCAGCACGACTTTAATTCCTGCATTCGCCAGTACGTAGGCCGCCATGCCACCACCGGCACCGGAACCCACAATACATACATCATAATCTTTCGGAGTTTTTTTGATTTGAAAATCAGACATAGAGAGAGTTTAGAATGTTAACTTCTCTAAATGTATATTTTATTTTCAGAAATCAGAAGAAAGAAATTTTTGATCAGTCGAATGACAGGAGGAGTGGTTCTATTTCTTTTTTGGCACAGGATCATATCCACTAGTGCCCCATGGATTACATCTTGCAATACGTTTACTGCCAAGCCAAATCCCTTTGATCACGCCCCATTCCTGAATGGCTTCAATCGTGTATTGTGAGCAGGATGGGGTGTGCCTGCAATGAGCGCCTAGCATAGGGGAGAGGATGCCCTGGTAGAGCCGAATAGGAAGTATAAAGAGCCGTTTAAATAACATGATTTTAATAGGGTGACAAATTTAAACTATTTGAGATTAATTAAAGTTCACTCTCAAAGATCATAGTTAATCTAAACCAATTGATATGAAAGCATTCTCTTTTCTGATCATGGCATGCAGCATTTCAGTTCAAACATTTTGCCAGAACCCAATCGGCATTTTTGAAAATAACCAGGATATAGGAAATCCTAAAAAGTCGGGAACTACGCTATATGATCAGGTTACTCAGGAGTATAAATTATCCGGAGGTGGCTATAATATTTGGTTTGGAAGAGATGAATTTCATTTTACTTATAAAAAGCTAAAAGGTGATTTTATTCTGACAGCCAATTTTCAGTTTAGCGGGACGGGAAAAGATCCGCACCGCAAAATTGGGTGGATGGTTCGCAATTCGTTAGACGATCATGCGGCTCATGTGAGTGCAACACTTCATGGTGATGGATTGATGTCGTTGCAATGGAGAGTTATGAAAGGTGCCTTCATGAGAGATCCTGAAGATGAAATTCGATTTGTAAAAAGTAATCCTCAAATCGTTCAACTGGAAAGAAATAATGGCACTTATATTTTGAGAGTAGCCAACTGGGGTGAGCCTTTACAAGAGGCAGGAAAATATAAACCCGAAGCGATAGGAGATGAGGTATTTGCTGGTTTGTTTATATCCGCACACAATGAAACTGTTGTTGAAGAGGCAACGGCATGGAATGTTCGCATCGACAAACCCGTGCCGGATAATTATCATGGAGGTCGTGAGGGATACTTAGGTAGCAGGTTGGAGATCATACATGTGTCTGACGGAAAGAGAAAAGTAATTCATGAAGCGCCTGATTCATTTGAAGCACCAAACTGGATGCCTGACGGAAAAAAGTTGTTATTCAATCAAGGAGGTTCACTTTATAAAATACCGATTGAAGGAGGAGCGACTGA
>JAYVTC010000090.1:0-33231 GCA_043774745.1 Cyclobacteriaceae bacterium | reverse complement strand
ACATCCTGCAATCGTGCTAAGCTGACTTACGTAATAATCAGTGGTGCCAAAAGCCGATGTCGATGGCGTAGGCGCGATCAAACTCGATGTACCTCCGGTTGCACCTGTCCCATACCATTGTAAGAGGTGACCACTTAACGCGGTCGCTGTTAACGGTATTGCTGTTTCATTCTGGCAATAGAATACCTCAGAAACAACCGGAGGTGCAGGGAGGTTATTTACTGTAACTGTAATTTTTGCTCTGGCACTCTCACAGCCTGAAGCTGTGTTGCTCTGACTTACATAATAATCCGTTGTACCCAAAACAGATGTAGATGGTGTGAGGGCTATTGTACTCGATGTTCCTCCGATCGCATTCGTACCATACCAAAACAAAGTATGACCACTTAACGCAGTCGCAGTTAAGGCAGTGGCAGTAGAATTCAGACAGTATACATAATCAATAACTATGGGGGTAGCCGGAAGTAAATTGACTGTGACTATGATACTGGCTCTTGATCCTTCACAACCGGTCGTGTTGTTTTTCTGACTTACATAATACGTTGTCGTTCCTGTAGTACTCGTGGATGGGATTGGTGCTGTTGTGTTTGCACTACCACCCGTAGAATTCGTACCATACCATTGTAAAGTGTGTCCACTTGTGGCTACTGCCGTTAACGCTGTTGCCATTGCGCTCTGACAATAGGCAATATCAGATGACACTGGCGATGCAGGTAATGCATTTAAGGTAACCGATGTTGTGGTCTTGCTGCATCCTGTTGAAGTATTCGTAAATGTAAACGTGACATTACCTGCTGATACTCCGGTAACAATTCCTGCGTTCGTTACAGTCGCCTTTGAATTATCACTGCTTACCCAGGTGCCTCCTGTTGCAGGGCTCAACGTAATCGTACTGCCTACACAAACCTGGGACGATGCGTTAACCACTGGCAAAGGATACACTTTAAAATTACCTGATGTTGATCCTGCAAACACAGGGTTGGAAGACACTATTCTAAATCGATAATTACTACCCAACGGTGTGTTCGCAGGAATGAAACCACTAATTGTTCCGGAAACAGTACTGATTAATGTTCCAATATCTGTTGGTGAAAAACTTCCTGATGCATTACTTAATTGTAAAGTGAATAAATTACCAGGAAAAAAAGTACCAGATACAGTATATGAAATACTCACATTTTCTCCAGCACAAATTTCCGTAAAACTGATCGATGGTATATCTATCGATAAAGAAGCGGTGATTACATTTACGTTGTACGTATCCGTTAAGCAAAGATATTGATCGGTAACCGTATACGTTGCGGATGTTGTCGGTGAGACCGAAACGATGCGAGATGTTTCCGTAGAATGCCCCCAGTCATATTGTCCGACCCAAGAAGCCTTGAGGTCAACACTTTCACCGGAAATGAGGTTTATATCATTCACTTTATTCACCTTTTTCATGATGGTGAAATTGTCGCGAATAATTCCTTCTTCAGACAACCATTTAGCGTCTAGTCGGTTCGCTTCAATTTCTATGATTAATGAACCACCAACAGTCTGGTTTCCATAATACATGGCATCGTGCGGGAAACTTGATTGCCCGGGATCTAATTTGCCTCCGGAACCCGCCACGGCATAGACAGTTCCACCTAAAGAAGCAGGTGAGTCCTTGGTATACGAACATGAGTTTGCCGTTCCATCATATTTACCACTCGACTGACTAATGTTATGTGTCATTGGATCAAACGTGGCCTCATATCCAAAATGGCCTTTCATGAGCTTACTCCGTTCGTAGTCGTGGCTATGGCCACTCAGTACCAGATCAACATCATATTGCTCCAGGATAGGAACAACATTTTCACGAATTAATCTTAATTCATCCTCGGTGTCTGAATTATGAGAACCCATTGTAAACGGAGGATGATGAAAATAAACTATAGTCCATTTTTTATTATTCGCTGCTAAGTCCTGCTTTAACCATACCACCTGAGGTCCACCGATATCATACAACCGGGAGGTGCCATTTTCAATGATATAAGAATCCAGTGCTATGAAGTGAATGTTTCCGTAATCCCATGAATAATAAGCTTCTGAATTGGAAGGAATGCCTCCAACCTCAGCGTTAGTAGGAAGATCAAAAATTCCAAAATAAGGAATGTTATGATCTATCTGACGCGCTGTATTGTTTGCATATTCATGGTTTCCTGTAGCAGGCCATAGCGGTGTCTTTCCCAGGATGTTACTTTGATATATCTCAAAAAAGTTAGTGGTATATACACTCTCAGTCCCATTATCATAGGCATTATCACCCAACAGAAGCCAGCCATTCGTAATATTACTACCCATGTATGCATTGAACCTGTCGCGCACAGCTCTCTGGCGGGTTGAATTATTTCCCATATCACCCATTGCCCAAAAAGTATATTTGCCTTCCGCATTGGCAAGCGGAGAAGTTAAAAAATAATTATCGAGACCAGATTTAAGTATAGTCGTGCTGCTTCCCACACTATAATAATATTTTGTATAAGGAGTTAAGTTTGTTAGCTGAACAGAATGATTGGTAGTTGCTCCGGAAACAACGACACTTTGCGATAGATTGCCAGGATCCGTTCCAAACTTCACCTCGCTATCCACGAGATCATCCGTATACCAACGAACGAGCATGGAGGTAGATGTAGCCTTTTGTAAATAGGGACCGAGTGTGATCAGAGTAAGACCTGACGGTATCCCTATCAATTTCATATCCCATTTAAGATCACTGCTGCTTGCCGCGCTTTGGTGTACTTCAACAGCAATTTCATTATTGCCAGACAGCAGTTGGCTTTCAGCAAGAGTTAACGTAACTGCAATGGTTGAATTGCCATCATCGGGGGCGTTAGCAGATGCGAGCGTATTATAAGTAATCGTTCCGGCAGGCATATTGTTTCTATACACCTCTGTGCCATTTACATAGACAACAACTCCATCGTCACGATACATTTCAAGCGTAAAACTTTTGAAAAGACTTACATCGGAGATAGTAACGATTTTACGAAAGTAGTAACCTATATACTTATTACTACATGATGGATATTGGACAGGAGTACCACACGCATTTAAAATAGTGGCCAGACCTGTTTTACCATAACCAAGCTGGCCCACTCCGGTTGACCAAGAAGAGTCATCAAAGCCAACCTGACGCCATGCAGTGCCCTGGTTGCTACCATCATCTTTATACTTCCAATCTGAACCAAATGAAAATATCGTGGATTGAGAAAATACTGACCCTTGAATGAAAATAAAGAAGATCAGCAGATAGATTTTCTTTGTTAAGCACCAACTCATGTAAAATATATTAAAACCAACAACTCCAAAACAAATCCCAATTTACCCAATAGACCGATCGAAATTACGAATAAGGATTAATTGATACCAATTCACATTTTTTGATTCAGGATTTAGAAACATAGTAACCCGCCAGATTCAGGTGAATAATGTACCCATTCTTCAAAACACCTTAGACGCGGTGTTATTAGATCACAAATGATTGCGAATAAATGAAAACACATAATTGCAAACGATTGCATCAATAAATCTCTGCTTTGGGACTAATTCTGCTACTAAGAACCAGGCGGGATGTACCGCTAGCTATAAATGAGTACCTGGCATAAACAGTTGATTGCCACAGTAACTGCTGGTAGCCTTGGGTACGATGGTGAAGAAAAAAATAAATCCTTCGCAGGATGCCGATCTAAATCTGGAGCGTGGATTAGTTAAGGTTCTTTTGTTTAATCTCTTTGTATTCGACCTCTTGAATAAGATCCGATTTTTTAGTTGAAGCTGGAACAGCGCAACCACCAATGCCACAACAACCTGTGTTGGTAACTGCCTGCACTAACAGAATCGCAGAAACAAGTCCAGCGATAGTATCATGGATTTGGACCGCCTGAATAGCAAAAAATAATCCAGCTGCTAAACGTATCCAACGCATCAGATTTCACTGCGGAAATAAAGTTTGTTTAACTATTTCGATCGAATTCATCAGATTGATTTTACAGAAGTTGAATTGAATTTCTTCCCGATTAAAATACCCACATTAAAAAGTAACAAGAGCCAGGGGAAACCATGTAACAAGGTATCAAACCAATCTAAAGGTTGCATACCGACAGCGCCACCCGCAATCCATTTTAGCTTACCCCAAATGTGGGGCTCAGGAAAAAATGGTGCAAGGCCAAGTGAGACACAAGCCAGCACAATCATTTTCCAATCCGAAAGAATTTTCATCAGATAAAAGATTAGAAGTTGAGAATTGAAGAATAGTAGAGGCAAATAAGTCTTACTGATTACCAATCAGACTTCTTAAATAATAATAATAGTTAAGAAACAACAGGCTTGCCTTTGTTGATCCACTCGCTAATGCCGCCTGTATAGCTTAAAATATTCTTAAATCCGTTCTTGGCCAGTAACGAGTATCCAATAGCAGTTCGGTCGCCAGACTGACAGTAGACAACAGTGGTTTTATCCTTACTGATTCTATTGAGATTGTCCTGAAGTGTGCCAACAAAAACATGATCTGCATTCGCAATATGGCCTTCTTTATATTCTGACTCCCCACGCAAATCCACAATTTGAATACTATTATTCTTAGCGAGAGTATCGAACTCCTCGATAGAAATCACATTTGCTTTTTCTAATGTATTGCCAAGCTCTGTCCAAACATTTACGGTGTCAACGTAGCCGTAAATATTATCAAGCCCAATACGCATCAACTTACGGGCAAGATCATCCAATTGAGATTCGTCCGCTATTAGCATGAAAGGCTCGTCATACTTCACTAACCATCCGGCCCATGTTGCAAAAGCATTATTACCTTGTATGTTGATGCTGCCGGGAATAAATCCATTAGCGAATTCTATTTTCCCTCTGGTGTCAATCAATTTAACGCCTTTATCCATCGCAGCTTTAAATTCTTCTTTCGAAAGTCGCTTTACTTTAGGAATTTCTGTAAGCAACGGACGATCAACTTTGTTAAGTTTTTTCATCATGGCAAAATATTTGGGAGGCTCTGGTTGGTCTTCCAATAAATATTTTACAAAACCATTTTCATCTGTTGGATATTGAAATGCCCAGTTGCGTACTTTCTCATAACCTACCGTTGTACTAGGCACCGCACCTAAGGCTTTTCCACACGCTGAACCTGCACCGTGACCGGGCCACACCTGGATATAATCAGCCAGCGCATTAAACTTCGAAATGGATTTATACATTTCCTTTGCACCTGCTTCCTTAGTGCCGGCAAAGCCAGCCGCTTTCTCCAATAAATCAGGACGGCCCACATCGCCCACAAATACAAAGTCACCGGTAAACAACATTACCGGCTCGTTGCTGGCGGGATGATCGGTTAACAAAAAACTAATGCTTTCAGGCGTATGCCCGGGAGTATGCAATACTTCCAAAGAAAGGTTTCCCACTTTAATTACACTACCATCTTTAAGCCCATCGTGTGCAAATTCATACAGCCATCCTTCACCACCTTCATCCGATAAATACATTTTGGCCCCTGTAAGCTTTGCTAATTCACGTGAACCGGTTAGAAAATCCGCATGGATATGAGTCTCTGTGATGTGCGTGATTTTCATATTGTTTTGTTTGGCTATTTCGAGATAAGTGTCTACATCTCTTTTAGGATCAATCACAATAGCCACGCCAGCCTTCTGGCAACCAATAAAATAACTTGCTTGTGCTAAAGTCTTGTCGTATACATGCTGAAAATACATAGTGCTATCTTTTAGTCTGTGATTTGCCCAGTTTCAAGGGTTTTAACTTAAAAAGTTCCGCAACTTACTAATTGTTGAACTTACAATGCAAAGATAGTATCCTCACGAAAGAGCTTGCGTGATTTATGTTACATAGGGAAAGTTTTTTCAGGCAAAAAAACACTCTGCACTTTTTGATTATTCAATTGGCAAGCGCTTGGAGTCAGTATTTTTCACCAGAATTTTCAGAAGATTTTCCGTTACTGGATTGCCTTGAAATATAATACCAGGATACTCCGGCAAATAAAGAGGTGATTGAGATACGGAAAATCATTGTCTTTACTGTTTGGGTTTCGTAAAGTCCCCCAGAGCTGATGTGCAACAATAGACCATTAAAACCTAGAATCAGAATTGCCACAGATAAAATCAGCAAGCGGGTTGTCCACTTCTTCTGCGCATATAAACCAACCGCAGCGAACAAATAAATTATACCACAAACAAAATTAGATACCACAATAAACAAAACATAGTTGCCTTCCTTTACTCTAATCCCAAAAAAATCAAAGATCACTGAACCACTCATAAACAGGGTAAGTAATGCAAACAGTGTGATCACAATAGCAGATATTCTTAAAATGATGACCTTCACATTAATCCGTGGTAATTTGAACAATGCAACACTTTGTACACAATCAATATGAGTTACTAAAAGTTCGACCTGATTACCATAAAACTATGCTTTCGTGAACTATGTGACCATTGTTACTTATTAACTTGTTTCAAATTTAGAGATTTGCAAATAAATTAATGCCACGATGACAACTGTAAAACTAACTGCTGAAGATTTTAAATCAAAAGTACTAGACTATACTACCCAGGAAGAATGGAGCTACCAGGGCACCTTGCCTGCCATCATCGACTTTTATGCCGACTGGTGTGGCCCCTGTAAAATGGTAGCTCCTGTGTTGGAAGAATTAGCCAAAGAATATGATGGCAAATTGATCATTTATAAAGTAGATACAGAAAAAGAGCAGGAGCTTGCCTCCATCTTTGGCATTCGAAGCATCCCAACCTTCCTCTTTATTCCGATGGAAGGCAAGCCGATGATGCAGCCTAGAGCGTTGCCTAAAAATGCCTTTAAACAAGTAATCGATGAGCACCTGGTGATTGAGAAAAAAATTATCCTCCCTGAATAACGGGACGTATACGTCTTCTATTTAAGCCACAGATTCATTGATTCAATCCAGAAAGTCACAAAAAATCAGTGAATCTGTGACAAAATTCAATAAAGAAATATCATCTCTCACATTGCTCTTTGGCCAAAAATTAATCGGGTAAATTCATCAGGAAAAAATCACGAATATTTCCACCCATAATCATTTCAATTTCTTTTCGATTGAATCCTTCTTTCTCCAGCGCTTTAACGATTAATGGTAGCCCGGTTACATCAAAGTGAGTTCCAATAGCACCATCGAAATCGGAACCTAATGCCACCTTATCAACTCCGATTTTATCTGCAACATACCTGATACTTTTAGCAGTAGCTGCTGCATCGGTTCCGCAAACAGAAGTTTCCCAAAGGCCAATGCCAATCAATCCATTTCGTTTTCCGATTTCAATTAAATGGGCATCTGAAAGATTTCGTTGATTATCGCAAACTCCTTTCACCCCTGTATGAGAAACTAAAACAGGTCGAAGGCTAAGCGCCAGCACATCATCTATAACTTTGGGAGCAGCGTGAGCCAAATCGATGGTGATATTAAAATCATTCATCTTGCTTATCAACTCTTTACCTCCATCCGTGAGCCCGTTACGATCTACACCATGAGCCGAACCTCCCCATTCATTATCAAAAAAATGCGTGATGCCGATATAGCGTACTCCTGCGTCATAAAAAACTGTAAGATTGTTAAGATCATTTTCCAGGCAATGAGCTCCTTCCAATCCAAGCATGCCAGAGGTAAGTTTACGATTTTTGGCACGATCGTCTGTGAAGTTTTGTAATTCACTTTTGCTAGTGATTACTCTGAATTGTCCATCGGATTTTTCCGCAAAAGTATGCAACTGATTAATCTGATGAAGTGCCCTTTCTTTAATACTAAACCAAGTCTTTGGCGGACGTAATTGCCCAAAACTCAGCAACGCAATCTGATCACTTTTATCATCATTGCGTTCTATATTAATTCCCTTTGGTACTTTACTTACGATGCTAAAAACCTGAAAAGCCATATTGGCTTGTTGCATGCGCGGAAGATCTACATGGCCATAGTCATGCATTTTGAAAAAATCACGATCCCATAAAAGCATATCGCAATGCAAATCCGCAATGAAAGGAATGGAATCATACCAGGTCATTCGATCACTGGCATTCATTCTTATTGTGACCTGGTTTGACTTCTTATCAAAATAGCCAGGAACGTAAGTAAAGAAAATCACCACTGAGATGACGATGATTACAGTCAGAACGATCAATATCTTTTTAAGCATGAGAAAGTCTTTTTCAAAAATACAATTTCAAACTAAGTACAAGACAACTCAAGAGTAGATAAGTTATCTGAACTCATATCCAACACCCATCAATTGGGTGAGTAATGAGTTGGGTGCATCAGTGGCCGTAGCACGACCTTCCAGTTTAGGTGAAATTGGTGATGCTTTGGCAAGATATTCCTGAATTACTTTATGTAGTGTCATGCCCAAACGCGTTGGCTCAGAAACACCTTCTACTCTGCAAATGGTTGTATCGGGATCACCCTCGCGCTCGCACGCAACGAATTTGTATTTCTTAGAAAGATTAACTGGTTTTCCTTTTACTTTAATTGAATTTACCCGCTTGCCCAGTTCATTGCCAATGGTAAAATTTACTTCCATACCACTAAAACGAACCACCCAACCTCCAAATCGTTTGGCGGGATCTTTTGCAAATGCATTTTCCAATTCTCGCTCCATCCAATCCCACAATTGTTTACCGGTAATCACTCCCCGTTTTGCTTCGCTATCTACCGGCAACATACTCCACAAAAAATCCATAGTTATGTCTGCTACTCCGGTTTTTGGATCGGGCACCAATGGAGGACAAAAACGGAAACCATTACTCAATGCAATATCCGGTTGATATTTCCACATGATGGCATCGGTGATGAAATTATCCATTGGTGTTTCAATCACATAATAGCGCACCAGCGGAGTCTTCGTTTTTCCAATAACACGATCTAACTCATGACGAAAAGGTTCGCGAGCACTTTTCACCAGCGCCTTCATCTCTTCATCCTCCTTGTATTGACCCGGATCTACATCGAGCAATTGATAGGTGTGATCTTTTATAACACCGTCTTCCACCACGATATCCAACTTTGCCACAAATGAACCAAATGCACCAGGCTCAGTAACCTTAGCGTTTTTACCTTCGATGGGAGTGCGAATGCGTTCATGCGTGTCAGCTCCGATAATATAATCCACGCCTTTGGCGAAATCACTATTGGCCAAACCAACTTGCTGTGCCAATCCCATATGGGTAAGCAGGAACAGCATATCGCAGCGTTCATATTCGCGCAGAAGTTGTACATACTTCGTTACGTTAATTTCCGGTTGCGTAAACTGGATGCCGTCACTGTATGCTGGTGATTGGCGTTTGGGCGTAAGTGGGTCATTATAACCGACAAACCCAATTTTAATTCCAGCGATGTATTTAATAAAGTAAGGAGGAAAAATCAAATCTCCATTGAATGAATCGCTTGTTTTATGAAACATATTGGCGCACACTTTAGGACTATGATACTCAAACATATCCTTCATCATCATTTCCTTACCATACACCACTTCCCAGTTGCCAGGCAACATAAGATCGTAGCCAATGTTATTCATCAACGGCACAATGGCTTTTCCTTTCGTTAATGCGGCAACTCCCCCACCCTGCAAGCAGTCGCCTCCATCAATCAGTAATGTGTTTTCACGATTTTGATTTCGCAATTCATTTAACATCGTTTTAAGCGTAGCAAAACCCCCGCGCTTTCTATAGACTGGCTTTCCATTCTCGATAAAAAACTCATCATGAGTAAGTAGTTGAGAATGTATATCGGCCGTGTGAAGCAATGTGAGTCTATTTGCTTTGCCAGTCTTCACCACTGTTGATTTTGCCATTTCCTTACTTAACCCAGCGGCATCTTCATTATTCAATGCAGAAGCAGCCAAGGGGGAAATAAGACCTGCTCCAACACCGAGTGTTAAACTCATTCCAGATGCTTTCTTCAGAAATTCTCTCCGGCTATTTTCGGAAACCGAAATATGCAGTTCCTTTTCCTTTTTAGTAATTGATTCCGATTGACAAGAAGAACATTCGCAAGTAGTATTGTGCATGATCGTACTGTTTAATGCCTATTTACTATTGTACACTTTCACTCCATTGTTAAGCCATACACCCCATGTTTTACTGTAAGCATGAACACTATCTGTCGCTTTTCCCTTTTCGTCAACTACCGGATTGCCCTGGTTCACCCATTCAAAAATGCCACCATATAAATTCGCTACATTGATGAAGCCCGCTTGTTTAAGCTTCTCAGAAATCTTTTCACTACGGTAGCCCACTGAGCAATACACAACAATCTTTTTGCTTCTATCGATTGATTTGAGCCTATCCATTTCGAATTGGTCATAGCCGACAAATGTTGCGTTTTTAATATGACTCACTTTATATTCATTCCATTCACGAGCATCTATCAATAATACATCTTTCATTTCTTTCACCTGCGGCACAGTAACTTCAGGCACTGAGTGGGAAAGCAATGCTTTCAAGGTAAGATTATACGCGCTGCTTTGCACTTGAGCCGGTGCTTGTAAAAACGAAACCATGCTTAACGTGAACACACTAAATAACCGCATTACTTTTCTATAGGTTTATTTTCTGCGCGCCATGAGGTAATTCCTCCATTCAAATCATAAATTTCTTTAAACCCCAACCCCGAAAGTATGTTCGCAGCTTTATTACTTCGACTACCTGCTTTACAATAGACAAATACTGGCTTTGATTTATCAAGCTTGCTCACCCTGATTTCAAAATTGCTCGAATTAATGTCAATCACCTTGGCATTGGCCAAATGGCCTTGTGCATATTCATCCTGGGTGCGCACATCAATAAGAACTGGATCTTTTACTTCCTTGAATTTTTTCTCAAAATTTTGCGGATCAAGTTTCTTCACACTTTGTGCTTGTGATAATAAACTCACTGCCGTGAATAATAAAACGAGGTAAAATAGTTTATTCTTCATATCCTGTTTAAAATGATGAATATACAAAGATCGAAATAAAAATTCGATGGATATGTAACCAAAGTCACATGAGAGATAAGATCAAAATTTATTCAACCAGAATTATTTATTTGATGTCATTGCTTTACGTTTCTCATCTATCGGTTTGAATGGGCCAAGCTTATGTTGCCTTTCGTCAAAGCCATCTGTAAAAGGGCCGAAGGGATGATCGAAGGGTTTCTTTGAAATATCAGGCCAATCTTTGGCTAAATCTTTTTCAGGTCGCGGAAGTGAATTCACATAGGCAGCAACATCCCAGGACTCTTCATCAGTGAGTTGAGGAGCTTCATATGTGGACCCCAATGGCATGTTTGCTTTTACATAGCCTGCAAATCGTGATAAGCGATATAAGCCTGCTCCTATGTTATAACTTTGCTTTCCCCAGAGCGGAGGAAATTGATAACCACTCCCATCTGAAAGTGCCATGCCTTCACCATTTTTTCCATGACAAACCATGCACTTTTTTTCATAGACCAATTTTCCATTTTCATTACTCGCTGGCCGGTCAAGAAAAGGTAATTCCACAAGCCCTGCGCCCTTTGGCGATTTTCCCTTTTCTACATCTTTACCTACCCAGGTGATGTAAGCTACAATTGCTTTCATCTCATGACTATCACTTCTCAACGATGTTCCATTAAGACTTCTTTCAAAGCAATCATTTACACGTTTTTCAATGGACTCTTCCGTGCCAGAACGCGCTCTGAATTTTGGATAGTTGGCTGCAACGGCACTGTAGTTATTGCCAAATATTTTTGTACCTGCATCCAAATGACAATTTTGACAATTCATACCATTACTCATTGCCATTACTGAACCATTGGGACCAAGATATTTCGTGGTATGCGCAATCAACTCACGACCATATTCAATCAATTTTCCATTTTCATCTTTAGGAATTTGACCAACATCAGGCGCTTGCCATACATCTGATTTTACATGCTCAGTTTTTACTAGTAAAATGGCTTTCTGCGTTGTAAACCAACCTGCGATCCGATTGGGTCCGATCAGAATTATTGACGTTAATCCTGTAAGCAACACAAGCACCAATGCCGTCATGATCAAGACCACATTGATCATGCTCACCAAAGGTTCATTATGATGAGTTCTGTTTGCCATCAGAAAGCCAAAGAAATATTTCTTTTAAAATAAAAAATTAAACCTGAGCAACTAATGCGGCAGCTTCTCTTGAAATAATCCGTATACAAAGGTACCCGCTACCGCACTGAGCAGCGTTACAGTGATCACTAAGGAACCGCTTCCGATTTGTGCAAATAAAGGTCCAGGACATGCACCAGTAAGAGCCCAGCCTAAACCGAAGATCAAGCCACCTATTACGTTTCCCCAATGAAAATTCTTCTTATGGATAATTACCTCTTCGCCTTGAATCGTTTTTATGTTAAACTTTTTAAGTACCCAAACTGAAAGCGCTCCGGTTACCACCGCAGTTCCAATTACACCATACATGTGAAACGATTGCAGACGAAACATTTCCTGAATACGATACCATGAAATAATTTCTGACTTCACCGCAATGATGCCAAACAACATTCCCATAGCGAGGTACTTAATATTTGAGACTACCGTTGATTCCGGTGCTACCTGATCATTGGGCGCTGCACATTCATCAGGGTGAACCACCACTTCACCTTCAACAAATTCGTCATTTACGATTTTCATACAAATTTTTTAATAATGATCAGATTAATTTCATTAACCAGGGAAAGATGAGATGAACCATGGCAAAGCCACCAACCATAAAGCAGCATGTGGCTATCAAAGAAGACAACTGAAAAGTAGACAATCCCATAATAGAATGACCGCTCGTGCAACCACCGGCATAGCGTGTTCCAAACCCTACCATAAAACCACCGATCACAAAAAACACGAGGCCTCTCAACGTAAAAAGATTTTCAAAACTGAAAATGGATTCTGGCATCATCCGGCCATCGGCCACAATGCCCAAAGCTGAAAGATCCCTTACCGTATTTTCAGAAATCTGAACTGGCAGCGGACTGCTCAGGAATGCAAGAGCAAACGAAGCTCCTGCCACAATGCCCGCTACAAAGAAGAGATTCCAAATTTCCTTTTTCCAATCGTATTGAAAAAATGGGATTTTTGTTGGCAAACACGCTGCACAAATATGACGGAGCGAAGAAGAAATTCCAAAATGCTTATTTCCCAATAGTAACAAAGCGGGAACGATAAGCCCGATGAGTGCACCGGAAACATACCATGTCCAGGGTTGCCTGATGAATTCTATCATAGTAAAAAGTTTTAGTTCGAAACACCAAAAATAGTAAATCTACCAGTTCAGTATTCTATTTATTTACTTTAGAGGAGAAGCTCTTTAACAAGTATAAGTATACCCATCACCAGCACAAACCAGCCAAAAGCGGGTTTTAGCTTTTCATTCGGAACCAATTTAGTGAGGTTACTTCCTATAATAATGCCGCCAATAGCGAAGGCAGAAAAAATCAACATGAATTTGTAATCGATTGCCATACCGGATTCCAGATCACCTGTAAATCCAATCAATGACTTTAGGGCTATAATCACAAGCGAAGTTCCGATTGCCTTTTTCATTGACAGACCGGATAATAACACCAGTGCAGGCACAATCAAAAATCCACCTCCGGCACCCACCAGGCCAGTAATACTTCCTACCAATAATCCTTCAATAAAAATTAATGGGTAGTTGTAAGAAATATCTTTTTCAGCCGCCTTTACAGGCTTTGGTTTTCGAATCATGGAATAGGAAGCCAAAATCATCAACACAGCAAACAATACCAGAATAGCCAATGACTTGGACACGTGAAAATTCTCTATGTTAAATATCAACTCAGGTATATTAGGTATGATGAACTTGCGAACGGAATAAACAGCCAGAATGGAAGGGCCTCCAAAAATAAGTGCTGTTTTCCAATGCACATTTCCTTTTCGAAAATGACTATATGAACCAACGGCACTGGTAAGACCTACCACAAAAAGAGAATATGCAGTTGATAGAACAGGATCAACATTAAAAATATAGACCAGGATAGGAACCGTTAAAATAGATCCGCCTCCTCCAACTAATCCTAATGCGAGCCCCATCAACACGGAAGCCAGATAACCAATAATTTCCATCTAAACTTTATTTCACAAAAATAAGCTGGTGTAATCCTTAACTCCGTAACAAACATCACACAGTAAAAATCAAGAGGCAAAATACTACCTTCGCACTCCGAATGAAATAAAATAACAAGTTGTTCGACTATCGGGTTACACAACTGACAAAAATCACCATCCTATAATCATGAGTAAACCAAAAGTGACCCTTAAACAGGTATTTAAAACAATTATCTGGCCCCGTAGAAAATTAATTGGGATAGGACTGATCCTGATTGTCATCAGCCGGTTGGCTGGATTAGTATTGCCACTAGCCACCAAGTACCTGATTGATGATGTGATCGCCAAAGGCGACTTATATATGTTAAAGATGGTGTTGATTGCCGTGGTGGCATCCATCACTTTACAAGCCATCACCTCCTACTTACTCACCAAAATTCTAAGTGTAGAAGCTCAACACCTGATCTCCGTATTGAGAGCCAAGGTGCAGAAACATCTATTGAAACTTCCCACCCGCTTCTTTGATAATCAAAAATCAGGTGCCCTGGTTTCACGTGTGATGACCGATGTTGAAGGCGTACGCAACCTGGTGGGAACCGGCTTAGTGCAATTAGTAGGTGGATTTTTAAGTGCAGCAATTTCGTTAGTACTAATGATTCGCATCAGTCCAATGCTCACCTTATATGTATTGGTGCCCGTGTTGATATTCGGATTGATTTCACTAAAAGCATTTGCCTACATACGTCCTGTATTTCGTGAACGTGGTAAACTGAATGCAGACGTTTCAGGTCGTTTAACTGAAACTCTTAATGGCGTGCGTGTTATCAAAGGCTTCAATGCCGAAGCACAAGAAATAAAGATCTTTGAAGATGGCGTTGAAAAATTGTTTCAAAATGTAAAGAAGACGCTCACATCCACCAGCTTAGTGACCAGCGCTGCAACATTTTTACTTGGCCTTGCCAGTGCCGGTATTTTAGGAATTGGTGGTTACATGATTATTCAAAATCAATTGACCTTTGGTGATTTTCTTTCGTTCACTCTTTTCCTTGGCTTTATGATTGCGCCCATTGTTCAAATGAGCAACATCGGCAGTCAGCTTACCGAATCATTTGCAGGATTGGATCGCACCGAAGAGCTAATGAATATGCCTATCGAAGATGATGGAACAATTCGCACTACTAAAATCGGAAATATCAAAGGCGATATCGAATTCAATGACGTGTCGTTTGCTTACGAAGAAGGTAAACCGGTATTGAAAAATATTTCTTTCTCCGCTCCAACAGGATCGGTTACTGCATTGGTAGGAACTTCCGGTTCAGGTAAAACCACCATTGCTGGATTGGCCGCTTCATTTCTTAATCCTGATAGTGGTATGATTACCATTGATGGGTTGGATCTCTCCAAAGTTTCTCTGGATAGTTATCGTAGTCAATTAGGTGTTGTGTTGCAGGATGATTTTCTTTTTGAAGGCTCCATCCGTGAAAATATTTTATTCCCTCGCCCTCATGCATCAGCAGAAGAATTGCAAGGTGCTGTGAAGGCTGCGTTTGTTCATGAGTTTACTGATCGTTTTGAACTAGGACTTGATACGATAATCGGTGAACGTGGAGTAAAACTTTCTGGCGGTCAGCGTCAACGCATTGCCATTGCAAGAGCTATTCTTGCTAATCCACGCATTCTTATTTTAGATGAAGCAACCTCAAATCTTGACACAGAAAGCGAAAGCTACATACAGGAAAGTTTGCGCACGCTCATGCAAGGCAGAACCACTTTTGTAATAGCTCACCGTCTTAGCACCATCCGGCAAGCCACACAAATTTTAGTGGTTGAGCAAGGTCAGATTCAGGAACGCGGAATGCATGAAGAGTTGATTGAAAAGAAGGGTCGATACTTCGAATTGTATACTTACCAGGCGAGGATATAGTTGTGTGTTGCTCGTTCTTGGTTATTAGACTGAATAGCCAAGAACAACAACTAAAATAAGCCTTTTTGTCACTAATTTGATAATTTTTACATTAAATTCAGCCACAATGGCTTAATAAGCTCCTAAAAATCCCATCGGCACACTTTTCACTAATAGGTTTGAAGAATTTAAAAAAACAAAAGTCAAACCTTAAAAAATTAAAAGTATGAGCATCATCCGTTATAACACCAACGATTATGTGCCAACCACATTTAGCAATCTGGTCGACAAGTTTTTCAATGAATCACTGGCTCGCTCTGGTGGAAGCACTTTCATTCCTAAAGTGGACATTGTGGAGAACATCGACTCATTTGAAATTCAGCTTGCCGTTCCGGGATTGAATAAAGAAGATTTCAAAATCGAATGGAATGACAATTACCTGACCGTAAGTGGCGAACGCAAGTTCACCAACGAGAAGAAAGAAAGGACTTTCCACTCCATTGAAACTCATTACGGATCATTTAGTCGCTCCTTCTCACTACCAGAAAATGTAGACGGCACAAAAATTAATGCAAAGTATAACAATGGCATTCTGGAACTCACCATTCCAAAAGACGAGAAAAAAGCACTGAAGCAAACCATCAGGGTTAATTAAAAAATTATAGAAGTAAGTGGCGTTTAGTTTAGGACGCAAGCACGCGATTGGGTTAGCGCCCTCCGGAAACGGAGGGCGTTTTTTGTTTGAATTTTATCTCATTTAACGTTGAGAAAGTTTGTTAATCGGCAGTAATTCCAATGCTTACAAAGTTTTGCTTAAAATGGCCAAATCCTTTTCAAGATTTGACTTATCTTACTTACTAAAATCTTGATATGAAGCGATCGTTGTTGATTCTCCTGGTTGGTTGCACAGCTTTCATTGGAGCTATTATTGGATCCATTTTCACCATTAAGTTTATTGCTGTTGATCCAGCCTACAAATCCATTGAGGAAAGGCAAAATCTTAAATTCACTAATTATAGCATTGACACTGCTACACGGTTTTCATCTGGATTAAATTTTGAAACAGCAGCGCGCTTAGTAACTCCTGCGGTGGTGCATATTCGCATTGCCTATGGAGGCGGCAAATTTAGTCTCAATGCCATTGATTCCTATCTTAATCCGCATGCGCAATCATCCGGATCAGGAGTAATTATTTCCGATGACGGATATATCGTTACCAACTATCATGTGATTGAAGATGCCAATTCCATAGAAGTGGTTATGAATAATAATCAACGCTTCTTTGCTAAAGTGATTGGTCGTGATCCAAGCACGGATCTCGCCTTGCTAAAAATCAAAGCTAAGAATTTACCATTTGTGAAATACGGAGACTCAGATCGAATAACTCCGGGCGAATGGGTGTTGGCTATTGGAAACCCTTTTGATTTGAACTCAACAGTAACTGCGGGGATCGTCAGCGCAAAAGCCAGAAACATCGGTATCCTACGCGATAAAAATCAATTGCAGATAGAGTCATTCATTCAAACTGACGCGGCCGTAAATCCTGGAAACAGCGGTGGTGCGTTGGTAAACATGCACGGTGACCTGATTGGCATCAACTCGGCTATTGCAACGGCAACAGGAGGCTATGCAGGTTATTCATTTGCTATCCCAACCAGTTTGGTAAAAAAAATTATGGATGACCTTCTGGAATATGGACAAGTGCAACGAGGTCTTCTTGGTGTACAGATTGTAGATGTGTCGGCAGCACTGGCTGAAGATCAGGAATTGGATGTAGTTCAAGGTGTGTTTGTTAATGTGGTGAACGAAGGAAGCTCGGCTCAGCAGGCGGGTATTGAGGTAGGCGATGTGATCACCGGCATCAATGATCATTTGGTGAACAGTGTATCCGAGCTACAAGAATGGGTAGCACGCAACCGTCCGGGCCAAACTGTGAAAGTAACCTTCCGAAGAAAAGGCAAGGAGCAAGATGTAAAAGCTGTGCTGAGGAATTATGATGGATCTTCGGAATTAAAGAAGAAAGAAATAGAATATGAAATAGAAGGTGCAACATTTGAGGACATCTCCTACTCAAGGCTTACTAAATTAAATTTAGATGGCGGTGTTCTCATAAGGAAACTTACCTCCGGAAAATGGAAAAAAGCCGGGCTACGAGAAGACTTTATCATTACGCACATTGATAAAGTTGTTATCGACAATGTGAATGATCTTAATCGCGTGATGGAAATGAAAACAGGCGGAGTGCTCATAGAGGGATTATTTTCAAATGGGGAAAAAGGAACGATTGGGATGGAGTGGTAAATTAGTAGCTTTGCCATCGACAAAACTTCACCTCATGCAAAACTTTGGTATTTCTGAAGCCCTGACTACACTGGGCATAAATAGATCAAATCCCGGAACCAGCACGGGTCAAAAATGGATTAAAACAAAAGGACAATACTTATCATCATTTTCACCGGCCGATGGAAAGTTAATTGGAAAAGTCCAGGCTACCGATGAAGCCGCATTCAATAAAGTAGTAGCACAATCACATAAAGCCTTTTTGGAGTGGCGTTTAGTGCCCGCACCAAAGCGAGGTGAAATAGTACGTCAGATTGGAGAAGCCTTACGCAAATTCAAAGAACCGCTGGGTAAGCTTGTTTCTTACGAAATGGGAAAATCCTATCAGGAGGGATTAGGTGAAGTGCAGGAGATGATTGACATCTGCGATTTTGCAGTAGGTCTTTCACGACAGCTAAACGGATTGACCATGCACTCAGAAAGACCAAGCCACCGCATGTATGAGCAATATCATCCGTTAGGTGTAGTAGGAGTTATTTCCGCATTTAATTTTCCTGTAGCCGTTTGGTCGTGGAATGCCATGATTGCATGGGTGTGTGGCGATACTTGTATCTGGAAGCCGTCAGAGAAAACTCCCCTGTGCAGTATCGCTTGTCAGAATATAGTGAACAAAGTATTTAAGAAGAACCGAGTGCCTGATGGCGTTTCATGTATTATCAATGGCGACTACAAAATAGGTCAGCTCATGGCATCGAATGAAATTATTCCATTAGTGTCAGCGACAGGCTCTGTGCGCATGGGCAAAGCTGTAGGACGTACCGTAAGCGAAAGATTAGGAAGAGCTTTATTAGAATTAGGTGGCAACAACGCAATCATTGTTACCGAACATGCTAACCTGGATATTACCATTCGAGCGGCAGTATTCGGTGCAGTTGGCACCGCAGGGCAACGTTGCACCACTACACGAAGATTGATCGTGCATGAGAATGTTTATGATTTGGTAAAAGAAAAATTGAAGAAAGCATACGGTCAATTACGAATAGGAAATCCACTTGATCAAAATAATCATGTTGGTCCATTGATTGATACCCTGGCCGTAAAAGCGTATCGCAATGCTTTACAAAAAGTAAAATCTTCAGGAGGAAAATTTGTTGTGAGTGGTGGTTTACTGAAGGGAAAAGGTTACGAATCGGGTTGCTATGTGAAACCTGCCATTGCTGAAGTAGAAAATCATTTTGAAATAGTTCAGCAAGAAACCTTTGCCCCTATTCTTTATTTAATCAAGTTTAAAACACTAACTGAAGCGATCTCATTACAAAATGGCGTGAAACAAGGTCTATCTTCCGCGATCATGACTACACGTCTTCAAGAAATGGAACAATTTCTTTCTCATGCCGGATCTGATTGTGGAATTGCAAATGTGAACCTTGGAACATCAGGAGCTGAAATAGGCGGTGCCTTTGGTGGTGAGAAAGAGACCGGAGGAGGAAGAGAGTCTGGCTCTGATTCATGGAAAGTTTATATGAGAAGACAAACTAACACGATTAACTATGGGGATAGTCTTCCTCTAGCGCAAGGAATAAAATTTGAGATATAGTCTTATTGTATGTAATCATAGAAAAACTAACTTACGTATATACTGAAAACCAATGGCTGAAAGAAAGTATCCAACCATAATGCTCATTGACGACAATGAGATTGACAACCTCATCAATCAGAAAATGATTGAAGCTGCTGCCATCGCAGATAAAATTTACACACATACCGGTGCAAAGAGCGGGCTTGAGTTTTTACGTAACATGGAAAAACTGGAGTTGGCCGATAAAATTTTACCCGACTTGATTTTTCTTGACATTGACATGCCGCTGATGGACGGGTTTCAATTTTTAGATGAATTTGAAAAGATGGGGCCCTTGGTTAAGAAAAAATGTAAAGTTATCATGCTTACTTCCTCCATCAATCCGCAAGATTATAATCGCTCTAAAAAATACCCTACTATTAAGCTGTTTCTTAATAAGCCTTTATCTTTTGAAACGATTAAAGAGATTAATGTCTGATTGAACTGGTTAATCAATTAACAGGCCCGTCAATATCGGTCAGATTAGCTACAAATTTCTCATCCATCTTAATGAAAAAAGTTGGAGCAAAATAGTGAACATTCTCAGCTTGAAACTTTGGTATAATAGCAGCAATCTTTTTAGGCTTATCTTTTTTCGCTTCGCTGGTAGCAATCTTCAATATCTTCAAAAATAGAAGGACGTTGTTACATACATTATTTCCAAATAATCGAATTTGGCGCTGCACACTGCTACTGAACTGATTG
The DNA here is from genome assembly GCA_043774745.1 of Cyclobacteriaceae bacterium. GTDB lineage: Bacteria > Bacteroidota > Bacteroidia > Cytophagales > Cyclobacteriaceae > ELB16-189. The sequence goes on along the minus strand of JAYVTC010000090.1, from coordinate 12,600 downwards.
AAAAATTCAAAATTTCTGAGCATGCAATACTGAAGAGCCAAAATCGCTTTTACCTCCATTTGAACAAATGGATACTTCTTCAGATTCACATCGGTCAGCAAACCATTAAGTACTTTAGCCGCGTCTTCAAACCGTTCGGCATAATAAAAACCCAAGGCTCTATAAATGGTGCAAACCGTATGATGAGGAATATCCAACAAGTCAGATTCAATATCCACGAACAGGCCTTCATTTTCCGTTACAATATCTTTCTCGGTACCCAACCTTAGGTGACGCTCTAATTTTGTGAGCAGAAAACGTGATGGAAAAGTATACGATGAATAATTTACAATCAGGTTGGCAGCAGCATCATTCACTTCTTCAAAGTGCTTTTCAAGTTGTCGGTATACCTTGTAATGATTATAATAATCTACCTTTAAAAATTCAAATAGAAGATTGAGGTGATAGTATAACGGATCAAGATGATAGGTATCAAATATTTTCTGAACCTGGGCAAACACATCCTCTATAGACTCTCCTTCTGCTTGAAAATGATCATCAGGTTCCACAAACAAGCGATGAAAAATCAGCATGCAACTTTGAAAAACATAAAGGCGGTGCGACTCGTAAAGTTTAGCCACGTTTTGCATTTCTTTCAAAAGCAGAATCAGGCCTAATCGTTCTGTTTCGTCATTGGTAAAATAATAGTTACCATATTTTTTAAAATAGCTCACCAGTAGATCCTCTGCTTTATCTACTGCCAACATGTAAGCAACATGGCGGTTATACAACTGAGAATAATGAAAATGCTCAGGAGAATTGATGTTGAGCTTTTTAAGAGACTTATAAATTACCGTTAGTTCACTGGCTAAATCATAATCAATGAGTTCCTTCTCAAGCTTCTTTAGCGTAGTGAGAGAGATTGTTCTTTTCTTAGTAAACAACACTTCATTCAGGTTCGCTACTTTTCTTAAAATGTCGGTGCGAGGGCTTTCCATTTGCTGTACCAAATGCTCCTCAATGCGAATATTCAGGCGAGATCGAAGCGTATAATACGCATTAGGTGTCGCCTCCAGCTCGGTCATAATTTTACTGTCAGACAATTGCCTTTCGCGCAATGCTTTTAATAAGTAGGCAGATTTTTCCGCATTACTCTCCAACAAAGAATCATATATCAGTTTGTAATCTTTTTCAGACAGCTGCTTGACAATATTCTTAAGTTTAGCCATTTAATTAATTCCTTTGATCGCAAAAGTTACAAATTTATATGCTTTCACCAACACCACAAACCTACAATAGCCAACACATTTTCAATCTTGGGGCAATTTCATGAATCAATCGGTGTCCATGTGCTCTAAAATACTTTCAGATTCCAGCTGCTTACTTCCATTGAATTTCTCTAATTTAGAAACTCTTTATTAACAAGACCATTTATGAAAAAGATGCTCTTAGTCCTTGTCTTTCTATTACAGGTAAGTGCTTATGCACAAAATCTCAGATGGGTTGCCGATGGCAATTCCTTCTTAAGGGTTGAGTCAGGAGAAATAAACCGATATATACTTCCTGCAAATACAAAAACAACTTTTGTTTGCAAGACAGATCTTACTCCTGTTGGTCAATCCAAAAGTCTCACCATTCGCAACTATTCTGTCTCTGAGGATCAAACCAAACTTTTGAACATGCAAAAAATCTAAAAGGAAACTTGTTATACATTCATGGCACTGGTGATGACAATGTGCATTATGCCAATGCCGAGATGCTCATTAATGAATTGGTGAAGTACAACAAACAATTTCAGTTTACGGCTTACCCCAACCCTACACACAGCATTTCGGGAGGCAAAGGCACCTTTGGACAAATCACTACTTTGTACTCTAACTTTTTACATAAATATTGCCCACCGGGAGGAAGATGATGAATATCCCTATTCCAACACTTCATTTATTCTTGCCACTTGATCAAAAACTCATTGAGTTGCTGAAATCTCTTTCACAAGAAGATTGGAAGAAACCTACCCTGGCAAAACTATGGACTGTTAAAGATGTGGCTGCACATTTATTAGATGGCAACTTACGCGTACTTGCTTCAGCTCAGAATTATATGACAGATCCCCCATCGCAAATTCATTCCTATCGCGATTTGGTTGATTACTTAAACAATCTCAATGCCGATTGGGTGAGAGCAATGAAACGCGTGAGTCCCTATACGCTTATCGAACTTTTGGAAGCCACTCAGAAATCCGTCCTGGACTACTATTATTCACTTGACTTATGGGCACCTTCCCGATTTGCTGTATCCTGGGCTGGAGAGGACGAATCCCAAAACTGGTTTCACATAGCGAGAGAATATACGGAGCGGTGGCACCATCAACAGCAAATACGCGAAGCTGTTGGTAAGGACGACATTATGGAGAAGGAGTTTTTTTATCCAGTTATTCAAACATTCATGATGGCATTGCCACATGCTTATCGCAACACCTTGGCCACGAATGGTTCAGTGATTTCTGTAAAATTAAATGATGCTTCCTTAGAAGAATGGAGAATTATATCTCATAATCAAAAGTGGAATTTTACATCACAAACAAATAGCACACCCGATACTCAGATAGAAATGAGTGCAGACACGGCTTGGAAACTTTTTACGAAAGCTTTGCCCGAAACTATCGCATCAGAAAAAATAATGATCTATGGGAAACAGGAACTTGGCAAACCCATTTTTAAAATGGTCAGTGTTATGGCTTAGCCATTAGTTTCGTTGGGCATGCGGAATGATCATTCCATCTTCCACATACATTTTTAAACCTTGTAATAATAGTTGGCCCCAGCATTACGTGGTTATTCCAAAATGTTCACTTGCCTCGGCCCAGCCTAAATGAAAAAAAAGGATATGCGTGTTTCCTTCTTTTTCCACTAATTGAAAACCAACCGTTGTCTTATTCCAATCATCCATGAAACTAACCATCTTCCAGGTCAGTTCCTTACCAGGCACCAAATGATTTACCTCTGCCCGCCAGTCATACTCAGGGTCAAAGTAAAAGGTATATACATTTCCGATTTCAGGTTTGCCTGCCGACTGCAATGTCCACCATGAGTCAAGGCCCTGGGGTGCGCAAAGGCATCAAAGATTTTCTTAGCAGAGGCTTTTACTACAAAATTGTGGTAGATATCAAACATATATTTGACAAATGCTTAAAATAAATATAGCCAATAAAACATCGTCACAGGTGGCTTGTGGTAAGCTTAAAATAAAATATATTTGCCATCTCGAATAAGTAGGGGGATTAGCTCAGCTGGCTAGAGCGCTTCCATGGCATGGAAGAGGTCATCGGTTCGACTCCGATATTCTCCACAAAAGTCCCGCGCCAAGCGGGATTTTTTGTTTTCATTCCAAAGTAATAGAGGATTGGAAATTACTCCTGGTTGGTTTTATTGGATGTGATTCTTATCAATAAACTCTTTAAAGGTTTTCCGATAAGTATCCCCTACGGGCAACGCAACTCCTTTTATCTGAACTTCGTTTTTTTGAATCACATCTATGGCATCGAGTGAAACAATGTATGAATTGTGGATGCGAATAAACTTATTAGCCGGCAGTTGCTCTTCCAGCATTTTCAATCTCTGAAGCGTTACAATCTTCTGATGAATCGTGTGAATAGTAACGTAATCCTTTAGTCCTTCTATGTACAAAATTTCGACCAGCTTCACCTTCACGAGTTTGGTGCCATCTTTCACAAATATGAAAGCAGGAGAAGCGGGTGATTGTTCAAATGCAGGTTGTTGTACTACAGGCGTTGACTCCAACCGCTGTGTTATTTTGTCGATCGATTTTAAAAATCGCTCAAACGTGATGGGCTTCAACAAATAGTCGGCTACATCTAATTCATAACCTTCAAGGGCATATTGAGAATAAGCCGTTGTAAGAACAACCAAAGGTCTTTTCTTCAATACTTTTAAGAGAGAAATGCCAGTGATTTCCGGCATTTGCACATCCAGAAAAAGCACATCAATGGAGGCTGACCGAAGGGTTTCCATTGCAACCAATGGGTTCGAAAAGGCCTCAATGAGATTTAAAGATGGAACCTTCTTCACGTACTCAATCATAAGATTGCGTGCCAATGGTTCATCTTCAATGATTACACAATTCAGTTTCAATTAAGTGTAAGGTTCAATTTAACTACGTATCTATCCTGTTTGTCTTCCATCATAAGCTGATGCTTGCCCGGATAACTCAATTCCAATCTGCGCTGCACATTTTGAAGTCCGATTCCGGATTTCTCGTGTGGATCCGTGCTTTCTTCCCTTTTACTATTCTCTACCTCGTAAATACACTGATCACCCATTAACTCTATCGAAATGTTCACCCACGCATTCGGATTGTTATTACTAACTCCGTGTTTGAATGCGTTCTCCAAAAAAGTTATGAAAATTAGTGGAGCAATCGACACATTTTCAGTATTTCCTTTCAATTCAAAGTTAATAGGAATTTGGTTGTTTAATCGCAATCGCTCCAGACTAATGTAGTTTTGCATGTATTCTATTTCCTTATTCAGCGGCACTTTACTGTGGTTGCTATCATAGATCATGTAACGCATCATCTGCGAAAGTTTCGCAATCACCTCAGTGGTGTTATCTGATTTTGTATACGCGAGGTAATATAAATTATTGAGGGTGTTGAATAAGAAGTGTGGGTTGATTTGAGCTTTTAGAAAATTCAATTCAGCCGTCAATTTTTCATTCTCCACTTCTTTTCGCTTGGCCTCCAATTCAAACCAGTCTACTGCAAAGCGGAGCATACCAACAAAAATAACAATGAATAAAGTGATGGCTACCATCTGCACCACAAAGAAGCTGGAATAAAAATATTCAACTTTATGTGTGTATTCATCTACCAGGTAACGCTGCAAGTGAACACGGATGGTAATCAATAATGCAAAAGGAATTGAAAGCTCTAACAGATACCGAAGTACGTTATGACTTTTCAAAAAACGTGGCCAGGTGAAAAAATAATTTAGGTAGGCGATCATCATAGTGAAGGCCAACTGCACAGACGCGGACGAAATCATGCGCCCCCAGTCGTATCCCCTGCCACGCTGAAACTGGCTGATCTGGTAAAGGTTAAACGAAAGATATACGCACCAAAAAGAGACGTGCAAAAGCACAACCCGGTTTCGGTGAAAGTAAGACTGCATGATATTATCCTTTTGTTAAAAACTACACAAATGTATTCGCTCCATTCAAAGTCAAACCAAAACCACACGTATTTTCTACCGTTTGTCCTATTTCATCGACTGATACCATAAATACACATACCACCGGACCTGTCGAAAAAATAGCGGATCAATCGAGTCATATGCCTTGATTGTCTAATAAACTAAAAGACCACCAAACAAAAAATTTCTTTTGCAGTTTACTAATAAGCACGCAGGTGTTCAAGGTTTAAAACGATCCTAACAAATGAAAAAAGTATTTACACTCATTGTCCTTTTGGCAACGGCCATCCTAACTCAAGCACAGGAAACTCCAAAAGGAACCGGCAAGATATCCGGCACTGTCATCGACAATGGAACAAATCTGCCTGTGGAATTTGCCACCATTGCATTAATCGATGCGAATGGAAAAACCATTGATGGAACCATTGCTGACGCGAAAGGTAAATTTACTATCAACAAAATATCAGACGGCAAATACACGGTGCACATATCTTTTATCGGATATGAGACCATTTCACAATCTCTGACATTGGAAGGAAAGAAAAATGACGTTAACCTGGGCACAACCAAAATAGCCGAAGAAGCACATCAGCTGAACGAAGTTGTGGTAGAAGGCAAAAAAGATTTAGTAGAAGAGCGCGTTGACCGCACGATTTATAATGCTGAGAACGATGCCACCAGTCGTGGCGGTGATGCTACGGATGTATTGAAGAGAGTGCCTATGCTATCCGTGGATTTGGATGGTAACGTAAGCATGAGAGGCAGTTCTAATATTACGGTGTTGATTAACAACAAACCATCAACCATCATGGCCAATTCTGTAGCAGATGCATTAAAACAAATTCCGGCTGATCAGATAAAAACAGTTGAAGTGATCACTTCCCCATCCGCGAAGTATGATGCAGAAGGATCGGCAGGCATCATCAACATCATCACCAAGAAAAATACGCTTGAAGGGTTAACACTAAACGTTGATGCGGGTTTTGGCTATCGGGGTTCAAACCTGGGCTTGAATGGAAACTATCGCAAAGGTAAGATGGGTTTTTCGTTGGGTGGCTTTGGCCGATCTAACTATAATGTTTCGGGAAGTTTCGAAAACAATCAAACTACGATTGACAATGGTAATACTTTCCAGACCATTCAAAAAGCAGGCAACCGAAGCAATGGTATATTCGGCAACTATAATTTAGGTTGGGATTATGACATCAATAAGAAAAATTCAATGACTGCATCGGTGCGCTATGGATTACGTAATAATAATTCATACCAGGATGGCCTAACTTCTCTTTCTTTTCAAAATGGATCTACAACGCCTTCATCTGCCAGTCTGCGGGATGTGGTCACCAAAGACTTATCGGGCACAATGGATTTGAATTTTAATTATACCCATCTCTTTGATAAGCCACAACGCGAGTTTAGTGTGTTGGCCCTTTATAGCCGTAACGATCGTAACAACGATTTCACCAATGCGATATTAAAACCAACCTCATCAGTAGAAGAGATTACCAATCGCTTCAAAAATGAAAACGCGGGGTTAAACGAAGAGTACACCATTCAGGCCGATTTTCAAACACCGGTGAGCGATAATCAGATGTTTGAGATTGGTGCAAAGAGTATTCGCAGAAAGGTATTGAGCGAATACGCCTATTACAGTGCCGTGGGCGCTGATGGTGAATACGTAATTCAGCCTAATACAAACTTATCCAATCAACTAAACTATAATCAGAATGTAATGGCCAGTTATATGTCTTACACCTATAGCGCCAAAAACGGATATAGTTTGAAAGGTGGCTTGCGCTATGAGTACACGATCATCAACGCATACACACGCACCGAAGCGGATATCAACATTCCGGAATACGGTGTATTGGTGCCCAGCATTAATGCATCAAAGAAATTAAAGAAGGGTACTGTTAAAACTTCTTATAACAGACGTATTCAACGTCCTTCTATTCAGTTTTTAAATCCAAACATACAGGCATCAAATCCATTCAATCGCACCGTAGGTAATCCTTCATTGGATCCGGAGTATACCAACAATTATGAAGTGGGCTATAGCACATTTATTAAAGGCACATCATTAAACTTTACCGGGTTTGTGCGCAACACCAATAACTCCATTCAAAGTTTACGCCACACATCGGGTGACACCATCATCACCAATTATGCTAACATCGGAAAAGAAAATGCCTATGGTGCCAGCATATTCACCAACATCAGCATTGGTAAACTATCGTTGAATACGGGCGGTGATGTTTACTATGCAGACCTTGCCAACAACGTGGATGATCCTAATCAAAATGCAAGCAACACCGGTTGGGTATATAGTGGCCGCATGTTCGGAAGTTATGATCTTGGCAACCGATGGGCATTGCAAGGCTTTGGTTTCTATCGCGGTCGCAGGGTGCTACTTCAGGGCTATCAGGGTGGCTTTGGTACCTATAGCTTAGGTGCACGCAAAGAGTTTAAAAGCAAGAAGGGAAGTGTAGGCTTTGGATTAGAAAACTTCCTGGCTTCTTCTATGAAGATTCGCAATTCAACCGAAACTCCGATCATTATGCAAAAGAGTACTACCGTGATGAACAACTTCAGCTTCCGGGTTAACATCAGCTACCGGATAGGTAAAATGAGTTTTGATCAACCCCGCAGAAGAAGCCGCTCCATCAACAATGATGATATGAAGGAAGGTGGCGATGGTGGTGGCGGTGGTATGGATAATGCCACCACGGGTGGCGGTGGTCAGCAAAGAGGTGGCACTGTTGCTGCGGTGGCTACTCAGAGACCACAAGCTACCACTAAACCTGCTGCCGCTGATACTGCTAAAGTGAATCCTAATGTGATTGTAAAAGCAGAAGGCAACTGGACCTACACCATTGAATCTCCACAAGGTGGCGGTGGTGTATTAAAGATCACGAAGGCCGGTGACGCCTACTCGGGAGTGATTATTAGCAGCCGCAATAACCGTGAGGTCGCTTTGAAGACGGTGAGCGTGAAAGGAAATGAATTGAGCTTTAGCTATGAAAATAGTTTTGGTGGCAACACCATGGAAGTCATGGGTAAGGGAATTATCACTGGCGATCAGTTTGCCGGCACCATGGCGATAGGTCAGTTCGGAACATTCCCGATGAATGCAAAGAGAACAGAATAAAGAAAGTAGGGTTGTAGATGTAGGGGGTAAATGCCGGTTGAGGGACCGGCATTTTTTTTTGCCCGATTGAACCCAATACTTCGAAAGCAAGGACCTATTTTAAAAGTTATACTTGCTGCCACAGTTTTCTGTATAAACCCAGGTTTATTAATCTCCTTCCATTTTTGCTATCCCCAAAATCATTTTGGGGGTGCCCATTTTTATTTTGGGGAGCCCGTTAATCAAAATAGGAACGCCCAAAATCGTTGCTGCGCTTTCCTGTATCATGTTGGGGAGTCCCATATTCATTTTGGGGATGCCTGAAATCATTTTACCATACCCCATTTTCATTTTGGGGGTGCCCACATTCATTTTACGGAGCCCCGCTTTCATTATAGGGTACCCCATATTGATTTTGGGGAACCCCAAAATGACTACTGAATTCACTAAAAGCCACTATGGGGGCTATTTTGGCACAAAAACCGCATTTTCTATACTTCCGGTGGCCGGGGATGTGTCTTCTTAGCGATAGACTGGCTGCTATGTGTAGCCCCAGGCACACCGGGGTGGTGGGCTAACCTTTGTTGGCATTGAGCGCCCGTAAACAAACTGCGGCATTATAACAGTATGCGGATGAAAGCCTGCTGTTGCAAACCCAAGTGCAAAAAATGAGTGGGGCGATACAGAATCACAAAGGGCACGCAATATACTTTAGGCCCCTGCATTTATTTTATCACGCTCAGCTACCGCGCGTGAATACTGCAACGGCATTATTAAAACCGATAGCTTTACGAACCATAGCCATATAGCCGCATTTGTGCTTGCTTTTAGCTCTTTTAGGGATATTCTTATTAGGGCACGCACACATTGCCAGGGTTATGTACCCTCCCCTCCTTATTGGCGTTGCTCAGCGCTGAATAATCCAGCCAATAATGCCGACCCAGGGCTAGTTGCAGTATATAACGCCTTGGCATAGATTTCTGAGCAGTATTAAACTTTGATTATACACTATTATATGGTGGCCGTTATTTCTATATTTATATAACGTATCATTTTTTAACAACTAAAACTTAAAAACAAAACCATGTCAAAGAACACGTATTTGCCTACCACCGATGGAGACAGAGTGATCTGGCTCAACAATTTTGCCAGCAAGTTTAATCCGCTTGCTGTTTCACTTGGCTTTGTGGCTGCCGATGCCACAGCCGTAACTAACGATGCCGCCATGTTTGCCTACCTCATAGGCCAGGTGGAAACCTTTACCACCGCCAAAGAGCAGAGGGTGCAATACAAAAACCTGATCAGGGAAGGCCCTATAGGTAAGCCGGGTGGCAGTGTGCCCTCGGGCCCTGTGGTGCCGGCCGCGCCTGCCGCTGTTGCGCCTGGCATATTTCCGCGCATAGCGCAAATGGTGCAGCGCATAAAAAACTACCCTGCCTACACCGAAGCCATTGGCCGCGACCTGGGCATCATTGGCGCTGAGCAAACCATAGACTTAGCCACCATGAAACCTGTGCTTAAATTAGTAAGCACTGCAGGCCATGTAGAAGTGCAGTGGAACAAAGGCAAAGCCGATGCTGTGAGCATTGAAAGCGACAAAGGTGCAGGCTGGCAGTTTCTGGCTGTTGACTCCGTGCCTCATTATATGGACACCACACCCGTGACGGCCCCGGCCACCTGGAAATACAGAGCTATGTATATTGTGGCCGATGAACTGGTGGGGCAGTGGAGTGATGTGGTGAGTATTAATGTATAGCGCCATCCGGTTGAGATAAACTGCGCACCCGAGGTTCGCACATGCTCGTTGGCGACAACGGGTAAGGTGCGAACCTCTCTGCTTTTATAAAACTGAAACGCCCGTATTAAGAGTCAAATTTCCATTTGCACAACATTGGAATTTTAAGGGTTTGAGAAATTAATAATTACTCAGATCGATTTTTAACGTTAATTTGTTTTAGAAAGTGACAATTAATTAATGGCGGATAGAGCCTACATAACACCAAAAATTCTCAAATGGGCAAGGGAATCCGCTCGGATAAAGGAGGAAATTGCGGCTAGCAAGGTTTCTATTTCTGTTGACAAACTAAAGGAATGGGAAAATGGTGAAAGTCAACCGACAATCAGACAGGCAGAGACTCTGGCAAAGGCGTATAGACGACCGTTTGCTTTATTTTTTCTACCCGAGATACCTAGAGATTTTCAACCGCTTCAAGATTTCAGAAAAAAGGATGCAAAGCCGCTAAGCACTGGCTCTATATTTATTATTAGAGAAATTCAACAAAAGCAAGCCTGGATCAAAGATGTATATGAGGAAAATAGAGAGACTCCACTAGCATTTGTTGGACGTTTTGACCTACAATCAAATCCGGTTACAGTAGCAAATGACATTCTGAATACGCTGCAAATAGACCCATCCAGCTACGTAAAGGATAATCCGATAAATGAGTGGATAGAGAAATCTGAATCAAAAGGAATTTTTATATCGAGAACAAGTTTCATTCACTCAAGACTGAAGCTTGACAGTGATGAATTACAAGGATTTAGTATTGCCGACCAGTATGCCCCATTTGTATTTGTCAACTCCGATGACTGGAACGCACCCCAACTTTTTACGCTAGTTCATGAATTAGCACATATCTGGATTGCCGCTTCCGGAATTTCCAACGAGATTGATCAAGAAGTTAAGCACAAGGATAAATTACATCCTGTGGAAATATTCTGCAATGAAGTTGCTGCAAATGCGCTCATGCCAACAAGCGTGATGAAATCTCTCCCACAAGGGGCATTTAATAGCTCAACCAATCTATTCAGGGCTTCAAAAGATTTAGGTATCAGTTCTTTCGCTTTTTTATTCAGAGCAATGAGCCTAAACATAATTTCGTTGGATACATACCGCAAGTTAAAGAGGGATGCAGACAATGACTTCAACGCTTTTCTTCAAAAAGAAGAGGAGAAGAAGCTAAAACAAAAGCAACATAAAGGAGGGCCAGACTATTACAGATTACTTGTAAATAAGAATAGTCACCTCTTTACCCGCGTTGTGATGGATGCTTTTCGGGGAGGTGCCATTGAACCAACGCAAGCAAGTAGCCTACTCAATACTCAGATAAATCATTTCTCCAGGCTTGAATCATTCTTGCATCAATGAGTACAACGCATCCGAAGTATTGTTTAGATGCGAACGTGTTGATACAAGCATGGCAAAAATACTATTCGCCAAAACTTTGCCCCGACTATTGGACTGTATTGAATCAATTAGGCAAAGAGAACAAAGTCTTTCTTCCTCAAATGGTTTTTGAAGAAATCACAAGGACTGACGATGAGCTGGCAAAATGGCTTAAAAAAAGTAGCATTCCTGAATATAAAGTTGACGGCCTTGTCACAGCAGCTTTGAAGAGTATTTACGCTGCAAACCCTGCGCATCAAAATCTGGTGGACAATACCAAAGGCAGATCACTGGCAGATCCCTGGGTTATTGCTCATGCAATAAAGGAAAATGCAACGGTGGTAACCAAAGAAGAAAAGGTTACTGCTTCAAACACAACGAAAATAAAAATACCCAACGTGTGTGATAACATGAAAGTTCGGTGGATTAACGACTACCAACTGGCAGAAGAATTGAATATCAGGTTTACTTGCAGCATCAAAGCTTAGTTCACAAAAATTGCCGATGAACTGGTGGAGCAATGTGGTGAGTATTAATGGTAGAACCATCCGGTTGAGATAAAGCATTTATATTGGCTGGGAATAAGGTGTGTAGGGCGAAGAATGGCTGATATACGCATGTTGGCGGCAAGTTTTCGGGACATACCGACCAATTATAATTAACGATGGACAGCAAGGAACTTAGTTACAGAATTTATTTACAAGCAAGACGGTTTGAAGACTCCGCTGAACTACTTTTTAAATTAGGAAACTTCGACCCTAATAAGTATTTCATACCTGCATGGGTTATGGCGGCATTTGGACTCGAGCTTCACTTAAAATCAATACTACAATTCGAAAGGGGGACAATAAAAAAGACCCATAGTATTAAGGACATATTTAATGAATTGACTCAGGAATCTAAAATAAAGATTAGAACAAATTTCAAAGATGACATGCTGACAAATCCACCACCAAATATTAAAGAAATTGAGAAACAGAGTGGGGTAAATATAACGGACGACTTTGACATTGTCTTGAAGTAACCCTCCGATCAACTACACCTTGTTATTCCACTGGGCAGGCAATAGTTCATGAAGGTTTGTGATTTTGTAATCTTGGATTTTGAAAAGGACATCCC
>JAYVTC010000089.1:0-30505 GCA_043774745.1 Cyclobacteriaceae bacterium | reverse complement strand
TAAACTGCTCGTCACATACGTAGTGCCGGCTCCGTTCTGTACGCTCGTGCCTGCTACAAAAAATTCATAGTTCACACCACCACTGCCCGTGAAGGTTACACTCGCGCCTGAACATATAATGTTATCCCCATCACTGCTGGTCAACACTGCGGTCGGGTTCGCATTAACTGAAATTGGGAGTGTTGTTGTCAAGTCAACTGAGCAGCCCTCGGTAACATCTGTGGCCACGACTTTCAATGTTAAGCCAGAAGCTATGGCAGTTGTTGGAATAGTAAGTGTTGCTCCTATTCCTCCATAAACTGAACTATATACGGCATTAGCCAGGTCTTTGACTTGATATGTCTTACCCGCTTCACTGGTGGGTACAGAAATATTAACGGTTCCTCCTGGGCAAACCGATGCTGCCGAAGATGTAATCGCCAATGTTCGGTCTATTGTACTGGATATCGTTCCAACAACTGTTCCTACTGGCAACCCCGTTACATCTGCTGTACCCCCGCTTCGGATAATATTAACATTTGTTTGTGGTGTTGTTCCTGTTGCAATGACTCTGAGGCCAGTTATAGTAAGAATATCGGTTTTATCAGAAGCTCCGCCTCCAGAATTATCTATAGAAAAATTAACACTTACCGTTGAAGCTGTTGGAAATATTAAACTGAATGCGGATAAGTCATCACCAACAGGTGCTGATGAAGCACTACCAAAGCTTGGCACAAATTCAAAACCAGACGGAATCTGCAAAACAAGTGATACTGCACCAATATTGGCGTTAACAGAATTACCAAAAGCTTGATCGTTTGTTGTTTCAGCAATTACAATATTGGTTAATGTGTACTGAGTTCCTGTACCGTTGCAGGCCTTCGCACCGCCAGAAATAGACGCTTGGGTTACTGAAACATTTTGACCATAAGTAAGTACTCCACTTAAAAGTAATATGAAAACAAAAATTGAAGTCCTTACCAGAGTAAAATCAAACATATCTATAAACTAAATAATATTTAAAAAATAAAAGTAACCTCTTATTCCTGAAACCATAACTAAGCAATTACCAAACTCCTACTCAATCAATTTACCTTGAGCATTGAGTTTCATAAAGACCATTTTAGTCTGCCCTGAAGCTCCGCCTAATGTCATTGTACCGAAAATCATAATTTTTCCATTGGCAAGTTCCTGAACGGTCCCGGTAAAATCATCTCCAACACCGCCAAATAAAACAGGCATCTCCCAAACCTCCACGAAGGTATTACTTAACTTAGTTAATGAAATATTAAGATCATCACTTGACGGGGATTTACTGTTAGTAAGCAATAAATACCCTCCTTGCGACAGGGCGACCATTCTAGTTCGTTTTACAACCGCTTCATTAACGTTATCAATATTATTAAGAATACCCAGATCTGTAGGTGACTCTTCAGCTAAAATATTATCCTCACCAGAAGCAAAAAGGTTTTTTTGAAGTTTCACGATAAAGGATTGGCTTACTCCGCCAGCATTATTTTTAACTCCACTTAAGACAAAACCCTCTCCTGACTCGAGGGGACTTTCTATCACACCACTAAGTTTTTCATCCTCTGTCGAACTGCCAATATCATCTAATAAATCTGTTCCGTTGTTCGTTGGATCTCCTGTTGCGCCAAGACTGAAGGCCCAGTATTTATAATCACGATTACTATTTCTTATTGTATTCGTATATCCAAAAGCGTAGTATTTTGATGAATTAATTTCAACGATCTTTATAAGTACATCTTCGCTATCATCAATTCCAGTCGAATTTTTCCATAACCCAGTACTCGGATCTATTAATGATAATGTATTAGTAAAACGAAGATGCAACGCATCTTTAGTATTGTTTGGCTTTGCCGATTTCGTAGTGTCAATGGCTGTAGTTGATCCTGATACGATAAACCCACTTTGAATAATTGAAATAGAGCTAACCTCCTCGTTAGACTCCTGATTATCAAACGTCTTTAATCCCACCTGCTTACTATTCAAAAGTGAAAGATCCTGAGATACTGTGATTATATACACATCCTTATCGCTTGGTCCCTTTTGAGTTTCGGCCGCTATAATAATATTTCCATCCGGAGTCAATTCAATATCTTTGGCAAACTCATCACCTGCTAATCCAAAAGATTTTTTCTCTCCAATTACCAAACCTTGAGCATCCACTTTAACAACAAAAATCTGTTGACCTAACGGATCTCCAGGAACTCTCTCATTCCCCAACAGGATGAATGAGCCATCGGTATTTGCGACAAAGTCGACTCCTTCATGATCTCCATCTTCCCCATAAAATTTTACAAAATAACTTTCCGCAGGTGGATCAAATCTATTTTCCGTATCACAGGAAATAAGTAAAATGAAAAATAAAAGAAGGATATAGCCCCGCATCATGATTTGTCCTTTTCAGTTTTTGCCTTCTTTTTAAAGAGATTACTCCACTTTGGCTTTGTCTTTTTTCGCGGATTATAAATCGGATGAATATAACCAAATGACAATGACAAATTATCCAATCTAAAGAGGTCGCTTACATATTGATAATTGGTTATGGAAGGATCAAATACTCCATCTTGTGAATAATAATTTTTATCGGGTTTAGTGAAATTCGAAAGGCCAGCCATATAACGAAGGTCTGCATACACAAAGTCTCTTCCGATTTTATACTTGACCCCACCGCCCAATACTAAAGAATGATTTAAGAAGTTTCTTTTATAACCAACTGCATCGCTAACTCTTGGTGTCTGTTGAATTCCAATCTCAGAATTTGAGGGGGTGTTATTATCAAATTGTAATGAAACGTTGGAGGAAGTTAATATACCAATCGCAAAGCCTGCATAACCAAAAGGTCTTACTTTACCAGAATCATCGGAATACTTAATATATAAGGGTATATCAAAACCAGTATGTTGCTCTTCCATTTCCTGTATATCGTTTTTGGAATATCCCTTGGTTTCCCGTTTAAATGCTTTGTAAGCAAAATTGCCTTCTGCACCCAGGCTCCAATGATTATTTAAGTTCCAGTCAAACCCAACTCCAAATTGAAATCCTACTTTAAAAATTTCTCTTCTATCCAATGGAGTCCCGCTGGTAGTAACCTCCTGAATCAGCCGAGGCCTGGACGTATTTAAGCCTATCCGAAGATGTGGAGTAAATACAGGGGTGGATGTGAATTTTTTACTTAAATAGTAAACATCAATGGGATCACGTGCCGGATTGGCCACATATTCAGGATCAGCTCTTAGCAATTTTAAATAACTATCGTCTGCAGCCTTCGGATCGTCCAAAATCAAATAGGTCTGGGTCAAAATCAAATAGGCTCTCACTTTCTGTTCATTGGTGAATCCCTGTTCGAGACAAGATTTTAATAACGAAGGTATTCCGTAAAATCTACCCGCGTTAAACTCATCATCCGCCTCAATAAGAACTTGTTCGCAATCCTTATCCTGCGCAAGGATAGGACTGGAAAGGAATAAAGTGATATAAAGAATGAATGAAAGTCTGCGATTCATTAAAGATCCTTTAGCAGTAAACTTTGACAAGTTGATTCGTAGCCAATATTATTGCCTACATATATCTCCCACTCTTCAGGTGTCATATTGCGCTTAAGTTTTGGACAAACTTGCTCTGCCAGCATCTTAGGATCTGTCGGCCAAAACCGTATCTCGCCATCATTACAAGAGGCTATCAAAAAATCAGATCCTTTAGTAAAGGAAATATCCCATACATAGCCATTATTATTATCCATCAAAATGGGTAAATCATTTTCATGATCAACTACCCACATTTGCAATTTTCTATCTAAACCTGCACTTGCCAGCAACAACCCGTCAGGACTAAACTCCAAGTCCATGATCCCTGATTTATGTCCTGATAATTCCTTTACCTTATGTGTGTCCAGATCCATTAGCTTAACTATGCCCCGAACTACTTTTTGCTGTTCATTAATTACCTCTACTCCATACGCTAACAGAGGGCGACTTGGATGATATACAACGGATAGAATTCTATTCGGTCCCTCTTTAACCAACTCTTTATAAGAGTAGTCGCGAAGATTTACAATGATCAGATTGCCATTGGTAGAAACCCCGGCCAGCTGCTTGCCATCCGGACTTATATCGATTGATTTAAGATCGTAGGGTAAGGTTAATATGTTTTTGCTCTGTCCATTTATATGATTGGTGAACCGAAGTGTCCTATCGGCTGAAGCCGAGATGAAGCCGGAATTATCCGGAAGGAATTTAATGTCATTTATGAGTTGCGTATGTCCTTCAATTACTCTTGGCCTGGACGACTCTGCCAGATTAAATATCTCTAAGTAACTTGAATCACTTCCATTAACCAGATACTTTTCGTCTTTACTTAAAGCTAACACACGGTTAGGATATCCCTTATTTTCATAAAGGAGTTTATCCACCTTTTGAGTCAAGTAGTTACCCTGAAAAATTCTTCCATCGTTTCCAGTAGTATAAAATGTAGAAGAGTTAGAAGATACACTGAGTGCATACATCTTATTTTTGAAGTTACCGGGGACTCTTGTTGCATTGTAATTGAAACCTTTCAGTTTGGCTAATGAATAGTAAAGTCCGCGGAAGACGTATGGATCATACTTGTTGCCTTCATACTTTTTGTGATATAAATATCCCTGCATAGCCGTTAAGCCTGCTAATTGTGCATCGTCAATTCCTTCAGATTTGGCCTCCAATGACTGAGCGATGGAAAGCATAAGAAGGCGATTGGCCTTATCAAAGTTATCCCGGGCAATTTGAGTTTGTTTTTCAGCATTAATTCTGGCCACCTGCTCTTTATCTTTGGAAGAGTTTGCCAATTCTTCTTGCTGCAATGCGTATATCAGGTTCTTCTCAGCAACATCTCTTGCTCGCTTAATGTCCCCATAAGCTTTTGAGAGTTCTTTATTTTGATTATCGAGTTTCTCTCTTTGCGCTTCAACTTCAGCAAGTGCATCTTCTGCTCTTTGTCTTTGAGCGTTGGCTTCAATAGTTGCTTTTTCCGCTAATTCCTTTTGTTCTACAGCCAATTGAAATTGCTGTTCAGCCTTAATCTGCTGAAATAATCCGTAGATAAAAAAGCCTGTAGCAATTAACAACAGAAGGGCAAGAATAAGGTTGGTAACCCGTGCCCTTCGCAACATTCTTCGTTGCAGCATTTCCTGATTCTTGAGTTCAGCCTCATAGGTAATTCTGCTGGTGTCCAGGAAAACGATGGCACGCTCGAAGGCGATATCATATCGCTGAGCCCAAGTGCGGGTTGGTCTTTGCTTCTTCTGCCAGTTTAGTGCTAGTTGCAAATCAGGAGGCCTCCAAAGGTTTGTCTTTCCGATCTGATACATCGCTGCTGCATCAGAAATCCGCTTATACATAACAGCCGACTCAAATTCTTCATCTACCCAAGTTGAAAGCCTGGTCCAAATGCGCATTAAACTTTCGTGAGACAATTCAATCATTGAATCACCACTTAACGAAACGTGGGGGCCTGGCATTAAAAATGATCTGCCTGGCTTTCTGAATTTTTCAACTACATCAATAACCTGATCTTCTGATGCCTGGGCGAGCTCTGCTATTTCAGAAACTTTACCAGGCCTGCGCATCTCAAGGTTTTCTGAATTTTTTTCAGTAATGGTCTTAAAAAGAATTTCCGCTATGCTCTTTTCCTTGGTAGTTAGTTCATCATAGGCTTCGTTGGCATGAAGAGACAGCGCCTGGGATATTCTTCCAACGGCATTATAGTGCCGGATATCGATCGGTTCGGAAGGTTCACGATTTGCGATCCAATAATCCCATGTGCGCATGAGGGCATGCTGCAAAATTGGAAGTTGATCCTGATTATCGCCAATATCACTTTGCAATCGTTTTACCAACCGCTGAGAAATTCTTCCTCCGCCTACAGCGATCGGTCCCTCAATAGCCATCCGCTTTTGATCACGTGACATCTGCGGAACGAGGTAATTACTATCATTGATCATTTGCGTAAATCCCGGAAAGGATGCGCATTCACCAATGAAATCAGAACGCATGCTAAGTGCTATAAATGCTGGAACACTTCGCTGAGCAACAGCCGTAAGTAATAAATTAACAAAGGCTGTAGCCTCATTCAAATTTTCATCACTTCCTAATTCCCTAAATCGAAATAGTTCTTCAAACTGATCAATAAAAAAGAAAATATTTTCATCGTGACTCCCCTGCAAATATCTAGTTAATTCGACTAAGCCATTATTACCGCTTCTTAAAACTGACCCTATAGTGGCCTTATGAATTTGTTGATCTTCTCGTTGAATTCTTCCTTCCTTAATAAGAAATTCAATGGCATCATTGGTAAGATTTTCAATCGGTGAGTTTCCCGGTCTGGTAATAATCACCTTCCAATGAGGGCCTGTCTCGGTCATGAACCCTCCATAAAGGACGGGTATAAGACCGCAGTACATCAAACTGGACTTACCGCTACCCGAATAACCGATTACAGCAACAGAGCGTTTCTTATAGAGTTTCTCTAATATTTCATCGACCTGACCTTCCCGTCCAAAGAAAAGGTGAGCATCTTCAATAGAAAAAGGCCGAAGTCCTGGAAATGGATTAAACCCAATGATCGATTCATCAAACTGTTCGTCAGATATTGAATCATTAGATGCGCCAACTTGAGCGGAATAATTTAACATTCTATTTACTAGACGGAGTAAACACTAAATTTAACAAAACCGTGATGAATTCAATTAAATCTATTGCCAAGAAAAAGTCACAGTTAAAAAAAATTACTCATGAGCAGTTAAAAAAAAATCTACGAAATTTACGTCAAAATCAAATATATTCCAAAACTTTTTCAGCAAGTTTAACCTGATCAGACAGTAATTCATAAAATTCATCTTTGTTGAATTTTAACAGGATCGTTTCATCTTTTGATACGAGACCGCTTGAATTCAATTTACCTGACTCAACCAATTGCTCTCCTAAAAATTCTCCTTCTTTGAAATCAGCTATGATTTGACCAAATTCAAAATACTGAATCTGGCCTTTATAAACCATCAAAAAATCTCTGCTCTGATCATTTTCTATAGGCATGATTTGATCCTTTTTCAAAAAGATATTCCTGGATAAATCAGCCACATACGAAAGTGTTAATCCAGCCACCCCTTCGAACAACTTGATACGCTGTAAAAAGAGGACTTTATCATACAACAAAATGGCAGTATCAATACCTCTACCTAATATTGACGCATCGAGTGATTTCTTTATGTCTTCGCCAAGTCTTACCGAATTTGAATGATAAAGATTGGGATCAATTTGATATAACGCCCAGGCAGAAGTTTCCCTGATCAACTGGTCGGGATTAAACAATTGCGAAATCAAATCGAGGGTAAAATCTCCAATTTTTAGAATACCAATCTGATGCAATACGCACGCTTTTGTCCACCTGTTGCTTTGAGTGAAATCCCGGTTGATCAAGAATTTCAAAACCAATTTTTCATCTAGTGGCACTCTTGGATAAAATAATTCCAATCGTTTTATTTTTTCGGAATTACTTACATCGTCAAGTACTGGTATTACTCGTTGTTTTAATTGGTCAGAAAGGAAAACGTCCAACAATTCTATGGCATACGTTACACCTTCTGCTGTTCCGCTTTCAATACTTTCTTTTACTAATTGAATTGACCGTGTATCATATAACATGGCCAACAACATATAAATGTGTTCTATGTCATTCTGAATTTCAAGTTCCAGCGCTTGCTTCACAACTAAAGAACCCGGATGATCTCCGATCTCCTCAATGGCTCCCAGATTCCAGGTTATAGCAGCGACATCAGCTTCAATTGCATATTTAATACGACTCACCTGGGCTAAACCAGCTTTAAAACCAGAACGACCTAATGCCAGCAGCACCTGAGAAACGATTACTTTATCAGGATAATCAATCTTATTCCAAAGAAAATCTTTTGCCTTTGTGCCGCCAATTGATCCAATAATCTGAACAATTCTTGTCATGACTTGTGAACTTTGACCTGATCGGTAAAATGAGTTGTCCAATAATTGAAGTGCTGGTTGCCCTATTTGAATTAGTGCATTAACAGCAGCATTGCTGTATAGCGAATTCCCCAGGTTTTCTATAAGAGAAGAAATCACTTCATTATTATGCTTTTTTACCGATGTCTTTATAGCGACAAGCCTAACCTGAGTATCGCCATCGTTCAATAATTCAATCAGGAAAGAGATATTTTCTAACGTGGTTGTATGTAGTAACAATTCAGCAGCATAATGGCGGTCTTTTGAATCCTGAGAGCGTGTTAAACGTTGTATCCTTGTTTTCTGAATATCCCCTCCACTATTGAGAAGCAAATCAAGGTCTGTCTTGGATAGAATATTCTTACCATCTGATTTGACGCGACCTGAATCTAACCGTATAACGTAATTTTCCGAAACAGAAAGGCCCTTGATTTCATTCATTCTTTTTTGAGCATAATCCCTGGCTTTTACCTCCTGGCTTTTCATAAGAGTATTAACCCAAACCCCAATTTGAGTAGGATTGATTTTCTCCAATAGTTTAAATGAAAATACAGCCCTTGATGCTTTGGGATATCCCAAATATTGTTCAAGCCTGGAAATAATCCTTGAATATCCGACCTCGAGCACATCCTGATGATAGCCAGTGTTTTCCAATTTGGAGCGTATTTTATTTTTGTACTCAGAATAAAGGCTATTGGAAATCAAAAAGTAAAGAACAAGCAATCCTAAGACGATCACAGGAATCCACAACAAATTAAAAAAGGATACTAAGGAAAACAGAAAAATGAATGCACCAGCAATTAATCTTCCGAATTCGTTTACAACACCCTCCACTTTGGCTTGAATACTAAATCGATACCGACCATCCAAAGGAATAAATAGCAACTTGTAAACCGGATTTTCAAGTGAATCGCGAAGCATACTATTGAAGAGCCTTGTCAGCGCTACAAAGAGAAAAAAGTAAATAAAGGTCTCTGGATTCTCCTCCAAACTGAAGCCAAACACAGAGCCAGAGAACACTGAACCTAAAACTAACAAGACAACAACAGCAGGCAAAACAAAAAGTGAAATCCTTATTCCATAGGTGCTTAATATTTTGTCATTAACAAAAACCTGCATGATCAAACTCAGCGCATAAATTGCACCGTTGAAATAAGCCAGGAAGTTCGTAAGATCACGTTGATTCGGATATTGTTTATTCAGTAATGTTTGGAAAGTAAACTGATTGAAAATGAACGTCACCATCGAGGTGATCAGGAACAAACTCAGCAGTACTACATACCGGTCTTTAAATATTTTGGTAAACTTAGTTTCTTCCCGCACGCTTGCGTCTGTGCTCACTCTTGTCAAATCAAACTTTGCGGATATGATAATTAAGCAAATCAATGCACCCAAAATGCTGAAATTGCAGACCAACAGATAATCTGATGTATCCGGAAAAAGACTTGACGTGAGCGGTATCAGAAAGTTAGCGGCAATAATCGCTATCAACTGGCCTGTGTCAATCCATCCAATAATTCTTTTCGATTGCTTGAAATTAAATAGCCTGCCAAAAATACCCCAGTAGCAAAGTAATAACACTGCGGTGATTGGGCCAATAAGGCAATACATCAGAAATAATGTATTCTCTTGTATTCCTTCTACACCAAAATGATAGAAATAATAAAGACTAAATGTAGCTGCTATGATAATTACTATACTTAAAATGGAGAGAACTATAAAGCGAATACGATTTTGAAGAAAAGAGAATATGGCCGTGGTAAAAATCCCTAAAAGACCAGAAACAAGAAAAGCTTTGTCGAGCTGATCGCTAAGCCTATTTAGAAAAAGGGACTCGGCTGTAACTTGATAAGTGGCCAAAAAAATACCGATAAAAAAACCGGTACCCAGCATGAGAAATACCTGCAATTGCTCATCTGGTTTTACTCCTAAAAAACCTAAAACATTTATTTTCACGATCTGAATTTAAAATATAAAGGCCAAAACAAAAAAGCCGGGCTGTTCTGGCCCGGCTTTTTTACTAATAGTAATTACTTCTTGGTCGCTGTGGAGTCTGCTTTTGTAACCGGTGTAGCGGCTTCAACTTTAAAAACTTCATTTAGTCCTTTGATTACATCTTGTGTTATATCTATTGATTTACCTCCGAACAGTAAATCGCTGGATGGATCATATTTTAAAACAACTTGTAAGCCTTTCTCTTCTCCATATTGCTTTAAATATGCTGTTATCTTGGCATAAAGCTCTTCATTCATTTTAGTCTGGTCAGTCATGATTTCCTGTTCTAAACTTCTCTGATAAAGCTGAAGATTCTGTTGCTTTTTACCTAGATCTTCCTCCACTGCTTTGGCTTGACCAATGGTCATGCTGCCCACGTTTCTTTGGTAGGAATTAATATCATTTTGAAGGCTTTGTGCACGGTTTCTGAAGTCCTGATCCAGTTTCTTGCCTTTGGTTTCGAGTTTCTCCTTGTTGACATTGAAGAATTCATAATACTTCAACACCGAGTCAGAATTGATATAAGCTATCTTTAAATCAGAGACATTGGTTGAGCTTTCTCCGGCAACGGCACTGCTTTTAGGAGAGAAATGTAAATAGTACAGAACTACTACTGCTAAGAAGAGGATAGCGTTCAGAATTAAGGAAATATTTTTCATGAATAGGTTTAGTTAAGGGCGCAAATATATGCCACTATTCATGAAATTTTATGGATTTCTAAAACAAATCAGGGCTCCAAATCCTCGGTTTGGGTTTGAAAAGAATAAAACCCTGGATCCAGAACTAATTTATCAGCATTAAAATCACGAATAAAGCTTTCAATAATCTTTGACGTTACCTTGTCGATGTGCAGACCAACATCCAACCCAATACCACAATCATGATTAAGGTCAAGGTCCACGTGTTCTTTCACTTTAACCTCACCCTCCTCTTCTAATTCCATCATTACTTCTGCCATGTACAGGCCAATCTCTTCTTCAAGATCATCTAGCGTCTTTAAATTTCCATTCTCCTCTTCTTCGTACTTAATCTTTTTATACCGTGGAAAATGCTGTGCCGCTTTATGTTCTGCTATTTCAAACAATTCGCTTTCATGTTGCATGCGGAGTGTATATAAAACCGTGTCAAATAACACCTCTTTGCCTTCATGAACGCCTAAAAAATAAAAGTGTGCATACTCATCGGTGACTTCATCTTCAGAATCAAGGATATAAGGCTGACCTGAAGACTTTAATCTACCTACCAAGACTTGCTCATTCTGAAAAGACGGATCTGGATTTTCGGATTTTTCCATTGGGTATTTAATTACTAACAAATCAAATTTACTATTCGCAGTTTCGCTATGATTTTTATCACTCCTGTCTGATCCATTTTATTTTTTATCGTCTGCAAACCATTCTGCATACATGGGGTAATTTCGGGCTGTTCTCTGAATCACTTCTTTCATATCCTCCCCGATCTCCTTTACTTTCTTAGCAGGTACTCCTGCATAAACACTTCCCGGCTCAACACAGGTCTTTGGTAGTATAATGGCTCCGGCAGCAATCACAGAGCCAGTA
The DNA here is from genome assembly GCA_043774745.1 of Cyclobacteriaceae bacterium. Taxonomy (GTDB): domain Bacteria; phylum Bacteroidota; class Bacteroidia; order Cytophagales; family Cyclobacteriaceae; genus ELB16-189. Next base: position 18,942 of record JAYVTC010000089.1, on the reverse strand, counting down.
CCGATAACGGCATCATCCATAATAATTGCTCCCATTCCAATCAGCACATTATCTTCAACAGTGCAACCATGAACTACCGCATTGTGAGCGATCGACACATTATTACCGATCACTGTTTTTGACTTTTGATATGTACAGTGAATGACAACGCCATCCTGAATATTGGTGTTGTTCCCAATGGTGATGGTGTTAACATCGCCACGAACTACTGCGTTAAACCAAACTGTACAGTTATCACCCATGATTACCTCTCCAACCACCACCGCATTGTCGGCCAAAAAGCACTTACTACCAAACTGCGGGGTAAATCCTCTTACGGACTTAATAATCGCCATACTTTCCTATTTAAAAAGGCAAATTACGCTAAAAAGAATCTGCTATCGACAATCGGTTAAATCAATGATAAAACTATCTGACAAGATGTCACGATTATTTTAAATATCGTAAATTTGCACTTCTCGAAAATTAGAAAATGGATAAATTGATAGAAGATATCGGGGTTTTTCAAGAATCGTACACAGACATTAGCGAAGCTGTACGGGTTACTCCCAATCAATCAACAGGCAAAGCCAGAAAGCTTTATATAGAAAGCTACGGCTGCCAAATGAATTTCTCTGATAGCGAAATAGTTGCCGCCATCCTTCAGAATGCCGGATTTGATACCACTTCCGAAATTGAAGAAGCAGACCTTATTTTTTTAAACACCTGTTCCATTCGGGAAAAGGCTGAACAAACGGTACGCAATCGCCTCAATCATATTAACGGACTGAAAAAGAAAAAACCAGAAATGATGGTTGGCGTTCTGGGCTGCATGGCCGAGCGACTAAAAACAAAATTACTTGAGGAGGAAAAAATTGTTGACTTAGTAGCTGGCCCCGATGCTTATCGCGATTTACCGAATTTGATTTTGCAGGTTGATGATGGAGATAAGGCGGTCAATACTTTTCTATCCCGTGAAGAAACGTATGCAGATATCAGCCCGGTTCGATTAAACTCAAACGGAGTAACTGCCTTCATTTCCATTATGCGTGGTTGTGATAATATGTGCTCTTTTTGCGTGGTGCCATTCACCCGTGGCCGTGAGCGCAGCAGAGACCCTCACTCCATTTTGGCCGAAGCAAAAGACTTATTTGAAAAGGGGTTTCGTGAGGTTACTCTTCTCGGACAAAATGTTGATTCCTATAAATGGAGTTCTATTGAAAATAACAAAGCCCGGCTTGAGAAAAATGGAACTGATGAGGTCATTAGCTTTGCTCATCTTCTTGAAATGGTGGCTCAAGTAAGTTCAGACTTGAGAATTCGTTTTTCAACTTCACATCCAAAAGATATCACAGACGATGTGTTACATACTATGGCGAAGTATGAAAACATTTGCAAGAACATTCACTTGCCCGCACAGAGCGGTAACTCTCGCATTCTGGAATTGATGAATCGAGGCTATACCCGCGAATGGTATTTGGACAGAGTTAAAAGTATACGTGAAATTTTGGGAGACGAATGCGGAATTTCTTCGGACATGATTACCGGTTTCTGTTCTGAAACCGAAGAAGAACATAAGGAAACACTTACTCTCATGGACCTGGTGGAGTATGACTACTCCTACATGTTTTATTATTCAGAACGCCCGGGAACCCTGGCTGCCAAAAAATTACCTGATGATGTTTCCTTAGAAGTAAAGAAAAGAAGGCTGGATGAAATCATTAAAAAACAATCAGCATTATCCTTAAAACGAAACAGACCTGATGTGGGCAAGGTCTTCAAAGTATTGGTAGAAGGATCATCGCGAAAATCACCCGACTATTTGCAGGGAAGAAATTCAGAAAACAAGGTGGTGATTTTTCCTAAGGAAAATAAATCGAAGGGAGAATACGTCCATGTGTTGGTAGAGAGTTGCACGCAAGGAACGTTAATCGGAAAAATTGCTAAATAAAGTATGGCTATCGCAGACGCAGAAATACAAAGTGTAAAGCAACGCTATGGAGTGATTGGCAATTCCCCATTACTCAACAATGCTGTGCGAGTTGCTATGCAGGTTGCCCCTACGGATATGTCGGTGTTGATTACCGGAGAAAGTGGAAGTGGAAAAGAATCCTTTTCAAAAATTATTCACTATCAAAGTGCCCGTAAGCATGGCCAGTTTATTGCCATCAACTGCGGCTCTATTCCAGAAGGCACGATTGATTCAGAATTATTCGGACATGAAAAGGGATCATTTACTGGAGCCCATGAATCCCGCAAAGGATATTTTGAAGTAACGAACGGGGGCACCATGTTTCTCGATGAGATTGGTGAGATGCCACTGGGAACACAAGCTCGCCTGCTGAGAGTACTTGAAAATGGAGAGTTTATAAAAGTGGGGTCATCGAAGGTGCAAAAAACGGATGTGCGTGTTGTTGCTGCCACTAATGTGAATCTTCTGGTGAAAGTAGAACAAGGGAAATTCCGCGAAGATTTATATTATCGCCTCAGCACAGTGCCTATCTATGTGCCTCCTTTGCGGGAACGGGGAAAAGACGCTGAACTGCTTTTTAGAAAATTCGCTACCGACTTTGCGGAAAAGTATCATGTAAAACCGATCACGCTCACCGAAGATGCCAAAGAACTTTTGTTGAAATATCGGTTTCCTGGAAATATTCGCCAACTGAAAAATCTAGTTGAACAAATTTCTGTACTTTCTTCAGAACATAAAGAAATCACGACAGAAGTATTAAGTCATTATATTCCTAAAGAATCGAATCTACCGGCTCTTTATAAAGACCACAACCTGGAAAATATATCAGAGCGTGAAATCCTATATAAGATCCTTTTCGATTTAAGAAAGGACATGAACGATTTAAAAAAGTTGGTACTTGATAGTACGGCCAACCCGTCACAGACACAACAAATTTTAAAAGACCATGCCGGATTGTTTGATGGCCTTCAGGAGGACCTTAAGCCGTCCCATGAGCCGATGGTTTTGAATATAAAGTCGGGTGAGCAAACCGATAACGAAGGAGAAGAGGAATTTCAGGACATTGCGCATGAAGCCGAGGATGATTCTCTTTCCATCGTAAAAAAAGAAAAAGAATTAATCATGCGTGCCTTGCGCAAGAACAACAACAAGCGCAAATACGCTGCCCGTGATTTGGGTATTTCAGAACGCACCCTTTATAGAAAAATTAAAGAATATCAACTTGAAGAATAAGTTACTTTTTTCATTATCACTCCGGCTGCTTCTCGTCACGCTAACGTTTCAGAGTTGCCATTATTCAATGAGTGGTGCCTCTACCATTGCTGAAAATATCCAGGTGGAAGAATTTTTTAATAACACCGATTTAGGCCCTGCTAACCTAGGTCAGACTTTTACCAACAGGCTTAAAGACTACTACATGCAGAACTCAAGCCTAAGGGTTGTAAAGGAAAACGGTCAGCTTGCAATAGAAGGCATGATTACTACCTATCAGATTAGCCAGGTAGCACCTGTATCCGGAGGCAGCAATTCTGCCGACCTTTCAGCACTTACACGATTAACCATTGGCGTAAAGGTTAACTACACCGATACATTGGAACCTAAAAATAATTTTAAAGACCGCACTTTCAGTTTTTATTCTGATTTTCCAAATACCCAGGATCTTATCACGGTGCAGGAAGGGCTTGAGAAGAAAATAATGGATCAGATATTCATTGATATTTTTAACGCAACAATTGCCAATTGGTAAGTATTGCTCTGAGCGATATTTTAAGCTACTTTTACTATTCGCGGTTTGCAAAAATTGGAAAAGAAGCAATTTCATACCATCCTCACTAATTACACTTCTCTTACTCGTGAAGAGGCAGAGGTATTGATATCCCTTGAGAAAGAATTTCCATATAGCCAGGTAATACATAGTCTGGCAGCAAGAGGAACTCAGGATAACCAATTAGCTGAAAAAGAAGACCAGCTTCATCTCGGAGCAATCTACACTACAGACCGTGCTGTTTTCAAATCGATTATGACAGCAACTCCTCAGGAAAGAAAACCTGAACCATACGAGGTGAAAACACAAGAGGAGATTGAAATTATTCAGACCGAGGTAAATGAAATTCATACAGTTGTCCAGGAGATACCAGAGAACGTTATTGCCTCTAAAACTACAGATTCAAACAAGCCACTGCCGATCGAGTCATCCCCCCAGATTAAGGTAAGAGATTACCTATCAATAGATGAATCATTCTATGATGAAATAGCCCATGATCTGCAACGGTTAAAAGATCTAAAACATATTTTTGAAGAAACTGTTGAAAAATTCGATAACGGAACCTTATCAGCCTCTCTGGACTCTGAATCAAATCCCAAAAAGAAGAGCAAGCCTGTTGACCCCACCGATGAACTTTTAACCGAAATAAAAAGCTCAAAAAAAAAGGTAAAGCCTGATGGCCCTAAGCAGAAAGAACAGATTGAAATTATTGAGCAATTCATAAAAACACAGCCAAGCATTAAAGGGAAGGTTGCCACAGAAGAAAAGGCTTTGCCGAAAGACGATTTATCGGAGAAAAGCCTCCTCTATAATGAAAATATTATTTCTGAAACGCTGGTGGAAATTCTCGTAAAACAAGGCAAAAAAGAGAAAGCAATAGAAGTCCTAAAGAAGTTGATTTGGAAGTTTCCACAAAAAAAGGCTTACTTTGCGGCTCAAATTGAAGACCTTAAGAAGTAAGTATGTACATTTTATTTATCAGCCTCGCAATTTTCAGTTCAGTTCTATTGGTTTTAGTGGTTTTAGCCCAAAATTCAAAGGGTGGCGGACTCTCTAACCAGTTTGGTGGATCAGGTGCAAGCAATCTGATCGGTGTTAAAAAAACCGGAGATTTGCTCGAGCGTTTAACTTGGGGATTTGCCATTGCCATCATGGTTTTCACTTTGGCAACCAATTTCACAATTCCAAATACAGCCACTACTGACGAAATTCTTGAGAAAGCAAAAGAGCAACAAGGCGTTGGCATCGATTTGAAAAAGACCGATACTCCTGCTCAACCAGCTCCGGCTCCAGAAAAAAAATAATAAGATTTAAATCTTATAAAAAAGCCCTGTCTCAAGATGGGGTTTTTTGTTTTATGTAGCCTTGGCAATTTGCTTCACCAGCAAGCGCTTGGCCACAGGCATCAAGGTTTGCATGTAAGGAAACTTCACCTTTGATGATACCAGATAGACCGATGGATTCGGCAACTCAACAAATTGCCTGATCAACTTCATTTTCATATTTTCAAACGTGTTGCTCAGACTCCTCTCTACCGTAAGAAGAAATTCAGTATGTATAGCTCGCAATGGCTCAGCACTTTGGTTAAAGATTGTGGCCTGATAACGATACACATTCGTTTCTTTATCGGGAGGTTGGGTTACGAATAAATAGCCTTCATCCAGGTGTAATGATGTAAGGCCAACAGGAGAAATCTCACATTTCGACTCAACATATTCGTAAATGAAGGAACCTTCATCGAGAGAGTTTTTAAACTGAGGCAATGCATATTCTATGATGGATTCAATCTCCTGCATGACTAAATCATCATCAATAATTTTCCGATAATTAAGCACCATATTTCTCAGACTTTCTGGAGATAATTCCTTGGGGAAAGATTCTCGAATCAACGCCTTGTTTTCCTTCAATGAAATCAAGTTTCGATAATGAAAGATCATATCTCCCAGAAATGGGTACAATTCAACGCGCTTAAAGGAATCTTTTACATTCTTAAAATAGGCCAGCAATTGATACTTTTTGTATTCAAAGTCAATAAGGCCTTCAGTTAGCCAATTATCTTTTAGTTTATCCATATACTTCGATCTATAAAAACTTAGTTAAGTCTACGAAAAATTTATTTTCCCTGCCAATCTGCCATTTTGTTGATGAGGCATGCGACAGGACTGACAAAAATCTTCATCTTTGCTGCCCATAACTGGAAAAAGTGTCAAAAAAGGCCCTGAAATGCTGAATGGCATAGAAATCGAGGGTTGCTGAACAACAGTTAAAAACTTGTTTAACTAAATTTCAAATATCCCATATGGCAAAAATTAATTTCAAACCAAATGAAGACCGGGTGCTTGTGGAAGCGGCCCCCGCTGAACAAAAAACAGCCTCTGGATTGATCATTCCGGATACAGCAAAAGAAAAACCACAAAAAGGAAAAGTAATTGCCATAGGCGATGGCTTGAAAGACAAGCCCGTTACCGTTAAGGTTGGTGATGAAGTGCTTTACGGAAAATATTCAGGCACTGAAATCACCATTGATGGCAAGGAATATCTGATCATGCGTAATTCTGACATTTTCGGAACAGTATAATTCTCATTACTAAATCATAATTTTTCAAATAATACTATGGCTAAGGAAATTAAATTTGACACCAGCGCCCGCGACAAAATCAAAAGAGGCGTAGATAAATTAGCAGATGCAGTAAAAGTTACATTAGGACCTAAGGGCCGCAATGTAATTCTTGATAAGAAGTTTGGTGCACCTACCGTAACTAAGGATGGTGTATCAGTAGCAAAAGAAATCGATCTGAAAGATCCGATCGAAAACATGGGTGCACAATTAGTGAAAGAAGTTGCCTCTAAGACTGCAGACGCAGCCGGTGATGGAACTACTACTGCTACTGTACTAGCTCAGTCGATCTATGCTCACGGAATCAAAAACGTAGCAGCGGGCGCAAACCCTATGGATTTGAAACGTGGTATTGATAAGGCCGTTGATGCCGTTATTGAACATCTGCATAAGCAATCTAAAAACATTAAAGGTTCACAGGAAATTGCTCAGGTAGCAACGATCTCGTCCAACAACGATGTCGAAATTGGCAAAATGATTGCCACTGCGATGGATAAAGTTGGTAAGGATGGAGTGATCACCGTTGAAGAAGCAAAAGGAACTGAAACCAAAGTGGAAACGGTGGAGGGTATGCAGTTCGATCGTGGTTATTTGTCTCCTTACTTCGTAACCAACACGGAAAAAATGGAGGCTGATTTAGAGCATCCTTATGTGTTGATCTATGATAAGAAGATTTCTTCTATGAAGGAACTCCTTCCTGTACTGGAGGCAACAGCACAAACCGGTAAGCCACTTTTAATCATTTCTGAAGACGTTGAGGGTGAAGCTCTTGCTACCCTGGTGGTGAATAAAATTCGGGGTGCCCTTCGTGTCGCTGCTGTAAAGGCTCCCGGTTTTGGAGATCGCAGAAAGGCTATGCTTGAAGACATCGCAATCTTAACGGGTGGAAAAGTTATTTCAGAAGAAACCGGCATGAAGCTGGAAGATGCAAAACTTGAATATCTTGGCCGCGCTGAAAAAATCAATATCGATAAGGACAATACCATTATCGTAAATGGTGCAGGCAAAAAAGCCGATATTCAGGGTCGTGTAAATCAAATCAAAGCTCAGATTGAAGTAACTACTTCTGATTACGACAAGGAAAAATTACAAGAGCGTCTTGCTAAGCTTTCTGGTGGTGTTGCTATTCTATACATTGGTGCTGCTACTGAAGTTGAAATGAAAGAAAAGAAGGACCGGGTTGACGATGCATTGCATGCAACACGTGCCGCTGTGCAGGAAGGTATCATCCCTGGTGGTGGAGTAGCTTATATCCGCGCTATCGATGCTTTGAAAAATTTGCCTACTGACAATGAAGATCAGACAACGGGAGTAAATATCGTGCGCCTTGCCCTTGAGTCACCGCTGCGTGTTATTGCTGAAAATGCTGGTCAGGAAGGATCTGTAATTGTTAACAAGGTTCGTGATGGAAAGAAAGACTTTGGATACAACGCCCGTGACAATAAGTTTGAAGACTTCTTTGCTGCCGGTATTATCGATCCTACTAAAGTAGCTCGTCTGGCATTAGAAAATGCAGCTTCTATCGCAGGATTGTTGTTAACAACCGAAGCGGTTGTTTATGAAGTTCCTGAAGAAAGAGAAGCTCCTGCTATGCCTCCCGGGGGCGGCATGGGCGGAATGATGTAATACTCTTACAACTCAATAAAAAAAGGCTTTGCACTCGGTGTAAAGCCTTTTTTATTAATTTTAGGATAAATGAATACGACATCCATGAAAGTTCACGAAAGTTTTAGTGATTTTGTACTCTTTCTCTACGTCCATATGGCATTATCCGATGGCTTTTTGCATCACAATGAAGAAATTGTCATTCTCGATAAACTGACCAAACTGTTTCCACATGAGGGAAATCCCAAAAAGAAGTTTGATGAGGCTTTGGCTGGTTATAATAACTTTGATCTGTCAACGCTGAATGAATTTATCCAACATTCATTCAAGCATTTCAATCAGATAAAATTTGCTCAGCGATATAAAATCTACACCGATATGTATGACATTATGCATGCGGATGGCAAAGTTGATCATGCTGAGACTCATGCTTTAAATACACTTAAAGAGATTATTGATTTAGGCGCTTCGGAGCAAGCGTAAAATCATGGAATTGGAAATAACCCTCCTTTTAAAAATTCGTGTCCACCTTGGTCAATCTAATGCCTTATCTCTTAAGATTATACGTTTCTATTCGCTAATCGATATGGTTTTAAAAACTCCATAGCCATCTGAACGAACAAGATTAATCTGTGTACCCTGAATGATACAAATCATTGCCAATCGGAATTAGGCATTGGAACTTTGTTCTATAAAATAAATTCATGATTGAACGCTTTCACTCTCCTATTAACCCACGTTGGCAATTGCTTTTAGCTAGTTTTATCCTCTTATCAAAATCACTTCAGCACAGCAAGTCGCTCCATTTGAATTAACAAAAGACGGGGTTGAACCGATCGTTGTTATTGTTGATAGGTTAAATGCCCGCCAACTTTACAAGAAGACGGTAAACTGGATTCAAGAAAAGTATAAAAATTCAGTTGAAGTTTAAAAGTCGATATTAGGAATGAAAAAGTAAGCATTGAGGATATTAAAAAGAATGCCTGGTTTTATCGTATTCCAGAGACGACCTTCTATTATGACGTTGAATATCTTTTAAGTGTAAATTTTGAGGATAATAAAATCAAAATGTCATTTGATTTAGGCAACACCTGGAATTGATGTGCGCTATATGTGATTCATTCTTAGTGTATCAATCATAAAAAACTGTGGAAACAAAATGGTGAAGTTTATCCTATCTATGAAGAAACTAAACTTGGAATAGACCAAATGATGAATGAATTATCCCTTTCGTTAATCAACTATCCGAGAGACGATAAAAAAGATTTAGAAAAAGAGAAACAAAGTGATTGAAGGTTACGAAACAAAATAAAGTCGAAGGTCATCTATTAATTTCTACTACAGAACTCCGCTACTACCTGGTGGATCGCATCAACAGCCAGTTTTGTTACCTGAATTTCTAATCTTTCTTTATTCCGGTTCGGTATAGTATCAGGCCCATAGCAGCAAAACACATTACGCCAAGAATGCTGTAACCATGATGTCCAAACATATCAGAAAGTCCGTGTTCTGCGCTTACCGCCTTCAGGCCTTCAAATATTTTATCATTCACAGATAGAAGGGCCACCACAACTCCGGCTAATGCTCCACCAGCAATAAGGCCTGTGGCAAACAGACTTCCTCGTCCCAACTCATCATCCTGTTTGGCTTCACCTTTCTTCTCCCCTTGCCAGTCAATTACGCCTTTAATGGCACCTCCGATAAAAATAGGAAGAGTGGTTGAAAGAGGAAGGTATAAACCGATGGCAAATGCCAATGCTTTAATGCCGCAAAGTTCAATCATCACCGCAATGAAAACCCCTACCATCACAAATTGCCAATCCAGATTATAGGATAGAATACCTCGCGCTAAAGTAGCCATCAGCGTTGCTTGAGGCGCGGAATAACGCTCGCTTCCAATCGCGTGAGTGATTCCCTGAGCGGCCATATCAGCAGTGGGTGTATCTAATACCTTAACTACAATACCAATGGCAATGGATGAAACAATCGCTCCGATAAACAATGCTAATTGCTGATATTTGGGAGTTGCCCCAACAATATAACCGGTTTTCAAATCCTGTGATGTTGCACCTGCATTAGCTGCGGCAATACAAATCATACCTCCCACTACCAGCGCAAGAGGTTCATACAATTTACCACTCCATCCCACGGCAGTGAAGATCAAGCATGTTCCCATCAGGGTGGCTATCGTCATTCCGGAAATAGGGCTGTTGCTCGAACCGACCAACCCTACAATGCGACTGGCTACTGTTACAAAGAAGAAGCCGAAGATGATGATCAGTATCCCGATCAATAATTTTTCTAATATGCTATCACCGGGAATAACCTGATCGGGTAATAATGCAATAAGAGCTACTAAAATTACACTGCCGATGATTACCACTTTGAATGATAAATCTCTATCGGTGCGTGCAATGCTTGCTTCACTTTTTTCCTTTAAAGATGAAACACTTTCTTTAAATGAACTGACAATAGTAGGAAGAGTTTTTAGGAGTGTTATCATACCACCCGCAGCAACGGCACCGGCACCGATCTGCCTGATGTAAGCGAAATAAATGGCAGGTGCTGGATTGGCAAATGTCTTCGCAATAGGATCCCAACCTCCTCGTCCTCCTGCAGTATTGATGTCTGCCAAATAGCCAAGTTTCACTAACTGTGCTGCAATCATACTGCTATCTACCAACGTGGATAACAAAGGAATCATGGCCCACCAGGCCAACACAGAACCTGCTACTAATACACCTCCTATTTTCGGACCGATGATATACCCAACGCCCATGTATTCGGGAGTGATTTCACCATTGATCGTTGCTGAAGGCCAGAACTTATTGACCTGACTTGTAACGTATGCGGGTGCCTCTGAAATCACATGAAATACTTTTTGAAGTACTGCATAGAGCATCGCTATCCCCATACCAATGAAAGCAGTTTGTGCGAACACTCCACCCTTCTCGCCCGCCTGCAACACGGAGGCACATGCAGTGCCTTCCGGATAAGGCAATGTGCCATGCTCCTTTACAATAAGAGACCTCCTTAGCGGGATCATCATCAAGGTGCCCAGCATGCCACCAAAGGCAGCTAAAATTAAAATCGTGAGGTAGTTGAAATACCCCTCCCCTACACTAGTTCCATTTTCTCCCGGTGATAAAAATAAAAAACCAGGCAGTGTAAATACTACACCTGCCGCGATGGACTCGCCTGCGGAACCCGCAGTTTGTATGATGTTGTTTTCAAGAATAGTGGTCTTTAAAAATTTTCTACCCAGCGTAATCGCGATCACAGCAATCGGTATGGATGCAGAAACAGTGAGGCCTGCTTTTAATGCCAGGTATACTGTGGAACATCCGAACAGAATGCCAAACAGGGCACCAAACGCGACTGACTTTACGGTGAACTCCGCTACATTTTCCTCCGGAGCGATGTAGGGTTTGAAAACTTTTTCTTCAGACATAGGTAGTGAATTTAAGTTCTACTTGCTTACCGATTTTACAAAGAAGGTATTATAAAAAATCATGAGTACAGTGGAGACCACACCGATTCCGGCAACGGAATACCACATCATAGAAGGATTGGTTTCAAGATATGTTATCCGAAGCCAATCTGCTAAATACCCTGCCGTGAGGGAACCAATGGCCACAGGCAGAAATGCAAATCCCATAAAGGTTCCTACCTGATTTTTAGGAGCGAGTGAGGCAACGTATTCATAAAAACGCGGGGCCTGGGTTGCCTCTCCTATGGCATAAAAGAAAATACCCAGAATAACCGAAGTCACGGTGCCTAATGCTCCAATGATCAACCATGATAAACTGGCTAACACAAATCCAAGCGTCATTGCATTAATCGGTTTCCATTTTTTCACCAAAGCGGCCATCGGCACAGTAAGAACAATGATACCCCATGCATCAACAGTTTCTAGTAATTCAAAATCTTCAAAGTGAAGAACATCGGTTGCATAAAAAGGAAGGAGATAAAATATTTGCCAGAACATCAACCAAAAGCCTGAGAAAATGATGAGAAAACTCATGAACTTGAAATTTTTAAACACTAACAGCATATCCTGAAAAACTTTCCCAAAAGTTCTCTTGTCTTCGCTACCCACCTCAACCTCGGGCTCTTTGAAAAAGAAAAGCGTCCCAAAGAAAAGAAGTGCTGAGGTTACCGAAGACATCACCAATACATACTCAATTCCCCAATCTTTACGAAGGGTTAGCGCCAGCATCGGGCCAATGGCACCGCCAAAATTTACAAGTGTGTAATAAATAGAAAAGCCTAATGCTTTGGTATCGGGCTTAGATGTTTTCGCTACGGTGCCAACAATGCATGGCTTAATCAAAGAACCTCCCACTGCTGTAAGCATCAACACGATGATTACATAATTTCGTATTCCTATAGTTAGTGTTAATGAAGCACCATACTCCATTCCGGCAAGGCCAATGCAAAAATAGCCGATCGTAAAAATAGCGAAGCAAGTCATTAATGTTTTGCGAAACCCATATCGATCCACAAAAACTCCAGCAACAATGGGCAAAGAATAAATGACTGTAGAAAACCAACCGGTAAGCGTTGCTGCTTCGTCCTTCAAGCCTACTTTGGTAGCTAGAAAATAAGCCAGCACAGCCTTCGATCCATAGAAGGCAAGACGTTCAAAAAGTTCCAGGGTATTGGCAATCCAAAAGGTAGGTGAAAATCCATTTCGTATTTCATCCATGCGATCAGAAAAGGTCATGCGCTTTGGTAAAGGTTTACTTATAGGTCTTCCAAAGTATGGGTATTAATTCAATTTAACAACTGGGTATTTGGTTAGGGGTTTGAGCTATGAACACGATATGGCAATGTAAAACCCAGGATCAACCATCAATGCTTTTCAAGCTTCCACCAAATCATGGAATCAACTTTTTTCTGTGGTTTGAATTTATTCTTATCCAACGTGCGGTGAGATGCGAGATTAGACTGATCCGTTTCAGCTAATATGGTTTTTACATTCAGCTGACTAAACGCCCATCCTGAGATAGCGCCAATCGCCTCGGTCATATATCCCTTACCCTGAAACTCATCGTGGGTGCCATAACCAATTTCAATTTCTCCCTTCGTATTAGGCTCGCCTTTAAAACAAAGATCTCCCACCATTTGATTGAGTTCCTTGCTCACGATGGTCCAAAGTGTTGAGTACTGGTAATTTTTTGTCTCGTCAGCTACGGCAGGTAAAATGGTTTCATGAAAAGCATCCAGAAGTTCTTGAGGAATAACTTGGTTGCCTTTATTCAAATTGAGTTCTTCATCCAATCTACCATTTGCTTGTAGATACAGAATAAGCTGATCGTATGTCAACGGAAAAATGATAAGTCTTTCAGTTTCTAATTTCATGTAAGAAATATTGAGTTAATTTTTCTTAACATTTTCCAACCTCTCCTTCCATACGTGATATGCTTTCAAATATTGTTCTCTCAAATTATGTTCTGGTTCTTCTGATCCAATTTGTTTCAATCCTTTGAATGCTTCCGCAAAAGATTTATAAACTCCAGCGCCCACGCCTGCACCTAAGGCAGCGCCTTTGGCACCATCTGTATCATAGCGTTCCAATCTCACACCTGTAGTATTCACAAACGCCTCGCGGAAAAGCGGACTTAAAAACATATTGGCATGACCGGCCCTTATCACTTGCGATTTCAAACCCATGCTTTGCAGAATTTCAAAGCCATAGTTCAACGCAAACACAATTCCTTCCTGAGCAGCACGGAAAACATGAGATTGATTATGTCGATTGAAATTCAATCCATGAAAAGAAGCAGCAATCTCTTGATTTTCAAGAATGCGTTCGGCTCCGTTGCCAAATGGTAATACACTTATTCCTTCAGAGCCAATGGGGGATTGTGTTGCAATGGAATTAATCTGTTCATAAGAATAGACGCTCCCATGGCCTACGGTATTCTTTCGTAGCCAACTGTTCAAAATGCCGGTACCATTAATGCAAAGTAATACGCCATTTCGAATGGCATCGGCTTTACTATTCACATGAATGAATGCATTCACCCTTGATTTTATATCATATGAATTCTGATCGGTGACACTGTAAATCACACCCGATGTTCCCGCTGTGGCTGCTGTTTCGCCAGGGTTCAACACGTTCAACGAAAATGCGTTGTTCGGTTGATCACCCGCACGATAAGAAATTTTTATTCCGGCAGGAAGACCCAGTTCATCAGATGCCGTTTTAGTTAGTGTTCCATGTTCTGAAAAAACATCCACCACCCTCGATAATATGGAGCGATCAATCTCAAAGCAGTCTAATAATTTTTGAGAAATACTAGTTGACTGATAGTCCCAAAAGATACCCTCCGACAAACCCGTTGCTGTTGTCGTTGCCTCACCGGTTAGCTTCAATGCGATGTAATCACCGGGTAACATAATTTTATGTATGCGCGCATACACTTCGGGCTCATGCTCTTTTATCCAACGCAACTTCGCTGCTGTGAAATTGCCAGGAGAATTCAGCAAATGTTTCAGGGAATATTCATGACCCAGTTGCGCAAATGCTTTCTCACCAATGCCCACTGCCCGGCTGTCGCACCAAATGATGGAGGAACGCAGCGGCTTCATGTTTTTATCTACCACGACAAGCCCATGCATTTGGTACGCAATACCAATAGCCTTAACATTTGCTGCGTCTATGTTCTTCAGGCATTCCTTCACACTGATTACTGCATGCTGCCACCATAGATCAGGGTCTTGCTCGGCCCAGCCTGGCTGTATTGCCTGCATAGGCATCTCTTCTTTTGGCGATTGAGCCGAACTTACTGAGGTGCCTGATTCAACATCGACCAGTGTGGCCTTCACAGAAGAACTCCCGATGTCTAATCCTAAGAGGTATTGCTTTGTAATCATGCGCTAATGTTTATTTTTTTAAAGTCTCATGGAACAGCACGTTCACATCCTGTCTTTGGTTGAACTTTGTGCAGGGCCAATTCACGGTTTGAAAGTTAACATTTTTACCTTTTGAACTGCAACCGATTTATTTGGACGTACAATCGCTTGCAGAAGTATTTTTTTAAACTGATATTCCGAACTTAAACCCACAACCAAATCCTAACCTAAAGAACAATATCATGAATGATCAGAACCACAAAAGACTTTTTTACGGTAGTTGTTTTGCGTTAATCACAACTGCCTTTTCGTTCAGCATACGAGCGGGAATTCTACCGGAACTAGGGCGAACATTTGAACTTACTGCACAGCAGCTTGGAGTTATTAACTCCATGTGGTTTTTAGGATTCCCCATCTCCATGGTAATCGGAGGAATATTCTACGGTACAATCGGGCCTAAAAAGATTATGATTTTTGCCTTTTTTGCTCACACAGTCGGCATTCTTATGACTATTTTTTCTGGTGGATATACTGGCCTGTTGATTTCAACATTAATGATTGGGCTTGGTAATGGCTGCACGGAAGCAGCGTGTAACCCAATGATTGCAGCAAGCTATACCGGGAAAGAGATGAATACATTGCTAAACCGATTCCACATGTGGTTTCCCGGGGGCATCGTGCTTGGAAGTTTAGTGTCGTTGGCAATGACCAAAATGAATTTAGGTTGGGAGGCTCAAATCTGGATCATTCTGATTCCTACCATCATCTATGCATACCTGTTCTACGGACAACTATTTCCAGAACCAAAAAAGGAAATTGCTTCGCTTGCTCAAAATTTTAAAGCGATGGGAACACTACTTTTCATCTTCATAGCGGCCTGCATGACTTTGACAGCTATTTCTGAATTTGGCCCACAACAGTGGACCGGTATCATTATGGCGAAGAGTGGTGCTGAACCTATGGTGATCTTAGCGCTGGTGACTGGATTGATGGCTGTAGGAAGATACTTCGGTGGAGAGTTTGTACACAAGTTTGATCAAACCGGTGTACTGCTAGGCTCAGCCGTTTTCACTGCGTTAGGAATATTTTTATTCAGTACCCAGACCGGGCCAATGGCATATGTAGCTGCTGTCTTTTTTGCGATGGGAGTTTGCTATTTCTGGCCTAACATGATTGGATTTGTTGCCGAAAAAATACCATTAAGCGGAGCGATCGGGATGTCCGTTGTAGGTGCCCTGGGCATGTTTTCAACATCCATATGGCAACCCATCATTGGTGGCTGGATCGACAGCGCACGTGAAAAATCAATGGCATTGGGACTAGAAGGCGATGCGTTAGATTTAGCCGCAGGTCAGGCTACCCTTCAAACGATGATCACCTTTCCGGTAATATTGATTGTACTGTTCACCATTCTGCTATTCTGGATGCGCAAGATAAAGGCCACACCGGCAACACATTAATTACCGGCAATGAATGGCATGTAGTACATTATCATATTTGGTTATGTTGACCATCAATTTTAATGTCAGGTTGATTATGGTTCGGTGAACACCAGATAGGAAAATTTGCTGAATATACGGCTGCTATAAAAATAGAAAACCTCTGCGTTACGGCAGAGGTTTTCAGTTTAACGATGTACTCATGATGAAGGGGTTTAACTGATGACGATTCCTTTCACTTGTTCATACTCGGGGCTCATGAATCCGAAGATGGCGCCCAGGTAATCCTTTACCGCCCGGGAGGTCATCATCACTGACTCTTCCTTGCCCAACATTAGTTTGTCGCGCTTCAACCGTGCATTGTGCCACTTCTGCCTTGCCTCCAATACATGTTGGTTAAAGGCGTGGAGTTCTTTCACCTTGCCGTTCAATCCTTCGATCGACAGCTGAGACTCGTTGGGTTGATAGCCGGGATGCGTGGATGCTGACTGCACAAGTTGCTCAAACCAGTCGGCCTTGTTAACGTAGGCCAACTGCATTTTTGAACGCCTGACAGGAACCTGTACCACGGTATCCCCTGCTTTTTCGATGGGTTTGGCAGATACCCTCCGTCCTGAGATATTACGGAAGTACTGCCTTGCATCCGCCATCTTTTCCTCGGACGCTCCGAATGCTTTAAGTGCCCGGATCACACTGGCGGCCAGCTTCGGCAAATCATCAAATGCCTGCTTGCGCGTATTCACTTCATCGTTGAAGTGCACCTTGGTCACCTTAACTTCTTCAAGCGCCTGGCGGACCGCTTCCAATTGTGCCTGAAGTTTTTCTACCTGAAGGGTTTGACGGCCGGGGTTATATTTACCTCCATACCCGGTGCAGTAACCTATCAACCTTGTGAAGGCCTGCATGTTTTTAATTGTGTTCATAAACATTTTGGTTTATGGTGATTCAACGGAATACAGCCTATATAACGTTGTGGTTATAATCCATTATTTTTGAAACTATATTTTTTGCCTTGCGCGTAACCAAAATGCGATTGGCACGTTCTTGTACATTCATTTTTTGGCTTTGTGAATTTGTTCGCTGAACGAACAGTTTATACGCCCGCTGACAGGAAATCTGATCGTCCTTTCCGAGTAGAACTTTACCCTCCTTCTCATAGTCAGCGGCCGCGCTATTGACAGGTACACCACGTATCACAACCCGCCTCGTTCGGCAACTCCGTGAGTATGCAGTGCCACTCATCCAATGCCTACCGGAAGGAGGTAATAACCTGCACATGGTGACCGGTAGTATTTACACCACGACTTATAGCACTCAACCTGGTGGGTAGTCGCCTTACCATTTCGGCTATTGACGTTGACTATATCGTTCAATGACATCGAGCACTACGGGTTACTACACTGCCCATGTTGAGTAATAACATCCGCTGCCACAGCTAATGACATCCTCCGCCACCAAGTCTGACACTGACACTGGAACGTTGTACATCCGCTGCCACAGCTAATCACATCCACGGTCACCATGTCTAATACAGACGCTGGCACGTTGTATCATCCACAGCCACAGCTAATGACATAAACGGCCACCAAGACTGATACTGACACTAGTATGTTGTATCATCCACGGCCATGTCTAATGACATCCACCGTCACTAGCTCTGATGCTGTATATATTGCTTAACAACACTTCTACCATTGGGTATGACACAGCGGTTGGTGAGCCGTTGCATTTTACTCTATCTATGCAGTAATCCAACATACAGGCATTGAGCAAGTGCGAGGAAAGGAAGTTTACTTTTTACTTAACGCTTGAACAATTGTTCTAAAGCTTTCCAAACCTCCTTCTAAGTTCTCTACAATCTCCTCCGCCAACACATCAGGATCAGGCAGGTTATCTAAGTCCGCAAGAGACTTATCTTTGAGCCAGGTAATATCCAAGCTCGTTTTATCACGAGCAATGATTTCATCATAGGTGAATTTACGCCAGCGGCCTTCGGGGTTGGTCTCTGCATGATAGATTTCATTGCGCTTGTTTCTGTTCTTTGGATTATAGAGCGTGATGAAATCTCTTAAGTCTTGCAGTTTAAGAGGATTCTTCTTTAAGGTGTGGTGAATGTTGGTTCTGTAATCATAAACCCATATTTCTTTGATCCATGGGTTTTTGCTACTGGGCTTGTTATCAAAGAAAACCACGTTGGCTTTTACGCCTTGTGCATAGAAGATGCCCGTGGGCAAGCGCAAGATAGTGTGTACATCAGCGGTCTCCAGTAATTTCTTGCGCACGGTCTCTCCTGCTCCACCTTCAAATAACACGTTATCTGGAATTACGACTGCGGCAATACCGGTTGTCTTGAGCATGCTGCGGATGTGTTGCACAAAGTTGAGTTGCTTGTTGCCGGTGGTGGCCCAGAAATCCTGACGGTTGTAGGTAAGTTCTTCTTTCTCCTGCTCGCCTTCTTCGTTGGTAAACGTCTGACTGCTCTTCTTGTCAAACGGTGGATTGGCTAAAATGTAATCATACTTATCTGCCGACTGCGCGATCAATGCATCTGCCGGAGAAATGAAATTATCACTGTCAATATCACCGATGTTATGTAGAAATAAATTCATTAATGCAAGCCGTCTGGTGCTAGCCACAATCTCGTTGCCGAAAAAGGTGTTGTACTTCAAGAACTTACTTTGTGCTTTATCCAGTTTATTGTGAT
>JAYVTC010000088.1:0-61476 GCA_043774745.1 Cyclobacteriaceae bacterium | reverse complement strand
GTTGCATATCCCACGACCAGTCGCGTTCTGCCAGCGGGATAACCACTTGTGGGATGATGATTTCAACCTCACCGAATTGAGAACCTTGCCGGTATATCCTTCCTTTTAATTGGGTGTACTCCGAATCAGTCCACGGCAATGAGAGGATGATCATTCTGTTGCACACCTTTTGCAATCCATCCACACCGGTGCCGATGGGCCGCGAGCCGACAAGGATATCAATTTTTCCGTGGAGGAATTTTTCTTTGTATTCATCCCGCAGTTCCATGGATTCATCTCCCGTAAATGTTCCTACCCGATAGCCGAGACCAGTGAGATGCTCCTCGATGGGTTTAATCATCTTGTGCGTGAAATAGCTGTATATCATCAGGCCTTTCCTGAGATAAGGTTGAATGGCTTTCAGTTTATCATTCAACAGTAACCGTTCGGCACCGAGGTAATTCTGATTACCGATCTTCAATAATTTATCAAGCAGATGGGTGCCGTCTATGCGAAGTGCCAGTGTGTTGGAACCATCCATTTCTTTAATGACGATCTGATATTTAGGTAAATACCGGAGGCCATTCAGTGTCATCTGTTTAAACACCGCGATGGCGTTGGTGATGGATTTCGTGGTGTTCAGGTCTTCATAATCCTTGCCGGTGATCATCTCGAGCAGCGACTTTGCTTCCGTAAGATTATTGATAACCGGTGTGGCCGACATGCCCAGTACATACACATCTTTGTTCTCTTCACTGGCTCTGCCGATCAATCGCTTCATGGTTCCTCTGCGGATGCTTTCATCCTGCTCCGTCCGTTGTTTTACATTGTGAACTTCATCGATGGCGATAAAGTCAATCCGGTTGTTGCTCGTCAGGTTTTGAAATAATTCTTCGGAATAGCCTTGCTGAAATTTATCATAATTCAGGATCAGGTAATTGTATTGACTTCTGTCGAATACTTGTCCCTTTTTGTAATGCGTGTAAATCCTGCTGTCAGGATAAACACTTTCAATGGCTTCACCTAACTGGGCGATGGTGGAGTTGAGGCCAACCAAAACGGTGAGCCTGGCATTTACTGCCCTGCTTGCCACGATGAATGAGATGGTTTTGCCCGCACCCGTTCCCGACCAGTTGCCATAGCGTTTGTTCCTGAGCATGCGATAAACGGTGAGTTGTTGCATGGCATTTAACGGATAAGGAAAACGGTAGCCCTGCGGAGGCTGCCAGGCAATTACTTCATTGTATTCATCAAAGAAATGTTCTTTGAGGATGTTGAAGTTTCTACCGCCTTGTTCTTCTTTTAATTTCTCCACGTGAATGACATCATTCAGCACCTGGTTCCAGAGTTTTCTCAGTTTGTATTGAATGAGAAACTCAACGGCCTCTTCATCACAGGAAGCGACAAGGGCATTATCGAGCACGTGGAGGTCTTCAAAATTTTCAGAAAGTGAAATCAGCGCTACCTCTTTATCCGCGCCATCAGGTTCTGATTTTGAAGTTACGAGCAGATCAGCTTCTTCCACCTCATCCACATCCATCTCTTCGGGTTCCTGAAAATCTTCTTCAGCCGGTTCCTCAGCTTCAACAACGCCAGCGTTCAGTTCATCCTGTAATTTTTCTTTGAGCGCCTTTAGTGTATTATCCCGGTTGGCTTCATCACTGAAGACCAGTTCATTCAACGCATCCGGCAGTTTGCCCTGGTTGATAATCATCTGCAACTCGATGGCATCCATGTGTAGGAGGTCATGGTTGTCGATGGAGTTGATGTATTGAATGATTTTTTCTTTTGACCAGCCGTGATTGCATGTTGGGCACCCCTGACTTCTTAGATGATTACTTGGGGTCTGCTGAAACTCACCATGCAAATTACATTTTATTGTTACCTCATATTTAGCTCCTTTATAATTTACAAGTGAATAATCATACTTGTCACCATGCTTAGCTATGAATTCCAAAATTATCTGAGTATTTGATTTCCTCAGCAAATTCCCAGTATTGATTCTTCCACATTTAGGACACCCCTGACGTAAATGAGCAATTGGTGACTTTTCAAAAAAGCCGTGTTCTCGACATTAAATAAGAACATCATTGCGGTTATTATAATAATCAACCAAAGAATAATCATACAAATCCCCCCAAACTTCTCTGAATCTTGCAATTACCTCTGCTTGCTCAAGTTTCTTTACTCCTTTGCACTCCGCACATCCAACGCCATTTAAATGGTGTGATGGTGTGATACTAAATTCACCATGGTCATGACAAATAATAATTACTTTTTTGTGTGCCCCTTGGTAATTGACTTTTGAATAATTGTATCTATCTCTATGCGTATCTCTAAATTCTTGAATAATTTGCTCAGTTGTTTTGCTGCGCCTTTTTGCATTTGCTTTACTACTACACTTCCTACACCCTTTACCTTTTAGATGATTGAAAGGAGATTGTCTGAACTCACCGTGCTCATTACATATAATAGTTACCTCACTATCGATATTAATATATTCAACTATAGAATAGTCGAATCTGTCGCCATGAACTTTCTGAAATTCACTTATTATTTGTGCAGTTGTTTTTCTAAGAGAATTACTCCGATTTGTAATTCCACACTTTGGGCATCCTTGACCGCTTAAGTGGTCTGTTGGTGCTTGCTTAAATATTCCGTGAGTGGCACACAGAATTTCTACCTTAGAATTAGATTTCAGGTATTTTACCTTGGAATAGTCATATTTATTCCCGTGGATCTCCCTAAACTCTGATATTATTTGCTTAGTCGTTTTTCTTTTCCTTTCTGATATTTTTAATAATCCGCATTTAGGACATCCTTGTTTTTTTAAATGTTTGTATGGGGTCTGCTTAAATTCGCCATGTTCATGGCATTCGATGGTGACTTTGGTATCAATATTAATATAATTAACATGAGAGTAATTGTATTGAGCTCCATGAACTTTTTTAAATTCAGCAATAATTTGGTCTGTAGTCTTCTTTTGCATTATAACTATTACTACGAAGATATTGGATTGAATAAACTAATGAGAAATTATAACTTAGACACAAATCACGAATTAATTGTTTATTTATTCAATCTTAACCTCTCCTTTCAAAATCCTCCCAATTATCTTCTCAAAGCTGGAAAGATCTTCGATAAAATCTAACCCTGTCAGTCTGAATGGAGGCCTTAAATAACTATTGATTCTTCGTTCTTCCGCAAAATAAGTTGCGAAAGGCTCGCCAGTATTCGTATTGATTTGAATAAACCATTTTTCCGTCCTATCAAATGGATATTGTCTAAGAATTATTTTATATCTCTCAATATTCATTTCATCAAAGTATGGAATGAAAAACATATTAATACCCTCACGATCAAATGAGATGGATGAGGTATTTCCTTGTCGTAAGTTTATTATCTTTTTTTTGTTGAAAGTTCTCTTGATAGGAAACAAAGAGTGAATAATCCTTGTGTCTTTATACAGTAAGAGTTTATAGTCAGCAAATTTGTTTTGTGAGTCAGTATGTTGGCCAATGTATAAGTCAAATAGATCCGGCTTTTTATTTTCCTTGTCATTTATTAAATTTTCTTCGAAAATAGATTCAGCAACATGAAGAAAATCATAGATCGGAATAGTACTTACGCTAAATTTTGATGGATTTTCAAGATTTGTTTCGTCTTTCCAGAATCCCTTTTTTGAGGTCGGGTGATGTCGTTCCATTATGTGATCGAATCCGGTATAGCTATTCCCCCTAATAAGAATAAGTTTTTTGCTTTTCGAAATTCTTAATATTGATGTAATTGAGCTCCCAAAATGTAGAAGGTTTTGAATTTCATACTTAGGATTACTTGCCTCAATGAGAACTTCATGTATCTCATTGATTGTTAAGATTCTTTCACTCATTTTCTGAACTTCGCCCTTAGACTTGTTGTATATCTAAGTCTTTAGACCGAAATTAAATCAATTTAGTAATCATATCAATTTGAATATCACCTATGAACTACAAACTCTTTGGAAAATCCGGCCTTCGTGTCTCTGAACTATGTCTTGGCACCATGGGCTTTGGCACTGAGTGGAAATGGGGATGTGATAAAGAAACGAGCAAACAAATCTTTGATGCGTTTGCCAATGCGGGAGGCAATTTTATTGATACCGCCAACCGCTATACGGAAGGCACTTCAGAAAAATTTGTTGGCGACTTCATCGCTAAAGACCGCGACCATTTTGTGGTAGCCACCAAATATTCATTGCGCGATCGCAGTGGAGATTTAAACTTTGCGGGCAACCATCGTAAAAATATGATGCGCAGTGTTAAGGAAAGTTTGTGGCGGTTGAATACCGATTACATCGATGTGTTATGGTTGCATATCTGGGATAGTTGGACACCTACCGAGGAGATTTTGAAAGGTATGGAAGATTTAATCAGTCGTGGGTTGGTTCATTATATTGGCATCAGTGATACTCCGGCATGGATTGTTAGCCAGGCCAACACGATGGCAGAGTTGCGCGGCTGGAATCAGTTCATTGGCTTGCAGATTGAATACAGTTTGATACAACGCACGGTAGAAGCAGAACTATTGCCGATGGCCAAAGCGTATGGAATGACCATTACACCCTGGGCACCGTTGGCCGGTGGGGCATTGACGGGTAAATATTTAAAAGGAGACAAAGGAAGGCTGGTGGAAACCAGCGTGCGACTGGGTGAGCGGGCTACATCAATCACAAAGAAAGTAGTAGAAGTGGCTGACCGGTTAGGAGTAAGCGCATCACAACTCGCTATCAACTGGACACGTCAGCATAAAAACCAAAGTGTGATACCGATTGTGGGAGCAACGAAAGTGTCGCAAGTGGAAGAGGTGCTGGGGTGTTTGAGTTTTGAAATTCCGGTTGATGTGATGAATGAGCTAAATGAAGTATCCAAAGTAGAACTTCCTTTTCCGCAAAAGTTCATGAATGAACCTGGCGTGCTGGATGTATTATATGGCGGTGTGAGAGATGCAATGAAAGACTCACGATATTAAGTTTGTCGCTTATTGGCATTCCTTTGATAAAATTAATTTCCCGCAGATCACGCTGATTTTCGCAGAAGTTTACAATGGTGAATCAGCGCTAATCTGCGACATCAGCGGGAAGAAAAGTTGGTTTCCCGCAGATCACGCTGATGCTCGCAGAAATGGGAAACTAATAAGGTGAAGGGCTCACGCTCGTCCAGCCACCATCAATCACCAATGATTGCCCGGTGATGTGCCCCGCTTCTGGCGATACCAGAAACAATGCCGCATGTGCAATGTCTTGTGTGGTAGCGGGTTTGCCAATGGGTGTGATGCGTGACCATGTGCTCTCATACGTTGGATCACTCTTGGTGCGCTCCGTAATGGTTGCTCCTGGAGCGATTGCATTCACCGTGATGTGATAAGAAGAAACTTCTTCTACCAGATTTTTTGCCAGCATTTCAAGTGCGGCCTTGGTCATGCCATAGGCCGCAAGGTTTTTATGTGCCTGGTGTCCCGTAACAGATGACATGAATAAAATTCTACCACCACTGCCTTGTTCTACCATTTGGCGTGAGGCGAGTTGAGCAAGAAAAAAACTGCCACCTAAGTTTACATTCATCACTTTGGAAAAATCTTCAGGTTTGTATTCCAGAAAATCACCGAAGAGCGTGATGCCCGCATTCGCGATCGCAATATCGAGTTTGCCAAAATGATTCACCGCTTCATCGACCATGTTTTGAATGAAGGCAACATCAGAGCAATCACCGGGATAAGCGATGCAGATTCCATTTTCTCTTTGAATCGAAAGCGAGGCATCTTCGGCTAATGAAGTTTCAATATCATTGAGAACAACGCATGCTCCTTGCATGGCCAACTGCCTGCAAATTTCAAGGCCGATTCCCTGACCGGCACCCGTTACAATCGCTACTTGATTTTTGAATGGTTTCATAGAAAAGAAATTTTTATGGAAGATAAATCAGAATTTAAAGACGAGCCAATTTAGGTGTATCAATATCATCTTAAAACATATTTGGGGCGGTTATATGTCACCCCTTCGGGGTTTTTGATAAATGGCATCAATGTTTTCTATAATAATATCAGCCCTTCGGGCTTACTCTATCGATTGAGCAATATTTGTAATATAACCCCGAATGGTGATGAGTATTATAGCAGTATGATCTACTTTTTATAGAACCCGTGTGATATTTATATTCGATCGATCATGGTTTAAGCTTCTATCGTTATGTCAGCTCTTCTGGCTTTCCTGTTCGATATCTGGATTTCTGTTCAAGTTCTAGCCATATAGTAACCCCGAAGGGGTGATAGTATTATAGTTACAATGATCTGGTCTTCATAAAACCCCGAAGGGGTGACATTATGCTAAATCGATCTTGATGTCAGGCCTCCACAAGCGGTTGATGCGTCATAAGATGTCAATCAATCCATTCGAATAGATACCGCTCTTCATAAGGTATCTCGAATTTATTCAGCAATTCAAGATATTCTTCTTTAAAGGTTTTTCTTTTGTGATGCTCCTCCTGATTTAAGATATAGTTATAAACATCATTGATTTGTGAATGAGAATAGGAAAATACGCCATAACCTTCTTGCCAGGAGAATTTACCCTTAACCAGGTTCTTTCCATTTATGAAATTAGTTGAGTTGTTTTTTATATCGCGTACCAGGTCCGATATCGTCATGGATGGTTTTAGTCCAACAAAGCAATGAATGTGGTCAGCAACACCGTTAACTATTATTGATTTTTGTTCCTTCCCTTTAATGATACCCGCAATGTATTTGTGTATTTCATCTGGCCATGGCTTTGCGATAAGATTTTCCCGGCCCTTCACTGCAAAGACGACTTGAATGTAAATTTGTGAGAATGTTCCGGGCATGTTAGTTAAATTTAATATGTCACCCCTTCGGGGTTGTAGATAAATTACATCAATATTTTCTATAATCATGTCAGCCCTTCGGGCTTTTTATTTTTCTTTTAATTTTTTTGATTCCTGTTTAAGACGAGGATGGTTTAGGTTATGATCTTTTGTTTAATTATGTCACCCCTTCGGGCAATGTCATTAAGTTAAGAGTGCCGATGATGATTTTTTACCACTGAGGTGACCGAGAAATGCCACACAGAGAGACAGAGAGCTTAATCTCCGTGATTTCTCTGTGGCTTATTTCTCCGTGGTTAATTTTTTGCATTGTATGCTCCTTAACTTAATGACATTGCCTTCGGGGTTATAAATAAATTGCATCAATGGTTTCTATAATCATGTCAGCCCCTCGGGCTTTGTTAACAGACAGTATTTGATTTTTTGAAATCTGTTTTAAATCTCGAAAAGAGGATGCATTGTAGTTTATAATCATATTAGCCCTTCGGGCTTTTTATTTTTCTTTTAATTTTTTTGATTCCTGTTTAAGACAAGGATGGTTTAGGTTATGATCTTTGTTTAATAATGTCACCCCTTCGGGGTTTTATGAATAATATACCTTAATGTTTTCTATAATCATGTCAGCCCTTCGGGCTTGCTCATGGTTAGTATTTAGTTTTAACCCCGAAGGGGTGATAGTATTATAGGGACAACACATTCAATTTTTTATAACCCCGAAGGGGTGACATTATTACTCAATGCGAATCTCTTGATACTTCACTTCCCGAACTTCCTCTTAGAAAATTCATATCCGCCCCTTCGTTTGCTTGTTGCACGTGTTGTTGATACAACATCACATAACCGCGATCATATATTTTATGAATCGGTTTCCAATTTTCTTTTCGCTTCACTAATTCTTCTTCCGATACTTCCAGACTAAGTGATCGGTTTGCCACATCAAGATGGATAACATCACCTGTTTTCACTACGGCAAAATTTCCACCCAATGCTGCTTCGGGTGAGGCATGTAAAATCACGGTGCCGAATCCAGTGCCACTCATGCGCCCGTCTGAAATACGCACCATGTCGTGAATACCTTTGGCCAATAATTTTTTTGGTAACGCCATGTTGCCAACTTCGGGCATGCCGGGATAACCAATCGGCCCAACATTTTTTAAGACGAGAATATTATTTTCATCTACCTCAAGATTCGAATCGTCAATTCGTTTTTTATAATCGTCAATATCTTCGAATACGATGGCCTTGCCTGAATGCTTCATCAACTTCGGGCTGGCCGCAGAGGGTTTCATCACCGCTCCGTTTTCACAAAGATTGCCTTTGAGAATGGCTACACCCGATAATGGATTGAAGGGTTTATCAGCAGAGGTGATTACATCCTGGTTATAAATTTGGGCAACATCATAATTTTCTTTTATCGTTTTTCCATTTACCGTGATGCAGTCGCGATGAAGGACTTTGTCAAGTTCTTTCATCACGGCAGGAAGTCCACCGGCATAATAAAGATCTTCCATAAAATATTTTCCGGAAGGCTGAAGGTTTGCGATCAGTGGAATGTTTGCTGACAGTTTATCAAAATCATCCAGCTTAAGATCAATTCCTATTCTTCCCGCAATAGCAAGCAGGTGTATGATAAAATTTGTGGATCCGCCAATCGCGGCATTGGTGATGATGGCATTTTCAAAAGCTTGTCTGGTTAATACATCCGTGAGACGAAGATTCTCTTTCACCATTTCCACAATGCGTATGCCCGACATCTGCGCAAGCACTTTTCTTCTTGAGTCAGCAGCAGGAATGGCGGCATTCCCCGGAAGGGAAAGTCCTAACGACTCGACCATACACGCCATCGTTGATGCAGTACCCATCACGGCACAATGCCCACGACTGCGACACATGCATTCTTCCGCAACGGTAAGTTGTTCTTGCGACATGTTACCGGATCGCACTTCATCATTGAAACGCCAGATATCGCTGGTGCCAATATCACGGCCTTCATATTTTCCGGTCAGCATAGGTCCACCGGATACAACCAGCGTAGGAATGTTGACACTGCATGCGCCCATCACGAGCGAAGGTGTAGTTTTATCGCATCCGCAAAGCAATACCACACCATCCATGGGGTTGGCACGAATAGATTCTTCCACATCCATGCTAGCCAGGTTTCGGTAAAGCATGGCAGTGGGTTTAATTAATGTTTCACCTAATGACATTACAGGAAACTCAACAGGAAAACCTCCAGCTTCGGAGATACCGCGTTTTACGGATTCTGCGAGCTCGCGAAAGTGAGCGTTGCATGGTGTGAGTTCAGACCAGGTATTGCAGATGCCGATCACGGGCTTGCCGCGAAATTCATAATCGGGTATGCCTTGATTTTTCATCCAGGCCCGGTAGATGAATCCGTCTTTTCCGGTTTTACCAAACCACCCCTGGCTGCGCAGTTTATCTTTCATATTTTATTATCGTTGACCTTATAAATATGAGTAAAATTCAGTTGCACGCAAAGGCGCAAAGCAAGCAAAGGAAAACTAGGATGATGAGCGCGTTTTGTTGGCACGGATCATTTCCGGATAGCCTTGCTTTTTGGAAAGAGCAGTAACCGCCATCACAATGCGTTTGGTTTTTGTGTAGGATGTTTTGGCGCTGTCAATCCATTTGCTGAAATATTTTTGATGTGAGCCGGATAGTGTTTGAAAAAAATCATGGGCAACAGGATCATCTTGCAGGCACGTGATAAAATCTTCTGAGAAAGCAAACTCGCTATCGTCTGCTTCCAGTGATACTTTCAATTTATCACCAAGTTTCTTTCCGGTTGCTTTTCTCATGGCGGCATTCAATGGCATGATGAAATTGCCCTCACCCATTGGCAGCAGTGCAATTTGTTTTATTTTGAAAGAGTCAAGTGAGCCCTTCACGCGGAAAGAAACTTTGGTGCCTGGCTTTATTTTTTTTGCCTGGCTGAAGCTGATTTCAATGTAGGTCCAGCCGGTCTTTTCACCTTGCTTGGCAAATTTGTGAATGGTGGTGGTGTACGTGATCATGGATAAATTTAAGAGATCAGGTGAGCACAAACAAGAATCGTTTATGGCTAATTGCTGTATCTACAATAATTGTATTTACTTTGCTTTGAATTCATTCTTGATTTAACATGCCTCTCGAAGAAGATATCAGGCAAGACAAGTTTTATAGCGATCAACAGAAGGCAGCAATCAATATATTGTATACAGGCAGCTGGCTCTATAATATTAATGCCGGCTATTTGAAAAAATTTGGGATAACACCTGAACAGTTTAATGTGCTGCGCATTCTTCGCGGAAGTTCTCCAGAGCCGATGATGCTTGCTGAAATCACCGAGCGCATGATTGACAAGAGCAGCAACTGTACACGCCTGGTGGAAAAGTTAAAGCAAAAGGCATTGGTGAATCGTGT
This sequence comes from Cyclobacteriaceae bacterium, assembly GCA_043774745.1. Taxonomy (GTDB): domain Bacteria; phylum Bacteroidota; class Bacteroidia; order Cytophagales; family Cyclobacteriaceae; genus ELB16-189. The sequence continues at coordinate 51,199 of JAYVTC010000088.1, read as the reverse complement.
TACATGCGAGAATAACCGCAGGCAAGTTGATATCTCCATCACCGATAAAGGACAACAGTTGCTCAAGAAGATAGATACCAGTCAGCCTACCTGGCTGGAGACGATGGGAAAGATTTCTAAGGCAGAAGCGAAAGAGTTAAACCGTATTCTTGATAAACTCAGAAGTTAACACAAATCACCACTCAACGGCAGTAGGTGGGTAGTACTTTTTGATATCAAAGGCATCTCTCAGGCTCAGGCTCATCAAAGCCATATCTGGCAATACACTTTTTTTAAAATGCTGTTTACCTTTACTTAATACTTCATTACGGTAAAATCCCTTACGTATATTATTGTTTGGGTAACGGGCAGAGGGCTGCACTTTATTTTCGAAGTATAAGCCATAGATGGTGACCCGATATCGATTGTCTCTTACCTCAACAACAACCTTCCCGCTCCACTCCCCATTCCAATAGATAAGTGGTGTGTTATTATAGCTGCGCCCATAGCGCTTGCAATCTACCTGGTAGTGTTTGATCTCACCATTATAGCCGAGTTCATTTCTAATTACTTGTTGCGTGAAAATCTTGGATTTGAGCATAGAAACAATCTCTTTTCTGAGACTGTCTTGCGACCCTTCATATTCGTAGGTGTAGCGCCAAATCAGTTCATCATGCTCTAATTCAAACAAATCGAATTTTTGGGCTTGTATAAAAAGAGGAGCTAAAAAAAGAATGCTGATAACAATGTGCCTCATTGGTCTGATCTACGGCTTTTGACCTAACAAAATTTCATTAAAAGTAATAGGTTTTCAGCAATCCGTAATCGATTGCTGAAATCAGCATCATTAACAAATGACTAAATATTTAAGGGCTTAATCTTTTGTAGAAACTTTTATTTTACATTTGCTTATCTTAAAGGATGAAAAAGTCTACGAGCATCGGGGTTGTATTGTTGTTTGCCTTCATGGGCATTTTGGCAATGCCTTTGCTCTCAGCCCCGGTCGCACCCCACTCTAAAGATCATGAATCAAATCTGGTTTTTTTTGAAAATGGTGATGAACACACCAGCCAGTGGCTGATTCGTTCCATTTCAGAAAGCGAAGAGTATAACGTTCGAGCTGCCGCTGCGAATAACAGTGTTATAGTTTTTACCTATTGTATCAATCACCACTCCAACATCCATAAAGTTCGGTTTATCCAAACTAAGGAGCGAAAGGATATTGAGGTGCCCAAAGAACATATCTACCTAAGCAATTCCTGCTTTACTATTTAGCCAAGGCTATATGCGTGATTTTGCGCATCGTTTCCTCAGTTTTTTATCATTTATTTTCTTACTTCTTATACAAATCTTGATGTACATCTAAGGATGATTTAAAATTATTCATAGATCAAATCAATGTTGTTAAGTCAACAGGTGTACGTTATGGAAGGAGATTATTCTAAATAATTTTTAACCAAAATGAAAATTACAATTTTGAAGAGCCTGGTGCTCTCAATGATCTTGTTACCATCATTTATCAGGGCGCAGAGCGCTGATACGGTACTGTCTTTTCAAGATGCCAAAGAGCGACTTTTAAAGTCAAACCTGGCGCTTTTGGCATCCTACTACGATGTTAATATTGCCAGAGCTGGGGTTATCCAGGCAAAACTCTGGAACAATCCTTACTTCGTTTTTAATGGAGATCTCTATTCGGCTGAAACCAATGAATACTTTCATTTTCGGAATCAGCATCTGCTTCAGATAGAACAAACATTTTCTTATGCAGGAAAGCATACTAACACAGTGAAGCTAGCTCGCTTAGGTGCCGAGATGGCCGAAAAGCAATTGGAAGATGTGCTTCGCAGCTTATTATTTGAGACGGGAAATTTATACAGCGATTTGGCAGCCCTGCAGGAGAAGGCTCATCTCTATCAGCAGGTGATGAGAAACTATGATAAACTGATGGAGGCCACGCGCAAGCAACTGGAAGTGGGAGCGATTTCAGTTACGGAGGCCATACGTCTCGAATCTGAATACCTGGCCGTGAAAACAGAAGCGCTTACGAATCGCAATGAAAAGGAAAAAGTAATGGCTGATTTGCGCACCCTGCTTCGTATGCCTGCAGACACAACATTTTATGTAGAACAAAAAATTCCAATCATAGCGCAGGATTTTGATCTCCGCCTGCTAACCGAACAAGCTACCACAATCCGACCCGATATTCAGGTTAAAAAGTATGAATTAAAGTATCAGGAAAGGAATTTGAAATTACAGCGCTCGATAGCTGTACCGGATGTCAAGTTAGCCTACCAACCGCGAGATCGGGGAAGTAACTACGTGCGACCTTATCAAGGCTTCAACGTAGAATTTAGTATTCCATTATTTGATCGAAACCAGGGGGATATCAAAGCTGCTCAGTATAGTGTTGAGAAATCGAATCTGCAGTATGAACAAATAGAAAATCAGGTTCGCAATGAAGTGGTGGCAGCTTATAACCGATACAATAACTCGAATACGGGTTTAGCTAATTACAGTCCGGAGTTACTGGATCGGTTAACGCAATTGAACACGAGCACGAATGAAAACTTTCAAAAGCGAAATATCAGTTTACTTCAATTCATCGACTACCAGCGAATTTTCATTCTCACCAATACCCAGTTAATCGAATTGAAGCAACAATTTCTCAACAATGTGAATGAGTTGAATTTTGCCGTAGGTACTAACATTATAGAATATTGAAATAAAGGAATATGAAAACAAAACTATATATCATCGCTTTGCTTTCTCTATCCTTCGTATCTCAACGGGTTTTTGCCCAGGAGAAACAGAAGATTATTGCAGAAGCTAAAGAAAAGGAAACGTTTGAAAAGAAATTTCGGTGGGGCATCAGCTTAAACCAATATTGGGGTAACATAAAGGGCAGTAACCTGTCAAAGACCTATTTTGGAAAACCTTGCATAGGGTTTAATCTCCGGGCAGAATACTATCCCATTTCTTTCCTGGGAATAGGAGCAGGTGTAGGAATTCAACAGCGGGGTGCAGGAATTATAAACCCCGATGTTTCTGGTGGATCGTTCACGCATCCATGGCAACTTCCGCAGGGTAATCCCGACTCTACGTATCGCGAACGACTTCGATTTAATACCTGGGAGGTACCGGTTACACTATTATTACGCACACCGATGGATATTATAAAAGGAGTTCGACTGAGTGCAGCCGCAGGAGTGTCTTACGTGCACATGAGTCGTGTGGATGATGTCTTCTTAAGTGTGGAAGATGGCTTTCATTTAGATCAGGTCGTAACAAAAGATTATCTGCCAAACGATTTGGCCTATCAACTTTCCTTTGGAACAGATATCAGTGCTGGTGCGGGTAATCTATTGCAAGTTCATTTTGTGTATACCAAGGGCACCAAAAATTTATATGCAGCAGGCCAGGGCGATGGCCGTTTGGAAACATATGGATTTCGATTAGCGTGGCTCTATTGACCAAATGAAGTTTAGTTTAATAATTAACCAATCCTCAAATAGCTTTTATATGAAATTCAAAGTGCTATTCATCATTATAGTAATCTCCAGTTGGTCTTGCAAGAAAGAAGAAGGCAAGGTGGCAGACACAAAATTTAAGTTGACCGAGACACTTGCTAAAGAGAAAGAGATCGCTGAGGTGACGATTCACACCGTTCAGTCGGAATTGACCCTCACCGGTAAGATTAGTTTCAATGAAGATAAAGTGGCTCGTGTATTTCCTCTTGCGGGAGGATTTGTGCGCGACCTTTATGTAGAGTTGGGCGATCACGTAAATAAAGGACAAGTAATGGCCATCATTCGCAGCCCGGAAATAGCAGGTTTTGTCAAGGAAGGTACGGAGGCTGAATCACAAGTGCGGGTGGCAGAAAAAAATGCGCAAGTAGCTGCCGAGCTTTATAAAAGCGGCAACATATCAGAATTGGAATTGATCAATTCACAAAAGGAACTTGAAAATGCAAAAGGTGAATTAGCCCGCATTCAAGCTGTGTTGGATATGTATAGTGCTGGCAGTGGTTCTGTTTACCCGATTAAATCACCGATGTCGGGTGTCATTGTTCAGAAAAACATTGCGCTTAATATGGAGTTGCGCACGGAAGATATCAGTCCGGTATTTATTGTGGGAGATCTGGATGATGTTTGGGTAATGGCCAACATCTATGAATCAGACATAACCAAGATCAAGGAAGGATACGATGCCGAGGTCACCACCATTTCGTATCCTGACAAAATATTCCGTGGAAAGATTGATAAGATTTTCAGTTTGATTGATCCGGAAAGCAAAGTAGTGAAGGCCAGGGTAACATTGAAGAATGAAAACTTTGAGTTGAAACCAGAAATGTTTGCCAATGTAAAAGTGAGTTATCAGGAGCCGGTTAAAAAATTAACGATCCCTACGGAAGCACTCATCTTTGATAAGAGCAGGTACTTCGTAATGGTGTATAAAGCAGATGATGATATCGAAACGCGCGAGGTAGTCGTGTACAAAGACACCGGAACACTCATCTACATTGATAGCGGATTGAAAGAGGGTGAAAAAGTGATGACCAAGTTTCAGCTATTGGTCTATGATGCCCTAAATGACTAATTCAAAAATATTGAACAACTCCTTAAGATGGACAAATTTGTTAAAAATATTATTTCGTTTTCACTGAAGAATCGATTCTTCGTCTTCTTCTCCACGGCCGTACTTATCATTGTTGGTATCTGGAGTTACGTGAAAACTCCGCTGGAAGCATTTCCGGATGTAACCAACACTCAGATTATCATAGTAACCCAATGGAACGGAAGGAGCGCAGAAGAAGTCGAGCGTTTTGTAAGCATACCCATTGAAGTAGCGATGAATAGTGTGCAACGCAAAACGAGTGTGCGTTCTATTTCGATGTTTGGGCTTTCGGTGATGAAGATCATTTTCGATGATGATGTAGATGATTTCTTTGCACGACAACAAGTAAACAATTTACTGCGGAATGTGAGTTTACCAGAAGGCGTTGAACCAGACGTTCAGCCACCTTATGGACCAACGGGTGAAATCTTCCGCTATACCTTAAAGAGTGATCGCAATACCAGCGAGTTGCTCGCCTGGCAAGATTGGGTAATTGATCGCCAGCTAAGAGCAGTGCCCGGTGTAGCCGACATTGTGTCTTTTGGCGGTGCCAGAAAAGTATATGAAGTAAACGTTAATCCTGTTCTACTTTCCAAGTATGATATTACACCGTTAGAAGTATACGAGGCTATTGCTAAAAGTAACATCAATGTAGGTGGCGATGTCATTGAAAAGAATGGCCAGGCGTATGTGGTAAGAGGAATTGGCCTTTTGCAAAGTATCGCGGACATTGAAAATATCTTGATTGAGGCTATTCATGACGTTCCGATTTTGGTAAAAAATGTTGCCACCGTTAAGGAAGGATCTTTGCCCAAGGTGGGTCAGGTTGGATTGGATGAGAATGACAACGTAGTGGAAGGCATTATTGTCATGCGCAAGGGAGAAAACCCAGCCCAGGTATTGGCATTGGTGAAAGCAAAAATTGCTGAGATCAATGAAAAGACCCTACCCACAGATATTAAAATGGTTACATTCTACGATCGTGACAAGCTGATGGATTATTGCCGTGAAACAGTACTTGGCAATTTGGTTGAGGGAATTCTTTTTGTAACGATTGTAGTGTTCATTTTCATGCTGGATTGGAGAAGCACCGTAATCGTTTCAGTGATCATTCCACTGGCGCTGCTCTTTGCGTTCATGTGTTTGAAACTAAAAGGAATGTCGGCCAACTTGCTTTCGATGGGGGCGATTGACTTTGGTATTATCATCGATGGGGCAGTGGTGATGGTGGAAGGGTTGTTTGTATTACTGGCACACCGTGCTCATGAAATTGGAATGCCCCAATATAATAGTTTGTCAAAATTGGGTCTTGTTAAAAAAGCCGGATCAGAATTGGGCAAGGCAATCTTCTTTTCAAAACTGATCATCATCACCAGTCTAGTTCCCATTTTTTCTTTTGAGAAGGTGGAGGGGAAAATGTTCTCCCCGCTTGCTTACACATTAGGATTTGCATTATTAGGCGCACTACTTTTCACACTTACGCTAGTGCCCGTCTTGTGCAGCATCCTGTTTGATAAGGATGTTAAAGAACGCCACAATCCAGTGGTAAACTTTTTTAACAAAATTGTTTCCGGTGGATTTGCTTTTACGCTACGAAATAAAAATAAAAGTTTCTGGGCTGCCATGATCATCATTGCTGCCAGCACATTCTCTTTTAAATTTTTAGGTTCTGAATTTTTACCAACGTTAAACGAAGGTGCCTTGTGGGTGGAAGCGAAGCTGCCGATGAGTAGTTCAATAAATGAAACGGTAAAATTTGTTCGCATCTTCAGGCATGAGTTAAATGAATTTCAGGAAGTTGAGTCTGTGCTCTCTCAAATTGGCCGATCCAATGATGGCACCGATCCATCAGGATTCTTTTATGTGCAATGCCAGGTAAACTTAAAACGGCACAAAGAATGGGACCGTGACATTACTACCGATCAACTTATTGAAGAGATGGATAAAAAGCTAAGACAATATCCGGGCGTGGTGTACAATTATTCTCAACCTATTATTGATAACGTAGCCGAAGCGGTAGCCGGAATTAATGCCTCGTTGGCGGTAAAGATTTTTGGTGATAACCTGGATGTTCTTAACTCTAAATCAGATTCTGTTGCAGCCATTTTAAGAACAGTACGCGGAGTAAAAGATCTGGGTATTCTTCGCAATATTGGTCAACCAGAACTAAGTATCACACTTAACCAGAGCAAGATGGCCGCTTATGGTATTAATATGGCCGATGCTGAAACCGTGATCGAGATGGCGATAGGAGGAAAGACAGCGACACGATTCTTTGAACAGGAGAAAAAATTTGATGTCCGTGTACGATACGAAGGTGAGTATCGCAAATCCGAACGCGAAATCAAGAACTTGAAAGTACCTTCTATGAAAGGAAATAAAGTACCATTGAAGGAAATCGCAGAAATAAAAGCAGTAACCGGTCCGGCCTTCATTTATCGTGATAATAACAAACGATTCATCGCCATTAAGTTTTCTATTCGTGAGCGTGATTTAGGAAGTACCATTGCCGAAGCGCAGAAAAAAGTAGATGCACAAGTATCTATCCCACGCGGCTACAGTGTAGCGTGGACTGGAGAATTTGAGAATCAAGTCAGAGCACAGCAAAGATTAACAGAGGTAGTTCCGATTTGTCTTGTCCTTATTTTCTTCTTGTTATTCGTGGCATTCGGCAATGTAAAAGATGCGGGTCTAGTATTAGTCAATGTGCCATTTGCTATGATCGGTGGTATTCTAGCATTACACATTACCGGAACGATTTTCAGTATCTCTGCTGGTATTGGATTCATTGCCTTATTTGGTCTTTGTATTCAAAACGGTGTAATCCTGATATCAGTCTTCAAGAAGAATCTTCAAAACGGAATGCCCATGCAAGGCGCATTGATCAGGGGAGTTGCAGAACGAACCAGACCCGTAGTAATGACTGCTCTTATGGCGGCCATTGGTTTAGTGCCAGCGGCTGTATCAACGGGTATAGGGTCTGAAACACAAAAACCACTTGCCATCGTGGTGATTGGTGGTCTTATCACGGCAACGATACTTACTCTTTTAATCTTCCCTTTAGTATTTCAATGGGGTTATCGTAACACTACTTCGGTAGCTGTAAAAGATATACGCACCAAAGACTTTGAAGATTACGAAGGATAATAATGGGGTAATAATTTTATTTTTGTCACCGCTCGCAATAGCGGTGACATTTTTTAGTCAAAACAACTTTAATGATCAGGTGAAAAGGGGTCTCTTTATTTTTTGTATGATAGTTCAATCGTTGCGTCTGATGGCACAAGAGCAAGATAGATTGAACGAACTCACCGTTGATCGACCCGGAATAGCCGAAGCGCCATTTACCGTGGCTCCAGGAACGTTTCAGCTGGAAACAGGTTTCGATTATTACAAAAGAACCAACGGGGAGATTTACTTTCTCCCCGTTACTCTTTTTAGAACAGGCATAAGCAAGGCTGCGGAGTTGCGGGTATCAGTTCGTAATATCCATGAAAAGACGGATGCACCTGTAAAGGGCTTTTCTCCGCTAACCATTGGGATCAAAACTCATATTATTGAACAGCGTGGTTGGATTCCTGAAACTGATATTTTAGCAAATGTTATTTTTCCATTGGGGAACTCCTCGTTACAGCCAGCTGAAATAGGTCATGATATTCTTCTACTCTTTCAGAACGACATCTCACCAAAAATGGCCTTTAACTATAATCTTGGCTTGATTTGGGATGGCATTTCCAATCAAAATCAATTTACAATCTCATTTTGCTTCAATTACTTGCCTACTGATAAAGTCGGGGTTTTTATTGAATACTATGATTTCCTCAAAAAAAGAGGAATCCAGGAGCATGGCATTGACGGGGGCTTTACATTTTTATTATGGCCGCTTGTCCAGGCTGATTTTTCAGCCGGGGTAAGCCTTGTTGAGGGTAATACAAATCATTTTGTGTCTTCAGGTATTTCTTTCCGGATTGAATAAATATTTCTCCCTGCTTATTTTGAATATCGACTTCCTGGCCTCGATTTCAACCTTCTAGATCAATGTCATTAAGTTAAGAGTGCCAATGGTGATTTTTTACCACTGAGGTCACTGAGAAATGCCAAACCGAGAGACAAAGAGCTTAATCTCTGTGTGGCATTTCTCCGTGATTTCTCCGTGGTTATTTTTTAGCATTGCATGATCCTTAACTTAATGACATTGCCCTCAAGATTCTAAATTCTCCTGAGTTGCCTCTGTTCAGAGACCTTTTTTACCCTAAGATCGATTTCTTAAGCTCCTTTTTTATAAACAGAATATTATTATGACCCTGTGTTTATAAAAAATGTGACTCTTTTTTGAAAATAATATCTAAAAGAACCCCATTACAATCGAATTCTGTAATAAATTTTCAAAATCAGGTTAATTTTTGACCCTTCTTTGCAATAATTGCATAGAAATTCAAAACAAGAACCTAAAACTAAACCTACCTGCTATGAAAAGATCGGTTATCTTCCTTGTACTTCTAATTGGCTTCAGCGTGCTGGCTCTGTTTATGCCAGCCGTGCCAACTTCAATTCACACCGAAGGACTCAACTCCGGTGATATAGCCTGGATGCTGGCGGCCACAGCCCTTGTGCTATTAATGACCCCTGGCCTCGCCTATTTCTATGGCGGTATGATCAACACGAAAAATATTATCACCACAATGATGCAGAGTTTCATTGCCATGGGTGTGATCAGCGTGTTGTGGATTGTAGTTGGATTCAGCCTCGCATTCGGTGACTCCATTGGCGGATTCATCGGAAACCCTGCATCCTTCTTCATGTTCCAAAATGTGCTGGATGGAAAACCCTGGTCACTGGCACCAACTATTCCACTTGTATTGTTCGCCTTCTTCCAGTTGAAGTTTGCCATCATTACACCGGCCCTTATCACAGGAACGTTTGCAGAACGTGTAAAATTTAAGTCATACATCATCTTCTTGGTTCTGTTCTCCCTGTTCATCTACGCTCCACTGGCCCACATGACGTGGCATCCTGATGGATTCCTATTCAAGCTAGGCGTGCTTGACTTTGCTGGCGGAACAGTTGTTCATATGTCGGCTGGGTTTGCTGCGCTTGCTGCATCGATCTATTTGAGAAATAAATCAGAGATCAAAGTAGCTATTTCTCCTGCTAATATTCCATTTGTGCTTTTAGGTACTGGCTTACTGTGGTTTGGCTGGTTTGGATTCAATGCCGGAAGTGCTTTGGGTGCCGGTCCATTAGCCGCTTCTGCTTTTGCAACAACGAACACAGCATCGGCTGCAGCCGGATTGTGCTGGGTATTGCTTGATTCAGTTCGTGGCAAGAAGCCTTCAGCTCTCGGTTTTTGTATCGGTGCCGTGGTTGGTCTTGTCGCCATCACACCTGCCGCAGGTTTCGTAACGATTCCATCAAGTTTATTTATCGGTACGATTGCAGCAATCATCAGTAACGTAGTCGTTCATTGGAAATCAAAGACATCTCTTGAAGATACATTGGATGTATTCCCCTGTCACGGAGTGGGTGGCGCAGTAGGTATGGTAATGACAGCCTTGCTTGCCAACACCGCTGTGAACGCAGCTAACACGACTGGCAATGGTTTACTGTTCGGTGAGTTTACACTCTTCAAAGTTCACATGATTGCACTTGGACTTACTCTTGTCTTCATCGTTGCCGGTTCATTTTTGATTTTGAAAATCACCGACTTGATTTCACCGATGACGGTGAGCAGTGAAGAAAAACTAATAGGTTCTGATTTCAGTCAGCATGGAGAAAATCTGTACCCTGTTGAAATTAAAAGTGAGGTCGCAGCAGCCTGATAAAATCACCAAAGTGTCCCGGAGGGTGTGAGATACCCAGCCGGGACCACTTTAGCTTATTGTTTAATAAAACACACATAAAATTATGAAAAATTATACACTGAATTTGATGCGATTGAGCCTTGTGCTTGTAATAATGATGAGCAGGAACCTGTCTTTTGCACAAGAAAATATAGTAGTTGCCTCCATTGCAAAACCAGTTGTCACTGAAGAAAAGATCCTTACTGAAGGAGATGCGCTTGAAGCAAAGAAAGAGAAAGAAGAAGCTGAGGACGGAAAATTTTCTGTGAGTGGCTACATTGACACGTACTACTTCACCAACTTCAACAAACCAGCAAGCCGCGACAATATGGGCCAGTCAGGCGTAGGCCGTGGCTTTGACAGACGCGTTGATCAATTCCAGTTGGGTATGGTGCAAACAGTATTCAAATACACCAACAGTAAATCTGAAATGGTTGCCGACCTTGCCTTCGGTCCAAGTGCCCAATATGGTAACTATGGAAATGTGCCCGTGATGGCGCCTGCCTATGGTTATGCCATTGGAAATGATACATGGAGCTCAGTAATTATTAAGCAAGCTTACTTCAAGTATAATGCTACTGAAAAACTTTCATTCATTGCCGGACAATTTGGTACACACATTGGCTACGAATACATCGATGCTCCCCTTAACTTTTTCTACTCGATCAACCACACGTTCAATAGCGGGATCCCTTTCTATCATACCGGGGTAAAAGCTACCTATGCATTTAGCGACAAGGTGTCGTTGATGTTAGGTGGTGTTAATGGATTCGATTACATACATGACAATAACCGCGCTAAAGGTGTGATTGGTCAGCTCTCATTAGTGCCTGCCGAAGGACTTAGTGTTTATCTGAACTTCATAAGCTCAAATGAATCCAACGCAGACGCACAGGGAAAAACTCCTTCCGGAAATTTTACGGTGTATGATTTAAATGGCGGATACCAGGCAACCGAAAAATTATTCATTGGCTATTGGGCCATGTTTGGAACTCAGAAAGGTACTCTTGGTGCACCGGGCACATTTATTCCAGCTGATGGAAACGTAGATGAGAAGAAAAGCTGGTATGGTGCCAACGTATATTTGATCTATGCATTTTCTGATGTTTTCAGCTTAGGATTCAGAGGTGAACATTTCGATAACAAAGACGGAGCAAGAGGATTGCGCAACGTAGATGGCACAGGTCAGGCTATAGGTGCAACGGCTAACACATTTACGTTAACAGGTTCATTCACGTTGGCTGACGGACATCTTCTGTTGAAGCCTGAATTGAGAATGGATGCTTTCAATAAATTAAGCGGAACAGGAAATGAATCGTCTCAACAATTCATGGACTCCAATGGAAACTATACCAAGAATGGTCAGACTACTCTGGGTATGGCTGCGATTTATAAATTCTAACCGAAAACCTTGTCAGTAATGAGTTGTCGAGACCTTAACAAAGAATCTTCGATAAGCTCAGACTGACAATCCAAAGAAAAATGATCGACTAACTAAACCTACCGTATGTCAAAAGCAAAACTTGAATACATCTGGCTGGATGGTTATAAACCTACCCAAAGCCTTAGAAGCAAAACAAAAATCATTAGAAACTTTGATGGAACATTAGATGGCTGCCCCACGTGGTCGTTTGATGGAAGTTCCACCGAACAAGCACCCGGAGGCTCATCCGACTGTTTGTTGGCGCCTGTTGCGTTGTTCCCTGATCCGGCACGTACAGATGGTTATCTCGTGATGTGCGAAGTATTGAGCCCAGATGGATCGCCACATCCTTCCAATGCGCGTGCTACTATTGAAGATGATGACAAGGATTTCTGGTTTGGATTTGAGCAGGAATATTTCTTGTGGGATATAAAAACCAACAAACCGCTTGGCTTTCCTGAGCAGGGTTATCCGTCTCCGCAAGGACCGTACTATTGTTCTGTGGGTGCAAAGAATGCATATGGCAGAAATATCATTGAAGAACACCTTGACTTATGTTTAACTGCCGGTATCAATGTAGAAGGTATCAACGCAGAAGTTGCTCCGGGTCAGTGGGAGTTTCAGGTATTCGCTAAAGGAGCGAAGGAAGCTGGAGACCAGGTGTGGGTAGCTCGCTATCTGCTCGAGCGCACAGCAGAAAAATATGGAGTTTCTATTAACTGGCATTGCAAGCCTCTCGGCCAAACGGATTGGAATGGTTCGGGCATGCATGCCAACTTCTCTAATTCATTATTGAGAGAGTGCGGCTCACGTGATATCTATGAACAAATCTGCGAGGGCTTTGCTCCCTATGTGAAAGAACATATTGAAGTTTATGGAGCCGACAACCATCTGCGACTGACGGGTAAACATGAAACACAATCTATCGATACGTTTACTTATGGAGTTTCTGATCGTGGTGCCTCCATACGCATTCCGATCGCTACGGTAGAAAATGAATGGAAAGGATGGCTGGAAGATCGCAGGCCAAACTCATCGGCTGACCCTTATAAAGTGGCTGCCAGAATTATCACCACCGTTAAACTTGCCTCAGAAGGCGTACTGGTGACTGTGAACGGAAACGGAAGAGGGAGGTAGACTCTTTCCGCCAGTGGGTGAACACGGAAAAGAGGAGCGAAAGCTCCTCTTTTTTTGCAATCCCTTGAAAGTTCCGTTTTGCTTACATTTGTTTTTGAATTTCAAAAATCAATGGAAGCCTACGGTAAAATACTCCTGATAGCCATGCCAGCATTTCTGCTGCTGGTGTTGTTTGAAAAATGGTATGGCTTGTACAAGGGTCATGATACGGTTCCGGTCAACGATATGATTTCATCGCTGAGCTCAGGGATCACCAATGTAACGAAAGATGTGTTGGGATTAAGTGTTGCTATTATCTCCTATGGCTGGCTTACCGGTAAAGTTGCCATCACGCATATCGATTCAGGTTGGTCAACGTATGTGATCGCTTTTATTGCCCTCGACTTTGCCGGCTATTGGGTACATCGCATCTCGCACGAGTATAATTTATTTTGGAATAATCACATCATCCATCATAGCAGTGAAGAGTATAACCTTGCCTGTGCATTACGTCAAAGCATTTCATCGATAGTTAGAATCTTCGCCATCTTCTTATTGCCAGCTGCTGTATTAGGTGTGCCCCAAGAAGTAATTGGTATTGTGGCGCCTTTACATTTGTTCGCACAATTCTGGTATCATACACAACACATCGGAAGGATGGGTTTTCTTGAACACATCATTGTAACACCAAGTCATCACCGTGTACATCACGCCATCAACCCAATCTACCTCGACAAAAATTACTCGCAAATATTTATCATCTGGGATAAACTCTTTGGCACCTTTCAGGAAGAACGTGCAGATACCCCGGCTGTTTATGGAGTAACGCGCCCTGTTCATACCTGGAATCCGATCAAAATTAATTTTATACACCTGTGGTTGCTGATTAAAGACGCATGGCATGCACAAAGCTGGTGGGATAAATTGCGCATCTGGTTTATGCCGTTGGGGTGGAGGCCTGCTGATGTGGTGCACAAATATCCGGTCTACAAAATCAATGACGTGTTTCACTTCGAAAAATACAGTCCTAAAGTTCCTTCTTCCATGCTCAGCTGGTGTTGGGTGCAGATGTTTATGGTGCTTCTTTTTATCAGTTACCTCTTTGGAAATATTGCTACCATTGGCGCTCCGGCTATGTTTGTTTATGGCGCTTTCGTGTTTTTAAGTGTGTATGCTTACACTGAGTTGCTGGATAAAAATCGGTTTGCCTGGCTGTGGGAAATCATGAAGAATGCATTAGGGATTTACATACTCATTCAGCAGGGTGATTGGTTTGGGGCAAGCAATTATGTGCCGGTAATTCAGATCATACTGTTCACCTATTTTATTTTATCAACAGCCATCACCACTTGGTTGATCTATCAACAGACCAGAGATGAGGTTGCTCAGGTCTAATAATAAATCATTTTCTATTTTATCCTCCAGCCATAAAATGAACTGTTTACGTTGCTCAAGTTATGGATGATTTACTAACGGCAGCAGCTCGGTTTATCAACACCACCTCCAGCCATATTTTCTTAACGGGCAAGGCAGGCACAGGTAAAACAACATTTCTTCGGAACATCGGTGAGATCACGCACAAGAATTATATTGTGGTGGCCCCAACGGGCATCGCTGCTTTGAATGCAGGCGGAGTTACTATTCACTCACAATTTCTATTACCTCCGGCAACCTTCTTACCTGATCGGTCTTTGCCGCATGACATTACCGACAATGGAAGAGTACTCAATCAACATGTGCTGGCGCGAAAACATCCGCTCAATAGTATTCGCAAAAAAGTACTTCGTTCTATAGATCTGTTGGTAATTGATGAAGTGAGTATGTTACGCGCTGATTTGCTCGATGCCATTGATTATCGTATGAAGGCAGCCCGTGGAAATTTCAGACAGAGTTTTGGAGGTGTGCAAGTATTATTCATTGGCGACTTATATCAATTGCCACCCGTGGTAAGGAATGAAGAGCAGGAAATGTTAAGCCGCTATTATAACAGTGCCTGGTTCTATGAAGCAAAGGCGCTACGGAGCGATCCGCTCGTATACATTGAGTTGGATAAAATATTTCGCCAGCACGATCAGAACTTTATCGACATATTGAATAACCTTCGAAACAACACCGTCACAGATCAGGACATTCAAACATTAAACGAACATTATAGAGCAGAGGAGGAAATCAACCAACTAAAAGAGATTATCACATTAACTACGCACAACTACAAAGCAGATGAATTGAATCAGAAAGAATTACGGAACCTCGACACACCCTCTCATCTTTTCGATGCTCACCTAGAAGGAGATTTTCCAGAAAGTATGTACCCGGTAATGTCGCAACTTGAGCTGAAAGAAGGTGCCCAGATCATGTTCATCCGTAATGATATCTCAGAAGAAAAAAAATATTTCAATGGCAAACTCGCCACGGTGAAGAAAATCTCTGAAGATGGAATCATCGTAGAGATGGCGGGCAATCACGAAGAATATTCACTGGAAACAGTACGGTGGGAAAATAAAAAGTATACGGTTGAATCAGAGACGCACGACTTATCGGAGGAGGTAATCGGAGCGTTTGAGCAATATCCGGTAAAACTGGCCTGGGCTATCACGGTTCATAAAAGTCAGGGACTCACGTTTGACAAAGCCATCATTGATGTAGGCCAGGCTTTTGCTGATGGCCAAGTGTATGTAGCGCTATCACGACTTCGTTCATTGGATGGGCTTGTGCTTCGAACACGCATCAACACTTCGGCCATCAGCACCGATAAGCAAGTTGCCGCTTTTGCGCAAGCCAATCATCATCCTCACCTGCTGGATGACGTGATGAAAACGAAGCAACGTATTTTTCTACGGCAGCAACTTGAAAACACTTTTGATTTCGCTTCTCTGCTAAAGGAAATTCAATATGTGCAGAAAGATCAGGAATCAGAGGGCTTTAAGGAAGAAACCATGAAGCCTGTGCTTACCCAGATTGGTGAGGCACTTGATGCGCAGCGGGCCAATACAGAGACCTTCAGAAGACAATTAGGTGAGTTGTTACAGGCGAACAATCAATCACAATTGATGGAACGCATCGCGAAAGGAAGAGAATACTATCGATTATTTCTTTTCAATCTCATGCGAATGTTACTTGATCACCTGGAAGCAATGAAACAGCAGAAGCGTGTAAAAACGTACTTAACACAATTGGGTGAATTAGATCAGGCGCTTACTAAAAAACTGGAGGAGGTTGACACCACAGTGCTTCTTACAGAAGGCATCTTACAAGGTCAATCAAAGTTTGATTTTAGTGTGCTCACCAGGCAAAGAGTGGAAGAACGTGCCGCTATACACACTGAAATACAAAGCAGCCTGGGCGATAAATCATCAAGGACTCGTAAACGAAAGAAGGAAAGCAAATCAAAAAAGAAAAATTGTATAAGTACGTTTGATATCACGCTGGAGATGTTCAATAAGGGAATGACGATTGATCAGATAGCGAAGGAACGTGAACTGGTCACGAGTACCATCGAAGGCCACTTGGGAAAAGCCATAGAAGCAAAACGATTAGATATTTCTGCTTTGGTGAATGAAGCGGAATTGAAGGAAATTATAGGGGTGATCGAACATTTGCCGATAGGGTTTATTTCAAAAGATTTATATGATGGCCTTAGGGGAAAGTATGGCTATGGTAAGCTGCGGGCAGTGATGAGCCATTTGAAATCGAATGACGATGTTGAGAATCCTGAGGAAGACTTATCGAATGGCGCTTAGTATTTTTTCAAGACTTACAAAATAAATGTTCCCGCTTCCATTTAGCGTGTTTTGATTCAACGTCTTAATTTGTTCGTACGAAGCTTTCGTGTCAAATGAAACCGGAAGCGAGGATCGTTCACTGGTAAAAAATAGAATCTTTTTATCGGGACTCACATAAGGACAATAATCCAACTTGGTCGAGTTTAAGAGCTTTAAATTTTTTGCCGGCAACCAGTTGTCTTTAGTATCTTTTAAGCTGATGTATAAATCTCCACGACCCATATCATCTTCTCGGCCATAGCCAGTGAAGAGAATATATTTTTCATCAGGATCAACAAAAGCGTTGAATTCAAAACCTTTTGAGTTGATGGCTGTGTCCAAGGAAACTGGTTTTTCGAATTGACCATTTCTCCAGGTGGCAAGAAAAATATCTTCACGACCTACTCCATCTTTATATTGAGCCGTGAAATACAGATTACCACTTTTTGTTATGGAAGGATAAAACTCATCCGTTGCTGTGTTGACTGTAGTACCTAGATTTTTTGGTTCACCCCAGGTGTCACCATTTCGTTCCACCATCCAGATATCAAAATCTTTTGGCTTGTTCCCTTCAAGAGGTCGATTAGATGCGAAGTATAATTTTTTTCCATCTGCACTGAATGCGGGCTCAAGATCACTGAATTTGCCGGCAAAAGAAACTACCTCAGGGTTCGACCATTCACCGTGTTGATCTTTTTTACTAACTACAATGGTTTGAAAGGTTGATTGTGGAGTGGATATGGTATAATAGATTTCTTTTCCATCGGACGATAGTGCAAAGTCACGTTCATTGACGGATGTTGAAATAAATCCTTCGGCAAGAAGCGTTGCCTCGGCAGGAGGGTTTTTCAATTCAAGTTTATGTTGACCAGCCACATGATTAGAAAGAGTAAACACGAAGAGTATAATGAAATACTTTTTCATAAGAAATTGAATTTGGTGAATGATAAAAGTGAAATTAAAACCTAATCAAAATCGGTCCTCTCCATTTAAATTGGTGATCAACACTTCGCTCATATGGTTAAAGAACGGACGTATGCTTTTAAATGTTTTATTAACCTGTTCTAAGAAATCATTGGTTAACACTTCCTTATCGGTGAACGAGCGTTCAAACCAAAATTGTTTGTAGCGCAATAAGTCAATGGCTGCGTGATCTTTGGCAAAACCACGTGGTGAAGTTTTTACCTGATTACCTGTCATATCACCAAAAGTAGCTTGCATTGCTTTTGAATTGAGCAAGCGTTCCCACTGCTTGTGGTTAATATCTATATCTTGACGAGTGCGCAACAAGTCTTCTGCGTTGGGATATGTAAAACCACAACCCACTCTTGATTCACCTGGCTTTATCCAGAAATAATATCCGCCACGCAGCAAGGGTTTTTGTCTTCTGAAATTACCGGCAAAGCGAGGGCTATAGGGAGTCTTATCTTTTGAGAAACGCACATCATTATAAATACGATAAAGACTTTCTTTTCCGGATTGCGTTTCAATGCGATCGTGTTGATTCATTTTCACGATTAACTGATCGAGAAAATGAATCACGTTCTCTTGCGAATTCAGATAGCGCGATTTATTTTCTGAGAACCATTCACGGTTATTATTTTTGGCGAGTTCTTTTAAAAACACAAGCGTCTGCTTTTCAATTGCGAAAGCCATCGGAGATTAATTTATGATCACCGCGTTTAGTTTTTTCCACAGGTCATCTTGAAACAGATAAGGCACTAGTGAGGTATCGGGCACATCACCTATGCGAATCACCACAATATTTTTGCTGGGAACAATATTAATGATCTGACCGTTTTTCCCCATGGCCGCAAACATATCATTAGGTGCGTTTGGTGCGAGATAACCATTCAAGCTGATTTGCGAACCGGGAACCATGTAAGAGGGTTTTCCATTAAGCCAGGTCAGGTATCCGTAAGCGGGATTGAAAGTCTGCGAAGAAGTTGTCATCAGATTAACATATGACTCGGGAATAATCTGAGTTTGATTCCATTTACCTTTTTTTAAAAGAAGTAAACCAAAGCGGGCCATTGATCTGGCGGTGCTATAAAACACGTTGTTATCACCCGTCTTTATGTATTGTCCATCCATACCTATTTTAGTGAGTAACTCGTCACTTACATAAGCATTCAACGTTTTACCTGTAGCCGTTGAAATCACGCCATCCAAAAGTGTGTACGGTGCATTGTGATAAGCCCACCGGGCACCGGGATCAGTTTTATAGGTAAGACAAACTGGATCTGTACAATCTTTGTTTGCGACTTCATCATCCAAACCGGTGGTCATGGTAAGTTGGTGGCGCACCAGGATTTTATTTTCTTGTGCTAACGTAAGGCTGGTCCATCCAGCACCTAAATAGTCAGAAGTTTTAGCTTCGAGATTTATTTTTCCTTGCGACTGGGCAATGCCAACCGCTGCTGAGGTTAAGGTTTTACCAGCAGATGCCCAGTACCAGTTGCTGGCTGGACTAAAATCGAGGTTGGTATTCACCAACTGTTTTCCCATGTATTCTTCAATAACAATTTTTCCATTCTTTAGTACAATTAAAGCACGGCTGTTGGAGCCAGACAGAAAAGTTTTCAAATCTTCAATTTTAGTATCATCCCAACCAACACTGGCGGGGGTCACTCTTTCCCAGATGCTTCCCACTGGGGGAAAGTAAGTAGTAATCACAGTCGTGGTTGGAGCTGGTTCTTCGCTTGAACAAGAGAAAAAAAGAAGAATGCTGAAAAGAAAAATGCGATGAATCATAATTGAAGAATTTATCAAAAATAAGAAGGCTTTAGTTAATCATCAGAATTGTTTTGAAACTTCTGAAACTACTAATATTATCGAAATTACCTTTTTTATAGAATTAGCTTTTCTATCGCCTATATCTATCTTTTTGAATGATGATTTTCATCATCTGGAAAAAATTGAGCATTTACATTTATTCATTTTTTAAAAAGTAAGACAAAATGAATGCTATATCAATTTATCTCGCTATCGTAGTTATTGCAGGGTTGACTATTAGTATAAATCTGGTATTCGTTTACAATAAAAAGAGAAGGGCCTATCGCGGCTGGCAGGACTAGCCTTTGCCTTTGTAATAGCTAGATTTTTAGACGGGCAAAGATTGATTGGATATAGTTTGATTGACGTAGGGATCGTCTTGTCAATCATTGATATCATCCAGAAATCGAAAAATAAAGTAAACTCAAAATATTCTTAGCATGCACCCAGCCGACATCACCACTGAATACAAGCCCTTGCGTATTACCAACACAGGTTTTAAAGACAATCAATCAATTCCTGCCAAGTACACCTGCGAAGGTATTGACATTAATCCTCCTATTGATATTGACGGCATACCTGAAAAGGCTCACAGTCTTGCCTTGATTGTTGATGATCCGGATGCCCCGGAAAACCATGGGTGCATTGGGTGTTGTGTAATATTGCGATCACACATCATATCAAAGAAAACAGTGTGCCTGGTGAACAAGGGTTAAATGATTTTAAACGCATCGCGTGGACCATGTCCTCCTTCGGGGATGCACCGTTATTTCTTTAAAGTCTATGTGTTGGATTCATTACTTCAACTTACTTTAAAGGCAACTAAGAAAGATTTAGAACATGCCATGAGTGAACACATTCTCGCTTATGGAAAACGGGTTGGCTTATATACAAAGAAGAATCCTTGAATTATTTTTTCGTGTTACTTCTTGGCGAACCAGGCTGAATCAGTTTTGCAACCAAACCTGTCCACCCCGTTTGATGATTGGCGCCTAATCCTTTTCCGGTATCACCATCAAAATACTCGTGAAATAAAAGATGTTCATGAAAATGAGGATTTGATTGAAAAGTCTTGTTGTCACCATGAATAGGTCTGTTGCCTGACGCATCTTTCTTGAAAAGTTTTACCATGCGCTGAGAAAGATCATTGGCAATTTCCTGTAAGGTGAGCAGATTGCCTGAGCCAGTGGGATGTTCTATTTTAAAATCATCACCGTAATAATGATAAAATCGTTGCAGGGATTCAATGATCAGGTAGTTTACAGGAAACCACACGGGGCCGCGCCAGTTCGAGTTGCCACCAAATAAATTTGAATCACCTTCACCCGCCTGATATCGCACTGAAAATTCGCTGCCGTTGGCATACAGGATATATGGATTTTCGAGATGTGCTCTGGATAAAGCACGCACACCATACGGTGATAGAAACTCTTTGGTGTCCAGCATACGTTTTAATAATCGTTTCATGCGGTGACCGCGAAGCAGTGAAAGCAGGTGACGTTGATTTTTACCACGATCACCCCAGCGTGAAATCAGGTTGGCAAGATCAGGCCGGTTTTGTAAGAACCAATCCAGCCGAACGGTGAACTCCGGCATCTGCTGAAAAATTTCTTCATCCAATACCTCTACAGCAAAAAGTGGAATAAGGCCAACCATCGATCGCACTTTTAATTTGAATCGCTCATTATTGGGCAGATGTAATACATCGTAAAAAAATTCATCCTCTTCATCCCAAAGATTAATGCCTTCATTGCCAACATTGGCAATGGCTCCTGCGATGTAAAGAAAGTGTTCAAAGAATTTCGTGGCCAGACTTTGATACGTTGGATTTTCCTTGGCTAACTCAAGGGATATTCGCAACATGTTTAATGTAAACATGGCCATCCAACTGGTTCCATCAGATTGTTCGATATAGCCCCCGGTAGGTAAATGTGTGCTGCTTCGATCAAACACACCAATGTTATCCATACCTAAGAAGCCACCTTGAAAAATATTATTACCGTTGTTGTCTTTTTTATTTACCCACCAGGTAAAGTTCAGTAGCAACTTGTGAAATATTTCTTCAAGAAATTTACGATCCGCCTTTCCATCCTGAAGCTTGCGATCAATTTTATACACGCGCCACGCGGCCCACGCGTGCACAGGTGGGTTCACATCGCTGAATGCCCACTCATAGGCAGGCAATTGACCGTTGGGATGCATATACCATTCTTTGGTAAGCAAGAGGAGTTGATGCTTCGCAAATTCAGGATCAATCAATGCAAATGGAATTGCATGAAAGGCAAGATCCCACGCTGCATACCAGGGATACTCCCATTTATCAGGCATCGAAATAATGTCTGCATTATGGAGATGATTCCATTCATGATTACGTGCTTTCTTACGTTCATGCGATGGGGCAGGTTGTGCAGGATCGCCTTTGAGCCACACATCTAAATCATAATGATAAAATTGTTTGCTCCACAACATACCGGCAAGAGCTTGTCGTTGAATCTGTCGCTCTTCTTCGCTATGAATAGTCTTTTGGAGATCGGCATAAAATTCATCGGCTTCCTGTTTACGTTTTTCAAACAGCGTGTTAAACTGGTGAAACGGTTTAGGAAGATAGTGTGGTGTTAAGCGCAAGCGTATTACTTTGGATTGACCAGCGCCTATCTCCCAATCCACCCGAAATGCAGCCTTGGTTCCTTTATGAATCTTATTGACTGTGCCCGGATTATCGAATACGACATAATCATTAATACCATCTTTAAAGCTTCCTTCTTTATAATGTTGATAAAGACGAGGCGTGTTGGTTTCGTTTTCACAGAACACCGGTTCTGACTTTGTATCACAATAGAAGTAATAATTACCTAATTGTTGATGAGCTACTTTCATCACTCCTTTGTCGTCAAGATAAATCTCTGGCTTGTAGTTATCGTTTCCCCAGGCCCACGTGTTACGAAACCAAATGGTGGGCAATAGATCAATCGATGCAGGCTCTGCACCCCGATTGGTGACGGTAATCTGCATAAGAATGTCATCGACATCTCCTTTGGCATATGCTACCGCTACATCAAAGTAGCGATTATCATGGAAGATACCGGTATCCATCAACTCAAATTCCGGATCGTGCTTCCCTCGTTTACGACTCTCCTCGGCCAGCCATGCGTAAGGATATTCATGATGCGGATACTTGTATAACATGCGCATATAAGAATGCGTGGGCGTTGAATCAAGATAGTAATAGAGTTCTTTTACATCTTCGCCATGGTTGCCTTCCGGGTTGGTAAGGCCAAAGAAGCGTTCCTTAACTATTGGATCTTTTTTGTTCCATAGCGCAAGCGAAACGCAGATCAGTTGTTTATCATCGGATATCCCCGCAATCCCTTCTTCTCCCCACCGATATGCCTTGCTGCGGGCCATGTCATGAGATACATAGTTCCATGAGTCACCATTTGCACTGTAATCTTCGCGCACGGTGCCCCATTGCCTGTCAGTAAGGTAAGGGCCCCATTGTCGCCAATTTTTTTGACGATCACGATCTTCGATTAAACGTTTTTTTTCTGCTGTCATTATTTTAGAAAATTAGCAAAAAAACACGAGCC
This sequence comes from Cyclobacteriaceae bacterium, assembly GCA_043774745.1. GTDB lineage: Bacteria > Bacteroidota > Bacteroidia > Cytophagales > Cyclobacteriaceae > ELB16-189. The sequence goes on along the minus strand of JAYVTC010000088.1, from coordinate 28,104 downwards.
CCTCTCATCGAATTATTCCATACTTTGAATACAAATGCAGGACGATAAAAAAATCGGGAAACTTTCTGATTTACTCAGTGCACACGGCCCGGTTAGGTGAATAAATGTGATCACGTTTTATAGAATCGTTGCCTCTCCTGTGTTGATTGTTCGGATATTCACAGATCGATTTGATATTTTTAAATAGATGCTGATAGTCAGTTTTTTCACCGATGTCGTGAACGTAATCCTAACGCGAAAATTCAAAGCCAACAGTGTGCTGGGAGCAAAACTGGATTCGATTGGGGATGATCTTACCATATTGGCCGCAGTCATTGGTCTTGCTGTAGCCAAAACAGATTTCCTGAAAGAGCATTGAATAGTATTTTGCAACCCCACTGGACTTATTTTTTATTCAGATTGCTGCTGTATTCATTCGGTATGGAAAGATGAGTAGCCACCACACCTATCTGACAATAATGGCGGCTATACTTCAAGGTTTTTTTATATGTTCCATGTTTCTGTTTGATAAGCAAGCCTATTGGTTGTTTTACACCACAGCCTTTGTTACAACCATTGAGTTGATTGAAGAAATCATCATTGTGTTTGTTTTATCGGAATGGAAAACCAAATGTTTCATATATTTTCTTATATAAGTCTATCCCTCTATTTTATTAAGAGAAGTATTACTTTTTGGTCTGACCATACAGTTTAGCTCAAAATAGCCCTTAAACTTAACTTTTAAGGAGGCATGGGAACAAACGGCAACAAATAGTTGTATATACAACAGTTGTATCTAACTTTGTTAACCAAAAGGAATAAAACCAGAAAAGAATATGAACACCGTATTGCATAAAGCAGCGACCCGGGGCCATGCCAATCACGGCTGGCTTGATACCAGTCACACATTCAGTTTTGCTCATTACCACAATCCTTCGCGGATGCATTTTGGAATGTTGCGTGTTCAACTAAAATGAAAAACAGAACCGTTTCCCGATTACTCTATGCACACCAGGTTGATATGGGAGGCATGCCCGTTCGGCAGCCGTTGCCAACGCAAAATGTACAACAGATAGACCCATTTCTTTTATTGCATCACGCCAATGTAAAAGCGCCTTCGCACATTCAGCCAAATCATGCTGGCATTGGTCCGCATCCGCATCGTGGATTTTCTCCGGTTACGTTTATTTTTAAAGGTGGAGTTCATCATCGCGACAGCAGAGGTAATGACAGCACCATTTATGCAGGCGGTGCACAGTGGATGAATGCCGGAATGGGCATTCTTCACAGCGAGCGTCCACCGCATGACATTCATGAAATTGGTGGCAGACAAGAAATCATTCAACTATGGATTAACACTCCGGCAAAAAATAAAATGGATCAGCCTGCTTATTATCCGCTTAGCGCGGAAGAAGCACCCGCATTCGTTAGTGAAGATGGAAAGGTGAATGGAAAAGTATTTTCGGGTGAAGTGTTTGGTGTAAAAGGCCCGATACCATCACAAACTGTTGTGAATGCAGCGACATTAACATTTAAAAAAGAAGGGAGACTTTCGATAGCTCTTCCGGCAGATCATAATGCTCTCATTTATTTACTGGATGGTAAATTGAAAGTCGATGATTTTGGTATGGTGGAAGAACTTCACATCGTACATTTTAAAAATGATGGCGAGGGAATTACCCTGGAAGGATTGGAAGACACACGCGCCCTATTATTAAGCGGTCTTCCATTAAATGAACCGGTAGTATCACACGGACCATTTGTAATGAACACGCAAACACAGATCATGGAAGCCATGCGGGATTATCAAAATGGAAAAATGGGAATCTTAATCGAAGAATAAAATGATGATAAATACGACTAACAACCAATAACCTACACCTAACAACATTCTTATGTCAACAGAAAATCAACTTACTTTTTTAAAAGCTCTGAAAGGTGGCGCTATTGCCGGATTAATTGGCGCTGGTCTGAATAATATCTGGAGCTTAATTGCTAACGCATTGGGAGCCACCATTCCATCGGGCTTTGTTTTGGCTGTAACCATGTCTTCTATTTTTCCTTTGCTGATCGGAGCGATTTTATTCTTTGCATTTGTACGCTTTGTGCCTAAAGGTAAACTGGTGTGGATAGGCCTTGCCATTGCTTTCGTACTCTTTAGTTTTTATCCGGTGTTTAGCAATCCTCAATTGCCTGACGGCACTTTGATGGATGATACATTCCCAATATTAGCTGGCCCGATGCATTTAATTTCAGGTTTTTTGGCTATTTGGGGAATTCCTCGCTGGAGTAAGTGAACCCTTTGACCCTTTAAGTGTTTCGTAGAAACAATAGATATTTTATAGAATGGAAACCATGGTTGCACCGATGCAAAAATCAAATCAGTTTGAATTTCCTGTTGCGGAAATAATAGAACAAAGAAGAAGTAGCAGGGCTTATTCATCACAACCGATAGAGTCTGAAAAAATTTACTCGCTTTTTGAAGCAGCACGATGGGCTCCCTCCAGCATGAATGAGCAGCCCTGGGCTTACTTATATGCAACTAAAGATCAACCTGAGTTGTGGAATAAATTGGTGGATACATTAAATGATAGTAACCGTGCGTGGGCCAAAGAGGCACCATTGCTCATTCTTAGCATGGCGCGGAAAACCCATATTCGAAATGGCGCTATGAATGTTTCGGCAAGATATGATGTTGGCGCTGCCAATGCGTTTCTTTCGATGCAGGCAACGCAATTCGGATTGAATGTTCACCAAATGGGTGGCTTCGATCGTCAAAAGACAATAGAGAGTCTCAATATTCCTGAAACACATGAACCCATCGTGATCATGGCAATCGGTTATTTGGGCGATGCAGAAAATTTATCAGAGAATCTCAAACAAAGAGAAGTTGCTCCGCGTGAGCGTTATACACAGGAATTTTTTGTGAGGGATAAACCATTCTAAATGGTAACAGCAATTATTGGCCGCGATCATTACCGAACTGAATTAATCGCTTCGGGCAAAACAGTAATTGCTGATGAACCAGAAGAATTGGGCGGAGCTGACTCAGGTCCTGCACCAGGCGAATTCCTAATGATCTCATTGGCTTCCTGCACCGCCATTACACTTCGCATGTATGCGGATCGTAAGAAATGGAACGTAAATAGAATCAAAGTGGAAGTTGATTCCGAGAAAGTCGGCAATAAGACATTTTTTAGAAGAGAAATTTCTCTGGAAGGAAATCTGGAAGAAGATCAGCGCCAGCGTCTTTTACAAATTGCCAATGCCTGCCCGGTTCACACCGTATTGACTAATCCGATTGAAATCAGCACTACATTAATTTAAAGTCTTAAAGTCTCGGGATCATTTGGAATTTGGAGCTTGAAATTTGAAATTTCGATCAACAAATAGACCCATCACAATGATTATAGTTATTCCTTGTGATCACTCAAAACAATCATTAACACATGAAATGTTCATTACGAATCTCAACATCTAACGGAATGATAATTCGGACCATTCCATCTGACCTTAAAAAATAACTATTAACAGATGAAAGACATTACTAAGAAATATACCAATGGAGAAGTGATTATTGTATGGAGACCCGGCACATGCATTCATTCGGCTATTTGCTTTAAGGGTTTAGGTGAAGTATTCAATCCTCAAAATAAACCTTGGATCACTCCCGAAAGTGGCACTACGCAACAAATCATCGATCAGGTTAAAAAATGTCCCTCCGGTGCATTGAGTTACTACCTGAGCAGCCAATCGATTGAAGGTAAATAAATTGACTTTAGAGGAGAGTAATTTTAAAATGATTCCTTTTCTTAATTTTGCATCACTAAAAAATGACGTTATGAAAAATCTTTCAATCTTAGTTTTTGCATTTATAGCATTGGTTGGCTGTCAGACAAAAAAAGGGTCAACGACAGCGTTTAATACCTATGGGGAAGCAATTTCCACAGAAGGAGCGCTTTCGTTAGTAAGTTTGAATCAGCAGGTAGAAGGTAAAGATTCAGTGGCGCTTACTTTGAAAGGTACCATTGAACAAACGTGTGCAAAGAAGGGATGCTGGATGACCGTGAAAGATGAAAACGGAGTAGCCACTCGGATTACTTTTAAAGACTATGGTTTTTTTGTTCCTACATCTGGTGCTGAAGGAAAAGAAGTTGTGATTTCAGGCGTTGCCAAACGCAAGGTTACTGATGTAGCCACTCTTCGCCATTTTGCCGAAGATGCAGGAAAGACTCAGCAAGAAATTGATGCGATCACCGAACCCAAACAGGAAATAGAATTTGTAGCCAGCGGTGTAGTGATTTATGAGAAAGAAGTTAAGAAATAACCCTTAAAAATTTTAGTAAGGCATCACTCTACATCAGCATGGCAACAAACGTAAACATGGCTAGCCTCCGGGCAGATTATGCATCTCTAATGCATAATCTGGGTTAAATCATTAGCGCCTTTCCTGATTATGTTCAACTTTATTCATTGAAGCTGTGGAAAACGCGCGATTCCTATGCACACTGGTCAGCGTGAGATTTTCACTTTGGAGTTTCTCAAAAAGGTTTTCCCATCCTTTAGCTCCTTCGATAGTTGTTGAACAGTCTTTTCATTCATAACCTGTCGCAGTCTTGTCTTATATGATTTTATATCTTCATGAATGGGACAAGGAAATGTATCGGAACATTCTTTTAAGCCCAGCGCACAAGAATGCAAAATACCTTCTCCATCAATCACCTTAACAATGGCGGCCAGTGGAATCGGTTTGGATTTTGGCTCTAAGTAAAAGCCACCGTTGGGTCCTTTTATGGAAGAAATAATTCCTTCACGAGAAAGCGATTGAAGTATTTTGGCAGTAAACGACTCCGGAGAGTCAATCTCTTTGGCGATTTCTTTAATACTCAACTTTGAGCCATCAATGCTCTTGATCGCGATATAGAGTACAGCGCGTATGGCATATTCACAGGCTTTTGAAAACATAAGCTTTAGTAATCATGCAAGATTAACTATAAAAATAGGGTAGAAGTTGAATAAGATAAACAAGGACAAAATAAAATTAAAGCATCAGATTCGCTTTGGGCTGACTGATGCCTTAAATTCGATAATCAGACTTTCACCGGTTCACTAAGAAAATGTTGCTCATAAGCAGCTTGCAACTTCTGCTCGGCCTGATCAAGCCCTTCGTTAATTTTATGTTTTAATGAGGATGTTTCTTCCGCAACCTTATCGGCCATTTCGCGATAATAGGTGATTCCACTCATGATGTTTTCATAGAAAGTATGAACATACTTATTACGCTTTTGATCAATCTGTTCTTTTGCCTCATTTAGTTGTTCCAGCCAATAGTCAATATAAAGAGAGAGTTCCTTAATAAACATGTGAGGTCTACTTTTATCAGAGAGCACATTAGCTCTTCCATAGATATGGTCAATCATTTTATGAAGCGATACAATTTCTGAGAAGTAAGCGATGTTGGGGCCCGGACAAATATTTACTGCTTTTAGATTTCTAAAAGGCTTCAATTTATACGTCTCAACAGCAGCGTTGCTGAGGCCAATGCATAAGCATTCTTTATCTAATACTTCCTTCAATTGTTTTTGATAGTCTCGTTCAGACAAGTTCAATGATTGCAACTGTTCTATTTTCTTTTTCTGATAGGTATGCGAAGCAGTACAAATAGGCACTGTGGTAAACTCTGTGTTAGAGACCAGGAACTTTTCTGAGCACGGGCTGCCCGGCATTCCGTTTTGAATTCGTTCTAACTTTTCTTTTTCACCTGTCGTTCCTTTCAAATAGTGAAAGCGAACTCCTAGTGGAGAATTTTTACTCAAGACCACATCTTGTTCGGTGGCTTTGCTAAGTAATTGCAACGTATGATCATCCACTGTGGTGGCTTCAGGCACGAGTAAAAATGGAGTGCCCCAACCGGTGCCATCAATTTCATAATGGCGATGCAAAAACTCATCTTCTTCGTGCGTACCAATACCACCCTGTACCGTTATCTTCACATGATGAGGCTGATCAAAACCAGCTTTACCCTTGCCCACCACCGCCTGATTATAAATTTCAAACAGTTGTGTTACCAGTTCTTTTCTTTTGTTTTTGAATTCTTCCAGGATGGGGCCTAGCAAATAGCCATCCGATGCAAAAGCATGACCACCGCAGTTAAGACCCGATTCAATTCTGAATTCACTCACCCATAGTCCTTTCTTAGCCAACATTTTTCCCTGGATAAGGGCCGAACGATAGTCGGATACTTTGATGACAATTTTCTTTTTAAAAATGCCAAGTTGATTAGCATCAAACGCATCTAATTTTTCCATATAACTAAACAGGCGCGGGTTCATTCCTGCGGAAAGAATTACCGATGAGTGAGTAAGATCACTCTGCGCATAGCCACGCAAGGCAGCCACGGCATCAGAGCTGTCCTCCATAATATTTCCGTGCTCATCAGGATTGTTTTTATCAAGCTTGGTCATGATGTTCACATCAATGCTACCCGGCATGATTTCGTGCTTCAACCAATTTTCAAGTTGCTCTTTGTCTTGAGGATCGTCCAATGCAATCATTTCTTTATAGATGCGCTTAAGGCCGCTGTCATCTGGCAGCATCTGAAAATATTTGTTGATCTCAGCGTCCGTTTCAAATGTGGAGTTGCGCATTTTCTCCACCTGATCGTTAACAATACGATTAACCAGGTTGAGGTAATCCGTTATCCGTTTTGCACGATAGTCAACTTCCTTCTTGGAAATGGGATGATAAGACTCATTAATCAGGGTATAGTAATGGCTCCTCATTTTTTCCACCAGGTTGTCTTCAATAATAGAAATGACAGAAGAGATACCAAACCGGGCCACTTTAATGGGAGTATCGATGGTGTAAGCCAGGCCCATAACAGGGATATGGAACTTGTGAAGGGTGTTGCTGATAGTCATGTGTGCGTTATATAATGAGATACAAAAGTAATAATAATAAAAGATAAATTAGTCTTTTATTACTAAGAGCCAGCGTAAATCATGCTAATGAGAACCGATCATCGCAAAACTCCGCCCAAACGACCTAATTCAAACGTGTACTAAAACTCCTAACGTTGTATTCAAACCAATAATAATTGGTTCAAATGAGTACAAACAATGCTAATCGAATAGGCTGAATCCATCGTAGAGGTAATTAGAATGATCAGCAGATTAAAAACAAAAAAACTTTCGCACTGACGCACATATCCATTCCTAAAAGAGCGCAATACGGATTTTGGAATTACCGATGAATCATCTTCCATATCTGTTGCGCTTTGGATGCTTTTGAAAGCAAATGGCAAAACTTAAAAGCAATCTATAAAATAATTTTTTTACTAATTATTAGTGAAACACGGCTCTCAATCGGGTGAAGGAAGAATAATTTTTCATAGGGGCAACTGACACGTATTTGTTCAACTAGGAAACTGTGAGAAAAATTTCTAGATTTCATACCTGACTTAATACGTTTCAAACAAATTTTTAAACTAAACCAAAATCTATGAAGAAGTTTTTACTGTTATGCTTCTCATTCGTTTTTGTGCTCAGCAGTGTCTGGGCGCAGGAGCGAGTGATTTCTGGTACGGTCACATCCGCAGAAGACGGATCGACTTTGCCTGGTGTGAACGTGGTCGTTAAAGGGACCACGAATGGAACTGTAACGGACTCAGGGGGTAGTTACAAGCTCACCGTTCCCGGATCGGGAGGGACTCTTGTTTTCTCTTTTATCGGACTCCAAACTCAGGAACTTGCTATTGGCGATCGGTCGGTGGTGAATATTTCCTTAGCACAAGATGTAACACAACTCTCTGAGATCATTGTTACTGCCCTTGGAATAAAAGTAGACAAGGACAAGTTTGCCTCGTCTGTTTCAACGGTGCAAGGTGGCAATGTTGCACGCTCTGGTGAGACCGGTCTTTTGCAGGGCTTGTCAGGTAAAGCAGCTGGTGTTCAAATAACAAAATCAGGTGGCGATCCTGGTGCTGGTGCGTACATTCAAATCAGAGGTCAGAATACCATTAATGGTAATGCCCAGCCTCTTTTCATTGTTGATGGTGTGCCGATCAGTAACTCAAATGAGTATGGTCAAACAGGTGCTGCCAACTCAATCAATGCTCAATCAAGAGCCAATGATATTAACCCTGATGACATTGCATCTATGGAGGTATTAAAAGGTGCTTCCGCAGCTGCGTTGTGGGGAACAAGAGCTGCCAATGGGGTTATCATTATCACGACTAAAAAAGGAAAGGATACAAATGGTAAAGTAAACATCGATTTCAAATCAACGGTGTCGTTTGATAAAGTGAATAAGATTCACGAGTTGCAGACTACCTATGGTGGAGGTACTGATGGACATTACAGACAGGGAAACAGGGAAACTTGGGGAGATAAAATAGCTGACCGTACTGGCGGCACTGATTCATTTATCACCGATCCAGCTGCACCAGGTTATAATGGATTTGTCACGTTTTCAGATGGCTCTAAGCGTTATGCGATTGCCCCTGGAACTGGAGTAAGCTATAGCGGCACTGGCGCTGCTGCACATGGAGGCAAAAACTCTCAAGACGTTTGGGATCACCGCTATGATGCTTTTCAGACAGGTCATTTTCTAGACAATAACCTTCAGATTAGTGGTGGAAATGCCAGAACTAACTTCATGATTAGTTATTCTAACTTGAATCAGGAGGGGGTTGTGAAAAGCTTCAGTGACTACAAGAGAAATTCGGCAAGGGTAAACGTTTCAAGTCAATTTACGGACTGGTTCAGGGCTTCTGCCAACGTTGCTTATGTTAATTCATTTTCAACCCGCGCTCAGGGTGGTGATAACGTAGATGGTCTGTTGTTAGGTGGCCTTCGTACATCTCCTGACTTTAATAACAATTACTACCAGGGTGATTACACTACTACTAGTGGAGCTATATTACCGGATCGCCACGTTTCTTTCAGAAACCCTTTGGGCAAGAATTTCGGTCCTAGTTACTCAAACCCGCTATGGAATATTCACAATAACAAGAATACGACAAGTGTCGATCGTATTATAGGAAATTTGGAGTTGGCTGTTGATCCAACCGACTGGTTGAATATCACTGGTCGTGCAGGTGTTGATAACTTTACGGATCATAATAACGAGACATTCCCTCAGAAGTCTGCCAGTTATAACACAGGCTTCATGCAGCGAAACGTTAATTCTGAAAGCCAGTTTAATGCTGACATATTTGCACGCGCCAGCAAGTCATTTGGTGATAAGTTTAACCTCAATTTATTGATCGGTGCTAACTTCAATGATAGAAAGAGAGAAACCATTCATACCCAGATCACGGACTTTATCATCCCGAATGCTCCTGATCTTTTAACCAATGCGTTGAACTCAAACTTACAGGCCTATAATTACAGAACTCAAATCCGTACGTATGCCTACTATGCATCTGCAGATTTAGCATTTGCTGATCAGCTTTTCGTAACCTTAACAGCTCGCAGAGAAAGCGCTTCTACCTTTGCCAATAGCTTTTTCTTTCCGTCAGCTGCTTTGGCATGGCAGTTTACTAAACTTGATGCTTTGAAGGATAATAACCTGTTAAGTTTTGGTAAGCTTCGTCTTTCTTATGGTCAGGTGGGTATTCAGCCACAGCCTTATTTGGGTTTAACACAATATAACCCTACATTTTACGGAGATAGCTACGCATACGGATTGGCTGCAGTTAGTGGTGTGTATGGTGGTGGATATACACGCAGCGGCTTGCAAGGAAATCCTAGTCTTAAGCCGGAGAGAAAAACAGAGGTTGAAATTGGAACAGATTTGAGATTTTTTAATGACCGGTTAACATTCTCAGGAACTGCCTATTCAAACCAGACTACAGATGTTATTCTTACGCTATCAGTTCCTTATGAAACAGGTTTTTCTTCTAAGAACGTTAACGCTGCTGAAATTCATAACAAAGGTTTGGAGATCGAACTTGGTTATGACATTTTGAACAAGGGTAACCTGAGATGGAATATTTCTGGTAACTGGGCTGCAAACAGAAACATAGTTTATTCGTTGGCAGGTTCAGCGGCTCAGGGTGTTCCAGGAAATGGTGCCTATGGCGGTCAGTCGCTTATTGAAGGCCAGCCTTTTGGTGTGTTCTATGGAACAGACTTTCAAAAAGAGGCTAATGGCAAGTATAAGTTAGATGCTAATGGTTTCCCTTTGGATGGTATTGAAAATGAGGTGATCGGAAATCCAAACGCAAAATGGAGAGCCGGCATTGGAAACAGGTTTGAGTTTAAAGGCCTTTCATTATACTTTCTGTTCGATCAGGTATATGGTAATGATTATTGGAATGGTACCCGTGGTGCTCTATATACTTTCGGTACACATGCTGATAACGGAATCACTTCTACAGCTCCAACTGATTTGAAAACATATAATGGCGCAACAATTCCTGCTGGCACTGAATTCCGTGGCCAGATCAAGGATTTCGGAGCTGGGCCTGTTGCCTTAACTCAAGCATGGTATAAAGGACCTGGAACTTCATTTAATCAGGCATCTGCAAAGCAATTTGTTGAAAATGGTGGATCGACAAGGCTACGGGAAATAACACTCAGCTATAGAGTAGCCGGTGCCGGATTCCGTAAAGCATCGAAGTTGTCTTCGATCGACTTTAGCTTAACAGGCCGCAACGCATTTTTGTGGACAAAGTACAGAGGTGTAGATCCTGAGACTAACATTTCAGGCGCGTCACTTGCGCGTGGTTCAGATTGGTTCACCAATCCAAACACTAAATCGATTTTGTTTTCTATAAAGATTTCCTACTAGGAAAACGGAATAACTTTAAACGACATTTCATATGAGAAATAAAATATTTATAAAAGCAGTTAGCATCCTGATTGCCTTGGCAGTTTTCACTTCCTGTTCGGATTTATTGGATACTCAAGACATCAAAGTCAATCCAAATGCTCCTGCCGATGCACCTATTGATGTATTAATGTCAGGTATGCTTGTAGGCCTTTCGGTTGCCCATGAGGATACGGATACCAGGATTGGGTACATGTGGGCCGGCCAATTGGCAGGTCTTAGCCGCCAGCATGCTGGTTTTGGAATTTATAATGTTGCTGCCTCTACGTTCGATCCTAGTTGGTCAACAGCATATTCAGCTGCTTCGAATGCAAGAGTTATTCAGAAAAAGGCTGCCCCGGTTAATAACAAAGTAGCGCTTGGGATAGCTCAAGTGGCTGAAGCATTGCTAATGGCCAAGATTACTGTTCTATACGGTGATATCCCTTACTCACAGGCATTCGAGGAGGTAACTTATCCAACACCAATTTTTGATAAGCAGGCAGATGTTTATGCTGCTCTGATCAAATTATTGGATAATGCTTATGCTAACTTATCATCTGGAGTAGGTTCTGTCGATGGGTCAAAGGAGTTCATCTTTGGAGGCTCTGGAAGTAAGTGGGCTAAGGCTGCCAAAACGTTGCAGGCAAGACTCTATCTGCACCTTGGTCAATATGCAAATGCTGTTACTGCCGCGCAACTAGGTATTACTACACCTGCTGGCGATGCACTGATTCCTCATGGAACTGCTCAGACCATTGACAATAACCTGAACTTTGACTTTTTCGAGAATTCACGTCCTGGAGATACTGGTTTTGATGATCCTGCATACCTTCCTGTTTTCATGAAAATCCGTTTGGACGGAGTAGCACAGGCTACAGGCAAAGCAAAGCGTAATTCTGCTACGGATGAAACGGCAGTTTATAATCACTTCTTTAAAACAGGTGTTTACTCAACGGGTGCATTAGATCCTAACACGGTAGATGGCATGTTTGTGTCAGATGCTCCTCACCCTCTTTTGACTTTCTATGAAAACCAGTTAATTATTGCTGAATCACAAGCTCGTCTTGGAAATATTTCAGCAGCAGTAACCGCCCTTAACTCGGTGCGACAAGTGATGAAAACGGGTTATATAAATGGAAAAGTAATTGAGCAGGATTATCAGGATCTGGGTATTCAATATGATAATTATGCCGATGCTGATTTTTCTCCAGGTGGTCTTGCAAATCCTGTAAGCACAAGTAGAGATCAACAGAAGGGATTACTGTATGAGATTATCTCTGAGAAGTATATTGTTTCTCTGGCGCAATATAATGTGTTTACGGATGTGCGCAGGCTTGCGAAAGCAACGCCCGTAGTACAATTGCCAATTCCTCCAACAAACTCAAGAGGAATCCCTGGCCGTTATATTTATCCTCAGAATGAGATTAACACAAACGGTGCTAACGTGCCTAGTCCTCTTCCAGATCAGTTTACTAAAATACCTATCTTCCAATAATCGGTAGATAGTCAATAGAAAAAAGAGGCGGGATTTTTCCGCCTCTTTTTTTTGATTTTAGACCAAGTCAATAAATAAGTTGCCACACCAAAAAACTTTGATTTCATTTAATTCATAAATTCTCTTAAGAATTCGAGTAATGGTATTTTATTTCATAGCATCATTCTCACCAGGCACCTGGTCTGGACATTCACGAAATGGGAGGATGCAGAATGGGTCGCGATCCAAAGACTTCTTTATTGAATGGAATCAATGGCATGCTTGCAAGAATGTGTTTGTCACGGATGGAGCTTGTATGACGAGCACGGGTAATCAAAGTCCTTCTAGATTAGACAAGGCACTTACGGCACGGGCAGCTAATTATGCGGTGGAGGAAATGAAGAATGGCAATTTGTAAAAAATCCCTAACCGTGATTTATGCGAGTAAGCTTCACTTGTTCTACACGGTGATAAACCAATGGCACCTGTTCAACTTCCACATCACTCTTATCAAGACCAAATGCTTTTTCATCGCTTTGCCCAAGATACTTGAGAAAGAAATATCCATTCAACAATAACCCCTCACGGATGGTGAATTCATTTTCCACCGAAAGAAATTTTTCGATAATCACAAATTTGAAGTCAGGTTCCGGATTCCATTTAGTAGATCCATCGGGCCGGACATGCAGATTTAGTTCTTTATTGGCAACCAACTCTAGCACAATTCTTTTGAAGAAAAGCTCTGATCGAAGCTGAACACGAAATCCAATATGAATGGTCACTTTGATAATTTTGTCATCAACGAGCTCAGTAACTTCATAGTTGAGCGTATAAGGCTCATCGGAGCGATCGATGTGAAGGAACCAATAAACGTCAGCCCGCTTGGGCTTTTTAGCAAAGATTGATTTGATGATTTTTTCTTCTATTTGTTCGCGATGGTCTGCTTTGGTGAGATAAATTAAGTGCGTGGCGAACTTGGGGATCTCATCATCTTCATTCAGTTCTTTGATGGAGGTTGTATATTTCCCCAACTCAACAAACTTAACAAACCGGTTATTGATTTTGCGGGCATAATACCATACATACATCACAAGGAAAATAAATAACTCAAAGAAAAGAAACATCCACCGTTCTTTAATCTTCACCACATTGGTAATAAAAAACGAAATCTCGATAGTACTGAACACTAGTAAAATCCCAATCACCAGAAAGATATTCCACTTCTTACGATAGATCATGAAATAACTCAGCAGTATGGTCGTCATCATCATAGCAATGGTGATTGAAAAACCGTAGGCCGCCTCCATGTGTGTGGAACTTTGAAAGTATAGTATCATGAGCACGCAACCAATCCAAAGAATGGTGTTTATGCTGGGAATGTAAATCTGGCCTTTTAATTCAGTTGGCTGACGCACTTCTACGCGTGGCCAGAAATTCAAACTCATTGCCTCGCTGATGAGCGTAAACGATCCGCTAATCAAGGCTTGAGATGCGATGATAGCAGCCAGCGTTGCGATCAAGATTCCTGTAATTAAAAACCATGAGGGCATCATTTCATAAAAAGGATTGCGACTGCCCAACATCGAATTACCCTGGTGCATGAGCCATGCAGCCTGCCCCATATAGTTAGTCATCAGGGCTACTTTTACAAATGCCCAGGTGATGCGAATATTTTTTCTACCGCAATGTCCAAGATCAGAGTATAAAGCTTCGGCTCCGGTAGTAGCCAGAAACACAGCACCCAGTAACCAAAAACCGTGAGGATATTTTACCAAGAGTTCATAGGCATAAACCGGGCTTAGTGATTTGAAAACTTCCGGGTGGTGAGAGATATTATAAGCTCCGATAATAAAGAGCATACTGAACCAGATCGTCATCATAGGACCAAAGACGCTACCTACTTTATGGGTACCAAATCGTTGAAAAAAGAAGAGCAAGGAAAGTATAACTACAACAATGGGCACGGTAGGTAAACCTGGAATAACCATCTCCAGGCCTTCTACGGCAGAGGCTACGGAAATGGGCGGAGTAATAATTCCATCAGCTAATAACGTAGTGGCTCCCAGGATGGTGGGAATCACCAAGCCCTTTCCATATCGCCTCACCAATGCATACAATGAAAATACTCCACCTTCACCATCATTATCGGCCAGCAGCGTAAGAATAATGTATTTGATGGTAGTTTGAAAAACGAGCGTCCAGAACACGCAGGAAACTCCTCCAAAGACCAGCAATTCGTCAATCGGTCGCTCACCAATGATGGCTTTCATTACATACAAGGGACTCGTACCGATATCGCCATAAATGATACCCAGTGTTACGAGTAAAGAGGCAATAGTGATCCTGTCCGAATGTTTGTTCGATTTCATGATTTTTAAAATATGGTGTTAATTTATTTTGCTATAAACCGGTAGCCTACTCTCGATTCGGTGATGATGTGAATCGGTCGGTTAGGATCAGTTTCAATTTTTTTTCTTAGTTGTGCGACAAAGACGCGCAGGTATTGGGATTCACCACTGTAAGAAGGCCCCCATATCTGGTTGAGCAGATATTGATGAGTCAATACTTTTCCTTCATTTTTTGCCATCAGCGCCAGTAATGAATATTCTGTGGCGGTGAGTTTAATAACAACGCCATTCTTTTTCACGACCCTTCCCGCATAGTCAATACTGAGGTCGTCAAACTGTGCAACGGGATTATTTTCATCCATTGATACTTTGCGAAGTGCTAAACGAATGCGAGCCATCAGTTCACCGGTGCGGAACGGTTTTATTAAATAATCATTAGCACCATTATCCAATGCTTTTACGATGTCTTCTTCTGTGCTTTGCACGGATAAAATAATAATAGGATTGGTATACCACTCTCGCAGATGCCCGAGCACTTCATGACCACTTTCATCAGGCAGACCCAAATCCAACAACACCAGATCAGGCGGATGATTTGCAACGGCTATCAATCCTTCTTTGGCATTGACGGCAACTTGTACGTTATAGCTATTTGACTCTAACGTGATTGTCAGTAACTTCCTGATTTGCACCTCATCATCAATAATTAATATCGAAGCGCTATTCATTTTTCAATCGGTTTATGTAAGATACTTCAGTTGGAATTTCTATCGAAAACATGGCTCCGCGCAATGGAAGATTGGTAAGTGATACCTTGCCATGATGTGCTTCCACGAAACCCCGAACAATGGATAACCCCAGACCTGTTCCTCCGGGCCGCGACCCTTGCACGCGATAAAACTTATCAAACACACGATCAATTTCTTTCTCAGGGAACCCTTTTCCTGAATCAGAGATTGTTAGGAACAATATTTCATCTTGACAATCTGCAGTGATCACGATGTCCGTTCCATCGGCATTGTGTTGGATTGCATTACTTATAAGATTATGTAACACCTGGTCCATCAATCCATAATCCAGTTTAAAGAGCGGTATGTTATCCGGTACGAAAACGGAAACTTTATAGTTGGAGATGGCTGGTTCAAAGCGTTGGATTACCGTATAGATCAACTCCTTAACATCGCACCAATCTTTTTTTATCTGAAACACTCCTGATTCCAGCCTCGACATGCTCAACAGGTTTTCTACTTGTTGGTTTAGTCTTAGCGAGGCAATTGAAATCTCTGACAGCAATTCAGTTTTATCTTTCTCCGAAAGTTTCTCCGCATTCATCAGGTTGTCGGTGGCGCCAATGATGGTGGTGATTGGGGTGCGCAATTCGTGTGAGAGAGAATTTAATAAGATGTTATAAAATTTTATGGCTTTTGATTTTTCCTCGCGGCTGCGAACCTCCTTTTGTACCTGCTTGATTTTATAGGTGAGCACGGCATGGATCAGAGCAATAATAAAATACATTAATAGTAATAAACGATCTTCTGTAGTGCCTATGGCAAAGGTGAAGCGCGGAGGAATGAATAATAAATCCCAGAGTAATGCACTCAACACTGCTGCAATGATAACAGGAATGATATCCAGAAACAGAGTGAGCATGGATACCGTCACCAACAAAATGAGGGCTACTACCTGATAACCGATCAGATCGTGAAGGACAAGACCAAGAGCGGCAACAGAAAACACGGCTATCACACTAATTGGATATTGTGTTTTTTTGGGTGGATTATGAAAGAGTTCCTTTATCATTTTCTTTTGTCAGGACAAAGGTACTGGCCTTATTATAAATCAGATATTAATCTATAGCGTGTTTATATAAAGATTTTATAAAGAATACATTTGTGTTTAACGAGTTGCAGGCTCTGCAATTATGGATGAAGAAAATGAAGACCAATTAACCTGTAAAAATTAATTTTCAGGATTCTGCTTTTATTCCAAGCGTTAGCAACGCTCCCATAATAAGTTGAACACCAATGATCATTACCGGCAGATCATAATCTCCAGTCCATGAAATAAGATATCCAATTCCAAGCGAAGCAACGGTTCCTCCTAATAATCCTGCTGTGTTCATAGCACCGGTAATTGCCCCTGCGTGATTTTTTCCAAGTCCGGTTGCAATGGCCCACGCAACGGGTGCGGTCACATCCATGAATGCAAGTCCCAACGCCAGCATGACGATCGTAACAGAAAGATTATCGGTATAGGTTGCAAATAACATGGCCGATCCTGACAAACTCAATCCAACCAACGGAACGATGCGTCTTCCCCAGATGATGCCGATCTTCTTGATCAGATAATCACTGAGTGCTCCGCCAAATAAACAACCAATAGCGGCAAGTATAAATGGCAGTGAAGTAGAGTAGGTCAATTCTTCTTGTGGTATACCCCGACCTTGATGTAAATACTTTGGAAGCCATGAAATAAAAAAGAATACACCGCAGGCATAACAATAATAGACTAACATTAAAAACCAGAAATTTTTAGTGTGAGCGATCTGCTGCCACGATGATCCTGTCTTTTCTACCGGTGCATCATCGCGTGTTTTATAAAAGAGCATCCAAAGCACCACCCATAAAACGCCAATCACGCCAAGGATATAGAACGTAGTGCGCCAACCAAAATTGATTTGCATGGGAATAATAACAAATGGAGTGATGGCCCCACCTATGCGACTCGACATCCAGATGACTGCCTGGGCACGACCGCGTTCTTCAACATTGAACCATTTTCTTACTGCGATTGAAGCATTTGGATAGGCTCCTGCTTCACCGGCACCAAAAAGAAAACGCACTACAAATAAGGATGCGAACCCACCAACAAGACCAGTAAGGCTTGTAAAAATTGACCACCAGATTACCACCCGAGACAACGTTTTCTTCTCACCAAAGCGATCACCCCACAGGCCGGTCGGTATTTCAAACAATCCATAGGAAATGGTGAAGGCGGCAAGTATCCAACCAAATTGACTCTCACTCAAACCAAGCTCTTTTGTGATTTCTATACCGGCAAATGAAATGGCATTACGGTCAAGAAAGGTGATGATGGATAGAAGTGCCAGAAGGGCGAGAAACCAATGCTTTCGTTGCATAGAGAAGTTTAGGTCTTAATAAAAAGTAAAAGGTATTGAATTTTAGCAATCAGATTCGTACTGAGATTCCATCTATTTTATAAATGGCTGAAACAGGAAAGAGTTAATTGTGGGAAGTCCACTAAAACAATAAAGCCCTTACAGAGGGCTTTACGTATTTAAATCAAAGTACCCGGGACGGGAGTTGAACCCGTACAGATATTACTATCCACAGGATTTTAAGTCCTGCGTGTCTACCAATTCCACCACCCGGGCAATAAATTGCATGTGGTCTTATAAAAAACAAAACTTCAAAAGAACGTCTTGCTATACATCCGAACCCGAACAAAAAAAGATGCCGCATCGTCTGCGGCAAAATCTTTTTTTGTTTGAGCGGGAAACGAGACTCGAACTCGCGACCCCGACCTTGGCAAGGTCGTGCTCTACCAACTGAGCTACTCCCGCTTTTTACCCCTTCCATTTCTGTAAGGGACTGCAAATTTAATATCCCATATCAAATATGCAATACAACCTCATTATTTTAAGAAATTTAGTGTTTCCAGACTCGTTTTACCTTCCTTTATAAGAAACGTATGTCGCTAAGCCACAGACAAATTAAAATTGAAATGGATTTTTTGCCAGAATTATAAAACTTGCTTTTATATTCAACACAAACTTTTAACTCTTATGAAAAAGATCATTGTTATTGCATTTTTCTTAATGATTGGCCTCTCCTTTAAAGGATTTAGCCAAACCGTGTATTCCTCCGCAAAAGGAGAAAAGTATCATACTGCTGATTGCAAACTTTCGGGTGATGCTGATGGCTTGAAGATGGATGCCGCAAAAAAAGCAGGCAAAAAACCATGCGGAGTGTGTAAACCCGATGAGCATGTTAAAGACAAAGTGGCCCAATGCACAGGCAAGACAGCCGATGGCACACGCTGCAAACGCATGACATCCAGCAAAGCTGGCAAGTGTTATCAGCATACAGCACATTAATTTTCATAGAAAGTTAACTCAATCCATACGTGCACGCAGGAAGCAAAGAGTTAATAGAGGCCACCCGGTATCTGAAGGCTCATCGCATCCAGCCGCATATTGGAGTTGTGCTTGGCACTGGCTTGGGTGAGGAATTTGTGAGTCGTATAAACAATCCAGTCGTTGTTCCATATAATTCAATTCCTTTTTTCCCTGTCTCGACAGTAAGTGGTCATAAGGGGCAGTTTGTATTTGGGGAAGTAGCCAGAAAAAAAGTGTTGGTCATGCAAGGTCGTATCCATTATTATGAAGGATATGACATGCAAAAAGTAACACTCCCCATTCGGGTGATGAATTCACTTGGTGCAACATCCTTGTTGATTTCCAATGCTGCGGGTAATCTCAATCCATTATGGAAACATGGTGAGTTGATGTTGATTGAAGACCATATCCATGCAATGCCGGATGGTCCGCTGCGGGGATTGAGCAGATTAGAAAAGGGAAACCTTTTTCTGGATCAGCGTGAGCCTTATTCAGCTTCAATGAATAAAATTATCAAGGCGGTGGCGCGTGCAAAAAAGATTCGCTTGCGCGAAGGCGTATATGTCTCCAACATGGGGCCTGCGTTAGAAACAAAAGCTGAATATCAATATCTTCGGATGATCGGTGGCGATGCTGTAGGCATGTCGACCGTGCCTGAAGTGTTGATGGCAAATTACCTGGGCATGAAGTGCACGACTATTTCGGTGTTGACGAACGATGCGAGTGAAGCAGGTGCCAAGCCGGTATCGCTGACCGATGTGATTGATGTGGCATCAAAATCTGCAAAGAAGTTGACGGAGTTATTTATTGGTTTGATAAAAGAATTATAAACATGCAATACAAAAATCTTCACCCACAGGGTCCTGAGTTTTCACGCATCATTGCTGGTGCCTGGCGCTGGCACACCGTGTCGCAGGAAACCGTAGAGCGGTTGATTAATACGGCACTTGACGAAGGCATTACCACCTTTGATCATGCCGATATTTATGGGGATCACAGCAACGAAGAAATTTTTGGAAATGTTCTCCGCAAGGATTCTTCATTGCGTGAAAAAATGCAATTGATCTCCAAATGTGGCATAAAATTCAAATCAGAAAAACGACCGGCCACCTGGATCAAGCATTATGACACATCCAAAGAACATATTATCTGGTCGGTAGAGAATTCCTTAAAGATGCTTGCCACAGATCGGTTGGATTTAATGCTCATCCACCGGCCAGATCCGTTGCTTAATCCCACAGAAGTGGCCGAAGCATTTTCACTATTAAAGGAGCAGGGTAAAGTATTACACTTTGGTGTATCGAACTTCACGCCAGGTCAGTTCAGAATGCTACAGCATTATCTCGATTTCCCTTTAGTCACCAATCAAATTGAAATTTCCCTTTCAAGGGTAGAGTCGTTTTTTAATGGTGATTTAGATGTGCTGCTGGAACACGAAGCATCGGCCATGGCGTGGTCACCATTGGGAGGCGGTAAGTTGATGATAGGCGATCGCGAGTGGTTTGGTAAAGCGGCAAAATACAATGCTTCTTACGCTCAACTTTCCCTCGCCTGGCTGTTGAAGCAGTCTTCGATTTTTCCTGTAATCGGCACTACTCAACCCGAAAGAATTACCGAAGCGGCCAAGTCACTTTCCATTGATCTCTCCCGTCAGGATTGGTTTGAAATGCTGCAGTGGGTGACCGGAAAAGAGGTGGCCTAGTTTTTTCTTTTCTGAGTTTGTGTGACTCAATGCGTTGGAGGCTAGTTGAATAACCGCAAATATGACCTCAATATTATTTCTTGTTTTTTTTAGTTGTACCACAACCATCCTACCCCCATTTTTGTATCTCTTTGAGTTAATCTCCTTTTAATGTCCAAATCCACTTCAGCAAAGAAAATTACCGACCTGTCGGGGCACGAGTATATTGAAATTGTGGGTGCCCGCGAGCACAACCTTAAGAATATCAGCATTTCGTTTCCACGCAACAAGCTTGTGGTACTTACCGGTATCAGCGGAAGCGGGAAATCATCATTGGCTTTCGATACTATTTATGCCGAAGGTCAACGCAGGTACATGGAAAGCTTCTCGGCTTATGCGAGGAGTTTCATCGGGAA
Source organism: Cyclobacteriaceae bacterium (assembly GCA_043774745.1). Classification (GTDB taxonomy): domain Bacteria; phylum Bacteroidota; class Bacteroidia; order Cytophagales; family Cyclobacteriaceae; genus ELB16-189. The sequence continues at coordinate 7,253 of JAYVTC010000088.1, read as the reverse complement.
TCTTGAACGACCTGATGTAGATAAAATCAATGGATTGAGTCCCGTAATTTCTATCGAACAAAAAACCACGTCACGAAATCCACGATCAACCGTGGGCACGGTAACTGAGATTTATGATTTCCTGCGCTTGCTGTATGCACGGGCCGGTGAAGCATTTTCTTATCTATCAGGCGAGCGAATGGTGCGCCAGTCGGACGATCAGATTCTGGATGCCATTATCAATAATCACCTTGGCAAGAAGTTGACATTACTAGCTCCGGTCATAAAAGGAAGAAAGGGACATTATCGCGAGCTGTTTGTTCAAATCCGTAAGCAAGGGTATACCAAAGTACGCGTGGATGAAGAGGTGATGGAAATCACAGCCAAGCTGCAATTGGATCGTTTTAAGATTCATGACATTGAAGTTGTGATTGATCGCATTGTGCCGGACGGAAAAGACCGCCATCGGATTGCCCAGTCGATTAACACAGCAATGAAAGAGGGGAAAGGGGTAATCATGATCATGGAAGAAAATGGTAGAGTCCATCATTTCTCTCGTTTTCTGATGGACCCTAAAACGGGATTATCGTATGATGAGCTGGCTCCTAATAATTTTTCCTTCAACTCGCCCTATGGGGCATGTCCGACTTGCACAGGCTTAGGGGCAATTGAAGAAATCACGGAAGACTCCATCATGCCTGATAAAAAATTGAGCATTAGTCGTGGAGGCATTTTACCGTTGGGTGAATATCGTGACATTTGGATTTTCAAAAAGGTGGAAGCAATTCTTAAGAAGTATAAACTCACGCTCACCACACCGATCAAAGATATTCCGAAAGAGGCTATAAAAGTCTTATTGTATGGCGATGATGAACCGGTAGCAGTGGCCTCTGTAAAATATCCGGGCACAGAATGGAACACCAGGTTTGAAGGCATCATTAACTTTTTGCAGAAACAAAAGGATGAAGGTTCGGAAGCAATTCGGAAGTGGGTAGAAGATTTCACCGTGATCAAAGTGTGTCCGGATTGTAATGGTGCACGACTAAAAAAGGAATCACTACATGTTAAGATTGATGATAAGAATATTTCACAGTTAGCGGAACTCAACATCACCGACTTAAAAAAATGGTTTGATGGCCTGGAGAGCCGACTTGATGAAAAGCAAAACATGATTGCCAAAGAGGTGCTCAAAGAAATCCGGAAGCGAATTGGTTTTTTGTTGGATGTTGGTTTGGATTATCTGCACCTTAATAGACCACTACGAACCTTGAGCGGAGGCGAAGCACAGCGAATACGCCTGGCAACACAAATAGGAACGCAATTGGTTGGAGTACTTTATATTTTGGATGAACCGAGCATTGGTTTACATGCGCGTGATAATGCGAAGCTGATCAAAGCACTGAAAGACTTACGTGATTTAGGCAACTCAGTGATTGTGGTTGAACACGATAAAGAGATGATGCTCGAATCGGATTACATCATCGATATTGGTCCGGGGGCAGGAAGACATGGTGGTTCAGTGGTGGCCCAGGGCGATCCGGAAACGTTTTTGAAGAGCAACAGCACCACGGCTAAGTATCTGAGTGGCAAAATCAGTATTCCTTATCTGAAGGAACGCAGAAAAGGAAGTGGGGAAAAGCTTTCGCTCACTGGTGCAAAGGGTAACAATCTTAAAAATGTTGATTTGGAAATTCCGATAGGATCCTTCACTGCGATTACCGGAGTTTCGGGAAGTGGTAAATCCACGCTTATTCATGAAACTCTCTTCCCGATTTTAAACCAATACTTTTTTAACTCACGCACCGAGCCACTACCCTATACAAAAATTGATGGTCTTAAGTTGATTGATAAAGTAATTGAAGTAGATCAGTCTCCGATTGGTCGAACACCGAGGTCAAACCCAGCTACTTACACAGGGGTGTTCACCGAAATTCGTGATTTGTTTTCACAAATGCCGGAAGCAAAAATACGCGGTTATAAAACCGGGCGGTTTTCGTTCAATGTAAAAGGCGGCCGTTGCGAAACCTGCGAAGGCGCAGGACTGCGATTGATTGAAATGGAATTTTTACCCGATGTATATGTACCATGCGAGACATGCAAGGGCAAACGTTACAATCGTGAAACACTTGAAGTGAGATTCAAAGGAAAGTCAATCTCAGATGTGCTTGACATGACCGTGGAGGAGGCAGTTAATTTTTTTGAAAATCAGCATCGCATTTTAAGAAAGATTCAAACGCTTAGTGAAGTTGGCCTGGGGTATATTTCGTTAGGCCAGCATGCAACTACATTGTCAGGAGGCGAAGCACAGCGCGTAAAGTTGGCTACCGAACTTTCGAAGCGTGACACTGGGAAAACACTATATATTTTAGATGAACCGACTACCGGTTTACATTTTCAAGATATCAGCCACTTGTTGGACGTACTTCAAAAACTGGTGGACAAAGGCAACACTGTTTTGGTGATTGAGCACAACATGGATGTAATCAAATCAGCCGATTATATTGTTGATTTGGGCCCTGAGGGCGGTGCGGGTGGTGGTCGCATCATTGCAAAAGGCACTCCAGAAGAAGTGTCGAAGAACCCCGCCAGCTTTACGGGGAAATTTTTGAAACCGGAATTGAATTAAGCTGCCATAATCGGCTTGCTCCGTCTATATAAGAATCTTTAAAGCCCTTTTGTGATTTGTTACCTTTGCATTTAAAATGCTCAGAAATAAACAACGACTTTACTGGACTTTGCAGATTGGTGGATGGACACTCTTTGGAGTGGTTCAAATTGCCGCTAGTTTCATTGCCTCAGTAAGCGGAGCAATCAGTTTACAACGTTTATTGTTTTTGGTTTACGAAGCTTTCTTTTGCCTGGTTATATCACATGGCTTTCGGTATTTTATTAATCGATGGAGATGGCTCAGTTTAGGAATGCCCCGACTTATTCCAAGGGTGTTGTTGAGTTCGATGGTGTTAGGTTTATTAATGTACTTCTTAAGAATACCCGCTTCAATTTCTCTTGGATTATTTAACAAAGAGAAAGCACTCGATCCATTTAATATAATTGGGCAGTCGTTTTTTTTCTATGCCGTTATCTTTTTTCTCTGGTCTGTATTTTATTTTATTTACAATTATTTCGAACGATATAACACGTCACTTAAACTGGCGGCTTCAGTGAAGGAAATAGAACTGATTAACCTGAAATCTCAGCTGAACCCTCATTTTATTTTTAACGCGCTCAACAGTATAAGAGCGCTGGTGGATGAGAATCCAGAAAAATCAAAAATGGCAATTAATCAGCTTTCCAATATTCTTCGCAACTCATTGGTGGCTGACAAAAGAGGGCTTACTAAATTTGGTGATGAACTTAAAATGGTAAGGGACTATTTGGGTTTGGAAACAATCCGTTTCGAAGAAAGACTAAGGACAGAGTTTGATATTGATCCTGCATCGAAGGGTTTTTTAGTGCCTCCGTTAATGATCCAAACACTGGTTGAAAATGGTGTGAAGCACGGCATTTCCAAACTTACCGAAGGCGGAGTCATTCAAGTGAGGGCAAAGGTTGAACACGATCGCCTTAAAATAAGTATCCGCAACAGCGGACAATATCATTTGAATGGACATAAAAAAAGAGGCGGTCTTGGCCTCAGCAACACTGCACAGCGATTAAAATTGTTGTACGGAAAGGATGCTCACTTCGCGATTAGCAACGAAAGCGATAATTTTGTACTCACGGAATTAACAATACCACATTTACATGAGAGCATTAATCATAGATGACGAGCGCCTGGCGCGGAAAGAATTGGCCAAACTTCTGGAAGAACATCCTTCCATTGAAGTTGTAGGGGAGGCGATGAATGCCGATGAGGCAGAGCAGATGATCAATGAACTAAATCCTGATCTGCTATTTCTTGACATTCAGATGCCGGGTCGCACTGGATTTCAACTATTGGAATCACTGGATTCAGCTCCTTTGGTTGTTTTTACTACAGCCTATGATGAGTTCGCCATAAAAGCCTTTGAAGTAAACGCACTGGATTATTTACTCAAGCCCATACAGACAGACCGCTTAAGTGAGGCAGTACATAAAATTATGGAGAAGGAGCGGGCCAAAGCGGGCCGCGGGGCAGGAAAAAAATTGGGTCTGGAAGATCAGGTGTTTGTAAAAGATGGCGAACGCTGCTGGTTTGTAAGCCTGGCCAACATCAGGTTTTTTGAGTCAGATGGAAATTATATCAAAGTCTATTTTGATAACAACCGTCCGATGATTCATAAATCACTTAACGCTTTGGATGATCGATTGGATGAGCGCGCGTTTTTCAGGGCAAGCCGCAAGCACATCATTAACCTAAGCTGGGTGGAAAGTATCGAACCTTGGTTTAATGGTGGTTTGATGGTAAAATTAAAAGGGGGAGATAAGGTAGAAGTGAGCCGCAGGCAGGCTGCCAAGTTTAAGGATATGATGTCTCTCTAGAGATTATCTAAGAACTAATTCAATCAGTTCTCTTTCTACGTTCCAATCTTTGGCAAGTTTTAGCATGGCAGTGGCTTCCATTTCGGTTACATAGCCTTTAAGGTTATTCGATTGCCACACCATATTAATAAGGTCTACACGCTTTGGTTTGGTATAGTCCCCAATGATAGTATTCAGGTAGGCACGGGCCCGGTCAAAAGCAGTGATATAATCCTCCGCAACAAAGTCAAGAGCCCATTTCAGTTCATCTTTAGCATGATGGTCGGTAGACACTTGTTCAAGATCTAGTTTTTCAGTTTCGTCCAAGCCGTGATAGTGGTAAATCACAGCTTTCAAGAGCATATAAACTTTTTTTTCTTCTGGAGTCATTGCAGGGGAAAGGCGTAGTTGACAAGTGTTCAAGTTATAAATTATTCCAACGAAGTAAAAAGGTCAGCTGCAATCTTATCGGCCATGAGTTTACCTTGTCGGGTAAGAATAAGAATCTCATCTGATAATGTGACATACCCAAGCTTGAGTAACGATTGAATATAATCTGAGTTGACCTTTTTTAAATCATAATCATAGTGGTTAGTCAGATAGGATAAATGGCAACCCTGCATTGTGCGCAGGGAAGTGAAAATATATTCGTTGATTTTATTCTCTCTTGTTAATATTTCCTTTTCAAAAGGAATTTTCCCTTCATGAATTGATTTCATGTACAGGTGATTATTACTCACATTAAATTGCCGACTCTCAAGATCAAAGGAATGTGCGCTGGGCCCTACACCCAGGTATTTCTTTTGTTGCCAATAGCTGGTGTTGTGTTTTGAGGCAAAGCCAGGCAAACAGAAATTAGAAATTTCATAATGCTGATAACCACTACCGATGAAGGTGTCCATCACAAGTTCAAACTGACCAGCCGATTGAGTTTCTTCTACGGCTTTTAGTTGTCCCCGTGAAGACCATTTTCCAAATACAGTTTTTTCTTCAATGGTAAGGGAATAGACCGAAACATGTTGTGGCGCCAGGGTTATAATTTTTTCAAGATTTCGATTAAGTATTTCATCATCCTGGCCTGGTATGGAATGAATCAGATCAATACTCAGATTGCTAATTTCATAATCTCTTAATTGAGAAACACAAGTCAGTGCATTTTCGCCAGAATGAGCCCGGTTAAGAAATTTCAGAACAACATCATTAAAAGATTGAATACCCAGGCTTATTCGATTTATTCCGGACTCTTTCAGGATTATTATTTTTTCTTTACTGAGATCGTCCGGGTTTGCTTCAAGGGTTATTTCTGGCAACGGTATTACCGAGTAGTACTTATAAATGGAATTGAAGATCATGTCAAGTTCCAGCTTTGTAAGCAGAGAAGGAGTGCCGCCTCCAAAATAAATGGTTTCAATGTGTTCCCCTTGTAAATAATCCTTCTGGTAGGATAGTTCAAGCGAGATAGCGTGTATTAATTCTTCTTTTATGGACTGATTAGTAGAGAAATGGAAGTCGCAGTAGTAGCAAGCTTGTTTGCAAAAAGGAATGTGGATGTAAATGCCCGCCATAAAACTCAAAGATACAAAGTGGGAAACCCTGAAAACTTCCTTTGACTAAACTATTATGATATTTTTGCACGCAACATGAGAGCTGGCGTTTTACTGATCCTATTTTTATTAAGTGCAGGTAGCGGATGGTCACAATCCACCGAAGCGATAAAAGATCTCAAAGATCATTGGATCGTTTCAAAGGGCGACCACCTCGAAGATTATCACGGTCAGCCAGTACATACTATTCATTTGCCGGTCATAGATCAATTTAAAGGCGGAATAATTTCGATAAAGACTCCAGGTGAATTTATTTTATTTATCAATGGACAACTCCAGCTTCGAACACGATCGGAATTCAGGTTGAACGTTGACAGCCTTTTGACTGTGCATTCAGGAACACCTCTGCTTTCAATATTTCAAAAAGGTAATGTTAAGACTATTCAAACAGATCTGATTTATAAAGCTCATCTGGGAGACGAAAATTTTAATCGTGAAGCAACACATTTTAATGATTTTGTGATTTTAGGCTCATTGTTGCTTTTTGGTTTCTTCGTTATGCTTTTCAGATCCAATACTAGGCTTACCATTGATTACCTTAATTTGACAAAAGTCTTTTCAATTCATGAACGCGAAGAGGCAATTGTCACAGGAAGAATCGGCTCCAGTGTGAATATTCTTTTCTTCGTATTTATCAGTTTGCTTTTTGGTTTATTATTGATCGTAATATTCAATTGGGGTCCTCCTGTATTACATTTTTCAAGCAAAATATCAATCCTGTCCACAACAAAAGCTTTTACAGGGTGGCTTTTTCTTTCTGTTATTATTTTCATTTTTCTGATAACTAAGTTGTTACTGATTTGGAGCATGAGTGCTCTATTTGGCTTTAAGGGTGTAGTGCGCTTTCAGTTTTTCAACTTTGTCAGAAGCTTGTATGTAGCATCGGCCTTGATGGGCATCGCCTTGCTGGTTTATTTTATGTTGGAAATAAAAAACGCTGATTTTTATTATTTCGTGCTTGCTTCAACGGGTGGTTTTATGATTCTAGGCGTATTCTTTCTTTATTTTAAATTAATGGCAAGGACACCGTCCTCCGTTTTTCATTTATTTTCCTACCTTTGCGGTTCAGAAATCATCCCATTGATGATTTTGATTAAGGTGTTATTAAATTAAGCCGAACCCGATACGTGTTGTTATGACTGAAACTGCTAATGACAGAGTGCGAAAAGTAAAAAGCATTTTGGTCACTCAGGAGGCTCCTACCGATGCTAACTCACCCTATCTTAAACT
>JAYVTC010000087.1:0-4531 GCA_043774745.1 Cyclobacteriaceae bacterium | reverse complement strand
CAATGTACCTTCAACCAATTGTGTGGGCGGAACTCCTAACGGTTCTACTTCTGCCAATGTGGGTGGAGTAACGGCCGGATTTACCTTCAATTGGTTTGTGGGGAACTTAATTACTGATCCTGCTGTGCCCGTAATCAATGGTGGAAATACTTTTGCTACCAACGCTTTGCAGGGTGGCATAAACTATACCGTGAAAGTACGCAACAACTCAAGTGGTTGCGACAATACGCTCACCACACTCTTGCCTGACAACAAGCAACTCCCTGTACTTACTCTAACGCCAGTTCCCACAACAATTTGTGATCCTGTAAAGGCTGTCTTAGGTGGGGGAGCCTTTGACGGACAAGTTGGTGCAGCTGTTAATAATATTCCTTCTGGTAGCACTATTAATGATTACTTCTTTGATTGGAATGCTGGTACAGATGGTAATGGAGTTGATAAATTGCTTGGCCTTGATGTTGGTACTTACTCGGTTACAGCATTGCATACCATCACCAATTGTTTATCCACTGTTTACAGCGCACAGGTGACGAATGCTAAAACGCTACCAACCATTACCATGGGGCAAACGCCTGCTGAATATTGTGCCGGTGGAACTCCCGATGGTGTTGCAAAAGTCTTAAGTGTGCTGCCAGCTGGAAAAAATTATGATTATAGATGGTTTGATGGAAACTCAACGGGTGGCACACCTGGTCCGGTTACCGCAAACACAACAACAACAATAAATAATTATAGCAACGTTCAAGGTGGGATCAATGGAGTATCGTTGTTTGAATACACCGTTGAAGTGACCATACTTCAAACAGGATGCGTGAATACGGCAACGGTCGGGGTTGATAATGACAGTCAATTGCCTGTTGTTACGTTACTACCACCAACTCCAAATACAAATTGCTCACCTGCTAAAAATGGAGCGGCCGCACTTAATACGTTAACATACAGAGGCAACCCTATAACGGGACCTTCTTATAATGGCTTCACGTTCGCCTGGTCTGCAGGTGGAACAGTAGGCCCTGCACCCGGAGAAACTTACTCGGCCCTACCTGCCGGGGCTTATACCCTTACAGTTACCAACACCAATGACAATTGTACGTCCAACCCAGTACCGGTAACGATCGTGGATAATTTATTTATTCCACCTATTGATTTTGTTGAAGTAGATCAAACCTCATGCGATCTATTGAATCCCAATGGAGCACTAACGGCAACTATTAATGAAACTACGCTTCCTGGAGTTCCAGGAGTGACAGCGGGTTACACATTCAGTTGGGTTGATAATGTAACTTTGGCAACCACGCCTTCAAATGCAATTTCTCTCCTTAAGGGTAACCAGACTTATTCAGTAACCGCGATAAGAAGTTCCACAGGATGTGCGAATACACAAACTGTATTTTTGAATGAGACATTAACCTTTCCAGCAGTAACTGTTGTTCCTACCCCCTTAACAACTTGCTCTCCTGCAAACGGAGCATTGACGGCCAGTGTCGTTCCAGTTGTGGGTGTAGGTGCCTACACCTACTTTTGGTACGATAATGATAATGCGCCAAATGAGGATTTTGTAGTGAATAATTTTGATGACAATACCAGTGGAGCTAATTACACAGGCTTAATACCTGGTAGCTATACCGTAGTAGTCCTCGATAACGGCACTAAGTGTAAGTCATCGCAGGTGGTAAGCACAGTGGTGAATAATTCACCTGCAATAAACCCAGTTGTAGCAAATCTTGTTGTTCCTACTTCATGCGCTACGAATGATGGCGCTATGGAAGGAAGCGTTCAGACATTCAACACAAGCTTTACAGGTGATGCTGCCACCAACATATTAACAACTGCAGTTCCACATGGATTAGTTGTAGGAGCCAAGGTAATTTTATCCAGAAATGGTATCATTCCATTGCCGATACCTTTGGATAATTCTAAAATTTATTTTGTTCAAAGTGTGCCAACGGCAACAACCTTAACCGTAGAGGCTACCCTTGGAGGCGGTGTTATTGACCTTACTGTTAATGGTAGTGGCTTCATTGGTAATTACGGTTTAACTGGCGGCTATACCTTCAATTGGTTCGAAAGTGCCCCTACCGGAACGGTGCCGGCACAACCTATTAACTTTTTTACGAACCCTCCGAATTTTGCCGCGCTTGTGCCTAATGGTGCAAATCCTAGTTTAACGTATACATCAATTCCTTCAGGTTTATATACGTTGCAAGTCACCGATAACGCGACAGGTTGTTACACTTATGTAACACACACGTTGCCCTTTATTGGCTCTCATGCTGTTATTCGAATTAGCAAAACAAATACCCAGGTTTGTCCGCCTTTAGCTGATAATGGATCCGTAACCATTCAGATTGAAGATCCTCCAACACCTCCCCCTGGAGCGAATTATGATATTATCTTGAAACAAGGGGCAGGTACAATTGCAGGTCCAATCTTTAACGCTCTTGAGCTTACCCCGTATACGATATCAAGTGCACTATCTCCAGGAACATACATCGTAGAAGTCAAACAAAATTTCGGAACGAACTGCGTTCTTAAACAAGACGTCACTATTGGTACTGATGCACGAGATCCATTAATTACCCTTGCAGGTCCAATTATTCCAAATACAGCTTGCGATCCCACTCAATTTGATGGACGCATCGATCTGAATGTTACAAAAGATCCCGATGATTTAACTGGCCCCACTACGTACGATGTAACCATGACACCCATTGTTGCCTTGAGTGGATTTCCTTTAGCTTCGCAAATTGCAGGGAATTACTCAGCAACCAAACTTGGCCCCGTTAGCTACACATTCCAGGCTACCGATTTGAATAGTGGTTGTGTTTCGTCAAAGACATTTAACGTGTTAAATAATCCTGTTGTCTCACAATTCAATTCGGCCAATGTTATTATTACCGATGCTGAATATTGTAATCCTATACTGGAGCAATCGGCAAAAGTCATTGTCAACCAACTGAATATTATTGGTGGTGGTGCAGAAACTTTAGCAGACTATGAGTTTAAATGGACTAATCTGACTTCAAATACAGCTGTGTTTACTGCTTTTGGTGATGTAGCTAATAATACATTGGGCGGTGATGAATTTATTAACCAGGTTCCTGCTGTCATAAATGGAACCGTTCCTGCTGGCACCGTTACCAATGGTTCTTACTCCATTGTTGCAACTAAGAAATTTGATGTTTCAGGCACCGGAGGAATTGGCTGTCAAAGTCCTCCGTTTAATTTGACAATCGACATAAATAAAATCACTCCGCAAATAGCCCTTACCCCTACTGGCGACACCTCTTGTGATCCAACATTTTTCGAGGGAAGTATTGAGGTAGATGTAACCACTGTCTCTGGGCCTGGTTCAGTGTTAGGAGCTACTTATACTTATGATTGGAATCTGGATGGTGGGCCCGTTGTAGGGCAACCTTCAGATGCAACCGGCAACTCGGGTACCAATAATTTGTTACCCGGTATAAACGAAGGAAGCTATATCTTAACAGCCACGAATGAATTAACCGGCTGTTTCAGTACACTTTCAACAACACTGATCCGACAGACACCTCCTGTATTTACATTGAGCGCAGATGTTACTAACCTCACCAATTGCAATCCGATAAATTTTGATGGTAAGATTGATAATGTTCAGATATTTATAGATGGCGCAAGTGGAACCGAAACTGACTTTGACTACACCTGGTTTAGAACTGATTTAACAACCCTGCCCGTTATTGATGGAGGAGATGATGTTACTTATCCTAATGATGTTGAGTTAACACTCTTAACATATCCTGCCATTGCACTCGATAAATATTTTGTAAAAGCAATTCGTAAAACAGGCGGTATTGGTGTTGGCTGTGAATCTTCTGCCATAAGAAGAGATATTCTTGACGATCGTCAATTTCCACAAATCAATTTCAACACAATATCCAGCACATCCTGCGATACAAACTTCGATGGACAGATTACGGTAAGCGCTACAACAACTGGACTACCTGCTGCTTTATATACTTTCGACTGGACCAACAAGCCAGTCCCTTCAACCATCTTCGATGCTAACAACGTAGCGGCACCAGCAATTTTCATATCTCAAACACTGCCTGGAGGTACTGCTGGTCAATTCATCGGACCAGGTCTTTACGATATCACGGTAACGAACAACACAAATGCGTGTGCGACCAACGGTTCGGTAACCTTGTTACAAAACACTATTCCGGTGGAAGTCGTAAGTGCTACCAGCAATCCGCTCACCCATTGCACTACTCCTGATGGATCTGTGCAAGTGAGTACCGTGAATGTAGCCGGGGCGGGAACTGCTCTAGCTAACTTCTCATTCGGATGGACGGGAAGTGGTGGACCTTATGCGGGAACGTCAGTACTCAATCTTTCCAATGGTGACTACTTCGTAACGGCTACCAAAACTTCCATCAACTCTCCGGCTTCGGGTTGTGTGAGTCCGCCTTTTAAAGTAACGGTAGATGATAACCGTAGATTCCCTGTCCTCGGCTTCACTACGCTGTCAAGCACTTCATGTGATAATAAC
>JAYVTC010000086.1:0-35287 GCA_043774745.1 Cyclobacteriaceae bacterium | reverse complement strand
CTATCTCTGATAAAAAAGATACGGCCACGGCCATTGGCACGTACACGGGTTTTCAAAGCGTGTGCACGATGCTGGCAAGTGCTCTGGCTGGTTGGATTTGGTTTACGTTTGGTGCCGAGTTTACATTTTTATTCTCAGGTATAACTACTTTTTTGATTATTCTATATGTGATCCTGATTATTCCTAAACCAAACCCGAACTAATACATTCGTATTTATGCTTAGTTTTGCTAAAACTTGTTTCATTATAAAATACGGTGATCTTCTATAAATAATTTCTTATGAACGGACTAGTACGATTTCTCTTAAGTGGTTTGGCTGTATTACTCACTGGATACCTGCTTCAGGGCGGTGTGCACGTGGAACATTATGGCTATGCTTTGCTGGTAGCACTTGTGTTGTCAATCGCCAATGTTATTGTGAAACCGATACTGATCATATTTACCATTCCCATCACCATCGTCACCTTGGGTCTGTTCCTTTTAGTAATCAATGCCGGAATAATTTTATTAGTGGATTACTTCGTCCCTGGCTTCGAAGTTGATGGATTCTGGTGGGCATTGGGTTTCAGTTTGATTCTGTCAATCTTCAATAGTATGATTGCAGATTTTACGAAGGAGAAAAAGAATTAATTCAAAATCAGACCGATTGTGTGACAATCGGGCAAAAAAAGATCCTGCAAATCAGGATCTCTTTTTTATACCTACTCCATTCTGATTACTTTACAATCGCTGTTGTTATCGGGGCTCCTTTCTTTTTATCTCCCTTAAATTCAAGTTTAACCGAAAGAACTCATCAAACGCCCGGGTGCCGATGTTTACTCATCGCTGGCGTTTTCAAAAAAATTGGCGATGCCTATTACTTCCTGTCTGCGTAAAGTTTTAGAACACGCTCAATGGAAGGTCGTGCCGTTTCTTTATAGTCAACCTCAATGATATTTTCAGTGTCAAGCCACGCTTCAATCTTTGAAAGATTCTTTTTACTTACCTTCTTAACGGCAGGCACACCCAACTGTTTCAACGATGCCGCATTGAAATACTGTTCATGCTGATTTTTCATGGGCACGACCAGCAATTTTTTTCTTAGATAAAGCGCTTCTGCTGGTGTTTCAAAACCTGCCCCACATAATACACCGTGCGATGCAGCCATGCTGATCGTGAACGCTTCATTATTTACCGGGAATACTGAAATTTTTCCGATATGATACGGTCTTGTTATATACTTTGAAAAAATGTGCCATTGAATCCCTGGAAATTTCAAGAACAGTTTTACCAGCTTTTTGTCGTCATAAGCAGGTAAATAAACTGTGTAATGTCCCCTATCCGTAGCTTCAGTCTTACGAATCCGCTCGCGAATGACCGGAGTGAAAATATTTTGATCGTATGATGCAAAATGAAATCCAACACCTTCCGCTACCGGTGCGTAGTTATTCAAAAACCAGGTGCCAATGGGATCAAAATGTTTGGGCTTTGGCACTTTGGGTGCTAATAAAGAATATTGATGACTGAGTGCAATGCATGGAACATCACGCTTATGAGACGCCCATGCTGTGATGGCTTCAAAGTCGTTGATGACCAGGTCATATTTTTCAACGGGAAATTCTTTGATCTCGCGCATCACTCTTTTGGAGCTGTTGTTTTTGAATGTTTTGAGAAAATCAATACCGCCCTTCTTGCCAAAGAAAAAACTAAGACCTTTTGATTTATACTTTACCGGCATCGATAATTTAATGTCGACCTGCGCGCCACTCACAAATAAATCAAGCTTTCCATAAGTTGAAAGAATCGGAACAATCTCTTCGGCCCGGGCTATGTGCCCATTGCCGGTTCCCTGAATGGCGTATAGTATTTTCACTTTTTAGGTTTTAGTAACTGTTCCATCATCTCATTAAACACCACTTTATCATCCGAACCTTTAAATCGATTCGGAAGTTTGATGGCCTGTGCCGTCTTATCCTCACGGTAATTATAAATACTCCAGGCTCCTCCATGCCACTCCAGCGCGGTGAGATTTTCAACCCAATCACCGGAATTGAGGTAGACCACACTTCCCTTTTCGGTGGTGATGGTTTTCATAGCTGGTTTATGAATATGTCCACAAACAACATAGTCATATCCATTATCGATGGCAATTCCTGCTGCGGTCTCTTCAAAATTATCTATAAACTGCACCGCACTCTTCACACTGTCTTTAATTCGCTTGGAAAGTGAAATCTTTTCACGCCCGAATTTTTGCAAAACAAAGTTCACGAAGGTGTTGATATGAATCAGTGAATCGTAGCCCACCGCTCCCAATTTGGCAAGCCATCTTGCATTCTTCATAGTAACATCAAATACATCGCCATGAAATATCCACGCCTTCTTCGAATTGATTTTTAACAGCAGCTTGTTCTCAATTTGAAATGATCCTAGTCTGAACCCGGAGAACTTTCTCAGCATCTCATCATGATTTCCCGTCAGGTAAATCACTTTAGTATTATGCGTCATCAAGCCGGTAAGATGCTTGACCACCTGCATGTGCGTTTTGGGCCAATATCGCGTTGAGAACTGCCACATATCGATGATATCACCATTGAGAATAACCTTACCCGGTTCGATGGATTTCAGATATCGGAGGAGTTCGACCGCATGGCAGCCGTAAGTACCTAAGTGAATATCAGACAGAACGAGAATGTCTACCGGGCGTTTTTTAATCTTTCCCATTTAGTAAAGGTCCGAAAAGTTTGAGTTGAACTTACTCATCATTCCATTAATTGACAAAATTAAGATCATGCACAGTTAATATTCCTAAAAACACATTAAGTAATGGTTAATCAATTCATCAATAGCATTGATCCATGGATTGGAGCTGGATGATCCGGTGAGGGCTTACTTATTCACCAACACCGTCTGCGTAGGATAGGCAAACTCAATTCCTTCTTCCGCAAACGCTTTAAAAATTTTCAGGTTAATCTCCTGCTGCGTATTCATGTATTGCAGGTAATCGGCCGATTCAACGAAATACACCACCTCAAAATTCAAACTATAAGCGCCAAAGGTGGCAAAGTGTGCGCGATCAAATGTCACGCCTTCCTGTGAAGTAATAATATTTTTTATAATCACTGGAATCTGTTCAAGCTTTGCCGGTGATGTGTTATAAACTACACCTAGAGAAAACACAATTCGCCTGCGTTCCATTCGCTTGAAATTGTGAATGCGCGATTTGGTGAGGTCACTGTTTGAAAAAGCCAGTTGCTCTCCGCTTACACTGATGAGGCGCGTGGTTTTAATACCAACATGTTCTACCGTTCCTTTCTTGTCATCCACCGTAATAAAATCTCCAACCTCAAAAGGACGGTCAAAGAAAATTACAAAGTAATTGAACAGGTCGCCAAGAATATTTTGTGCTGCTAATGCAATGGCAATACCACCAATTCCCAAACCGGCAATGATGGTAGTAACATTATAACCGAGGTTATCAAACAAAAACAACAAACCCACTGCCCAGATGATCACATTAATGATCAGCATGATGCCGTTGATTTGTTTCAGTTTTTCCTGTTCACCCTCCTGTTTGGTGATGAACGATTCGAGAGCAAGCCTGATAAATGACGAGAGTATTCTAATCACGTAAAATGTGATTACGACTACCATCGAATTGTCTATGTACTTATCTGCCTTTTCGGAAAACGTGAGATAGCTCAAGCCAGAATAAATGACCACGAAAATCAGAATGGGCAACCCAAAGCTTTCAATACCCTCGATAACATAATCGTCTAATTTGGTTTCGGTCTTCTGCGTCAACCTTTTGATCTGATTCAGCAACCTCTTTCGAAAAATGCGGACCAATAGAATACCACCCATAATAATGGATAGGGCTATTCCATAATGTTCAATCGTATTACCGTAATATTCTTGCGCTAAAAACTCATTCATACCTCAATCACGTTTTGCACTGCAAAAATAGAAGGTTCAGTGACGTTGGAAATTATACCACTGAAAGAATTTCTACACAACCGATTGCTTCTTTTCCTAATTTTCAAATCCAAATCCGGAATCTTATGAAAAAAGTTCTACTACTTCTGTTTATCATCCCTTCTGCCTTTGCGCAGCAACTGGCACCGCTCACCGTTGAAAAGATTATGCGCGATCCTAAATGGGTAGGCGTTGCACCCTCCAACCTGAATTGGTCCGATGATGGCAAACAGTTATACTTTAGCTGGAACCCGGAAAAAAATGCCGATGATTCTTTATACATGATTACTCCTATCAATCGCACTCCACAAAAAGTAAATGCTGCGGCAAGAAGGTCTCTGCCTTCCTCATTTGGCACCTACAATAAAACAGCTAGCAAAAGGCTGTATGAGAAAAATGGTGATTTGTTTTTGCTCGATATCCTTACAGTAAAAAACACTCAAATCACAAACACACTGGATCGTGAATCAAGTCCTTCATTTTCAGCAGACGAAAAGAAAGTTCTGTTCATGGCGAATAACAATTTATTCAGCTGGGAAATTGCTACAGGCACATTCGCACAGCACACCGATTTTCGCAGAGGCACAAAAAAGCCAGATGCCAAGCCCAGTGAACAGGAAAAGTGGTTGAAGACCGATCAGCTTGAATACTTTGCTGTATTGAAACAACGTAGCGAGGACCGCAAGGCGTCAGAGAAAAGCCGTAAGGCTGATCAACCAAAGCATCCTAAAGAAATTTATCTCGATGATAAAAATATCAATGGCATTCAATTGAGCCCGGATGGAAATTTTATTACGTATGTGCTCACCAAAAATGCAAATGCAAAAAGTACGATCGTTCCAAACTACGTAACCGAATCTGGCTTTACCGAAGACCTACAGGCCCGCACTAAAGTAGGGTCAGCGCAAAACACTTCTGAATTATTTGTTTACGATTTGCAACACGATACGGTGCTCTCTGTGAAGACGGATGAAATCCCTGGCATTACCGACTCGCCCGAATACAGAAAGGATTATCCTGTTAAAGCAATGAAAGAACCTAAAGACAAAAAACCAGAATCACGCCCGGTAACGTTTACAAACCTGATCTGGTCGGCTGATGGAAAAAATAATGTTCTCGTATTACGCGCTCACGACAACAAAGATCGTTGGATTGTTTCGTTAGATCTTTCCTCGCGTAAATTCAAACTCATCGATCGTCAGCATGATGATGCGTGGATTGGCGGACCGGGCACCGGAGGTTTCTTTGGTGGCGCTAATGTGGGCTGGCTTGCCGATAACAAATCGGTTTGGTTTCAATCAGAAGAAACAGGTTACTCTCATTTATATCTGGCCGATATAACAACAGGAAAGAAACAAGCACTTACATCGGGCAAGTATGAAGTACAGTCTGTCGAACTTTCGCGTAATAAAAAATTCTTTTATATCACCACCAACGAAGTGCATCCGGGTGAAAAACATTTCTATAAACTTTCGATAGCCGGAGGCGAAGCAGAAAAACTAACCACGCTTACTGGTGCGCACGAAGTTTCCCTTTCTCCTGATGAGAAGTGGATTGCTTATCGCTATTCGTATAGCAATAAACCCTGGGAGCTATACTTACAGGAAAATAAAGTTGGAGCAAAGCCACAACAGATCACGAACTCACTTTCAGCAGAATTCAAATCGTACAACTGGCGTGATCCTGAAGTAACTACCTTCAAAGCACGTGATGGTGCCGATGTTTATACGCGTGTTTATAAACCTGAAAAACCAAATGGTGCTGCAGTGATTTTTGTTCATGGTGCCGGCTACTTACAAAATGCACACAAGTGGTGGAGCAGCTACTTCCGCGAATACATGTTTCACAATTTGTTAGTGGATAAAGGTTATACGGTGCTTGATATCGATTACCGCGCAAGTTCCGGTTATGGTCGTGACTGGCGCACGGGCATCTATCGTTTCATGGGGGGAAAAGATCTGACTGATAACGTAGACGGTGCTAAATGGCTCACTGAAAAATATAACATCGACCCGAAACGCATTGGTGTTTATGGTGGTTCTTATGGTGGCTTCATTACCCTGATGGGCATGTTTACTACGCCCGATGTGTTTGCCGCAGGTGCTGCACTGAGACCTGTTACCGATTGGGCGCAGTACAATCATCCCTACACGGCCAACATTTTAAATGTACCTGTCATGGATAGCATTGCCTATGTAAAAAGTTCTCCAATCTATCATGCCGAAGGATTAAAAGGACATTTGTTAATCTGTCATGGCATGGTGGATGTGAACGTGCATTTTCAGGATGCCGTGAAACTTTCGCAGCGATTGATTGAATTGGGCAAGGACAATTGGGAGCTGGCGGTCTATCCCATGGAAGACCACGGCTTCGTTGAGCCCAGCAGCTGGACGGATGAGTATAAGCGGATACTGAAATTGTTTGAAGAGCATCTAAAGTGATGACTGCATTTCCACGCAAAGGTTCTGTGTTAAAGGCAAATGCATCTCTTAGCATTCTTTCAACTCAATAATTACAGACAAGACGTGAAGTAAAAACACTGCTTTCCTTTGCGTTCTTTGCGCCTTTGCTGCCATCCTGCATTTACTCCAACGGTCATTACTCAAATCAGTTTATAAATTACCTTGAATCTTATTATCATAAAATCAATCATTCAATTCATATGAAATTTCTACGATCCATCCTTTCACTCACTGCGCTCCTGCTCTCCATCAGCGCATTTCCGCAAGGCACTATGCTCTTGCGCCAACCCACCATCAGCAACACCGACATTGTGTTTGTCTATGCCAACGACTTGTGGATTGTTGGTAAAGACGGTGGCGATGCACGAAGGCTCACCAGCAACGAAGGTGCAGAAAGCAATCCTCACTTTTCGCCCGATGGAAAACTCATCGCTTTCACTGCACAGTATGATGGCAACACCGATGTGTACATGATCCCCACCGAAGGCGGCCAACCTCAACGGCTCACCTGGCATCCGGGTGCTGATCAAGTAACGGGATGGACTCCTGATGGAAAAGAAATTCTGTTTGCATCTTCACGCGAAGCTGTGCCAACACTTGAATCAAAAATTTTCAAGATCAATAAAAACGGTGGCATGGAAGAAGCACTGGAAATTCCACGCGCTGTGGCCGGAGAAATTTCGGAAGATGGAAAATATATCGCCTACCAGCAGATTGGGTTCTGGGATCCGGAGTGGAGAAACTATCGCGGTGGCCAAGCGAAACCCATCTGGATTGTAGATCTCAAAAACTATTCCTTGAAGATGACACCACAAACCGACAACGAACGTCACACCGATCCGGTGTGGTTGAACAATGTCGTATACTTTTTATCCGAACGCGATTATGCCAACAATGTATGGTCATTCAATCCCGCCAATAATGAATTGAAACAACAAACATTTCATACCGACTTCGATGCAAAAAGTTTAGATGCCGGTGGCGGCCAAATTGTATATGAGCAAGGTGGATACCTACATCTGCTCAATCCGGCCAACGGAACAACAAAAAAGTTAACCATCAACGTGCGTGGCGATTTTCATTGGGCGCGTGAACGGTGGCAAGACATCAAAACAACTTCATTGCAGCATGCTTCGCTTTCGCCAACGGGTCAGCGCGCGTTGTTTGAATATCGTGGAGAAATTTTCACCGTGCCAAAAGAAAAAGGCGATTGGAGAAACATTACTAAATCTTCCAGTGCTGCTGATCGTTATCCTGTATGGTCACCTGATGGAAAACGGATTGCGTGGTTCAGCGATGCGAGTGGCGAATATCAATTGATGATCACCGATCAGGAAGGATTGGAAAAACCCAAAGCCATTTCTATTCCTAATCCTACCTTCTTCTTTCAACCGGCATGGTCGCCCGATGGCAAGTACATTGCCTTTACAGATACCGATTATAATTTATGGTTTACAGATGTGAACACCGGTGCCACCAAAAAAGCAGATACCGAACGCTATGCACACCCTAACCGCTCACTCAACCCGGTGTGGTCGCCCGATAGCAAGTGGATTGCGTATGCGCGATTAATCGACAGCAACTTCAAAGTGATTAAAGTACACAACGTAGAGACCGGACAAAATCTGCAGCTCACCGATGGCATGGCCGATGCGATCTCACCCGTATGGGATGCGACCGGAAAATATTTGTACTTCCTCGCCAGCACCAACTATGGTTTGAATACTGGTTGGCTCGACATGAGTTCGTATGATCGCCCCATCACGCGTGCCCTATACCTGATCGTATTAAACAAAGACGAAGTGTCTCCACTTTTGCCGCGCAGCGATGAAGAAAAAGAAAAACCAAAGGATGAGAACTTGTCTGTCGGTAAGGCAGGAAAAGATGCTGCTACTCCGATCATAAAAATTGATATGGATGGAATAAGTCAGCGCATATTGGCGGTGGATGTTCCGCTCAGAAATTATACGGAGCTCATCGGTGGGCCGGATGGTTATATATTCTATTCCGAAACGGTTCCCAATCAACAAGGAGTAACATTACATTGCTATAATTTTAAAGATCGCAAGAGCGAAGTGTATCTGTCACCGGTTAACGAAGCTTCCGTTTCTAATGATCGCAAGTCATTGCTCTATCGCAGCAACAGCACGTGGGGCATACTCGGCACAGCTGACTCCAACAAAAAAGTGGGTGATGGAAAACTCGATGCCCTCGCTTCCATGAAAGTAAAAATTGAACCACGAGAAGAGTGGAAACAAATCTTCCGCGAAGGCTGGCGCTATCAACGCGACTTCCTCTATGTGAACAACACGCATGGCGCTCCGTGGAATGATGTGTACAAATGGTATAGCCCGTGGGTAGAACACGTGCAGCACCGCAGCGATCTGCTTTACATCGTTGATATTGTAGGTGGCGAAATTGCAGTAGGTCACAGCTACACCCGCGGTGGCGACTTCCCAGAAATTGAAAACGTGCCGGTGGGTTTGCTTGGCGCGGATTATGAACTCGACAAAGGATACTATCGCTTCAAAAAAATCTACACCGGTGAAAGCTGGAACCCTACGCTGAAAGCACCGCTTCGTGAACCCGGCATTGGCGTGAAAGAAGGTGATTACATTTTAGAAGTAAATGGTGTGACCGTTTCTTCCTCTGAAAACTTATTTAAATACTTTGAAGCCACCGCTAACCGTCAGACAAAAATTCGTGTGAACAGTAAACCCTCTGCAGAAGGCTCGCGATTGGTAACCGTAGTGCCGGTGGATAATGACAATCAACTACGCAGCGTTAATTGGGTGGAGGGCAATCGTAAAAAAGTAGATGAACTATCCGGTGGAAAAATTGCCTACATCTATGTGCCCAACACAGGCCAGCCTGGTTACACCTCATTCAATCGCTACTACTTTGCACAACAAGATAAGAAAGGTGCCATCATTGACGAGCGTAACAATGGCGGTGGCTCCGCAGCTGACTACATGGTAGACATCATGGCAAGAAATCTTCATGGATACTTCAACAGCAAAGCATCGGATCATCGTCCGTTCTTAACACCGAATGCGGGAATTTTTGGTCCGAAGGTGATGCTGATTAACGAACGTGCAGGCTCCGGTGGCGACTTGCTACCATACCTCTTCAACAAAATGAAGATCGGTCCTTTGGTAGGAACAAAAACCTGGGGCGGATTGGTAGGCACATGGGATACCCCCGTGTTTGTTGATGGCGGAACCATGATTGCTCCACGCGGAGGTTTCTATGATGTGAACGGGCAGTGGGCTGTAGAAGGTGTAGGCATCTCGCCCGACATAGCCGTAGAACAAACCCCGGCCGATGTGATCAAAGGCAGAGATCCACAACTGGAGCGTGCCGTGCAAGAAGCATTGGCGTTGTTGAAAACACAAGCTGTGGAAATTAAACCTGAGCCACCAGCTCCAGTGAAGTATAAGAGGCCGGTGAAGAAGTAGTAGGAAGCGTTAAAGGTTAAAGGCAACCTTCACCAAGGTTTCGGTTGATAAATGAAAAGCAACTCAGAGATGGATTGCTTTTTTTGGCTTCAGAGCCAAGAAATAAGAAACCAAAAATCAGAATAATTTCTTATTTGAAATTTTAATGAATTTTAAGATCAAACATTTGATTCTATTTTGTCATTTTTAATAGAATAAGGAAACTATGCAAACTTTAATCACTTTAATAGGGTAATAGATCACAACCGGATCACATTAAACTTTATTCCCGCCTAAGCCTATGCATATACGATTGGAGTTAATACGCTTAATGCTACAAAAGATTGAAGAGGAAATAAACCGGTTACAAATTGTAACCAGTTGAAAAGGGAGGTGCCTAAACAGCCAAAATGACAACTTGCAGAGTAAGAAGCCTCGAACGCAAAGCTCCAGTTGGCTACAAATTGTAGTCAACTTAAAATGTAATACATTGAGAAAAATAGTGACATGATCAAAGGCAGAGATCCGCAACTGGAACGTGCCACGCAAGAAGCATTGAACTTGTTGAAAACACAAGAGGTGGAAATTAAACCTGAGCCACCAGCACTGGTGAAGTATAAGAGGCCTGTGAAGAAGTAGCAGAAAGCGCTAAGGTTTAAAGTGAAAAGCAACTCTGAGAAGGGCTGTTTTTTCGTAATAGCATTCTAAAATTCAAATGAATAAATCTGATCAAAATTTATGTACTTTAAAGATCAGTATTCTTTAGTAATGATAACAAAAATCAAAATGTCAGTATGGAGAAACGCAATGAAATAAAAGTCTTTGAGGATAAACAAGTAAGAAGCCTTTGGGATGCCGAAAAAGAAAAATGGTATATCTCAATTGTTGATGTGATTGCTGTGCTGACCGCAAGCCCTAATCCACAGGTATATTGGCGGGTATTAAAAAAGCGGTTAAAAGGCGAAGGAAATGAAACCGTTACAAATTGTAACGCTTTGAAAATGGAAGCCCCTGATGGAAAAATGCGGTTGACGGATGTTGCGGATACCGAACAACTCTTCCGACTTATCCAATCCATTCCCTCCCCAAAAGCAGAGCCCTTCAAACTTTGGTTAGCACAAGTTGCTTCAGAGCGGTTAGACGAAATGCAAGATCCTGAGTTATCCATTGACAGAGCATTGCAGCAGTACCTGAACTTAGGCTACTCCGAAAACTGGATCAACCAACGGCTGAAAAGCATTGAAATCCGAAAAGAGTTAACCAATGAATGGAAGAAGAGAGGTCTAAAAGAAGGTATTCAGTTCTCCACACTTACCGATATTATTACTAAAGCGTAGTCGGATAAAACCACGAAAGAATATAAAATCCTAAAAGGTTTAAAGAAGGAAAATCTGAGGGACAATATGACTAATACCGAACTGATTTTAAATATGCTGGCCGAAGCATCCGCTAAAGATATTTCAGAGGCAGTAAATCCTAAAACATTTGATGACAGCAAGAGGGTAGCAAAGCAGGGTGGCAACGTGGCACGAAAAGCACGAAAGGAATTAGAAGCCAGAACCGGCAAGAAGGTAGTCACATCAATGAACGCGAAAAGACTATCCGAATCAGGAGTAAAAAAATTAATTACCCAGCCGAGCAAAAAAACGAAAAAATAAAGTTTTGAAGTAATGATGTGATCAAAGGAAACGATCCGCAGTTGCAGAAAGCCATTGAGATTGCACTGGATGAATTAAAGAAAAATCCTCCTGAAGAATACAAACGTCCTGGTTATCCGGTGAAGGTCAAGAAGTAGTAGAGCCGTTACTGAGAATGGAAAAGCAACTCTGAGAGGGGTTGCCTTTTTTGTTCGAGGGGATTTAAATACATTGTTAAATGAGAACTATGGTGGTAAATCCCGAAGGGATGAAATTATTATAGAAACCCAATCATACAATCTTTAAAAACCCCAAAGGGGAGACATTAATTGCTGGAACATGAATTCAATGAAAAATATTATTTGATTGGATAGAGTAGATTTATCACCACTTCGGGGTTTGGGTAAAATGTTTCTTAACTTAAACTAAGTACTGTCATCGCTCCTGGTCCCGAAGGGATTAAAATAAATAAAGTCTTGACTCTCAATGACTCATAGCGGGAGGTTATTGAGAAAGTAACCGTAAAGCTGAGAAAGAGATTTTTTGGTATATTGTTGAAAGGGAAATATCTTCAAGAATAAAAGTTCAGTGTTGTTGGCAATGGCGGTGGATAGAAAAACTAATCAACGATGAGTAGAATAATAATTCTAGATTCCGACCATGATGATGCAATTGCTGATATGAATGAGATATTCGTGGGGACAAAATTCATTCACACGACTGAAATAGAACTTAAGGAAACGCTATGTACCGCAATAAGAAAACTTAATTTTTCTATCAAAAAATATCAAGAAAAATATAATCATCTACTTGACCTAAAAAGTAATCCTGAACTTGAGCATTACATTGAAGAAATAAATTCATTAGGCTTAAAGGGAATTGAACTAGAAATTGAACTAGAAGATACCCAACTATCTTATTACTTTAAGACCTATTTGGTTTTTGTAAAATCTGTACTTGACAAGACAATCCCATTTATTAATTACAGATATAAATTTTCAGAAAAAACATTTGAGTCACGGGGGTTAATTTATTAAAGTTTGTAAAAAATAAATACAAAGGGTCAAATAGTGAAAATCTAAATGATTTGATTCAAAAGAATAAAACTGAATGGTTAGACTGCGTTTTGAATCTAAGAGACAATTTTGTTCATTACTCTAACTTGAATGATTACAAGGATTTTTCAATAATACTTAATAGTAGCAAGAGAATTGTGATTAAGGATTTAAATGATTTTGAAAGGCCTCATATAATTATTGCATCAGAAAAAATTAATGCTTTGGATTTCCTAAAACAAACACATGCAAGGCTTAAATTATTTATTAACAGACTATTAATTGAATTCGGCTTTGACAAATATCAGAGGCCTGACTTTGCAACAACCTGTAATAAATGTGGATTTCAATTTGCAGACCTCAAAGAAATTAATTCAAAGCGAACACTCGTAATTATTAAACCATTTCCAATAAAGATTTTCAATCTAGAATATGAACATGGTTTAATTGCTTGTCCGAATTGTGACAAAGAATTTGAAGTATCACTCAAAGAATTAAAAGAATTTGGATTTGACATAAATAAAGGGACATTTGATTGACGAGCTTAGGTGAATGAAGTTGTGGGTATTAACGCGGAGATCCTGCTGTCTCGGGATCTCCGTGTCTTCATCCCTCCAAGCGGAGTCTCCCGTCTCGGGGACTCCTCGTAATTGTGAAACAAAAAATTCCTAAATTGATCTGCGCATACTTCTGAAACCCAAATCAGAAATCAAGTGGCAACAAAAAGACAAATACCCGAAAGCAATGGCGTGTGTTTTATTACCATCACCTGTCACCGATGGTTGCCGCTGTTTGAATTGACTTCAGGTTATGACATCGTGTACAAGTGGTTTGATTATCTCAAAAGCAAAGACCATTACCTAACCGGGTATGTCATCATGCCCAATCATCTTCACGCGTTGATTGCGTTTACTCATTCGGATACTTCCATCAATACCATCATCGGGAACGGCAAACGGTCTATGGCATATGAAATTGTGAAGCGATTAACAGCGAAGGGAGATACAGAAACATTGAATCAACTTATTAATGGAGTAAGTAGTCATGATTATAAACGTGGCAAGCTGCAGGAAGTATTTGAAGTATCGTTCGATTGGAAAAAATGTAGAAGTTCCAGGCTTATCAAGCAAAAGTTAAATTACATTTGCCCTTGGTCGGTGATTACACGTGATAACACCAACCAACCTTAGGCAATAAAAAAATATAGTACTGGTATTAACTTGTTCAAATAGCAAAAACTTAATCTAAAAACATCTGCGACCAACGACTAAGAAAACATGTGTGTCATTTCTCTGATTTTAGTTTTGGTACTATTTTTTAATTATTGCTTTATAAGCACTTTCAAGACCTGTTCATCAGTTCGAAGAAAATACAATCCATTGGGGCTTTTAACTTCAAGGGGATGTTCACCAGCTTCAAGTTCACCTGCTTGTACAAATATTCCAAGTGAATTATACAATTCATACTTAATCTTCTTGCGACTGTTAGAAATAGTAAAGGTTCCATTGCCTGGATTTAGATAGATTGTAACACCGGATTGGTCGGACGATTCTATGGCAGTTATAGTTCCGCATGTACCAGGCATATTTACATCAAGCCATTGCATACGTGTTATAATCCAGTTTTTTAATTTAACTACTTCACCATGGTAGGTGGTGGGGATAGCGTCCGCTTCGGGGGCACCATTGTTTTGTCCAAGAACAGGAAATGCTGCGAAGTGTCTTTGTTGTGGGATGGCGACCATGAGTTCAATAGAATCGATGTAGTTGAACATCGCCTCGGGCTTCAATACGGTAGTGCGCAGGTCTTCCCAGCGGCAGCGTATCTGGTTAGCAAAATGTGGGTCTTGCAATAATCTCTTAAACCACCCAAAGGATAGGACATCCGCAGGGCAGTCAACAATTTTATAACTCCACCCCGAGCCATCTGTTCGGGAGTATTCATCGCAGTCGTAAATATTTTTCCAGGCCCAGTCAAAATCCCATACTGGCCCGGCATGCAATTTCCCTCCTTTGTCCCATCGGTCTTTATACCAGTACGAACTTTTTTTGTTTCCATCAACATTTCGCGCCAGCTCATTTAATATAAAGTAATCAATGAATGATGAATGACTTAGATACTTTACGTATCCATTAACAGGATCATTAAATGTTGAGCTGTACAATGAAGTTTCTACAGTATCGATAAATGCTTTTATGTAATTCTTTTGCTGCGCTGTAATCTTTGATGCTTTGGGATATTCATAGAGAAAATAAGGATGTTCTGTTGAGCTGTGCCCTAAGGGACTAAATTTTGAAGCCCATCCGTTTGATCCATCGTAGATGTCGTTTTTAATTATGTAGCCTCCGGATACTGCAGCTCCAGCATTTTCAGTTTCTGTGAGCTTTGAGATGTTAACCCGGCCTTTGTCAGTTTTTATTTTTTCGCTTAACAGGTAAATGCCGATGTATTTGCCATTAAGTGTAACCTCGCAATGTTTCTGGCGCACTGCGTAGTGTCCCATCTCTGAGAATAATTTATGCGCGAGTGTGTTTCGGATAAATGACTTCTCATTCCAGTTATTGATCAGTATCCAGTCATGTTCAGCTGGCATACCCAGAATAGGAATGTTAGCCTCCAGCCCTGTGAGCAGGGTTATGAAGTTATACGATTTTTGAGGATAACCGATAGACGAAGCACCATGTATTCCTATTTCTACGGCACCACTCCAGATGTTTGGTATATCGGACGTATGGGTGACAGAATCTCCTCCATTGAATGTAATCTCCATGGTAGCAATAATTTTACCATCAATGGGAATGGTGAGACCAGCAGTATTTATTTCAACAATGGGAAGCGTGGACTCCGTAAAGGATTGTGAGAATACATGTAATGAGCCTAGTAGAAAAATAATGTACAGGGTGAGAATTCTTTTCATTTCAGAATAGAGCAGGTTTGATGTTACTCGACAATAAAAGCTAAACATAAAGGACATTAAAACCGAAAAACATCTCTTCCTTTTCTTCTAAGCATCCCAGTTTTGGTACAATTCAAAAGTAGAATTCATTTTCATTATTGCAATAGTTATTAATGCTGAAATGTGGTTTTAGCTAAACTCCTGCGGATTCTGCTAAATTGGGGTTATACTGGTAAAAAAGTAGTCACCTCAATGAATGCAAAAAAACTTTCTGACTCTGGAACCAAAAAATTAAATAAAGAGCCCGAGAAAAAATCTAAAAAATAACTGCCTGGGCTAAAGGCATCCCGCTTTCACGGGATGTTGATATATATTGCCCTTTCAGGGTTATTAACCCTTAGGCAAAGAATCTTAAAAAAAGTATTTTAAAGAAATATGATAACTATAAGAAAGGGATATGGCACATGTTGAACCGGCAGGTAAAAGAGGCTCCCGAAACGGAGACTCCGCTTGGAATATTTGACCGGTATGACAGCCTCATAGCAGGATGTGCTGAGACATCCATAAAAATGTGATCACGGAATTTATGATGATAAACTTCTGCTTCTTTTCCTAGCGGAGATTCTCCCGCCTCGGGGACGCGATCATTGGAGTATTGAGCGGTATGACAGCTTTGTAGCAGGATGTGCTGAGACATCCATAAAAATGTGATCACGGAATTTATGATGATAAACTTCTGCTTATTCTTTAATTTACAATCCTAAAACAACATCGTATGAACCGTAGAAATTTCATTCATGCCTCAGCCGCACTCACTACCCTTGGGTTGCTTGAAAGTAATTCTTTATTTGCCACACCAGCGATGCTGAATAAAATAGGCATTCAGCTTTTCTCACTTCCGAAAACGTTAGAGAAGGATTTTCGCGGAGGTATCAGCATGTTATCAAAGATGGGCTATCGCGAGATTGAAATGTATGGACCCTTTCCGTTCAGCGCACAGAAAGCCATTGATCGTTGGGCGGCCATTACTCCTTCGCTGGGGTTCAGCGGAAGCGGTTACTTCGGTCTCACTGCCACGGAAGTAAAAATAATCATGGATGAAAATAAGATCAGTGTACCTGCTGTTCACACCGACCTTGAAACCTTGAGCACCCGCATGAGCCAGCTAGCCGAAGCGGCACATACGATCGGATTTAAATATGTGGTGCTTCCTTCTCTACCGGCCGAAAACAGGAAGACACTGGATGATTATAAAAAGACGATTGACCTTTTCAATAAAATCGGTGAGCAGGCCGTGAAGTTGGGCTTGCGCTTTGGGTATCATAACCACGGTTATGGCTTACAAGAATTAGAAGAAAAAATACCCGTGCAGATGATCATCGAAAACACCGATCCGAAATATGTATTCCTGGAAATGGATCTCTTCTGGACGGTAGCCGGAGGTGTTGATCCTATTGCTTGGCTTCAAAAATATCCGGGTCGTTATAAAATGATGCATGTGAAGAACATGAAACAGAAAGTGAAATTCTCAGGCGATGGTGGTGACTCAAATCAATGGATTGAGTTGTTCCCTCAAATGAGCACTGCCGATGAAGGAGCGCTTGATTTAAAATCCATTCTCGGTATAGCAAAAAAATCCGGAGTAGAACATTTCTTCGTGGAGCAAGACATGGTGCAACAGCCCGAAATAGCCCTCAAGAAAAGTATTGACTATTTGAAGACATTCTAGCGGCTCATCTATGAAATGTCATACCGGTGTAGTTAACCGAAATGAAAATGCCAACACCAAACTATAAAACGCGAACCGGTTTGAAGTAAGTTGAATAGAAAGATTAAGTTATCCGACCGGTATGACTGCTTCGTAGCCACATCACTCTTATAGCACATATAAAATCGCTGTGACATCCCATAATTATCGGTTACATTTAGCTACTCCTAAAACCGTAACCCGATGAGAATATCTGCTACACTCGTACTGCTTCTTACCTTCTTCATAACGCAAGGTCAAGCACCTACATTCAAAAAAGAACTGCCCAAAGTAGATCAGTACATACAGCAGCTGATGACCGAGTGGGAAATTGCAGGCAGTGCCGTGAGCATTGTGTACACAGACAGAGTAATCTTCTCCAAAGGCTTCGGCTATCGCGATGTAGCCAACAAACTTCCGGTCACTACGAAGACGATGTTTGGCATTGCCAGCAATACCAAGTTGTTTACTTCTATGGCAGCAGCGATGCTGCATGAAGAAAAGAAGCTCGACCTCGACAAGCCCGTACGCACCTACATGCCTGAATTACATTTTGCTACCGGAGAACTCGATGAGAAATTAACTTTGCGCGATATGCTGAGCCACCGCAGTGGTGTGCCGCGTTGGGATGGCGTGTGGTCAGGATCAGGATATAGTCTTCAGGAAATTTTAGATCGTCTTCAATACATGAAACCCACCATGGGTTTTAGAGAAGGTTATCTCTACAACAATAATATGTATGCGACAGCCGGAGCTGTTACCGCCAAAGTAAACGGCACTTCGTGGGAGCAGCTGATTCAAACGAAATTATTTGATCCGCTCGAAATGAAGCAGAGCTCATTCAGTTTTGAAGGAGCTGTCAAAAAGGGTGAATTCTCGAAGGACTACCTGGTAGGCAGAGTGGATAAGAAATTGAAAGAGTATGAACCCGATACAGATTGCGCTTGCTGGGCACCGGCCGCAGCGATCGTATCCAATGTAGAAGAGTTAAGCAACTGGATGATGGCCCAGATCAATGGCGGAAAATTCAAAGGCAAACAGGTGATCCAATCGAAAGCCATCATCGAAACGATGAAGCCTAACAACATTGCTTCCAAAGAACTGGTATACGATGAAGTGTTTTATGGACTCTATGGTATGGGACGTCAAACGACCGATTATAAAGGTCATGTGATGGTGTCCCATGGCGGTGTCATCAGTGGTTATCGTTCCACCATTGCGATGTTTCCTAAGGACAGTTTGGCCGTTATCGTATTAACCAATACAGCACAAGGCAGTCCCATGGCCAACGCTGCTGTGTATGGCATCATGGATCGGCTGTTGCAGTTAGTCGAATCACCATGGACAACCAAAATTAAAAAAGAGATCAACAAACAGGAGACAAAAAACTGGAGAGAGCTGGATTCGCTGAAGGCGTTGAAAGTAAAAGATACGAAGCCTTCACATGCACTCGCTGAGTATGTCGGAACCTATGAGCATAAGGCGTACGGCAAAATAATGATCACCATAGAAGGAGATCACCTGCACATGAAGCATAGGATATGGGATGAGGCGTTAGAGCATTTTCATTATGATCAATTCTGGTCTACCGAACATCCAGACATGACGATCAATAATGGTTTAAGAGTTTACAAATTACACTTCACCACCAATGAAGCCGGCAAGCTTGACAAAATCAAAACCCGCGTAGGCGGAGATCCGGAGGTCGAGTTTGTGAGGATGAAGGAATAGATTTACAAATAAAAATACTCCCTTCCATGCCGTATCTCCCACTCGGGGACGCTGCGCAGAATGAAAGATAAAATGAAAAATATCATGAAGTGATTGAATGAAAAAGAAGACGCGAATAGAATACCGGTTCGGGTTTGAAGTAAGGTGAAATACAGCGATGAAATTACCTTTACCGGTAACGCTTTTACTATTTTTGAGAGCCTAATTCTATGTATTATGATCCAATACGATATTACTGAGTCGATAGGAATATTGTCACGAACTCCTATTGTGCTCGAAAGTTTACTACAGAACTTATCAAACGAATGGGCGATGAACAATGAAGGCAAAGACACCTTCAGCCCGTTTGATGTGGTGGGTCATCTCATCCACGGAGAAAAGACAGACTGGGTAGCACGCATGGAAATTATTTTGTCGGATGAGCCCGATAAAACTTTTGAACGTTATGATCGGTTTGCACAATTCAAAGACAGCGAAGGAAAAACCTTGAATCAATTGCTGGAAGAATTTAAAACACTTCGCTCGCTCAATATCGAAATACTCAAGTCAAAGAATTTGCAAGAGAACGATTTACTGAAAACAGGTATACATCCTTCCTTTGGTGCTGTGACGTTACAACAATTATTATCCACGTGGACCGTGCATGACTTAAGTCATATTGCACAAATCACCCGCGTGATGTGCAAACAATACAAAGAAGAAGTAGGGCCTTGGATTAATTATCTTCCGATATTAACACGTTGAGAAGTTTGCTAAGTACCATAAGGCCGGTATGATCGCTTCGTAGCATCGCTTACAAAACTCTTTGTAATATTTTCCGTTTGAAAGCATTAGCCTACCCTATTCTAAACGGGATATACTCTGAAATTTTATCAGATTATAGAAAAATCAACAGGAAAATGTAATTGAATGAATTGACTACATCCATCAAACCATGTAACTATTATGATCACGGCTATTATTCCCCGCCTACCGGCAAGAGACCTTGGAGAGACGGAAAAATTTTACAAAGAACATCTTGATTTCGCCACCATCACCAAACTAAACGATTACCTCGTTCTTTCCCGCAACGGTATGGAGTTGCATTTCTATCAGAACAGAGTCATGAACGTGCAGAAGAATAATACTATGCTTTATGTTCGCGTGGATCATCACATTCAGGAATTGCATGACAAAGCCATCACCCACAGTCAACCGTTTAGCGGGTTAGGAAAATTAGAAGAAAAGTCTTGGGGCCAAATTGAATTTTCACTGCTGGATCCCAACCACAACTTGTTAACCTTCGGGCAGGATAAAAAGGATTAATAAAATTAAGATCACCCTTGAGTTAAGGTCACGCTATTAACCGAACTGCTTCTTCTCTAACTCCTTCCAATCTTCTCTCACAGGGTTAAATATATCCATGAGTTTGCATGGGGTCAATGTTCTTCCGCTGTGCGGAACGTTGCTGGGTATGTAAGCAGTCTCTCCTGGCCTCATGTGGCGCTTCTCACCACCTACAATAAACTCCACTTCGCCTTCCAGCAGGTGACTCCATTGTTCATGCACATGATAATGTTCGGGCAACTCCACACCGGCAGCGATGGTGATATAGCCGCAGGTCATCTGGTTACTGTGATGCACTTGTCCGTAGATGTTTTCCCAGATTTTAATTTTGGGTTTAGCGTTGTAGTCAATGAAGGGCATAATGGTCTATGGTTATTCGTGAAATCGAAGTTAACAATAGTTTGTGTTGCTTGTCAATCAATAATTCTTCACTTCCAGAAATTCTTTATTTCCTACACTGTCTTCCCAGACGATTAAAAATCTTCTATCTGGCAACAATTTTTGCATCGTAACGAGCATCCGCTCCGCTTTGTGAAGTAAGAAACCATCGTTGGGGTGCACAGTCTGCTCTTTGATTCCGGTTTTAAATATGAACTCGTGGCGAAGCACTTCGAAGCCTGAGCCTTTTTCCAGGTAATAGCGCAAGTGAATTTCCTTCACCAGTAGCATATTCACTTTTTCTTTTTTTTTACGATTACCAACTTCTAGTTCACGCGAATCTACAGTCACCTTGTCAGCCACATGTGCCAACCTCGTTATAATACGATAGATAAACGGTAGTCCAAAAAATAAAAGCATAAGAAATACGGTAGCGCCTCCACTTCTATATGCCATGACAACCAGGAGTGCAACCGCCATTAACGACCAACTGAATTTGTTAATCAACTCCAAAACCGTTGGCTTAAATTCATATACCTCTTGTTGAGGGATAGAATCTATTGTCGTGATGGGTGCATGAAAATACTTTTTCTTAGCATTGAACGCCAGGTAGTTTACAAGATTGTAAATCGCCTTGCCTACCAGGATGATCAGAATAAGGCGAAAGAAGATATCCATAATTTGAAAATGATAAATCAAGAGTTCATTAAAAGTACTTAATCTGTGCCTCCGGTTATTCTCAGTCATTATATTATTTCTGTAAATATTGATTTTCATTGCTCATTAATACAGCACAAACCAATGTATCAACAGGAAACGAAACGTAATTACAAGTAACTCTGAAGACTCCAAAGGGGACCGTCACTTTCTGACGTTATTCTTCGAAGCATTTAGTATATTCGATACCTACTTCACCCAATCGTTATGAAAAATATCATTTGCTTATTGGTTGCTGCTTGCCTGTTTCAGGCTTGTTCTACAGCACCTCAATCATCGGAAAGAGAAATCAAAAAGGTTGAAAGCAGTTTGATGATTCATCCTGTTTATATGGAGGGTGACTCCACCTGGACTATTGAAAAGAGAATGGCTCACTATGGCGTTCCCGGTGTAAGCATTGCCGTAATCAAAGACAATAAAGTTGTATGGGCCAAAAGCTATGGTGTGATGGATAAAGAATCCAAACAACCCGTCACTAATGAAACACTATTTCAGGCAGGCTCGATCAGTAAGCCGGTAGCTGCTTATGGTGCATTGAAAGTTGCTGAAAGTGGTAAGATTAATTTGGACGAAAATGTAAACACTTATTTGAAATCGTGGCACTTGCCCGACAATGAATTCACAAAAGATAAGAAAGTGGCGCTTAAGCATCTGCTCAGTCATACCGGTGGATTAACGGTACATGGCTTCCCTGGTTATAGTCCTGATTTGCCTGTGCCTACCCTGGTTCAGGTGTTAAATGGTGAAGCTCCTGCTAATACATCATCCATATTCGTTGATAAAGTGCCGGAAGAAAGTTTTCGGTATTCCGGTGGTGGCTATACCGTCATGCAACAAATGTTAATCGATGTGGAAGGAAAACCATTTCCCACTTTACTGAATGAGTTAGTACTAACGCCATTGGATATGAAACACAGCACCTACGATCAACCCTTACTTGAGGCGCAATTAAAAATGGCAGCCACCGGCTACCTGCCTGATGGATCGATGACAAAAGGCAAACGACACACGTATCCGGAAATGGCCGCTGCCGGATTATGGACAACCGCTGAAGATCTCGCTCTCTTCGCCATCGATATTCAGAATACCGCGAAGGGTGAGAGTGCAAAAGTAATATCGCAGAACATGGTTAATAAAATGCTCACTCCCTTTGTTGCTGATTTCATTGGATTGGGAATTTTTCTGGATAAGCACAAAGAAGATATGTATTTCGGCCATGGTGGCTGGGATGAGGGCTTCTCCAGTGAGTTAGTCGCTCATCGTGATAAAGGTTATGGCGTAGTGATCTTAACCAACTCCAATCATCCAGACTTTATTAGTGAACTTATCCGATCTGTCGCTTACACTTATGCATGGGACAACTTTGTTACCAAACACAAAAAAATGGCCATAGACACCAGCCTGTTTAGTCAAGTTACAGGGCGCTATTACAACACATCCGATGGACTCATCAAGGTGTATAATGAGAACGGTCGCTTGTATAGAAAATACCTGCGCGGTAATCCAATGGAATTATTCAAGATATCAGATAGCACGTTCATCAGTCGCGAGCAAGATCAGGTCATTCAATTCAAGACCAACCCAGTTGACGGAAAATTGAATATCGTGCTATACGAAAATGACAAAGGTGAGTTTAAGCATCCGCTGTTGAATGAGGCGGAAAAAGTCCCTTACGAATTTCTATTAGCCGGTGATTTTGATCGTGCACTCACTGGCTATAAGAATCTTTTGGCGGCCGACCCTAAAGACAATTCCATAAATGAAGGCAATCTGAATCAGCACGGGTACGATCTGCTTAGGCAAAAGAAATTTAAACTTTCCATGGACGTATTTAAGATTAATACGCTCCTCTACCCGAACAGTGCTAACGTCTATGACAGTTATGCTGAAGCCTGCATGGAAAATGGAGATAAGGAACTAGCCATTGTCAATTATAAAAAATCCTTGTCGCTGAATCCTGAAAATAAACAAGCCCTGAAAATGCTCGCAGAGTTACAAAGCAAGAAGTAATTGCCATCTCACTATGATCATTACTTGGAAGGAATAAACTTCGGGGCCTTTCTATGCTTCGTGCTTTGCTCATAGGAAAATGCAATCTCAATTAACTGCGGTTCGCTCCACGCTTTACTGAAAAATGAAACGCCAACAGGCAACTCATCAACAAAACCCATGGGCACCGTGATGGCCGGATATCCGGCTATAGCAGCCAACGAAGAACTGCCTCCAAGAAAATGATCACCATCGATCAGATCGGTCTTCCATGCCGGTGCACCGGTAGGAGCCATTAATGCATCGAGTTTGTTTTCTTTTAATAATCTATCGATGCCATTATCACGTGTTTCTTTGAGCATCGTGACAAGCGCCTCCTTATATTCTTTGTCTTCAAGAGTTCCTTTTTCATGGGCAAGTTTCAGCAAGTTCTGATCGAAATAGCGAAGCTCAATGGAATCTTTTTTATTGAATTCCATTAACTCATGCAAATCTTTCACGCGAGCCTTATCTCCAAGACTAGCAAAGTAACGGGTGAGGCCATCTTTGAATTCATAAAGCATGACCGTAAAGGATGAGCCATGCACTTTGCCTTCCATTTCATAATCCAGTTCAATCACTTCTGCTCCCTGGCTTTTCAGATCAGCGACTACCTTTTTCATTAGGGAATCAACCCGGACATGAAAACCCAAATCTCTTTTCAATAATCCAATGCGCTTGCCCCGCAATCCATCAGCTTTAAGATATGGAGTATAATCATTTAAGTAATTACCGGCAGAGGCCAATGTTTTTTGGTCCGCTGAATCAATTCCTACCATGGCACCAAGGGTAATAGCAACATCCGTTACTGTTCTGCCCATAGGGCCGGCTGTATCCTGGGTTGATGAAATGGGTATGATACCCGTGCGACTAACAAGACCAACCGTAGGTTTTAATCCAACAAGTCCATTATTATTAGAAGGACAAACAATAGATCCATTCGTTTCTGTACCAATAGCAATAGCACATAAGTTAGCGGAAGCTGCTACGCCCGAACCTGAACTTGAACCACATGGGTTGCGATCCAATACATAAGGATTTTTTGTCTGCCCTAACATGCCACTCCATCCGCTTGACGACATATTGCCCCTGAAGTTTGCCCACTCACTCAGGTTTGCTTTCGCGATAATGACAGCACCGGCATCGCGAAGTTTTTTGGTGAGGTGGCTATCATGAGGTGGATATGAATCTCTTAACACCGTTGCTCCTGCCGTAGTGGGCATATCGTAGGTATCGATGTTGTCTTTTAATATAATCGGAATACCATGCAACGGTCCGCGGCCCTTGCCATCCTTTAATTCCTGATCAAGTCGTTTAGCTGTTTCTATAGCCTGCGGATTGATATACATAATCGAGTTAAGCCCGGGCCCACTTTTATCAAGGTCTTCAATGCGTTTTAAGTAATCGGTCACCACCTGTTCAATGGTAAACGTTCCTTGTTTATAACCATCCTGCAATTGCTGAAGGGTGATTTCTTCCAGGTATTCGTAACCAGGACTTGCCGGCTCTTTTGGTTGCTGACACGAATGAAGAAACAGTATACTTAGAAACAATAAACCGGCTATGGTGATTTTTTTCATAATGGAACGAAACGATTGATGAAAGATAAACGAATACGCTGGAAATTTAAGATACCTACTCCTGATCCCGAAGTCTTTGAATGCAGTTATCCAATGATCTGTAGTGATGATAAATGCCCTTCCAGATATTTCCTTTTAAAGCCGTTTTCATTTCTGGTTGCTTATCCAGCCCTCCAGCATACCAATCTCCATAGGTATGATCGATGAGGTACCTATCGGTATACTTCCACAACATTTCAAACTTCGTATAGTATTGCATTTCATCATGTGGGAATAAGTCGGCCATCAGGAGCAGTGCATTTAGCCCTTCGGCTTGTGCCCACCAGTTTTTTGTATCGTGGGTAATGGTGATGCCGGGTTTATCTTTAAAGTAATAACCTTCATCATAGAAGCCACCCACGTTGTTATCCCAACCATTGATAAGGGCATGATCCACCATTTTTTTGGCTATGCGCAACGTGGTCGTGTCATTATGCAATCCAAGAACATGCGAGGCTTCTAACATTAAATAGGCTGTTTCAACATCATGCCCAAAGGAAACATGATCAAGGTAATGATGCCTGTCAATAACCTCTTCCGAAGAATCAGCAAAGGATACGGGTTTCCAATCGGGATAAAGGAATAAGGTTAGATACCCTTTAGGAGTTACGATCGTATCCCGAATCAATAACAGCATTTCGTTCAATCGCTCGCGTAGCAATTCATCAGGCCAAACCTGATACAGCTCGGTTAATGCCTCCAGTATATGAATAGAACTATTCTGATCCTTATAGCCAGTATCGGCAGTAGACGGTGTATCCGGTTGTCGTTGTATAGGCATTCCATTCCTTTGCAGATGTTGATAATACCCTTTCAGTATAGGATCATGACTTCCCTTTTCCAACCAATAGAATGTTGATTTGGCCAATGCCAGTGCCATCGTATCTTTTGATGATGCTTGGTAAGCGGCCAGTGCATAGATACCAAAAGCATTTCCATACGCTGTCTTTGAAGAATCTCCCTTCACATTTCCTTGCTTATCTACCAAAGTATAGAAACCTCCATAGGTTTTATCCCACATTACGTCTTTCAAAAACGCAAAGCCATGCTGTGCGCCATCTTTATATTGATCATTCTTAGGATAACGAAGAGAAGCCTTCGCATTCGTCCAGGTATGGCGTGCCTGTGTAACAATCATCTTCTCTTGATCGCCTGTTGGCTTAAAGTCATAGGTAAATGAGCTAAGGAAACCTCCATCAATGGTATCCATGGCTTGCGGATACCATTGATTCAATACTTCAATCGTAAGGTTATGCTCCATTTTATTGGCAATGTTATGTCTTGTGTCCTGTTTCTTATCCTTACAAGCAGTAAGGCTTATAAAAGTAATGATGAACAGTAAAGGATATGTTTTCATAGGGTTGTTGCTTATCGCTTTATCAAATTTAACTCTCCATTTAGAACTTCATGACCATAGGAACATGAATGATTATGGTTATTCCATGAAATTATTACTATAAAATTATTTTATAATTAATATTTAATTGAAATTTGCATTACTATGGCAAATAGAATTACACTACACCTCTTGTGGCTGTCCATTAAATGAGGTTACTCAACAATACAGCCGCCTATAAAGTCTGGATCTTTGCACCGTTTTTGGATACTGATGATCCGACTTTAAAGTTTTACTACGACTATACTCAGAGTATAGCCGAGTATACCAAAGTCTTCTCCGAGATAGACTGCGAATGGGAATGGATAAACATTACCCTTAAGAATCTCGAAGAATCAATCGCAAGAGTGAAGAATGATTGCACTAAACGCAACATCGTTCTTAATTTATGCGATGGTGATGAAATCAATGAAGTGCCTGGCGTTTCAGTGATTCATGCGTTGGATGCCCATAATATTACCTACACGGGCTCAGATTCCTATTTTTATAATGTTACCACTTCCAAAATCACCATGAAGGAAGTATTCGACCATCATGGTGTGGCTATGCCCCGTTGGGTGAAGTTGAATGGACATGTTGATAAGAACATGTTTAATAAAATTGGAATTCCTGCTATTGTAAAGCCTGCTGTATCAGCCGGCAGCATGGGCATCAGTGTAAAAAATGTAGTCAGTGATTTTGCTGAACTGAAAAGTATTGTAACCTCTATTAAGAAAGGTTATAAGGGATGGAACCTGCATGGCGCTGGTCTGCTGGCCGAGCAATTCATCATCGGAAAAGAATTTACTACATTATTGGTTGGCTCTTATGACCAACCCGAGCACATTAAATTCTATCGCCCCATCGAGCGCGTATTCCATCCTTCACTACCAGAGAAAGAACAATTTCTTTCCTTTGAAAGACTTTGGGAATCATACGAAGAAGAGAGCCCTATGCCCAATAACGGTTTCTTCTATGAATATGAGGCCGTGGCTTGCCCCGAGTTGGTGCAACGATTGAAAGAATTAAGCATCGATGCATTCAAGGCTGTGAAGGGGAAAGGCTATGCCCGCATTGACATACGCATGGAGAAGGATACTCAAAAACTATTCGTATTAGAAATAAACGCTCAATGTGGATTGAGTGATGATGAAAACTATACTTCCATTGGAGCCATCTTGCGCGTAAGCAATAAGACTTTTACGAATTTGATTGTAGAAGTGCTTGACGATGCTATACTCCGTAAGTCAACGTTGTAAGAAATGAAAGTGTGTGTACTTCAGCCGGATTATAGCACTACGGATGTAGATTATAAACATTATGATCCTCCGCGCAATCTTTCACGCCTTTTGTCCAACGATCAGGTAGATCATGTTTTTTTAAACAAGCTAACGACCTACAAACAACTTAAAGACCTCCGCAAAGAGAAGTATGACATCTACGTGAATCTGTGTGAAGGATATTTAGACTGGGCGGTACCTTCCATTGATGTGATCAATGCGTTGGATGCGCTCAATCTTCCTTATACAGGACCTAATTCAATTTTGTACGATCCACCAAAGCCATTGATGAAGTATGTGGCTTATTGTGCTGGCGTAAAGAATCCCAACTTTGCCGAAGTCAACAATGCCAATCGCCTGGCAGAAAATGTTAAACACCTAACCTTTCCATTATTTGCAAAGCCAGCCAAGGCTGGGGATAGCCTGGGTGTAGATGAACATTCATTAGCAAATAACATTACTGAGCTGCAGGAAAAAATTGAAGATCTGATAGCCAATGGGTATGATGATATTCTGATTGAAGAATACATAGCCGGCCAGGAATATACAGTGTTAGTGGCTGCTAATGTGAAGCCCGCTCGTGGATGTACAGCTTTTAAACCAGTAGAATATCGTTTCCCTACAGGTTATAAATTTAAAACCTATGCGCTAAAAACATCTGAACTTCATACCGATGTAAATAAGCCATGTGAAAATCCCGAGCTAGAAGCAAAATTAAAATCCGCTGCAGAAAAAATATTCAATGGGTTTTCAGGTGTGGGCTATGCCCGTTTGGACTTCAGGGTAGATAAGGACCTGGAGGTATATTTCCTGGAAATCAACTTTACTTGTTCAGTTTTCTATGAAGATGGATACGAAGGTTCTGCCGACTACATCCTTAACTTCGATCCTATTGGCAAAGCTGGATTTTTAAAACATGTCATTGCAGAAGGGATAGCTCGTCACGAATCAAAGCAAAGGAAATATAGAATAAAAGGAAATGCCATCAATGGTTATGGCATTGTTGCTCAAAAGTCTTTAAGGAAAGGAGACGTTATTTTTAAGATTGAGGAATCGGCACAGCGCATCGTTACAAAACGCTACGTTGAAAAAAACTGGACACCCGAACAATTAGAGGAGTTC
Organism: Cyclobacteriaceae bacterium; assembly: GCA_043774745.1. Taxonomy (GTDB): domain Bacteria; phylum Bacteroidota; class Bacteroidia; order Cytophagales; family Cyclobacteriaceae; genus ELB16-189. The sequence continues at coordinate 6,525 of JAYVTC010000086.1, read as the reverse complement.
AGACATTATGCTTACCCAATATCAGATGAGGTCTATATTCTTTGGGATCATAAGCCACAGAACTGGGCTCCACAAAACCATAGCTGTAATCCGAACACCATTTATGATGGCTTAAACCTGGTTGCCATCTGTGATATTCATGCAGAAGAAGAGCTGACTTTGGATTATGCCGATTTATTAGATGAATCGATGGAGTCCTTTGTCTGCACCTGTGGGCTCCCAAATTGCCGCAAGGTTATTTCCGGCACCGTTCACAACTCTATTACCCAACGAGAAAAACTTTCCTGGCTAGCTATTAAAGATTTGAGGTAACCGTGAGTTGTTGGCATCTTATCCTATTGCCAAACAATCATATTGTTCGTACCTCATACATTTATTGAAGATATCTACAATTGGTGATATTTGGACGTTAGCGCCAATGCCCTTCCAGCACCGCGGACAGTGACGACCAAGACGACAAAGACTGGTTTCCGCTGACAAGTAAAAAATTAACGGGTGACACTTTACTAACAAAGACTTCCCACGGGGACACATGAACGTTTCTTTATTCAACGTGGGACTGAGAAACAAAAAATAAACATGGGACACGGCTACGAATTAAGATTCGTATCATATCCGCCCACCGCACCGCAACCGTGGAGAGATTCTCGCCCTCGCTTTTGGCACATGCCATAGCCGCGCATACCCACCGCGACATCAAAGCTATGGCAAGAGCCAAACCCACCCGCCAAAAAACGAGGTAAATTCATTAAATTGACAACTTATTGAAAATTCTAAAAGGTTGTAATGGCAAAGAAGGAAGTAAAGGAAAAGGCGATTGAAGTAGCGCTATGGGAGTCAGCGAATAAACTGAGAGGTAGCGTAGAGCCAGCCGAATATAAACACGTTGTGCTGGGACTAATATTCCTAAAATTCGCCAACGACAAGTTTGAAGAACATCGGCAAAAACTCATTGCTGATGGCAAAGAGAAGTACATAGAGATGGCCGACTTCTACAATATGAGCAATGTGTTTTTCTTAGAAGAAATTTCACGATGGAGTTACATTGTAAAGAAAGCAAGGCAAAACGACATAGCCTTGATAATCGACACAGCTCTTCACACAATTGAAAAGGACAACAAATCACTGAAAGGTGCATTGCCCGACAATTACTTTTCTCGATTAGGGCTTGATATTACCAAGCTTGCATCGCTGATAAGTGAAATCGACAGCATAAATACACTTAAGGACAAAAACCAAGACTTAGTTGGGCGGGTTTATGAATACTTCTTAAAGAAGTTTGCGATTGCAGAGGGGAAAGGAAAAGGAGAATTCTATACACCAAAAACCATAGTAAGTCTGATATCCGAAATGATTGAGCCATACCGTGGAATAATCTATGACCCGGCTTGCGGTTCGGGTGGTATGTTTGTGCAGTCCATCAAGTTTATTGAAGCACACCACGGAAACAAAAAGGAAGTTTCCATTTACGGACAGGAATACACGAAAACAACTTACAAGTTGGCAAAGATGAACCTTGCCATACGAGGAATATCCGCAAACCTTGGCGACAAAGAAGCCGATACATTTGGTGACGACCAACACAAAGACTTGAAAGCCGATTACATTATGGCCAATCCACCATTCAACCAAAAGGATTGGCGTGGCGAAAATGAATTAATTGACGACCCTCGTTGGAGAGGTTACGATGTGCCACCAAAGAGCAATGCTAACTATGGTTGGATTCTGAATATGGTTTCCAAACTTTCAGAAAACGGAGTAGCTGGCTTTATCCTGGCGAATGGCGCATTGAGTGGTGGCGGTGAAGAATATAAAATAAGGAGAAAGCTAATTGAGAATAACTTAGTTGAAGCAATCGTAATCATACCGCGTGATACATTTTACACCACGGACATAAGCGTAACACTTTGGATTCTCAACAAAAACAAAAAGGCCAGAACTGTTGAGATTAATGGTAAACAGAAGAACTACCGAGACCGTGAAAAAGAAATCCTTTTTGTTGACTTAAGACGTTGGGGACAAGAATTTGAAAAAATGTTTATTGAACTCACGGACACTGAAATAGCCAAAGTTTCCGAGAACTACCATAACTGGCAGCAAACCGATTACAAGAAAACCTACAAGAACGTTCCTGAGTATTGTTACTCAGCTAACTTTAAAGAAATAGAGGCCAACGATTTTTCATTAGTGCCAAGTAAATACATTGAGTTTATAGACCGCGACAGTGGTATTGACTTTGACTCTGAAATGAAACGCATACAAAAAGACTTTAAAACACTTTTAAAGGAGGAAAAGCAATCGCAAGAGCAACTGATAAACGCTTTTAAAGTTTTAGGGTATGAGTTATAAGCGTATCGGTGATTATATACGATTAGTTAGTAACCGAAATAGTGACTGGTCAATTTCCAATCTCTTAGGTGTAAATATTTACAAAAATTTCATGCCTTCAGTTGCTAATACTTCGGGTGTAGATTTGTCAAAATATAAAATAATCAAGAAGGGTCAGTTTGCAACGAACATAATGCACGTTAATCGTGATGAGGTCTTGCCTGTTGCTTTGTATCAAAGTTCCGAACCTTCAATTGTGTCACCAGCTTATGTAACATTTGAAGTAATTGATGAAAATGAATTGCTTCCAGAATTTTTAATGATGGAATTTCAAAGACCTGAATTCGACAGAAGGGCTTGGACTTATTGTGATTCTAGCGTCCGAGGTGGCTTAGAATGGGACAGGTTTTGCGATATTGAAATTCCTATTCCTGACATTGATGAACAACGGAAATTTGTTTCTCTTTTCAATGGATTACTGAGTAACCAAAAGGTCTACGAAAGCAGTTTGACGGACTTGCAATTGATTTGCGATACATACATTGAAAATTTGATTAAAACCGAAGAACCAAAAATACTGGGAGATTACATTGAGGAGGTCGAACAGCGTAACAATGACTTGAAATATGGTATTGACCATGTACGAGGTGTTTCAAATAATAAGGAATTTATACCTACAAAAGCTAATAATACAGGAAGAGACCTTGAAAAGTTTTATGTTATTTCTCCTGGCGAATTTGTTTACAATAGTCGAACGACTCGTATGGGAGATAAGGTTGGTTTAGGTTATAACAACACTTATGAAACTTTCCTTACCAGTTGGAACAATTCTGCATTTCGAGTAAGAAAAGAGACTTTGCATTTACTCAATCCAGCGTATTTGTATCTATTTTTTAAACGTCCAGGATTTGACCGTTATGCTCGTTATAATTCTTGGGGAAGTTCAACGGAACTATTCTCTTGGGAAGATATGTGTAATGTAAAATTACCCATTCCCAACATCAAAGTGCAGGAAGCCATTGTAACCATTTACCACACCTTAGAAACTCGCAAACGAATCAATGAGCAATTGAAAAATACTATAAAGCCGCTTTGTCCAATACTTATCCGTGGAGTAGTAGAGAAGGTAAAAGAAAAAACATTAGTATAATGGTTAAGAAGTATTCTGATTGGCTGAAAATTGACTTGCACATCCATACGGATTCGAGCAAAAAGACCAAGGAAAATGATTACAAGGGAAATTTCTCGGTAGCAACTTTAAAACAAAAGCTGATAGACAACGGAGTTCAAATTTTCTCGCTAACAGACCATAATATTATCAATATTGACGCCTACAAAGAGTATTATGAGCATTTTGACATTAACACTGACCCTCTATTACTAATCGGTGTTGAATTAGATATTATAGTTAAAAATATCTCCAATGAAAAAACGTATCACTCATTACTAATATTCAATAATCCTAAAATTGAGTATGCATTAGAATTAAGCCAACGTTTAGAAAGTAAATATTCCGCACTCTCAGTAAAGGACAAGGACCGGAAACTTACAATTGATGAGATAGTAACATTATTTCCAGAAGATGATTTCTTTTTTATCCCGCATGCTGGAAATACCAAAAGTATAGTTGATAGCTATAGAGGCAATATTGAAGATGCTCAAAAGATGGTTTTGCTTATGCAAAGTGCTTTTGAAAAGGTTCCTGAGAAAGCTAGATACAAATACAATGAAGGATTTGATAAATTACTTTATACAGCTTTTCAAAATAAGAATGATTATGCATATATAGAATTTTCAGACAATCATAACATTGAGAAATATCCTTGTACTAATAAGGGCGATGATGGGAAGATGCATGAATTCTATTTCATTAAGGGCGGAAAAAACTTTGAGACTCTTCGATTAGCATTTATTGACCCTAAATCACGTATCAAATCTAATTCAGAAGTAGCCGAAATAAATTCAACAACTAATTACCTTGAGGCTATAAAATTCACAGGCGATTCAATTTTGAATGATAATGAAGTTTCATTTAGTCCTCATCTAAATGCTTTAATCGGTGGTAGGTCAAGTGGAAAAAGTCTAATGATGTCAATCTTGGGCGGAAAAATTGATTCAATTACAGTTGATAAGAGTAAGTATAAAATTGATTATGACAAAGTTAAAGTGAAGACCAAGCTTGATTCTTCATTTCAATCTGTGGCGTCAATTCAAAAAGATGAAATAATATATATAGAACAAGGCCAGATAGTAAGGTACTTTGAAGAAAAGAAACTCATTGATTTAGCAAAAGAATCAAATAAATCAACAGAGTACGAAGATGCGAAAAGGAAATTCGGTGAGCATAAGAGAGAGTTAGAGTCTTTAATCGACATTTTTCAAGGTGGATTTCAAAAGTGTGCTGAAAGCTTCTCGAAGAGATTCATCCTCCATGGCTCTACGATAGAAAGCATCTTAAACAATAATTTTATTTTTACGCTAGATTCTGAGTCCGTTATAAATAAATATGATAAGTCAGACGGTATAGCGAAAGGAAAAGAAGTCACTCAAAGACTAATTGAAGATGTTGTAGCATTTAGAGATAATGAAATAACTGATTTTGATGGAAGTGAGCTTGCTTTAATTGAGCGATTTATTCAATTAATTGCCTCAAAGACTACTGCACTTAAAAAGAGAGACGATTGCAACTCAAAGCAGCAGACATTTATTCAGAACGTGCATTGCTTGATTCAAGAAAAGAACAATCAACTAAACACAGAAGCGCGACAAAAACAATTGTCAAAGCAATTGCAGCAATCACTTTTGAATGACTGTAAGCTAAAGTTTTCCAATTGCTCTGAACTTAAATCAAAAAGTGATACCCTTGAGTCCTTTGACTACAGTTTAGCACAGGAAATTGAAATAAATCAAGATGTTAAGCTTGTCTTAGAAGTTGAACGATTAACGACTGAAAATATTAAATTATTAATCCTAGACGGCATTAACAATTGCAGTACAGAAGAAAATCTTTATATCAATTCACTAGGCTTATTAAGCCAAGTTAAAACCATCAAGAATTACGATACAGTGAATGCAGATAACTTAAACAAAAAAATACTTCGTCAACTTAGTAACATTTTTGACAGTCTGAATAACCCAAAAGATTTTCTCAAATACAGAAATGGTGAGACTTCAAAGAGTAATAGCCCAGGATATAATTCCGAAAAGTATCTTGAAATAATACTGAATAACCCCAAATCAAAAGTGATTTTCATTGACCAACCAGAAGATAACTTAGGTAACAGATTTATTTCGGAAAATCTAGTTGAGATGATAAGAAACATAAAATTTCAAAAGCAAATATTTTTAGTTACACATAATCCTTCAATTGTAGTTTATGGTGATGCTGAAAACATTGTTATAGCTAAAAATGAAGTTAATAAAATTGGATATAAGCAAGTGGTTTTGGAGAACAAAGATTCGCAAAAGGATATTTGCCATATCTTAGATGGTGGTCAATATATATTCGATATGAGGGCTAAGAAGTACAATATAAAGCGAATTTTAAATGAGTCATCAAATGAATAATATTCTGTGTTCTGTCAATATTGACAATACAAACAAGTTAATCATCCTTCAAGGGTTAAGTGAATCTGATTTGATAATCAATTTTACAAGTGATGTCGACTTTACAGAGTTTGTTTCACTATTAACTCACTTAATCGATGATTCAAAAAAAATTGACCTTGGAAATTTTGAAACCGGTGGTGATGACAAACTTGCACTGATAATGGAAACTTTAAAAGGCATTATTAGTAAATACAATGACTCGATATCTAACACGGATTTACCAAATCAAGTGGTTGATTCTCAGAACGCAGACTTACCATTTTAAGATTCATAAATGAAATTCACTGAGGAGAAATTAGAAAGTGCATTTACCGAATTGTTAGGGCAAGAAGGATTTCCCCACCATTTAGGCGTTACCATTGCTCGCAAGCCTGAGGAAGTACTGATAGAAGAAGATTTGCAGTCCTTTTTGATGACACAATACACGAATCAGGGAATCACGGTAAATGAAACCAAATCTATCATTCTTCAGCTTAAGTCACTTTCTGCTTCTGATTTATACGAGAGCAATAAAACATTTTTGAAAATGCTTTCAGACGGTTTTATTCTCAAACGAGAAGACCGTAAACAAAAAGACATTTATATTCA
>JAYVTC010000085.1:0-2169 GCA_043774745.1 Cyclobacteriaceae bacterium | reverse complement strand
GTAACCCTCCGATCAAGTACATCTTGCTAGCGTGTGGTTTTGGTCATTTCTTTGTTGCCAACTCTATCGGTTTATTCTATGGCAACACAATTGGAAAAGCAATCTGAAAAGTTTAAAGTAATAGAAGCTTGGCAGGCGAGTGGCCTGAGCCAACAGTCGTTTTGCAAATCACAGGGCATCGCTTATAGTGGTTTTCATTATTGGTATAAAAAGTACCGTCAAGTAAAAGGTGTGAACGTTTCATCAGATTTTCTTCCGGTGGCCATTAAGCACACCCTATCTAACTTGCCTGTTGTCGAGCTCATCCTTCCCGATGGCAGGAGATTAAATTTCTATCAGGCAGTCGATGTCGCTTTTCTTCAATCGTTATTGTCTTAGCCATGCTGTCGCTTACCGCATCGAGCCGATATTTTTTGTACCGGCATCACACCGATATGCGCAAAGGGTTTGATGGATTGAGTGGTATTGTGCGCGGGGCACTGAGTAAAGATCCTCTAAGCGGAGCGGTGTTTATATTTCTTAATCGCAGGCGCAACCAAATAAAACTTTTGCTTTGGGAGCGCGATGGTTTTTCTCTTTACCATAAACGCTTGGAGCGTGGCACCTACGAACTCCCTATCGGTGATGGTGATTCAGTAGAACTTCGCAGTGATGAGTTGATGTTGATCCTTCAAGGCATAGCACTGAAGAGTGTGCAAAGAAGAAAACGGTTTGATCAAACAAACCATGCCTACCGGCAGGCAGAAAATAGTTTTCAATCTTCTGTCCATTCTATTATGTAAATCAATACTCTGTTTTATTTTTGTGATGTGAACGCAGCGCTTTACCAAAATCTATCACGTGAAGAACTTGTAGTTCAACTCATGAACATACAGCATGAATTAGATCAGCTCAAGCGTTTAGTATTTGGTTCCAGACATGAACGTTTTGTCCCCGCCATACCCGCGGAACAATTTACATTAGAATTATCTGTTGCATCCGTTGAGCCATCGGTAGTATCTTCAGAATCCATTACCTACACCCGCACCAAGAAAAACGAAACAACAGAGAAGGTATCAACAGGCCGCATGAAACTACCGGCTGATTTGCCGCGTGAAAAAATCATCATCGAACCAACAGAAGATGTAAGTGGGATGAAAAAGATTGGTGAAGAAATCACCGAAGAGCTTGAGCGTATCCCCGGTAAGTTGTTTGTGAAGCAATACATTCGCCCTAAATATGCCAATCCCCATGGTGAAGGTGTGGTCATCGCAGCACTTCCCTCGCGGCCTATTGATAAAGGTATTGCAGGACCAGGATTATTGGCACAGATCGTCATAGATAAATATACCGATCACCTTCCCATCCACCGGCAGGTGCAACGTTTTGAGCGCGAAGGCATCAAGCTACCTTCTTCCACCCTTACCGATTGGATCAGCGCTACCTGTGTGTTGCTTGATCCTTTATATGAAGTGTTGCAAAAAGAAGTCCTAGGCGAAGATTATCTTCAAGTAGATGAAACACCTATCAAAGTATTGGATAAAAATAAAAAGGGCACTACCCATAGGGGCTATCATTGGGTGTACCGCTCGCCCACCAAACGCTTGGTGATGTTTGATTATCGCGAAGGTCGCGGACGGGAAGGACCACAAGAATGTTTGAAAAATTTTAAAGGGTATTTACAGACCGATGGCTATGCTGTGTATGAAGATTTTGGCAATACGCCAGGCGTAACTCTCTTGGGATGTATGGCACATGCGCGCAGAAAATTTGATGAAGCGAAAGACAATGACCTCGCACGTGCCGAATATGTATTGACCCAGATACAAAAGCTGTATGCTATAGAACGCCATGTAAAATCGGAAGCCTTATCGGCTATTGAAATTGTTGAGCTTCGGCAAGCACAGTCTGTGCCTATACTGATTCACCTGAAAGAATGGATGCTGGAGAATTACAAAGTTGTGTTGCCAAAGAGCACCATTGGCAAGGCCTTGCATTATAGCTTACAGCGTTGGGACAAACTCATGGTTTACACAACCGATGGCCGTTTGGAAATCGATAATAACCTGGTGGAAAATGCCATTCGGCCAGTGGCCATTGGCAGAAAGAATTACTTGTTTGCCGGCTCACACAACGGTGCGCGCAGAGCAGCCATGTTATATTCATTGCTGGGCACCTGCAAGGTAAATG
>JAYVTC010000084.1:0-12414 GCA_043774745.1 Cyclobacteriaceae bacterium | reverse complement strand
CAACGAAGAAGCACTTGCTGAAGTAACCGAGTTTTTCAAAAGCAGAGGCAGAGAACTCACCGAGCTGAACCGACAGCAAGCTGCATTACCAACAGCTTGTGAAAAGATAACGAATCCTGTGGGCACTGCTCCAGGCATGTGGTTCAACCAAGGCGAAAAAGTATTTATGTCGATGCCCGGTGTGCCACACGAGATGAAGAAGATGATGACCGAGCAAGTGTTGCCACGCCTTGCAAAAAAATATCAACTGCCCGTTATTCATCATAAAGTAATCCGCACCATTGGAGTAGGTGAATCTTTCCTTGCCGAAAAAATTGCTGATTGGGAAAAAGCATTACCAGCTCATATAAAACTCGCTTATCTTCCTAGTCTGGGTGAAGTGAAACTCAGACTCACCAGTTTTGGTAATTCAATCAGTGAATTGGAAAAAGTAACCAATGTATTGGTTGATAAACTAAAAGAGCGTGCTGGAGAATACATCTATGGCTACGGAGAAACACCCATCGAAGTCGTGATTGGAAATACGCTGCGCGAAAAGAAATTAACACTCTCCATTGCAGAAAGTTGCACCGGTGGATTTCTTTCGCACCTGATCACAAGTGTTCCCGGTAGCTCTGATTATTTTCTGGGTGCAATGATTCCATACGCCTACGAAATCAAAATGCGCCAACTCGGTGTGAAACCAGAGACACTCGAAAAATATGGAGCCGTAAGTGAACCCACGATCATTGAAATGGCCAATATTGTGCGCGCAAAATTCAATACCGATATAGGCGTGGCTACCAGCGGCATTGCCGGACCGGGGGGCGCAACACCTGATAAACCCGTGGGCACAGTTTGGATTGCATACTCTGATAAAAATCATACGGTAACCAAAAAACTTCAGCTATCGAAAGACCGCACGATTAATATTCGTCTTGCTTCTATGGCGGTGTTGAATTTAATACGACAAAGTATGCCTCAATAGTGCGTAGTCTTTCAAGCCCCAAAACTCAAAATAGCTTCCAAGAAATTTCTTTAATATAAATTATCAAACGACAACGTTTGCAATGATTTATATCATATATAGTTAGGAATTAATAGCTCACCTTTTGGTCTATAAATACGACCGTTTATGAGCTCAAAATCCTCAGTGAAAAAATTTACGGTTGAGCCTGCGCGATCCGCACTCCTGTCAGAACTCTGGCAACTCCAACTCAACGAACAATACATCTCGAAAGAATCTATTCAGAAGCTGGCATCGAAGCATCAGCTCTCAGAAATTGAAGCGGAAGGTGTTGCCTCGTTTTACCATTTCTTTCATCGGCAACCGGCCGGAAAACATACCATCTACCTCAACAACAGCATCATTTCTGAATTGAAACGATATGAACGAATTAAAGAAACTTTTGAACGCGAAACCGGTGCGCACATCGGCTCGACTGATCCGACAGGGATGTTTGGATTATATGCCACACCTTGCATCGGCCTGAGTGATCAGGAGCCTGCTGCGTTGATTGACTTTTATCCCTTCACGAATCTGAATGCACTCAAAGTCAAAGAGATCATTAACAAACTGAAGCAAGGCTTGAAGGCAGAAGATATTTGCGATGCTCCTTCCGATAATATCCGATACACACCTGCCAATGATCGTACGATCTTCTTTGCTACATACAATCGCGGTGAAGCAATCAACAAACTGAAATCGTTAGATGCCGATCGCGTGATTGAACAACTCCGGATTTCAGAGCTGGCTGGTCGTGGTGGCGCATTTTTTCCCACCTGGAAAAAGTGGGATACGTGTCGCTCGTATAAAGACACTCCGAAGTTTATCGTATGCAATGCCGATGAAGGTGAGCCAGGCACATTTAAAGATCGTGTTTTATTAAACAATCAGCCTGGCTCAGTATTGGAAGGAATGGCGATTGCCGGATTTACAGTTGGCGCATCGTACGGAATCATTTACCTGCGCGGTGAATATCGGTGGATTGTAAAACGATTAGAAGATGAGATTGACGCTTTCCGCGAAAGCGGTTTGCTTGGTGCGAACGTAGGATCGGCATCGGAAACTATGGAAGGGCCGATGATGCATTGGGCTGGAAATTCCTGGACGAATTTTCAGCCTTAGGAAATTTGTATGATTTCGAATACCGTTATCAACTTCAAATCGAGGATGCTGAATTGGTCAGTAAGTATGAAAAAGTAATTTTTATAGATGCCTCACATCAGCAACTGGAAAAAGGATTTTCCTTTTATACATGCCTACCTGCGCCTACCTCGGCATTTACCACGCACCAGCTCAATCCGGAAACCGTTTTATGGCTTGCTGGGGAACTTTTTGATGACCCACAGAAAGGTTATGTAATGGCTATTGGCGGTATACACTGGAAACTTCATTACGGGCTTAGTAATCAAGCAAAAAGAAACTTTAAAAATGCCGTTGCATACTTCAAAAAAGAAGAAAGTTCAATTGCATAAATTTTTAAGCCCAAAACCGACCCCGGTTAACACTTTAATTCTTTGTAAAACAGGGCGCTAAGATGTAATTTCGGGGTCAATTTCAGTCTATAAATTTAATCACAGAAGCGAGTTATGTTAAAATTGTTGGTGATCATCGGGATATGCTGTGTTAGCACTGCATTCGGGCAGACTTTTGAAAATATCCGAACCCAAAAAGACGAAGACAAGATCATTATTGTTTATGACCTGGTAAGTATTGACCAGGGCAGCAAGGTTATTGTAAGTATCTTCTCTTCACTCGATAATTACATACTTCCATTAACCAATGTTACCGGAGACGTTGGAACCGTTTTTCCTGGTCCCAACAAAAGAATAATCTGGAAGGCTGGTGAAGTGATTGCCAATGATTTCGAAGGGATTTCCTTTAAGTTCAAAGGGGAAAACTTTATAGGATGGAAAATAATAAGTCCTACAAATAATGTCTTTATCAGAGGAAAAAAGAATACGATACAATGGCAGGGAGGTGCGGCAAGCGATGATGTGATTATTCAATTGATTAAACCTGGCTTGGAAGAACAAGATCTTTTACAAACCAAAAACTCGGGTTCTTTTACCTGGAATATACCAAAAGATTTTAAGCCAGGAAATGGATATGCCATGCGCATAACTAGCGGTGAAAACTCAATCGAACACCGGTTTTCTGTAAAAAGAAAAGTTCCATTAGGCTACTATGCCATCCCTGTTGGGGTAGGTATTCTACTGGTTGTACTGGTAGGAGGAGACTCGGGAAGTAATGACTTGCCGGATGCTCCATTACCTAATTGATTTTTAATTCTAGTATTTAATTGAAGATGAAATTTTTATTATTCTTAGCGGTTGTATTTTTTCCATTTACAATATTAGCACAGGTTCCAGCCATCACATTTTTCACCCCAAACAGTGCTGCGAGCGGAGCCACTGTGACGATTACAGGAACTGACTTTACAGGTGCTACTGATGTAAGCTTCGGAGGAACTGCTGCCGCTTCGTTTACTGTGGACTCGCAAACTCAGATCTCGGCTGTAGTGGCCAGTGGAACTTCTGGAAATGTGTCGGTAACTACTCCGGGGGGAACCGGCTTGTTTGCCGGATTTATTTTTATTCCTGCTCCAACCATTACATCTTTCGCGCCCACCAGTGCTGCCAGTGGAGCTACGGTGATCGTTACAGGAACTGACTTTACAGGTGCTACTATTGTAAACTTCGGAGGAACCGCTGCCGCTTCGTTTACTGTGGACTCGCCAACTCAGATCTCTGCTGTTGTAGCCAATGGAACTTCTGGAAATGTGTCGGTAACTACTCCGGGGGGAACCGGCTTGTTTGCCGGATTTATTTTTATTCCTGCTCCAACCACTACATCTTTCGCGCCCACCAGTGCTGCCAGTGGAGCTACGGTGATCATTACAGGAACGAACTTTTCAGGAGCTACTGCGGTGAGCTTCGGAGGAACTGCAGCCACTTCGTTTACCGTGAACTCGCCAACTCAGATCTCGGCTGTAGTGGCCAGCGGAACTTCTGGAAATGTGTCTGTAACTACTCCGGGGGGAACCGGCTTGTTTGCCGGATTTACTTTTATTCCCGCTCCAAGCATTACATCTTTCGCGCCCACCAGTGCTGCCAGTGGAGCTACGGTGATCATTACAGGAACGAACTTTTCAGGAGCTACTGCAGTGAGCTTCGGAGGAACTGCAGCCACTTCTTTTACTGTGGACTCGCCAACTCAGATCTCTGCTGTTGTAGCCGGTGGAGCTTCTGGAAGTGTGTCGGTAACTACTTCAGGGGGGATAGCTACCAAGACTGGTTTTACTTTATTGCCAACTCCAATAATTACAAGTCTCAACCCAACGAGTGGTGCGGCAGGCGCAACTATTATTATAAACGGAAACAATTTCAGCACAACCCTCTCAGATAATATCGTTCGCTTTAATGGAACTGATGCAGTAGTTACCATTTCAAATCCAAGTGGTAAAAAATTGACTACATCAGTGCCTGCAGGTGCTACTACGGGACTAGTGACAGTAACATTAAATGGTGTCACTATTACTGGCCCATCATTTACAGTTCTGCCCACTCCAACCATAACCGGATTTAGTCCAGGAAGTGGAGCGCCTGGCGCAGTTGTAATTATAACCGGAACAAACTTTAGTCCTTCACCAACAGTAGCTTTTAATGGCATCAATGCAACCGTTACATCATCAAATGCTACCAGCATAACAACTTCGGTGCCTTCTGGTGCGGCATCCGGACTAATCTCAGTAACCACAAGTGGCATCACGATAACCAGTGCCCCAACCAACTTTATGGTGGTGGCCTCACCTACCATCTCAAGCTTTACACCTAATAGCGGTGCTGAAGGAACAACCATAACCATCACGGGTACCAACTTTAGCACAACGCCCACAGAAAATATTGTCAGTTTCAATGGAACACTTGCTACCGTTTCTTCTTCAACGGCTACAAGCATCACCACCACTGTTCCTGCCGGAGCAACATCCGGATTAATATCCGTAACAGTAAGTGGCGTAACCGTTTCAATCTCTTCAAATTTTACCGTTTTGGCAACACCTACCATAACAGGTTTTAGTCCGGTAAGTGGTGCAGTCGGAGCAACCGTTATTATCTCAGGAACAAACTTTAATAGTTCTCCTTCTTTATCATTTAACGGTGTTGTTGCAAGCGTAACATCTTCAACTACTACAAGTATCACCACAGTCGTTCCTGCGGGCGCTTTGGATGGTCCTATCTCTGTAATAACAAGTGGTGTAACGATTACAAGTTCATCCAACTTCATAGTATTGCCTACACCATCCATAATCAGTTTTAATCCTCTCGGTGGAGCGGTTGGTTCCACGGTTACTATTTCAGGAGCAAACTTCACTAACACACCGGGTGATCATGTTGTAAAATTTAATAATACAACCGCTGTCATAACGGCTTCTACTTCCAACAGCATTACCACCACCGTTCCGGCTGGCGCCACCTCAGGAAAAATTTCTGTCACGGTAAGCGGTGTGACCGTTACCAGCGTCAATGACTTTACAGTATTGCCTACTCCATCTATATCAGGATTCAATCCAGCCAGTGGTGCGGTGGGGGCAACAATAATAATCTCAGGAAATAATTTTAGTACAACACCATCCAACAATGTGGTTGAATTTAATGGAGTCGCTGCTGTTGTAACGGCCTCAACTTCTACCAGTATTACAACCTCAGTACCTGCTGGAGCATCCACAGGTACTATTTCGTTGACACTAAATGGACTTACCGTTTCAAGCGGATCACCCTTCAATGTATTGCTAACACCAACCATTTCCGCTTTAACGCCTTCAGAAGGTGCCGCTGGTGCTGTTGTAACGATCAGTGGGGCTAACTTTAGTCCTTCACCTATTGTGTCGTTTAATGGAACGGCAGCTGTCGTAACTTCATCCACTTCAACCAGTATAACAACATCAGTTCCCTCCGGTGCATCTTCCGGAACGATCTCTGTTACAACCAGCGGAGTAACTGTTAATAGTCTATCAGCTTTCACTGTACTGCCTTCACCTTCGATTTCTGGTTTCAGTCCGGCAAGTGGGGCTGTAGGCGCTATCGTTATCATATCCGGTAGTAATTTCAGTACAACACCTGGCGATCATGGGGTAAAATTCAATAATACAACTGCTGTTGTCACTGCTTCGACTACCAACAGCATTACTACCACTGTTCCCACTGGGGCTACTTCGGGAAAAATTTCGGTAACGGTGAGTGGTGTCACTGTTCAAAGTACAAATAACTTTGTTGTTCTATCAACCCCGACAATTACAGGATTCAGTCCATTCAGTGGTTCTGAGGGTGCCATAGTTACAATAACAGGAACGAACTTTAATACAACACCTTTAGTCTCATTTAATGGAATATCCGCTATAGTAAATTCATCTACAACTACAAGCATAAATGCAACGGTCCCTGTGAATGCGTTAACTGGTCCGATTTCCATAACAGTAAATGGCCTAACCATAACCAGTGGTTCAAACTTTACGGTACTTGATACTCCAACCATTATTGATTTTGATCCTTTAAGTGGTGCTGTGGGCACACCCGTAAATATTTCAGGAACAAACTTTCTAACCACTCCCGTGGTGTCATTTAATGGTACACCGGCTACTGTGTCCTCTTCTACCACATTGAGTATTGCCACCAGTGTTCCTATCGGAGCTAGCTCCGGATCGATATCGATAACTGTCAATGGAATCACTATTAGTAGCGGATCCAACTTTTCAGTACTGCCACCACCAAGCATATCCAGCTTTACTCCAACCAGTGGTGCAACGGGGGCCACCATTACGATTAACGGAAATAATTTCAGTGCGTCTCCTGTCGTATTATTCAATGGCGTTTCTGCAACCGTAACTGCGTCAACTGCTTCCAGTATAACTGTGATTGTTCCTTCAGGCACTTCTACCGGAAAGATTTCTGTAACAACAAGTGGCATCACGATTTTGAGTGCTGCTAATTTCACAGTATTGGCTACACCCATTATTACTAGCTTTACTCCAAACAGTGGTGCCATTGGAGCAACGGTTACTATATCAGGAACAAACTTCAGTACATCACCTACACCTACCGTAAGATTTAATGGAGTAATCGCATCAGTAACATCCTCGATCGCTACCAGCATTACAACTTTAGTACCTGTTGGCGCTAATGACGGACCTATCACTGTTACTACGAGTGGGGTGACCATTACCAGCGGATCTAACTTCAACGTGCTCCCTACGCCTACGATTACAAGTTTTAGTCCGACCAGCGGAGCTGTGGGAGCAACTGTGATTATCTCAGGAACAAACTTCAGCACTACACCAACTGATCATGTTGTGAAATTCAACAACACCACTGCGCTTATTACTGCTTCCACCACAACGAGCATTACGGCAATTGTACCCGCAGGTGCTACAAACGGAAAAATCTCCGTCACGGTTAGTAGCGTAACGGTTCTCAGTTCAGGTAACTTTTCAATACTACCCTCACCAACGATATCCAGTTTTAATCCTACTTCTGCCGGAGTTGGAACAACCGTAATCATTACAGGCACAAACTTTATATCACTACCTACTGTTGCATTCAATGGCACGAACGCTGTAGTTGGCTCATATACCACTACTAGTATCACTACTAGCGTTCCTTCAGGTGCTGGTTCAGGACCTATTTCTGTTTCCTTAAGTGGAGTAACCGTTTTAAGTTCTACCAACTTTACCGTTTTTGGAACCCCTTCAATAACCGGATTTAGTCCTAATACTGGTGGATTAGGTGTGAGTGTAACAATTACAGGTAGCAATTTTAGTAATACGCCATCATTGAACACCGTGGACTTTAATGGTACAACAGCCGTGGTAACAGCATCCACTACTACGAGCATCACCACTTCAGTTCCTTTCGGTGCTACTTCAGGACCAATATCTGTGATGGTCAATGGAATTACTGGGACTAGTTCAGCGAACTTTATAGTTCCGACACCAACTATTACTAGTTTCAGTCCTGGCAGTGGTGCGGTAGGTGCCTCCATTGTAATAACCGGCACGAACTTCAGCACAACCATGGCTAATAATGATGTGGAATTTTTTAATGGTATTGTTGCTACGGTCACAGCATCCACTGCCACGAGTATAACTGCTGTAATTCCTTCAGGCACATCAACTGGCCCAATTTCAGTCACCGTCAATGGTGCAACCGGAACAAGTTCAACTAATTTCACTATTTTACCTTCACCAACCATCACGGGCTTCAGTCCGTCTAGCGGAGCAGTTGGTGCAACCGTAATAATTACTGGCACGAACTTCAGCACAGATCCAACTGATCACATTGTAAAATTTAATAATACAACCGCAGTAGTAACTTCATCCACGAATACCAGCATTACGACTACTGTACCTATTGGAGGCACTACGGGTAAGATTTCAGTAACAGTTAGTGGAGTAACCATTGTAAGCTCAACCAACTTTACGGTATTGGCTACACCAACTATTACGGGCTTCAGTCCATCCAGTGGCGCGGTCAGTGCAACTGTCATTATTTCAGGAACAAACTTTAGCGCAGTGCCAGCTAATAACGTTGTGAAATTCAATAATATGCCTGCAACCGTAACGGCATCCACACTCAACAGCATTACTGCGAGCGTACCTGCCGGGGCAACAACTGGTAAGATTTCAATAACGGTAAGTGGAGTAACCATCTCCAGCGCAACCAACTTTACGGTATTGTTTTCGCCTACAGTGACTGGCTTTAATCCTACAAGCGGTGCTGTGGGCACAGCTGTAACAATCACCGGAACACGCTTTGATACGACTCCTTCTGTTTCATTTAATGGCACATTAGCTTCCGTAAGCACATCAACTACATCGAGTATTGCTACCAGTGTTCCTGCAGGGGCTACCTCTGGTGCCATATCTGTAACTGTAAATGGAATTACAATTACCACCGGATCTAGTTTCAATGTTTCACCTACCCCTTCAATTGCTAGCTTTAGTCCAGGAAATGGCGCTGTTGGTGCAACCGTAATTATCAGCGGCTCAAATTTTAGTACTATACCTGATGATAATATTTTAACCTTCAATGGCGTAGCTGCTACTGTAACGGCCTCCGCAGCCACAAGTATCACGAGCACGGTGCCGATCGGTGCAACTACCGGTAAGATTTCCTTAACGCTTAACGGCATCACCATTTTCAGCACGAATAACTTCACGGTAGCACCTACCCCCACCTTTACTGGATTTACTCCAGCAAATGGCGCTGTAGGGGCACCCGTTACAATCGCAGGAACAAACTTCAGCACAACACCAGCTAACAACTTTGTAACCTTCAACGGTATTTCGGCAATCGTAACTGCATCATCATCTACTAGTATCACAACTACAGTTCCGTCCGGTGCGACTACGGGACCAATTGCCATAACAGTAAGTGGCATTACGATTAACAGTGCATCAAACTTTAATGTACAAGGTTCACCAACAATTTCTGTCTTTACACCAGACGGTGGTGCCATAGGAGCAACGGTTATCGTAACCGGAACGAACTTTAGCACAACACCTACTGATCACATCCTTAAATTTAATAATACACCGGCTATAATTTCTGTATCTTCAGCCACAAGCATTACAACTACTGTACCTGCAGGTGCTACTACAGGTAAAATCACATTAACTATTAGTGGCGTTACCGTCACCAGCACTACAAACTTTACTGTATTACCCTCACCAACAATAGCAAGCTTTAGTCCTTCGAGTGGAGCCGAGGGGGCAACCGTAACCATTTCAGGAGCTAACTTTAACACAACCTCTTCGAACAACACCATTTCTTTTAATGGCATTATCGCTAATGTTACTGAATCAACATCAACAAGCATTACTGCCACCATTCCGGCTGGTGCTATAACAGGACCAATTTTTATTACCGTAAGTGGTGTAACAATCACCAGTTCATCAAACTTTACCGTGCTACCAACACCAAAAATTACCACATTCACGCCCACAAGCGGTGCAGTAAGTGCTAATGTTATTATTACCGGAACAAACTTTAATACTACACCTGCAAATAATCTAGTCATGTTTAATGGTACCCCTACCACAGTGACAGGTTCAACGTCCACAAACATTACCACTACAGTGCCATCAGGAGCATCTACAGGAAAGATTTCCTTAACATTAAATGGGATTACCGTAACAAGTTCCTCAGACTTCATGGTGATGCCTACACCGACAATTACCGACTTCAGTCCTGTGAGTGGTGCCCCTGGAGCTATTGTAATTATTACAGGTACTAATTTTAGTACTACGGCTTCTGACAATGTTGTTAAATTTAACGAAGTAACTGCTGTAGTTACTGGATCTACTTCAACCACCATAACCGCCATTGTTCCTGTCGGTTCAATTTTCGGAAAGATTACGATTACAGTAAGTGGCGTTACCATTACCAGTGCTAACAACTTTATTGTAATGCCATCACCACAGATCACCAACTTCAGTCCATCCAGTGGTCTTGTTGATGCGAGTGTAAATATCACTGGACTAAATTTTGATTCTGATGAGCTGGATAACATCGTTACCTTCAATGGCACTATTGCAAATGTAGATGCCGCCAGCACAACCTCTATACTCACCAGAGTGCCAGCTGGAGCTAATTCAGGGAAGATTTGTGTGACTGTAAACGGTGTGACTGTGTGCAGTGTTTTAGACTTTACCGTACTACAAGTTATTCCTGACGACACCACGCCTCCAGTGTTGGTTATGAATAATACACCCACAGAAGTAATACAGGGTTCAGATCTTCTTATCTCAGTTCAAGTGGATGATCCTGAAACAAAAATTTTAAGTGCTTTCGTAAGAGTTAAATCACCTAGCTCTGGTACGGAGATAAATACTTCGTTACTAAAGTCGGGCAATAATTATGAGTTTACTGTACCCTCTTTATTAATCGGAGAATTGGGTGTTGAATATGATCTGAAGGTAACGAATGAAAAGGGTCTCGTTTATACCAGTCCTTCATTTCTTGTGAAGGTTCGCATTCCCGGCACTGGCCTCACCATTCCTTATAATTCATTCGGCAACAATATCTCCAACTACCGTATTATCTCTGTACCATTAGATCTGGATAAGCCTAAGGTGGCTGATGTCTTTGATGAACTGCCATTGTACGATAAAACCAAGTGGAGAATTTCACATTATGATAATGCCACCAACATCAATAAGGAATTATTAACAAGTAGCACACTGCAACCGGGTATTGGTTATTGGCTATTGGTAAAAGACAATCCCGTTAAACTCATTACTACTGGCACTGGAAAAACTGTTGATGTTCAGCCTACTTTTACTTTATCACTAAAAGCTGGGTGGAATCAAATTGGTAACCCATATAATTTCAACCTGCTTTGGAGTGATCTTGTAACAGCTAACCCTGGTCTGCCTATATCATTCCGTAGCTATAATGGCAGCATTAAAAACTTTGAAAACAAAACCACCCTTAACGTGATGGAGGGTGGTTTCATCAATGTAGCTATAGACATGCAACTCGTTTATCCTGTGAAGAAAAATACAGGAAGTCGTATAGAGGCCCCACAACGCACGCTCGAAAATTCAATTGACCAAACCGACTGGGAAATTGATTTTACAATAAACCAGGGAGACATCTCAAATGTAACTGGTGGATTGGGTATGCGACTAAATGCCTCAGAAGGCTTTGATATTTATGATGGATTTTCAATGCCTCACTTTGATGAATTTCTGGATTTGAATCACACTAAAAAACTGAATCACTTCAACTACTCTAAGGATGTAATCCCAACCTCAGATAGTCATACATGGAATTTTAACGTTGAAGCATCTGAGACTGAAAAGCCGGCCATGATTACCTGGAATAATAGTTACCTGGGAAATAATAATATCAATCTGATTTTATTCGATGAGCAGTCTGCTGTTTGGATTGATATGAAGCAGCATACTTCATACAGTTTTACTCCGCCTGTAAATTTCAAAGTTATTTACGGTTCAGAAAATTATGTAACTAAGGAGATTGGAAACGGGGACGCAAAAATTATTGAAGTATCACCCAATCCAGCAAGTGGCCCCATCAGTATTCATATGTTTCTGCCTGATTGGCAAAAGAAGTTTCCTGTTCAACTGGATTTAAAATCACTGACAGGAATTACGTTAGCCAATATTTTTACTGGTGAGCTGGAGTCTGGTTATCAGAAAATCGAATGGTCAGGAGAAAGTAATTCCAATAAACTACCTTCTGGAGTTTATCTGGTTCAAATGAGAAGCAATAATACTATTCAAACCGTGAGGGTATTGTTGCTGAACTGATTGAGGGTCAGTATTAAAAGTTGGGGAGTAAGTTGGAATGGATTACTTTTCGAAAAATAGAAACCACATCGAAACGATAGACATAAGGCTGCTTCACCAGTTG
>JAYVTC010000083.1:0-3882 GCA_043774745.1 Cyclobacteriaceae bacterium | reverse complement strand
GGGAACATTGTGTTTGTCTGCCAGATTTTTACCTCCGTCTTTTCCGAAAATGTAGTACTTATTGTCTGGCAGTTCTTCGGGAGTGAAGTAGGCCATGTTTTCAATGACACCCAATACGGGCACATTGATTTGAGGTTGCTTGAACATAGCAAGTCCTTTATTGGCATCGGCAAGCGCCACTTTCTGTGGAGTGGTTACAATCACCGCTCCGGTTACAGGCACTGTTTGCACTAAGGTAAGGTGGATATCGCTGGTTCCGGGCGGCAAGTCTATTAGAAGATAATCAAGATCGCCCCACACGGTGTCGCTGATGAATTGTTTCAAGGCGGCACTGGCCATCGGCCCTCTCCAGATTACTGCACTGTCGGCAGGAGCCAGGAAGCCTATGGACATCAGTTTTACTCCATAATGCTCAAGCGGAATGATATAGTTTTTTCCATCCACGACTTTTACTTCGGGTTGCTCGCGCTCGCAGTTAAACATAACGGGAATGGAAGGCCCAAAAATATCGGCATCAATCAATCCCACTTTTGCACCGGCTTGAGCAAGTGCCACCGCGAGGTTCGTTGTCACGGTAGATTTTCCTACTCCACCTTTACCAGAAGCAATAGCGATAATATTTTTTACTCCGGGCAAAAGTGGGGCGTTGTCGCGCAAACTCGTAACCGAAGAAGTCATTTTAATGTCGATGCTGAAATCCTCATCCACCACTTTTTCAACTGCTTCTTCACAATCTCTTCTGATTTTCTCTTTTAATGGACAGGCAGGAGTTGTTAAAACTACGGTAAAACTTACTTTCTTATCACTCACCACAATGTCGCGCACCATATTGAGGGTAACCAGATCCTTTTTCAAATCAGGATCATGAACGGTTCCCAGGGCTTTTAAAATATCTTCTTTCGTAATACTCATGGTTGCAAAGCAGCACAAATTACGCGGTTGTTTGAAGTCATTTTAAATAATTTCTTCCGAAAATGGTATGTCTACCTGTTTACTAGATAACAAACCAATATCCTTATATTTGTAGCCATGTTAGTAGAGCAAATACGTCATCATTTAGACCCCTTGTCCGCCCTTGATGGACTACGCTGGGTCGCTGAGAACTTCCATAAGGCAAAGTTTGCATCTTCGCTTGGTGAAGAGGACCAGGTAATTACCCAATTGATTGCCAGTCAACAATTAAACATCGGGGTTTTTACGTTGGATACTGGCCGCCTTTTCCAGGAGACGTATGATCTGATTGATTTAACCCGTGCCAATTATAAGATTGATATTGATGTCCTTTTTCCTGATGCAAAGGAGGTTGAAAAGTATGTTAAAGACAATGGAATCAACGGGTTCTATAATTCGGTAGAGAACAGAAAAGAATGTTGCGCAATTCGCAAAATACATCCGTTGAATCGGACCCTTGCTGGTGCTGACATTTGGATTACTGGTTTGCGGAAATCGCAATCGGCCAACCGTCAGTTGATGCAAAAAGTGGAATGGAGTCCGGAATACAACCTTATCAAATACAATCCATTATTCGATTGGTCGGATGAAGACATGCGTCAGTACATTGATCTTCACAAAGTTCCGGTAAATACACTGCACAAGAAGGGTTTTCCAAGTATTGGTTGTGCCCCATGTACGCGTGCCATTGCTCAAGGCGAAGATCTCCGTGCAGGCCGATGGTGGTGGGAAGGAACTGCCAAAGAATGTGGTTTGCACGAAACGAAAGTGGTTTCCAAACCCAGTTAAATCCTCCTTTTTTACCCCGTAATTACGGTTAACTAAAGTATCTTTACGGGTTCAGAACGAAATACCTGTTGATCTCCCGCGATACCATAGAAGAAATCCGAAACCGCATTGACATTATTGATGTCATCAGCGATTTCTTGACGCTTAAAAAGTCGGGCAGCAACTATAAAGCCTTAAGTCCTTTTGCCAACGAAAAGACGCCTTCGTTTTTCGTTGTTCCCGCCAAGGGCATTTTTAAAGATTTCAGTAGCGGCAAGGGTGGTGATGCGATCACGTTTGTGATGGAGCATGAGAAAATGGGCTACACCGAAGCGCTCCGCTACCTGGCCAAGAAGTATGGTGTAGAAATAAAGGAGGAACGCCAGACCGAAGAGGGCAAGGCTGAGCAAAGTGAACGTGAAGGACTTTACATCCTCATGAACTTTGCGAAAGAATATTATCGCAAGCAACTTACCGGCAGCGAAGAAGGAATCAGCATCGGACTCAGCTATTTTAGAGAACGCGGATTCAATGATCGCACCATAGAGAAATTTGAATTAGGATATGCGCTCGAAGGGTGGGAGAATTTCACCAAAGAGGCGATATCAAAAGGGTATAATAAAGAGTTGCTGGAAAAAACAGGGCTCATTGTTAAGAAGGATGACGGCAGCACCTATGACCGCTTTCGCGGAAGGGTGATATTCCCGGTGCACAACATTTCAGGCAAAGTGATTGCCTTTGGTGCGCGCATGCTGGGCAAGGATAAAAACCAGCCCAAGTACATCAACTCACCGGAAACCGATATCTATCATAAGAGCGATGTCTTATATGGTTTGTATCACGCTAAGAATGCCATTCGCCAACATGATGTTTGCTACCTGGTAGAAGGGTATACCGATGTGATCTCATTACATCAGTCAGATGTTCCTAATGTGGTAGCATCTTCTGGTACCGCGCTTACCGAAAGTCAGATCAGAGTTATTCGAAGGTTTACTGAAAATGTCACTGTTCTTTTCGATGGTGATTCTGCCGGTATCAAAGCCGCACTGCGAGGCATTGACATGATTCTGAAAGGAGGCATGAACGTGCGCGTGGTGTTGTTTCCCGATGGTGAAGATCCGGATAGCTATTCACGCAAAGTAGGTACCTCTGAGTTTCAGAAATTTTTAAAAGATCATACGCAGGATTTTGTTTCGTTTAAAGCAGGACTTTACGCATCAGAGGCTGCTGGAGATCCCATACGCAAAGCGGAATCCATCAAAGAAATTATTTCCAGCATCGCGCAGATTCCTGATCCAGTAAAACGCTCAGTCTATCTTCAGGAGACTAGTGGTTTGTTAAAGATTGATGAGCAGGTATTATTGAGCGAACTGAATAAAATTCTCGTCAGGGATAGAAAGAAAACCGATAAGGAGAAATCAAGGGAGAATCCGGAAGATATTATTCCGGCAGCACCTACTCAGGAAATTGTTGAGCCTTCAAAACTAGATGCGAAATCCAAGGTGCAGTTGCAGGAAAGGGAAACCATCCGGATCTTACTTAATTATGCAGAGAGTACAATCGAAGAACAGAAGGTCTGCGATTTTATCATGCAGGAGTTGGATGATGTTACATTTACAAATCCAGTGTATCGTCAGATATTCGAAGTATTTAAGGAAGGCGCATTGAAGGGGATTATTCCGGATAGTAATCACTTTCTTACACATGGAACCATGGAAATAAAAAATGAAGTGGCCGAGTTGATCACTTCCCGTCATTACATCAGTTCTCACTGGAATGACAAGCATATATACATACCGAAAGAATCTGATACTCTGGGCGAAATGACTTTAAACAACGTACTAAGGTTAAAGTTCAGGTATGTGCAGGATATGATTGAAAGTAATCTTCAAAAAATAAAAGAAGCCGAGCGTGAATGTGATTTGGAGAAACTGGATGAAATATTAGAGGACCTAACAGGTTTCAAGGAAGCTGAGCGTGAGTTGGCCAAACTTCTAGGTATCGTAGTATCTAAATAGGAACAGGAATACCCTTTTCTTTGTTGAACATTTGAAAACAGATAAACATGAGTGATAAAATTAAGATTGATTCAATTTTAGAGGCGATTGAAGAAATAAAAAATGGTAAAGTCATCATTGTTGTAGACGATGAGGATCGTGAAAA
>JAYVTC010000082.1:0-29713 GCA_043774745.1 Cyclobacteriaceae bacterium | reverse complement strand
TCAACGGGGCTAATTTCTGTTAGATTTTTTTCAGTTGAGTCATGCATAGGATTACAGAACGCTTCGTAATCAATCAGTTTATTTATTGTTGGGTGTGTTCCTGAAACCGGGTTGGTTGGATTTGGTTTTATATTTAGAAATCGAACTGTAAAATCAAGACTGTCATAAATCATGAGTCGGCCACTCAATGTCTTGCCTATTCCAGCCACTACTTTGATTGCTTCGTTGGCTTGCATCGAACCGATAATGCCAGGCAATACTCCTAACACGCCCCCTTCATTGCACGAGGGAACCATTTCTGGTGGCGGTGGTTCGGGAAAAAGATCTCGATAATTCGGTCCACGCGTACCATCAGCAAGCAACTGATTAAATACACTCACTTGTCCTTCAAATTGGAATATGGCACCATAGATCAGGGGCTTCCCCAACAACACACAAGCATCATTCACCAGATAACGAGTTGGTAAATTATCAGAACCATCAACGACTACATCATACCCATCGATGATCTGCATGGCATTTTCTGAATTCAAAACACAATTGTGTATTTCAATTTTTACGTGAGGGTTCAAATCAGAAAGACGTTCACAGGCTTTGATCGTCTTAGATTCATCAATATCTTTTGTTCCGTAAAGTATTTGCCGTTGCAAATTACTGATCGATACCGTATCAAAATCCAGAATGCCCAAGGTCCCTATTCCGGCTGCCGTTAAATAATACAATACGGGAGAGCCAAGTCCACCGGCACCAATGACTAAAACTTTTCCCCGGGTTATTTTTTCCTGACCTTCCAACTTCAAGTCCGGCAATAAAATCTGCCGGCTATAGCGCAATAATTCGGGCTGTGTTAACATGAATAGAGATGGTTTTTAAAGAGAATAAAGATACGGATGGAAATAGAAATTGCATCCTTCATTCTAATATGATTAATTGAAATAAATAAATGGTGTTAAGGCTCAACACTTTTTCGTACTATTGAAAAAAACCGAATCCATCGACTATACCGCAACCATGAAAAAATATTGCTATCTTCTTTCCATCGTTTTACCCATTCTCTTTCTCTTACCCCTGAGCATAAGCGCTCAAAAGAAAATAGAAGCCAAAGTAGATATGTACACCCAACAAGTTCAGGTCTTAGCCAGGAACAAACAGGTTAACGAAGCTTTCGCGATCATCGACAACCTGGAGCCCATTACCCGCAAAGAACACATTGAACTTAATCAAGTGCCTGCGCCACCGTTCAAAGAATCCGTGCGTGCGCAGTACTTTAAGAAAATGCTGGAGGCGGCTAGTCCTGATAATGTGTGGATCGACTCCATGGGCAATGTGCTGGCCTTGCGCAAAGGAAAAAAAGGAGGCAGAACGGTGGTGTTAGACGCTCACCTCGATACCGTCTTTCCTGAGGGAACTGACGTTACGGTTAAATTTAAAGGTGATACACTTTATGCACCGGGCATCTCTGATGACACACGTGGCTTGATTGTCATGCTCACGGTATTAAAAGCGCTCGAGAAAGCGAACATCGAAACCAATGACGATGTGCTTTTTGTAGCAACCGTTGGCGAAGAAGGCCTTGGTGATCTGCAAGGTGTTAAGTATATCATGGAGAAAAGTAAGCTCAAAATTGATTCGTGGATTGCAATTGATGGTACAGAGATTAATCTTATCGTCAATGGTGCTTTAGGTTCCGTGCGTTATAAAGCAATGATCAATGGACCCGGAGGACATTCGTGGGGTGCGTTTGGTTTAGGTAATCCTCATCATGCGATGGCCAAGGCAATGAATTACTTTGCGGATGACGCAACACGCTTTACGTCTACCGGAATCAAAACCAGTTTTAATGTGGGCCGCACGGGAGGTGGCACTTCTGTTAACTCCATTCCATTCGAATCATGGGCCGAAGTTGATATGCGTTCTGAAAGTCCGTCACAATTAAAAAAGATTGATTCCATTTTTAAGATATCAATGAAACGAGGTGTGGATGATTACAATGCAAGTATAAAGAAAGGTCCAGCATTAACGATAAGTCTTCAACGCATTGGTTACCGACCTTCGGGCACAACATCAGAAAAAGAACCGTTGGTGCAACGTGCATGGGCAGCCTCAAAGCATTTCATTGATAACCCTAAATTTGAGATTGTGTCTACCAACGCCAACATCCCCATCGCTCATGGCATTCCAGCCATCACTATCGGTGCCGGTGGAAAAAGTAACAATGAACATTCGCTAGATGAATGGTGGCTCAATGATAAAGGTGTTGATGGAATCAAGTTTGTGTTATTGACTCTGTTGATGGAAGCAGGGGTCGAGAAAAAATAACTTCCATCTTTTGTTAGTTCAATTTGTTACTACTTATCACTTAAAAAATTGAATGATGTGGTTAGTAACAAATTCATTGCGTCAATATCGCTATTGAATGGTGTCTTCAGGATTATGCATCCAAAACTCAAATCAGTTGGTGGATATATTTTAGGACCGCACGGATCAAATTACTGCAGGCTCTTGTTACTATTGTGTATCAATTCGTCTCAGCGGCAAAAACAAATCCTGTGAAAGCCATGAAGAGTGAATATACAGATCAATGCCTGATCTGTATGAGTATTACAATTATCCAGATGTATATTTTGAATTCGAAAACGTACGTTTTATTGAAAGTCATCAGAATAAATTAATCGAAGAACCGTAACTTTGTATTTTTACATTTAGAGGAGAGCGGTCAGATGATAATAAATACAACAGAGCAAGAAGAGCGGGAATACCTGGAAGAGATCAAAGAGAAATTACTATTCGCCATCAGGCGCTCCGATGATCGTGTCAAACAATTCTCAGAAGAACTCCGGCAAAATAAAGAGTACATCTACGAACATCAATCTGGCATGGATGAAGCGGACATGGTGGCAGCCGGGCAGTCCATTAATCGTATGGCATTCACTGGCGAATCGGCAGTTGCCAGGAAAAAGAAATTGATGAAGCTGAGTGCTTCTCCGTATTTCGGTCGGATTGATTTCGCGGCCGGTGAAGAAAGTAATTCTGTGTACATAGGCATTCATACATTCACGGATGAAACACAAAAAGTTAATTTGATTTTCGACTGGCGTGCTCCCATCTCCTCCATGTTCTATGATTTTGAATTAGGAGAAGCATGGTACCAAACTCCATCCGGAAAAATCAGCGGAACTATTGAACGCAAACGTCAATATAAAATTCGCGAAGGTCACATGGAGTTCATGATCGAAAACGATGTGCACATTCATGATGATCTATTGCAAAAAGAGTTGAGCAAGTCGAGTGACGACAAGATGAAAAACATTGTTGCCACCATTCAGCGCGATCAGAATGCAGTGATCAGAAATGAAACCGCACCGGTCATGATCATTCAAGGTGTCGCGGGCTCAGGTAAAACTTCTATTGCCTTACATCGCATTGCATTTTTGTTATACCGTTTCCGGGATGAGATTGCTGCGAAGGATGTACTGATCATTTCGCCTAACAAAGTATTTGCCGATTACATCTCCAACGTATTACCCGAACTTGGTGAAGAACAGATTCCTGAAATGGGGATGGAAGAGTTGGCCACCGAAGTATTGGAAGACAAATTTAAGTTTCAGACTTTCTTTCAACAGGTCTCCACCCTGCTGGAAAAGCCCGATCCGAAGTTCATCGACCGCATTCAGTTTAAATCTACGTTTGAGTTTTTAAGTAAACTCAATCAATACATCATTCACTTAGAGAATAATTTCTTCACATTTACAGAATTACGGGTAGGTAAAGTGGTCGTTCCATTTCCATTTATACTCGAGCGGTTTAAAGCCTATCATCGCATACCATTATTGAAGCGTGCCCCCGAAGTAGTGAAGGATATATCGCAACATGTACGAAATGAAGTGCAGCGTAAGTTGACCGGCAATGAAAAAACTCAAATCTGGCAAGCCGTACCACGTATGTTCAAAACGAATAACATACTTGATCTATATAAGGATTTTTATCACTGGATCGGTAAACCGGAACTTTTTCGAATAACGAATGGAGACACGTTAGAATATGCCGATGTATTTCCGTTAATCTATTGCAAGATCCGACTGGAAGGTGCTCAGACTTACGATCATGTAAAACATTTGTTGGTGGATGAAATGCAGGACTACACACCTATTCAATATTCTGTACTTTCGCGCTTATTCAAATGCAAGAAGACCATACTAGGAGATGTCAATCAAACTGTAAACCCCTACAGCGCTTCTTCATCCGAAAGCATTGAACGGGTATTCCCACATGGTGATACCGTCAAGCTTTACAGAAGTTATCGGTCTACGTTTGAAATCAGCGGTTTTGCGCAACGCATCTCCCGCAATCCTGATCTTATCCCGTTGGAGCGACATGGACAAGAGCCTGTCGTGAAAGGCTTTAACAGTAATGCAGAAGAAATCGATGAGATAAAAAAGTTAATTGCCGATTTTAAAAACTCCAAACACCCATCGATGGGCGTTATATGCAAAACTCAGGAACAGGCAGACTTTGCGTATCATCAAACAAAATCACCCAACGTCTATCTTCTTACCGCTGAAAGCACCTCTTTCAAAGAAGGTGTGATCATCACAACGGCCCACCTCGCAAAAGGATTGGAATTTGACGAAGTAATTGTTCCGTTTGTTTCTGATCGCAATTATCAATCCGATGTGGATAAGCGCATGTTATACATTGCCTGCACGAGAGCAATGCATCATCTTACATTGACCTATACGGAAGAGAAATCAAGATTTATAACAGAGTAAATTTGATTAGTTTATCCCGACAGAAAATAAGATCATGAAAAGTTCTCTTTTAGCTTCCTGAATAATCTGATCCTTTTGAAATGTAGTGGATAAGCAGAATTTATTCCTGGGATGTGGTCGTATCAGTGTCTTTGTATTATTTTAGAACATTATAGTGATTCATTCTTCAGCATGCGTACGTTAGACTTGATTGTATTCCTCACCTATCTTGCTTCTTTGGTTGTCATTGGAGGATTGTTCTATAAGAAGAGTAAATCATCTTCAGGGTTCACCGTTGGTGATCATAAAATTCCGACTTGGGCAATTTCGCTTTCACTTTTTGCCACGTTTGTAAGTTCCATCAGCTACCTCGCCTTGCCAGGAAGCGCTTATCAAAGTAATTGGAATCCATTTGTGTTTAGTTTGTCGCTTCCGTTTGCGGCCATCATTGCCGTAAAATATTTCGTTCCACTTTATCGAAAAGTAAATAGTCCATCTGCCTATACATATCTGGAAAACCGATTTGGATCATGGGCGCGCATCTATGCGTCATCGATGTACCTGCTCACGCAGGTGATGCGCATTGGTACAATCCTTTTCCTGATGGCATTGGTGCCAAACCTGATGTTCGGTTGGTCCATCGTCAACGTCATTATTTTTACCAGTGTAGTCGTCATGGCCTATTCTATATTAGGCGGCATACAAGCTGTCATCTGGACCGATGCTATTCAAGCCATCATATTAATTGGTGGAGCTATTGTTTGTCTCATCTTAATTATCGTTAAGATGCCTGCAGGCATTTCAGAAATCATAGCTGTGGGAATGTCCAATGATAAATTTAGCTTAGGAAGTTTTGGATTGGACTTATCTAAACCAACCTTTTGGGTGGTCTTGATCTATGGCACTTTTATTAACCTTCAAAACTTTGGTGCCGATCAGAATTATATACAGCGCTACATGACATCCAAATCTCTTGGCGAGGCACAGCGGTCGGCCTTTTGGGGAGCCATGCTTTACATTCCTGTATCATTGATCTTTCTTTTGATTGGCACATCGCTTTATGCCTTGTATCAATCTGGTGCTGTAGTGTTACCTAATGATCTCAACAACCTTCAAAATGCAGATCGTATTTTTCCTTATTTTATAGCCCATGAATTACCTGCTGGGGTAACCGGACTATTACTGGCATCTATTTTTGCGGCAGGCATGAGCACTATTTCTACCAGTTACAATAGCTCAGCAACAATCATTCTCACAGATTATTTTATAAAGTACGCCAACATATCCGAACGGAAGAAAATGAAGGTGCTCTATGTTTCAACCGCTTCTATTGGATTGTTGGGTATGTTGGTAGGAATTGGCATGATCAATACAAAAAGTGCATTAGACACCTGGTGGAAATTTGCTTCAGTCTTCAGCGGTGGTGTATTAGGTCTTTTTTTACTGAGTGCTTTTACCGCTATACAAAATGTTACCGTTGCGATCGTCAGTGTATTGGCAGGGCTTATTGTAATCGTCCTGATGACTATTTTCAATTTTTTTCCTGAGACCAGCATTTTTTGGAGTCAGTTTCACCCCTACCTGACTATTGTATTCGGAACATCAACTATATTTAGTGTAGGCTTTATTCTTGGTATACTCATTAAAAAAAGGTCCTGAACTATTAATGCATCAATCCGAATTCATGAATGCGATCAAGTTATACTATTGTTTTCTGCTTACCTTATCGGTATTAGCAGCACGCGCGCAATCTCATACATATAATATTCCTTCCTTGATCAAACCCGGAGATCCAGGTTTTATAAGCAGTGAATTAATTTATTCGCTCGATAATAAACCAACAGCACAATGTCATGCGTCTACTATGGTAGAACTATCTGATGGAATCATGGCTGCGTGGTTTGGTGGCACGCATGAGCGCAATGCCGATGTGGGTATCTGGGTATCAATGAGTAAAAAAGGTGTGTGGTCCCATCCTATTCAAGTGGCTAACGGATTTGAAAACGATTCTGTTCGATACCCGTGTTGGAATCCAGTATTGTTCAAAGCCACTCATGGACCGCTCATGTTATTCTATAAACTTGGCCCTAGCCCCAGTGAATGGTGGGGCATGCTGATGACATCTGATGACGAAGGAAGGACATGGTCGTATCCAAAACGATTAGGTAAGAATAAGGCGATTAATGATTTGGTCGGTCCTGTTAAGAATAAGCCGATTCAATTGACAGATGGAACAATCATATGTCCTTCGAGCACGGAGGTGGAAGTAAATGATAAAGATCAATGGCGCGTTCATTTCGAGGTGACAAAAGATTTAGGAAAGACATGGGAAGTAGTTGGTCCAATTAATGATGGAATTGAATTCAATGCCATCCAACCTAGTCTGTTAACCTATGGAAATGGAAAAATGCAAATCCTATGCAGAACTCAAGAAGGAACTATCGGCCAAAGTTGGTCGATCGATAATGGTAAATCATGGAGTAAATTACAGGCAACGTCACTTCCCAATCCTAATGCTGGCACCGATGCGGTAACACTTAAAGATGGAAGACAACTTTTGGTTTATAACCACACACAAGACAAGGGTGAATTTCCAAAAGGTAGAAATATGTTGAATGTAGCTTCATCGAC
This sequence comes from Cyclobacteriaceae bacterium, assembly GCA_043774745.1. Classification (GTDB taxonomy): domain Bacteria; phylum Bacteroidota; class Bacteroidia; order Cytophagales; family Cyclobacteriaceae; genus ELB16-189. The sequence continues at coordinate 22,334 of JAYVTC010000082.1, read as the reverse complement.
AGATGGCAAAAATTGGAAGACAATTTTAACGTTGGAGAGAGATAAAGGAGAATACTCCTACCCTGCTATTATACAAGCTAAAAATGGGTTGGTCCACATTACCTATACCTATTTAAGAAAGTCGATCAGGCATGTTGTTATTGATCCGGCTAAATTAAAATAGTGCGAAGATGCTATTCTCTTAAAGGCCATCCTTGCTTAGTATAGTCAAGTACCACGGTTTTCGTCACCTTTCCATCATTGCCCATCCGGGAACGTCTGTACTATATTTAAATAAATTATAAATGACAGGGCAAACAGTTTTAATAGGTACAACGTTAAAGCTTTTGTTAATCTTTGGTTTTCAAAACTATAATACGCATCTTAACCAGTAGGCAAAAATCTAAAATGATGGATCCTTTTATTAACCGCCTCTATCGCGCTCATCAGGCATTCCCAATCGGCCTGCATCATGGAGAAGTGACCTCGTTTTTCGATTTTATGTTGGGAGCCCTCTTTCCGAGTTTGTGCTCTGTTACATTTGAGACTGAAGAATCGTTCTCACAATATCTTACAAAAATCAGAAGGCAGCTAAAAGAAATCATCAGACACAGTCAAGTGCATAATGGTGAAGAACCAAGCCAATTGGAGGATGAGTTCTTTCACAAAATACCGTCCGTCTATGATTACCTGCTGGAAGACGCTGTGGCCATGTTTGAGAGTGATCCTGCCGCCAAAAGTGTCGAAGAGGTTGTTCATACCTATCCTGGTTTTTATGCCATTTCCGCCTATCGCATAGCGCATGAGTTACACTTACTTGGCTTACAAAGTGTTCCCAGGATAATTACCGAATATGCGCATGGTAAGACAGGTATAGACATTCACCCCGGTGCACATATTGGAAGGCACTTCTGCATTGATCATGGAACGGGTGTAGTGATTGGGGAAACCACCATTATAGGTGACCATGTTAAACTATACCAGGGAGTTACCCTGGGTGCGTTGAGTGTCGATAAAAAGGATGCTACAAAAAAGCGGCATCCTACGCTGGAAGATCGGGTTATTGTGTATGCCGGTGCAACCATTTTAGGTGGCCAAACTACAATAGGTCATGATAGTATTATTGGAGGAAATGTTTGGCTTACCGGTAGTGTGCCGGCTAATTCCAAGATTTATTATCAGGCTAACATGGAGCACAATGGGGTCGAAGTAAAAGATGAAGTAATCATTAAACCAGAGGCAAAATGAAATTGGAGGATATCATCGGTAATACTCCCCAGGTTGAGTTAACACACATCCCCTATAATAAAGAGGTTACTATTTATGCTAAGCTGGAAGGCAATAATCCGGGAGGAAGTGTAAAGGACCGGGCCGCTTATGGAATGATCAAGGGCGCGCTTGATCGAAACGAAATTAAACGTGGTGATCATCTGGTAGAAGCAACCAGTGGTAATACTGGAATTGCATTGGCTATGATTGCCAGAATCATGGGGTTGAACATGACACTCATCATGCCTGATAATTCTACCCGCGAGCGTGTGCTGGCAATGGAAGCGTATGGGGCTACTGTTATTTTAACACCATCAGCTAAAACGATTGAGTACTCTCGGGAAGTGGCTGAGGAGATGTCAGTAAATAAAGGTTATCATATTCTGAATCAATTTGCCAATCCGGACAATTATAAGATGCATTATAAGACTACCGGTCCTGAAATATGGAGAGACACCGAAGGCAAAGTAACTCATTTCATTTCTGCTATGGGCACCACCGGTACGATCATGGGCGTGTCGCGATACTTGAAAGAACAGAACCCCTCCATTCAGATTGTTGGAACCCAACCTACAGAAGGCTCGAGTATTCCCGGAATAAGAAGATGGTCGCCTGAGTTTCTTCCAAAGATTTATGAACCTAAGCGCGTAGACCGTATCATTGATGTAAGCGAGAAAGAAGCCGTGATAAAGACGCGTCAGCTAGCCAAAGAGGAAGGTATTCTATGTGGCATGAGTAGCGGAGGCGCGTTGGTAGCCGCTTTAGCGATTGCCCATGAAATAAAAAAAGGTGTCATCGTTTTCATTGCCTGCGACCGCGGAGATCGCTACCTCAGCTCTGATCTATTTGGATAAAATTGTTTAATCATTAAGAATTCATGTATTGTATTGTTTTGCATCAGGTAAGTATTCCCTTACTTTGAGTGAACAAATCTTTATTGTTGTTAACCATTGAACTATGAAGCAGCAGCTTTTAGAAGAATTAATCATCCACACCTATGTCATGCTTAAGCCATCACCCATTGCAGGCATTGGCGTGTTTGCTATCAGAGATATTCCTAAAGGATGCAGGGCCATGTTTAGTAAACCTGATAAGAATGACAATTGGATTAAGGTCAGTAAAAAAGAGGTTGAATCATTACCACTCCATGTTAAACACCTGATTGAAAATTACTGCCTGTTTGATGAGGATAATTACTTTGTTCCTGACTATGGATTTAAGAAAATTGATGTCTCCCTTTTCTTAAATCATTCGGATACATCTAATGTAATTTCTATTGAGGATGGTAACTATTTTGAAGCCTCCCGTGATATCAAATCAGGAGAAGAATTGTTTATTGATTATGGAGAAATTGTAGATGGAGAATAAGGTCTTTCAAATTCACCTAAAGTTTAACGGCCTGTCGTGCAAGTAACTTCCACTTACCTTTTTGCTTTTGCCATACCTGTAAAACACCAATATTCACATTGTTCAGCGCTCCTCCTGCACCGACCAGTTCTGCTTTAAATTTATGACGAACAATAGCGGCATTACCAGCAAATTTTATCGTCTGATCAGAAAGTTCAATGCTGTTAAAATTACTTTTACCGCTGACAATGGCTTCTACGAAAGCGGCTTTATCTTCAATCGCTCCACTGGAGTGCCCGTAGCTAAGTTGCCCGGCAGTTAAACTTTCAAGAGTACTTTTATCGGCATCAATCATCGCCTTACGAAGCGTTTCCACTGCTGCCGCTACCGTTTTTTCGTCTGTTGACTGAGCGGATGCCAGAGTCATTATTGTCAAATAAAATAAGGTGAGCATAGATATCCTTTTCATAAATAAATTCAGTTAGCGCAATCAATATAAGTAGTTTATACGCATGAATAAAGACCGTATATCAAAAACCGCGTACTGATCAAATCGGTAGAAATTTGATCATGCAATTAAATCTATTTTGAAAATGTAAATTCTGGTAGCTGCATAATCTTACCACCTTGCGTGGCAGATTCATGCGCGAGTATACCAACACAGGTGATGTTGGCCGACTGCGCTGCATTAGGATAAGGTTGCCGGTTTTCCCTGAGTGCACTAAGAAATTCATGCACCAAATGGGGATGAGAACCTCCATGGCCAGCTCCTTGTGTAAAAGAAAGATGCTGATGCTCATCGGCATCGTATACTCCTTTTGTGGTAAAACGCTGAATAGGTTCTGGCAATAATTTAGCATAGTCGGGACATTGAACTTCCTCAGGGATTTTATGCTCGGGTCTTTTAGCGGTATGAACCACCAAAGGTTGACCTTCAATCAAAGGCCACTCAACGGTTTTCTTTGATCCATATACTTCAAAGCTTTCCCGATACTGGCGGGCCACGTCAAACAGCGAGCGGTACACATGCGCACTCAGATCTGAATCCTTCAATTTAATGTGAGTCGTTTCAACTGCATAGGGGGAATTATAGTGCTTCTGTAATTCCTCGCGGATGGTGCCCGATCCAAAGCACGAAACATACTCGGCTTCTTTTCTCAGTAAGCCAAGCACCGGTCCAACACAATGTGTGGCATAATACATCGGAGGAAGTCCTGGCCAGTAGTTAGGCCATCCATCCATATCCTGTTGATGACTTGCTTTGATGAACTGAACTTTTCCAAGCTCTCCTTTTTCATACAACTCTTTCATGAACAGAAATTCACGGGCATATACCACCGTTTCCATCATCATGTAGATGAGGTTCTTCTCTTTGGTGAGACGAACGATTTCTTCACACTCTTCAACGCTGGTCGCCATGGGAACCGTGCAGGCCACATGCTTACCTGCCTTTAATGCTTTTATGGATTGAATACCATGATCAGGAATGGGTGTGTTGATATGAACCGCATCAATGTCGGGATCTTGCAATAGCAGATCGTAGTCTGTATACCTTTTCTCAATCGCAAATGTGTCTGCGATCTCATCCACTTTCGATTTTGTGCGTTGGCAGATGGCGATCAGGTTCACACCTGGGTATTTCTTATAGATGGGAATAAACTCGGCACCAAAGCCTAATCCCACAATAGCGATATTGATTTGTTTACTGCTCATATACTTAATCGTTTACTAATTTCTTTAAAAAGTTGATTCCATCCTGTGCAAATCCATCCTGACTGGGTGCAAGGTTTTTCCAGATGCACACGGCACCGGCAAGTTCTTTTATTTCGGGTGTAAAACTTTCGATGGATACCACAGCTTGATAATTAATATTGGTCAATCCTTTCTTAAAAGAATCCCAGGGTGTTTGCCCTGTGCCGGGTGTTCCTCTGTAATTTTCCGAAACTTGTATGTGGATCAACTTATCTCCTACCGATGTAATTGCCTGTTCGATATTGCGCTCTTCGATGGCCATGTGAAAACCATCCAATAAAACTTTTGCCGCAGGATGATTGACATCACGTATCAATCGCATCACATCTTCCGCGGTGTTGATCAGATCAGACTCAAATCGGTTTAATGGTTCAAGGGCAATCTCCAATCCTCTTTCGTGTGCAAGCTTACTTACTTTATGAATGTTGGTTACAGCCCGATCCCATTCCACCATGCGTTGCTCGGGTGAAACCATTCTTGCCTTTCCTACTGCAGAATACATAGGACCTGCCAGGAATTTAGCATCCCACTCATTACAAAGATCAAAACACTGAAGAATATAACTAAAACAGTTTTCGTGAACAGCAGGATCTTCATTGGTAAGATCACGTGATGGACCGAAAGCACCGCATACAATTGGATCAAGTCCATTTTGTTTAAGAGCCTCCTTAACGTTCTTTGCGTCAATCATTTCAGGATACTCTACCGGAATTTCAACGGCATCATATCCCATCGATTTTATTTTTGGAAACAATTCAATAGTCTCCGTGCTGAAGGGAGAAGTCCACAACCAGGTGCTTACACCAAACTTTACATTCAAGCTCATGCTATAAAGGAGATTCAGCGGCTACTACTTTCATGGTCCCATTCATGAGCGACCAATGCCCTGGGAACGTGCAAACAAATGGATAGTCTCCTTCTTTTTTCGGAGCGACAAAAGTAAGTTTCACGGTCTGTTGCGGGTTCACCAGTTTTGTTGAGAATAGTACCTCAGGAATTTCAGGAATATAATTCTTCTCTGCTCCTTTTGCATCCAACGCAAGTTTGTCTGCTGCCTTTCCAACAATCTGCAAGGCGCCTATCTGAGCAATCACAAGATTGTGCTGCATAAAGTCTGGATTTTCAAAAACTATCTCTACTGCTTTTCCTGCTTCAACGGTAAATGATTTCAAATCATACTTCATTTCATTCTTGATGACTTTAATCTTGATCACGGTTACAGGTCCTTCTGTTGATGTTGAAGTAGTCTCCGATGACTCCTCCTGGTTTAGATACGTATCTGTAAATACCTCGCCAATAGAAGTATCTTTAAACAAGCTTTCACGTGATCCATATTCCTTTTCCACTTCAAACCTCCAGTTTCCTGCCAGTGACATTTTCTTTCCACCAGCCTGAATAAACAATTCTTCTGGCTTACCATAAACACCACCCCCACCTCCGGTGTCGTCTACACGAATCGCGATCACATTCCTTCCGGCTTTTAATATGCCAGCGGCAATCTCATAGTTTCTTTTGTCGTTATATTTCTTTTCAATGCCTCCAACTTTAACACCATTGATCCACGTTACATCCGAATCATCAATCGGTCCTAACGAAATAGTTCCCTTCTTACCTGCAGCGCTAGCCGGAAGATCAATCACCTTACGGAACCAAATCACACCATCGATATTTAAACCCGCTTGTTCGATGTACTGAGGAAGCGACATATCTTTCCATGCATGATCATCAAGGTCTGCTGCTTCAGGTCTTTTTTGATTCACTTTATTTTTATCATAATCAGGATTGGCAGCAAGAAATGCATCTATAAAACCTTTTCTATGTTGATTGGCCGCTACATATACTGCTTTCGATAACCAATCATCGCTTTTCACGCTTTCTTCTAAACTTAATTTGTAGAGTGTTTCACCCAAAGATTCCGATGATGCTATTTCAACGAGAGAAACAATGGCAGCTAGTCTGGTATTAGGATCTTTATCATTGAGAATATTTGATTTGGTCACGGCTTCTTCTGTCCATTGTGATTTTGAAAGTATTTGTATGGCCGCCTTTCTAACACTAGCAGATGGATGTTTCAATGCATTCGTGATGATGGCTTCCGCTTTATCATCTTTGGTTAATGCTCCTAAACCATCCATGGTCCATAGTGCGTGCGTTGCTGCATAATTATTTCCTGAGTCATCTGTTTTTTCATTCTTCACCAGGTCAAACAAGGCTGTCAATACATCAAGGTTGCCGCGTTCTACCAGCAATCGTTGAGCAGTCATTCTCCACAAAAGATTATCATTACTCAATGCATCAACAAGTTCTTTAGGTTGTTCTTTATCCAACGCAATGGGATCATGGTCTTTTGCTTCCCGGCTGATTACTCGCCAAATACGTCCGTGCGATTTATCACGCAACGGATTTTCATAGGCGTTTCCTTTTCCATTCGTAGCCGCAAACCCACCACGCTCTGGCGTTGGTGTCGGATTATGTTGAATGATGAAGTTATACCAATCCAGCACCCACACAGCGCCATCAGGTCCTACTTTAGCTTCTACCGGAGCAACCCATTCATCCGCACCGGCAAATAAATTCCAGCCATCTTTTTCTACGAAGCCCGCGCCACTTTTTTCCATGCGCGCCATGTGCACAAGATGTCCTGTGGGCTCGCATACAAAGGCAACCTGGTTCCAGAATTCCTTAGGATAATTTCGTGCTGTATAAAAATTATGCCCCGATGCCGCGGTGAAGCCACCGAACACATCCACTTGTCTTACTTTATCGGTAATGGAATGCATGGCATAGTGCCCATCAATTTTCGTGCTGCCACCCAATTGAATTCCTTCCACACCACGGGTTGCTTTATTAGGAATGCCCATAAATACACTGTGCGTGTTATTCGCTGTTGAGGCAAACACATCGTTGTTTTCCGTAAAGCCTAGTCCCCAGGTGTTGTTGCTCGTGCCGGTCATAAACTCGAAGCTTGAAACATCCGGTTTAAACCGATAGACTCCCTGACTAAACTTTCTGTTCTCTCCTGCTATCGTCCCCTCAAAGCCAGAATATCCAACTACACCCCAGATCTGATTATCATATCCGTATTTTAGATTAGACGGACCAGCGTGCGTATCAAATGTGCCCCAGCCATCGATGAGCACTTTTTTCACATCGGCTTTATCATCACCATCCGTATCTTTCAAAAACAAAAAGTGTGGTGCCTGTGAAACGATAATCCCTCCATTGGAGAAAACCATGCTCGTAGGGATGTTTAGATTTTCAGCGAAGACGGTGAACTTATCCGCTCTACCATCACCATCGGTATCTTCACAAATCTTGATGCGATCATCTCCAACACCTTTGTCATCACGCACCGTATTGGGGTAGTCAACGGTTTCAATCACCCACAATCTCCCTTTCTCATCCCACTCCATCGCAATCGGATTGATGATATCCGGTTCAGATGCAAACAGTTTCAATTCGAAACCCACAGGTACCTGAATTAATTTTGCTGATTCCTCCGGTGATAATGGGTCCTGAAATTTTGGAGCAGGATTTCTCTTTTCGTAGTTAGGAATACCTTCTGCGTCACGATATACAAGTGTTGGAATTCCTTTCCTGAATGTTTCCCATTTTGCTTTTGCTTCATCACCCACAGCCCAAAGAATTCCTTCTATCATTAACTGTTGAAAGCCAGGATTACTCCATGTTCGCTCATCATGTCCGTAAGCAGTATAGAACACTCTTCCTTTTCCGGATTCTTTTATCCATGTCCATGGCTCGTGATGATCGTCTTCCACACGCTCCATCAAAACGGTAATATCTTTTGCTACCTTATCATGTACATAGGTTTCATCCCAGGTTGAAAATTCAGTTAAGCCTTTCACAATAACATGATCCTTTTTTATAATGGTAGCCGTAAACGTATCGGTCTTATGACTCTTGAACTGACCGCCAACCAGGTCGATATACTTCGGAGAATTCTGAAAGCAGAAGCTGGCACAATGCACCGGAATAAATCCTCTGCCTTTTTGTACAAAACTTAAAAGCGCACGTTCCTGCTCCGGAGTAATTTGTTCATGATTGGCATAGATCATCAAGCCATCATACTTATCTAAGTTTTCAGTATTGAGATCGTTCGGATTATCTGTGTAGGTAAAACTGATTCCTTCTTTTGAAAGTGTTGAAGCAAGCAAGGGCATGTAGAGGGCTGAGTTGTGATGCTCGCTGTTATGTCCTAAAAAAAGGATCTCCAATTTTCCTGAATCATCGCGAAGGTTTTTGTGTGACTTTTCGCACGAGCTAAAAATGAAAGTGATCAATAGCAAAGAGAATACAGGGGTAATGTATCGCATAAGGGGTTCTGGTTTGGGATGTAAATTCTATTAAAAATTCAGTAATCGTTTACTGTATTTTATCAAAAAATGACTGTATTTTAACATCAAATGGCTTAATAAGCTTTCATGGATGGTAAATAAATACCATTAATTAAAAGTACTTAGCTATAATGTTTAAATAAAAGTCTGCTTGAAACCGGTTCAAAAATCTCCCATTTCAGAAAATCATGCCTTCGAGGTTAGATATCTGACGGCACCACACTTCGATCCTAATTGGCACTTCCATTCCGAATATCAGCTATTCCTGGTTATAAATGGAACCGGCACCCGGTTTATCGGTGATCATGTAAACCCATTCAAAAAGGGTGATCTTGTTTTCACGGGTCCCAACTTACCGCATCTCTGGCGAAGTGATCTTGAATATTTTAATGGAGATAAAGCACTGATCACCGAAGGCATTGTCATTTACTTTCCTGAAAACTTTTTAGGTGAAGATTTTCTGCAGAAGAATGAGATGTATAAGATCAAGCATCTTTTTCAGAAAGCGCAACGGGGAATGGAGATACAAGGCAGCACAGCAGAAAAAGCCATCGACATCATTCAATACTTATTACAAGTAGAGGACTTTGATCGCATCGTAACCTTATTAAATCTGTTGAATCACTTAGCTAATTCATCAGACTATAAATTACTGGCAAGCGAAGGATACTCTAATTCATTGAAAGAAACCGAAACCGACAGAATGAATCGAGTGCACGCTTACGTGATGAAAAACTTTCGTGAAAAAATAACGCTGGAGGAAGTGGCTGCTATTGCGAATATGAGTACAACCTCCTTTAGCCGGTATTTTAAAATTCACGCGAATAAAACATTCTCTGATTTTCTTACCGAGATCCGGATCGGATACTCCTGTAAACTGCTCATCAGTCAAAAAATTGATGTTGCACAAGTGTGTTATGATAGCGGCTTCAACACGCTTTCAAACTTCAACAGGCAATTCAAAGCCTTTACGCATTATAATCCGTTGGAGTATCGAAAGAAGTATACCGAAATTTCTATTCGTTGATAGTGAAAAATCTAATCAACACTATACTTTACCTAAACGATTGGAATTATTGGCTTCGATCTAATCCGGTTTCATAAAATCTTCTTTCAACACGTTAACCATCGCCTCCAGAAGGAAATCAGCATTGGCTTTTGAGAACACGATAGGAGGTTTGATTTTTAACACATTATTAAAGGGCCCATCGGTGCTCATCAAAATTCCTTTGTCGCGCATGCGGTTTGCAAAGTGAGCGGTTTGTTCTGTGGCAGGCTCCCTGGTTTCTCTGCTCTTCACCAATTCAATTCCCATAAATAAACCGGGACCGCGCACATCTCCGATGATTTCAAACTGATCCATCATCGTAATTAAATTCTTTTTCAAATACTCACCGACCACCTTCGCATTTTGCTGAAGTCCTTCTTCTTTAATTACTCTCAACACTTCTAAACCAACAGCACAAGAGACAGCGTTGCCACCAAACGTATTGAAGTATTCCATTCCATTTTTAAATCTATCGGCCACAGCCTGTGTGGTAACCACAACGGCCAGCGGATGTCCATTTCCTATTGGCTTACCAATGGTGACCACATCAGGCACAACACCATGTTCTTCAAATGCCCAGAAATAATCCCCGGCCCTGCCACATCCGGTTTGCACTTCATCGGCAATACAAAGTCCACCGGCTTCGCGCACATAGTGATAGGCTTCCTTCAAAAAACTCTTAGGCAATTCCACCTGTCCACCACAACTGATTACCGATTCAAAAACAAACGCAGCAGGTTTCCTTCCCTCCGATTGAATTTTCTTCACTGCCTGCTTCACATGACTTGCATAGTTACTTCCTGCTTGCGGATCATTGGCTCTGTAAATACCTCTATACACATCGGGTATCGGAACCACATGAATGTGTGGCGCTGCACCCTTGCCTCCGGGACCATCAAATTTATAAGAACTGATTTCTACGCATCCATTTGTATTGCCATGATAACCTACCTCTGACACAATCATGTCCTTTTGGTTGGTATACGTTTTGGCTAAACGCAGAGCCAATTCATTCGCTTCGCTGCCCGAGTTGACGATGAAGGCTACATTCAATGCGGGCGGCATGGTGGATAATAATTCAGCTACAAACTTCACCATGTTTTCGTGCAGATAGCGCGTGTTTGTATTGAGTACTGCCATCTGTCGTTGACCTGCCAACACAACACGTGGATGTTCGTGACCAACATGAGCCACATTGTTTACCGTATCCAGATAACGTCTGCCTGAATCATCGAACAAGTAAATACCATTGCCTCTCACCATTTTAATGGGATCGCGGTAAGAGATACTCATGTTTTTGCCGAGGTGCTGCTTTCTATAATTGACAATCTCTTGCTTCGAGAGCGAGTTGGGTTGCTCAGATGATTTTCCATTCAGCAACAACCATGGATCGGGTGAAATGCTTATCCACAAAGCACGCTGCTGCGCTTGTGCTACACCAGGGAAATCTCCACGCTTGCCAAGCAGGTTGAGGATGATTTGAACGTGAAGATGAGGTGGCCAGTTACCATTTTCATTTCTATATCCAATGCTGCCAATCACATCACCTTTCTTAACGGATTGACCAACATGAATGGAACTTATTGAATCACTGGTGAGATGGCCGTACAAGGTATAGAACGTTAAATCATTCGATACTTTATGTTCGAGAATAATCGTTGGACCATAGTCACGCTCGGATTGGTTGTTAGCAAAGCTGTGAATGGTTCCATCTAATACGGCAAAAACGTTCTCTCCCGGCTTGGCAAAGAAATCCATACCCGTATGTACCGTTCTCCACGAAAGGGCATCGTTGCCCGGAACAGCAAACGCATCGGTGGTATAAAATGCGCGCGCTTCATTGTATCGGCCAACGGCAAGTGTGGCGTTTGAATTATTCATTAACTGAGTAACCTGCTTATCTAATTGATCAGGATCAAGAAGTGCTGCACTGGTGCCAATATCAAGACTGCCTACACTTAAATCAAGCCAGCACGCAGATTGATTTTTATTGACTGGAAATGTAACTGTTGCCGCGTTGGCGGAAGCCCACTGGATAAACTTTTCATTTGTCGTGCAAGGTTCCAAACCACACGCTTGCCGAAATGCATAGTGTGCAAGGTCAGGATGAATGCTTTTCCATTTTTCTAACAACTCCCAGGCTGACTTATCACTGATTTGCAGATAAACATTTTCAGGATGCTCTATGCGATTCAACTCGGAGCACGTAACACTGATGAGCAATCGCGCAGCCACCAAAGTAAAAAGTACGGATAGCTCTTCTTCGGTTATGGCATATGCCTGATGAAATCCTCTCACCACATGACAAGCCGCCTCCAGAGGATCCGGCTTATTCATGATGGCATAGGCAAGAGCTATGGCAAGTTCATTGATCGTGTGTGTATATACAACATCACCAAAGTCGATAACACCGGGCACGTGAGGATCTTTTGTATCAAGGCTCACCAGCACATTATAATCGTTGGCGTCATTGTAGTTTACGCTCCTGCGAAGTGCTGGGAATGCAGGAAGTACATCGCGTTCAAAGAGGTGATAAAAATAGGTTACCAATTCTTTCCGACCTGCTTCAAACTTATTCAGGTGTTGTTTTATCCATTCCGTTTGCGCGGGATCCCACTTCATAAAACGATGAGCATCCGGATGATCAAAATCGGATAACGCATGACAGAGTTTACCACACATTTCACCTAAGCGTTCCAGCAGCAAAGCACTATGAGGATTCGCATGGGCAAACACTCTTCCTTCTACCCACGTGAGTAAGCGTGCCATGCGGGTTTTGCCATCGGCAGTGGAGAGCATGATAATCTCTTTTCCATCTTTTGAATGCACAAGGGATGAAATGGTAAGACCAAATTTTCTGGAGACCAAATGGTTGATCAGGCTGTTTTGCAATTCAAGATTGATTCGCTGTTCGGCCAGGTTGGCGATTTTGAATATGTAAGATTGATTATCAGTTGATTGAAGATAGTAATTTAAATCAAGTTCTCCTGGCAATTGCACCACCGCTGTATCAATACCATAGTTCTCTTTAATGATGGATGCAACGGAAGAAATATCAAAACTCATAGGGTAAAATAATAGTTATTCGATGGCGTGAATTTATGAATAACTAGTCAATTCCAAACCTGGGTTTCATTGGAAAGGCAACGCCATGCCCTTATTGGTTTCTTCACCTTTATTGGAGTAATGCTTTATAGTCCCTTAGGGCAATGTCATTAAGTTAAGGGTGCCGATGGTGATTTTTTTTTCACTGAGGTCACCGAGAAATGACACACAGAAAGACACGGAGTTTAATCTCTGTGGCTTTTTCTCCGTGATTTCTCCGTGGTTAATTTTTTGCATTATATGCTCCTTAACTTAATGACATTGCCCGTAGGGTGATCAGGTTTAACTTTGCGTTGATGTGATTTGAAATTGTTTTAACATCATGTATGTGTACTGCGGGGTTTAGATACTCCGTGTATTAAGCCCCAGCGGGGCTACCTGTTTGTAGCCCAGGCCCCCCGACTGGTCGGGGTCGGGGGGCCTGGGTTAGGTAATGGAAAAATATCAACCGCGCCACAGCAAATTCTCATGCGAGCAAGATGGTGTTTGGCGCGGAACGGAGAATGGAATTAGTAGGATTTTGATGATCGTTCGTTGTTCCAATAAAAAATTTGAAACGATATCCTGCCTGCCCTATGGGAGCAGCCCCGTGCTCACCACCATTCAAAAAAAGAATTTTGCATCGTGCTGTTATTTGATTTTGAAATCTGAGTCAGCGACCTGTCAGCCTCTTGACTGAAGGATCCCCTTAATCGGAGGAAGTACTCAGGCTTCGATTTGGGGGATCCTTCGCTACCTGGTCTTTCATATTTAACCGGAAGCTAATTGTAGGATTTTGCTAACGGATTAAGGATGAGACCAAGGCCCGCTCAGGATTTCGTTTCAATTTTTTTTACTTGACCTGTATACAATAATCAAAACCAAAAACCGGAAACTGGCAACCAGCCCCCAACTACTCCAACAGCCCCCGATACTCCCTCAACAACTCCCTCCACACAAACTGCTGATCAAAATTAGATACTACAAACTCCCTGGCTTTTGACGCAAAGGCTTTTCTTAATTTACGATCTGTCGCCAGGCAACCCATAGCATGATGCAGTGCACCTGCTTCCTTAACCGGTACGATCAACCCACTCACCTTATCTTCAATAATCTCATTGCACCCATTGATATCTGATACAATACAAGGCACCTCCAGACAAGCCGCCTGCATCACCACGTTCGGAAAGCCTTCGCGGTAGCTGGGAAACACAAACACATCCGATGCGATCATCCAGGGGCGCACATCATGCTGATAACCCGCTGCGATCACGCGTTTATCCTGTTGAATAAATTGCAATACCTCTTCCGGCAGCGGATCAAGCTCCTGTTCATAGGGCCCCACCAATATTAATCGTGCATCTCTGAAAGCAGCAAGCTTCTTAAACGCCTCCACCAACTCGACAATCCCCTTATCTCTTACCACACGTCCCACAAAACTAAACACCATCGCCTCTCCGGGAATCTGATAGCGCTCTCTTATAGCACGCCCGGCATCCACCAATCCCTCAGTCCGTAAAAAATAATCCGAATCAATCCCATTACTACTCCCCCTCCCAATAACCTTAAACTTTAAACGTTGAACCTTAACCTTAACCTTTGATTCATGAATTTCAACCCGCTCCCCATCCCCCGGCAACCGGCCACCGGCAACGCGTAACCTTGAACCTTTCCCTTCATCAACCTGAAACTCGAAACCTGAAACCGGCAATTGGCCACCCTCAACACCAGCCCCAAACTCCCGAATAATATAATCCAACAGTCCTAATGAATTCGGATAAACCTTACCCGCACACGCATACGTAATCCGCTCCGTCAACTTCAGCACCATTCGTTTGACCCCTTTCGCTTCCATCAACGGCAACCCGGCCACGGTGTGCATACGCACGGGCACGCTACACATCCACGCTGCCATCATGCCCAGCAATCCAGCCTTGGGTGTATGGGTGTGAACAATATCAGGCTTAAACTTTCGGATCACTTGAATCAGCTGCCATAAGCACATCACATCCTGAAACGGTGTGATTATACGGGTCATGGGAACAACCTGATGTGATATGCCTTCTGATAACAGATCGTTCACCTCAGGACCATCCGCACTCACCGTCAACACTTCAAAACCCTGCCGCTGAAAAAATGTAATCTGACCACGCAATAATAACTTGAGCGAAATCGAAGCAGTGGTAATACGTAGCAGACGCGGTCTCTCGGCCATGAAAGCAAAACTAAACTTTTATGGGGAGAAGAGAAGAAGTTGGGAAATGGAAGAAGTTGGGAATTGAATATCCCCAATCCGTAGCACTCTTTCCAAGCGGAGTCTCCCGCCTCGGGGACTCCCGCGCAATGTGAATGATAACATTTGTACGAATATTGAAATGGGTTTACAATCAAGCGGAGTCCCGAAGCGGAGACTCCGCTAGGAAATAAAGAAGCAGTTGGGAATTGAATATCCCCAC
The DNA here is from genome assembly GCA_043774745.1 of Cyclobacteriaceae bacterium. GTDB lineage: Bacteria > Bacteroidota > Bacteroidia > Cytophagales > Cyclobacteriaceae > ELB16-189. Next base: position 7,044 of record JAYVTC010000082.1, on the reverse strand, counting down.
CATAGCACTACTAACCTGGCAACCGGAGACAGGCAACCTGAAACCTGAAACCATTAACCACCACTCCCCCCCACACTCCTCAACCTGCTCATTTCCACCTTCTTCACCAGCTTCTCTTTAAGCTCTGCCATCGTGCAGCTTTCCATGCCGTACTTCTCCTTAAGATGTTGATAGTGTTTTAGTATGCGGTTCAAGCCTTCCATGCTCTCCTGAGGATAGTTTCCGAAGTTGTGTGGATGCCACCAGAGGTGATAGACTTCTTTGGAACGCGCAGCCTCCTCCATCTCGTTTACAATGCGCCTGATTTTAAAACGGTTTAAGAATAGCTGTCTGGCACTGTATGGCCTCAACAGGCGACTGGCAGGAAAACTCAACGGCATCCCTTCCTTCACTTCGATGGAAGACAAAGGATATGATTTTTTGTTCCCGGTGTTAAAGTAGGCATCGGCTCCGCGATTCAAGCGCTTCCACATCGATTCTGATTGTGTGCTCTCGATCTGCCAGAACCAATCCGTAGGGTTTGTTCTGATCGACTGAAATCCTTCCTCATAACAGATTTTAAGATAGGCTTCGTTTACCTGGTTGCGTGGAAACACCAGCGACTTCAACTCGATTCCTTGCTTTGAAGCTGCCCGTTTGGCGGATTGCAAATCGGCACGAAACTGTTCGGCCGTCTGCCCCCCTTCACACGCATAATAGTGAGCGAAGGTATGAGAGCCTATCTCCTGGTAAGGTGTGTTTTTGATTTGCCTGATCAGGCTAAGGCCATAATGGAATGGATCTTCGGCTTCGGAATCACCTATGCCGATCTGGTCGATATAGCGGTAGGCCGATAATTTTTCATGCAGCAGCGATGGCTTTAGAAAAGGCATGCTCGCCATTAACTCTGATTTGGTCTCATGAAACAACAACCCCACTGCCGCCCAGGTAACATGTGTTTCATGCTGGTGAAAGGCTCGCAGCATCTCAGGAATCACTAACCGTGTATTCAGAAAATATTGCCGGTAGGAACTGCGCACACCCGAAGCACGCAACTCGCTGCGCGACACATAATGCCCCTTCTCATCGCGCACAGCCTGTGTGGAGCCACCCAACTCCCACTTCTCAAACCCACCCCAGTGCAGCTCAAAATCCAGTGATATGGTAAAGATTCCTTTAATGGTTGGTTGGATTTATGAGGTTATATATAAGACACAGGACGAAAGTTGTTGGTAAACCGTTGTTCGCATCAATCAGAAAATGATCGTAAAGGTAAGCAGATTTTTAAAACCTTTTTCGAATAACTACCGGAGATTCATACCCCTCAGGATTGTGTTTCATTTTTTTTTAACGAAGCACCAACAAAAAAGACCTGCAGCAATCCTGAGCGGGCCTCAGTCCTACTCTTTCATCCGTTAGCAAAATCTTTCAATGAGCTGCCGATCAAATATGAAACGCCAGGTAGTGAAGGATCCCCTCAATCGAAGCTGTGCTACGGTCAAGGGGATCCTTCAGCCATAGGTCTGACAGGTCGCTAACTTAGGTTTCAAAATCGAATTACATCACGCTGCAAAATTCCTTTTTGAATGAGCCGTCAGCACGGTGCCCTCTGCTAGCGTCAGGTCGTAAGACCTGACGCCAAGGAAAATCCTTCGGAGAAAGCTGGCGGCACCGCGCCAAATAGCCTGTGGCCCGATCGTAGCTTACCTGGTGGCGCGGATTATTTATGTTTTGCTTAGTACCCCGGGTTAAAACCCGGGCTATTGATGTTTAACCCCTATCGGGGTTTATTTGATCAGTCAATGATTCTTTAACGACCAAGGATTTCCTATGTATGGCGTAAGGTCTTACGACCTGACGCAATCGCTGCCATGACTTGAATAACAGGAAACTGGCGACCAGCAACCACCTAAAACAACTCCAACACCCCACCCGAAAAACCCCACTTCCCATAATCCATCACCAACCCCTCCAGACCCTCATCATTCACCCCGCGGCCGGTAATGGTAAGTCCTCGTTTGTCGGCTTTGAAAAAACCAAACGGCAACAGCCTGTCCAGCTTCCCCTCCCCATCGGCCAGCACCGTAGTCACGTCAGGCTTATACAGATCAAGCAGCTCATGAATGGCCGACTTCACCACCGACTTCTTCTCCTCGCCCAAATACATCACCTCCACCAGCCTGAGCTCACAGATGGATCTGGATTGCTTCAAGCGATAAATGATCATACACGTGCTGCTTCCCTTACGGGATACCTTCAGGCCATACGTCAACCCCGGTACCTGCTGATAGCGCCAACGCAAATAATGAAGATGATAGTCCGTCATCACCATATCGGAATGTGCATTTTGCCATTCGGTTAACAACGCGTTGATATCATCGGGGAAAATTATAGGCTCTGGTTCCATGGCGTCAGGTCGTAAGACCTGACGCAAAAGAACCTGAAACCATTGACGAAACCGATTTTGCAGCATGTTAAGTGGATGGACGCTCACCCGCAGCCTGGTATTCCCCACTTCTTTCCATCCCATCTTCAGGTATCCGGGCATGCTCTTACTATTGGGCGTATTGAAAATGATGGCGGGCTCCCCAGCCTTCACCTGGTCAATCAGCGCTAAGGTAAGCTTTGAAAAAATTCCTTTGCCCTGATGCTCCGGATGGGTGGCCGTATCCACAGCACGATAGGCCTGAAATGTTTTCCCCTGGAAGCGAAAGCGCCACTGCATAAAGGCCCTCAGCCCAATCAGCTTCTCCCCTTCAAATGCCAGCAACACCGGTGACTTCCCAAAGGGGTTCTCCTCATGCTTCCACCTCCAATACTCCTCCGTCCGCAACCCTCCCAACTCCCCCAGGCTTGCCTTTGAAAGCTGTAACATGGCAGGAAGGTCCAGATAGGTGGCTGGGCGGATAGTCATGGCGTAATGATAGTAAATAGTCGTGAGTTAAAGCCAATGAAAAGAAAGTAGGCAGGGGGCAATAGGCAATAAATGGCAACACCATCCAAAATAAACCTTGCAGCAATCCTGAGCGGGCCCTGGTACTACTCTTCCTCCGCTACCAAAATGTTTCAATGTGCTGGTGATTAAATATGAAAGTGAATGTAGCGACCTGTCAGCCTCTGGCTGAAGGATCCCCCCAAATCGAAGCATGGGTACTTCCTCCGATTAAGGGGATCCTTCGCTAACTCAGGTTTCAAGATTGAATTGAAGCACGCTGTAAGATTCCTTTTTGTATGAAGAGTCAGCACGATGCCCGCTCCCATAGGGCAGGCAGGATTGCTTCTTCCTAGCGGAGTCTCCGCTTCGGGACTCCGCGTACGCCAAGGGTCGGATGAAACATCGGGTTTAATTTTTTTTTGTGCTTCGATTTGCTTACTCAGGTTGCAGGTTTATCATCCACCGGACATAGTGTTCGGTTTGTGCTGCCAGGAAGTAAGGCAGGCTAAGCAAGGAAAATTGTTTTCCACCGGGGGTCTGAACCTTATCCAGTTTAAGATTGCCACCATATAAACGAACCGCCCAGGGGTGCGGTGCCGCTTCCATAAACAAATGTAAAGACCTGAGCTTACCAATGGCTCCCGATTTAACTTCAATTGGGACAAGGCAGCCATCTACCTCCAGCACATAATCCACTTCTGCCGAGGCGTCTTTTTTCTGGCGCACCCAAAATGAAAGATTAAAAAGTATATTAAAATGAGTTGCCAGCAGTTCCTGGCCCACCAGGTGCTCTATCATTCTTCCTTGATAAACTTCCTGTAAATCATTGGTTGAAAGCAGATCCTTCTGTATGCCTGTAAAGTGGTTCATCAGCCCGGTATCCAATACCTGCAAGCGGGGTGATTTTTTTAAATCGGGAAGAACGGGCAACGTTGGATAGACCGTAGGGTAAACCAAGGAAAGCAGCATGGCTTTTTCCAGCGTGCGCAGCGCTTCTCCTACTTCCCGTGAACCATAGTTTGAGTTACCAAAATTTTGAAAGACAATACGTTTGCCCGCTTCACCAAAAGATGACCTGATCGCATGCCGGATCACCTGGGTGAGTGTTGCATTACGGGCATACTTTTCCACATCGTCTATATAGGAAACCAACAACGATTCATAAACAGGTTTTAACAACGTGAGATCACCCTGTTGCGCGTAATGGCTTACTACTTCGGGCATTCCTCCTATCACTGCATAGCGATGGAAAAGGTTCAGCAATTTTGGATAGGCAAAGTCATCCATTGGAATTTTTTTGCATTGTTGCAATGCGGCCTTCTCCCCCAAGGCACCAAGAAATTCGCTGAAGGAGACAGGCCTGATGACTCTATACTCAACACGCCCTACCGGCACGTTCACTTTCTCGTCTAAAATAGTTTCCAGCAACGATCCGGCTGCGATTACAAATAAGTCACCCGCCTCCTCATAGAAATAACGAAGGATGTTAATGGCCTGTGGCACTTGTTGTATCTCGTCAATAAAAACCAACGTTTGCCCACCTGTTCTTGACTTAGATCTGATAAAAAAAATGGCTTCCAGTAACCTGGAAAAATCAGTCATCTCAAGAAAAAGCCGGGCATCTTCGCCACGCTCAAGATTAAGGTAAATGTATTGATCAAAACTTTCGGCAAATAAGCGCACGGCAGTTGTTTTTCCCACCTGCCGTGCACCCCGCAAAATAAGTGGCTTGCGGGTGGCGCTGGTACGCCAGGTTTCTAACTCCAGTAAAATATCCCTTTTAAATGAGCTCATTACCTTGTTTTGTTATATATAGTAACCATTTTGGTTATCTATTTGTAATAAAGATAGGGTATTTTTAGTGATATTTTGTAATAGAAAGGAGAAAGGGGAAGGTGCTACGGTTGGGGGGATTCTTCTACTATGGACCAGGTATTTAGTGCTACGATTTGGGGGATCCTTCAGCCAAGGGTCTGACAGGTCTCCGCCAACTGACGGATCAGGATTCGGGTTTAATTTTTTTTTGATGGGGCTTCGTATGGCAACACCAACAAAATAAACCTGCAGCAATCCTGCCTGCCCCATGTGGAGCGGGCCCTGGTACTACACTTAATCCGTTAGGAAAATCTTTCGATTAGCTGCCGATTAAATATGAAACAGAATGTAGCGACCTGTCAGCCTCTGGCTGAAGGATCCCCCAAATCGAAGCCTGAGTACATCCTCCGATTAAGGGGATCCTTCGCTAACACAGGTTTCAAATCAAGTAACAGCACGGTGCAAAATTCTTTTTTTGAATGAGCCGGCAACACGGTGCCCGCTCCACATAGGGCAGGCAGGATTGCTCTGTAATTTTCATTTCCCAGCGGAGTCTCAACCTCAGAACTCCGCTCGTAAGACATGATACCAATGATAATGGTTGGGGGTACTTCGAATTAACGATGGAGAATCGCGCCAAATAGCCTGTGGCTCGATGGTAGTTTCTCAGGTGGCGCGGACTACTTTTTTATATCTCTTGTTACCCCGGGTTAAAACCCGGGGCTATTGATGTTTAACCCCTATCGGGGTTTATTTAATCACTCTATGATTCCTTTTCCGATGGCGCACAAGGGCATTTCCCAGCGGAGTCTCCGCTTCGGGACTCCGCTTGAATTATAATCCATTTCAGTATTCGTACAAAGGTTAGCTATCGCGACTAAGCGGAGTCTCCGAGGCGGGAGACTCCGCTTGGAAAGAATCCTGAGCGGCTCTATCGTTTTAATTTTAACTTCTTTGGATTCTGACGAGGATCAAACAAGGCAACAACGGTTATCGTGTTACCAATTACATGATAATAAATTACTGTATGTTTAGTCAGAACAGATTTTCTAACATTTCTTCTCCTGATCGTCTTAGGGAAGATTGCAGGATTTGCGACAATAAGTTCAATTCTTTTATCAAGCTTCCGTGCGAAGTTTTGTATTTCTTTAGCCGTCCATTTTTCAGTTAAGAACTGTATGATGTTTTGTAAATCCACCAAGGCCCTGTCAGACCAAAGTAATTTATAACCACTTCGCATACATTTTTTTTGCCTCTTTGTGAGACTTAACACGCCCGGCCTTTATATCCAACAGTCCCTTGTCTATGGCAGCCTTCTCTTCCTCTGATATCTCGTTCCACCAGTCCGGCTTGCTGGGTTTTACTCTCAACATCTTTAGCCTTTCAATTGCCGAATCGTCCTTTAGATTAGTTATCCACTTAATAATCTCAATCTTTTCCTTCTCTATGTTTAACTCTCTCATAAATTCATCAATAGCTTACGAAGATAATCAATTTTTATAAGCTTTACGGCATCTTCCTGAGCCACGAATTCACCCTTTTCAATTTGAGCATTGGCTTCGTCCAATTCATCGTTATACTGATCAACCGTGCTCCCTAAATATTCCTCGTCCCGTTTATTGGCGTATTCAACTAATGACTGAATTGCCCTGATCAGGGATTCATCATTAATTTTTTCTAACACCTTTATTAAAGCTGTTTTCTCGGATTGAATATCTATAATAATTTATTTTGGAGTAGGAAAGATAGTATGTTTTTAACGACCAACATCAACAGAGACCACTCCGCTTGAAGAGAACGTTGCGTCAGGTCGTAAGACCTTACGCCAATGATAAAGGTTATCTATCATACTTCTTCCTAGCGGAGTCTCCGCTTCGGGACTCCGCGTAATTAGTAACCCATTTCAGTATTCGTACAAAGGTTAGCTATCGCGACTAAGCGGAGGCCCCGAGGCGGGAGACTCCGCTTGGAAAGAAGGATCTCCTCAATCGAAGACTGGGTACGTGCTACGGTTCGGGGGATCATTCAACTATCGACCAGGGGTTTAGTGCTACGATTTGGGGGATCCTTCGCTAATAATGTCTTGCGATCGAATAACAGCACGATGCAAAATTCATTTTTTTAATGACCTGTCAGCACGGTGCCCGCTCAGGATTCCCGACAGGTCGGGATGAAACATCGGGTTTAATTTTTTTTAACGAAGCACCAACAAATAAACCTTGCAGCAATCCTGAGCGGGCCTTGGTACTACTCTTCCTCCGTTAGCAAAATCTTTCAATGAGCTGGAGATTAAATATAAAAGTGAATGTAGCGAC
>JAYVTC010000081.1:0-23920 GCA_043774745.1 Cyclobacteriaceae bacterium | reverse complement strand
GTAAAAATAATTTGATATTATCAATTTTGTTTTTACATTGAGTTATCTTATTTCAACATTTGCCAATTTGTCGGGTTGATGTTTCCATTTGTTTTTGTTGTTAGATTTAATAAATGAGATAAGATTGTTCATATGATTAAACGAACATTCAGTTTCATTGAATTCATATAAGAATTAAATCATGATCAAATACACTTAAACACAAACCAATCATGCCCAACCCGACTAATTGTGATATCCAGGTACAAGTTAATCCAGTGGGATTAACTCAGGATAATGTAACCACCAACGTCATCCTTTCCGATTCATTAAGGGATGGTGATGACCAGCCTCCATATAGCTCATCGTTTCATACCAAAGTAAATGGCAGCTCTGGTATAACCTGGAAACCAGTATCTACTGATTCTTCAACCACGGTTAAAATTACTAGTATAGTAGTTACTTCGAGTATGGATGTCTTTCAACCTGACCCGTCAGGACCCAGTATTCAAGGATGGTGGACTGCGAGAGTAAAACCTAATCCGAGTCAATCTGCCATACTTTCAGAGTATGCCATTTTTTTTCAGTTAAATAATCAAGGGACTACTTATCGTCTAGACCCTAAGATGGAGGTCAATCCGAATACTTAATTTCAATGTATGAAGAGGGGAATTGCTTTTCTTGCAAGCTTCCTGCTATGTATCTCTGTTTCAGGTCAGGATCAGAAGATTGCTGATAGTTTACTTTATATTTATGAGCATAAACCACCGCTTGCAGATTCGGATAAGCAGCAAATATTTCATGATATTTCTTTTCATCATAATGATGTAGCTAAGAAATTATTCTTTGCTGAAAAACTGATCGAATTGGGATCGGCTTCCACTAATTCATCCTTACTATATTCAGGTAATTTTTTGAAGGGAAATGCCTTACGGCTTAAAGGTGATCTAGAGGAAGCGCTGGCAGCTTACCTAATCAGTATAAAATACGCGCAGGAGTTAAAAAACCTGGAAAACATAGGAGAAGGCTTTCTCGCCATTGGTGATGTTTATTCTGTAAATGGAAATCATAAAAACTCAGTCTACTATTATAACCGAGCTATTGAAATTTTAAGAAATCAAAGCGACTCCGTTACGCTGGCAACTGCTTTGTTGAATGCAGGGGACGAATATTTTAATGCCAACGAACTGGATACCGCCTTGCGTTATTTCCAGGAATCAGGTCAAATTTTTGATCTGAAAAAATCTGCGGTAGGTAAAGCATACAACCTTGGAAATGTAGGATTGGTGTATGCCAAATTAGGGGACAATTCATTGGCAGAATCCAACATTACAAAATCCATTGAAGCATTTGAAAAATTAGGTAACCTTTACCCTGTTTCAGTCTACCTCACGTACATGTCTGATATCTACTTACAAAAAGGGAATGACCCAATGGCGTTGAGCTATGCATCGCGAAGTCTTGCCCTTGCAAAACAATACCAACTAAAAGATCAGATCAGTGCAGCCAATCTTAAAATTTCAAAATTGTATGAGGAGTTTGGCGATTATCGTAAGTCGTTTAGTTACTATAAAGAACATATTAGTTATCGCGACAGCGTAAACAACATCAAATCGGTGCAGCAAATGGCAGACCTACGAACTGACTTTGAAGTTTCCCAGAAGCAAACTGAAGTGGACCTGCTCAATCAACAGAAAAAAAATCAGCAGATTATTCTTGCCGCTGCAATCATCTCTTCGATACTAATTTTACTACTCGCTATTGGATTATACAGACGTTATAATTTCATAAAGGAAACGAACATCATCATCAAAGAAGAAAAGAATCGTTCTGAGAACTTATTGCTTAATATCCTTCCTGAAGAGACCGCACGCGAATTAAAGCAAAGTGGCTCCGTGCAGGCCAAAAAGTTTGAATCTGTCACTGTTCTATTTAGTGATTTCAAAGGGTTTACAACGCTAGCTGAACGTGTTGAACCCGAACAATTGGTGAAGAGTATCGATTTTTACTTTAAAGAATTTGATAAGATCACCACAAAGTATGGTCTGGAGAAAATTAAAACCATTGGTGACGCTTACATGTGCGCGGGCGGACTCCCAACCGTAAGTAAGACGCATGCGAAAAATGTAATACGTGCTGCAAAGGAAATGATTGAACTAATAAATCGTTCCCTGAAGAATCAGGACGATCTTATCCATTTTGAAATCAGAATTGGAGTACACACAGGGCCTGTGGTTGCCGGTATTGTTGGATTGAAGAAATGGCAGTACGACATTTGGGGTGATACCGTAAACATTGCTTCCCGTATGGAATCGATGTCGGAGTCTGGAATGGTTAATCTTTCTGAAACTACCTTCCAGGAAATTAAAGATGAATTTCCTTGTGAATATCGTGGAAATATTGATGTCAAAAATCGTGGAGCTTTGAAGATGTATTTTTTGTCCTGACCAACTATCGATAATGAAAGGACTAATTGTAATCTATTGAAGTTAAGGTATGGAGACCAACTATTTTTATTCTTCTTGTTTGACTCTGCCAAATTTGTAATCTAGATTCTCACAACGTATTTTATTTCATTGAAAATTTTAAATAGCACTGTTATTGGTCCGTCTCCGATATGATATAAATCATCGCGGAAGAAATTTATAGCGTCTGCATGAGGTCTATATTCTTTTCCTTGCAAGATGAATAAAGTAAAAGAAAATACGATATTACATCGTGTAAAAATCAGTTGTTACGCTCGCTATGAGTAAGCCCGGTTCCAGACCATATTTATTTACCAGACGCATCGATTCCTTTCTTACTGGAGTATCGGATGCGTATGCATTTACCCTGCGTTTTTTCAAGGAAGCCTTTATACCTCCTTTCCACTTTCGTGAAATTATCAATCAGAGTTTTGAGATTGGACTTAAGTCGCTATCACTCATTACGGTAACTGGTTTTATCATCGGCCTGGTATTCACCAATCAATCACGTCCTTCACTGGAGGATTTTGGTGCCACTTCATGGCTACCTTCTTTAATGGGCATTGCGATCATTAGGGCTCTGGGTCCATTGGTAACGGCATTGATCTGTGCAGGAAAAGTGGGTTCCAGTATTGGAGCAGAAATCGGCTCTATGAAAGTCACGGAACAAATCGAAGCCATGGAAGTGTCTGCAATAAATCCATTCAAGTATCTGGTGGCCACGCGGGTGCTTGCCACCACGCTTACAATTCCTGTACTCTCTTTGTATTGTGTTTGTGTTGGACTATATGGTTCCTACATCAACGTCCATTCCGAAGAGGCCACGGGCATCATTAGTTTTTATCAAAATGCATTTTCATCGGTTTCGTTTTTAGATATCTATACCTCGGTGATCAAATCCATCGTATTCGGATTTACCATTGGGGTGGTCGGATGCTATAAAGGATATAACGCAAGCCAGGGAACACGAGGCGTGGGTATGGCCGCCAACAAAGCGGTTATTGTTTCTATGTTTCTGATTTTTCTGGAAGAAATGGTTATCGTTCAAGTCACCAACTGGTTCAGGCATTTTTAAAATGATAAAAGAAGGCAAACATCCGATCAATCGTGAAGAATCAGTGATCTCCATTGCGGGGCTCGAGAAATCATTCGATGAACTGGAGGTGTTAAAGGGTGTTGATTTTACCTTGTACCGTGGAGAAAATGTAGCCGTGTTGGGTAAGTCAGGTACCGGAAAATCGGTATTGATCAAAATCATGGTAGGACTGCTAAAGCCGGATGCGGGAGAAGTGGTGGTGCTGGGCAAACATGTGGACAAACTCAAAGGAAGAGAATTAGATGCATTGCGCCTTCGGGTGGGTTTCTCATTTCAAAGCAGTGCCCTGTATGATAGTATGGATGTGTATCAGAATCTGGCATTTCCGTTAACGATGAATAAAAAAAACCTAAGTAAAAGTGAAGTAGATTATGAAGTGCAGGAAGCACTGGATGCAGTGGGCCTGGCACAGAAAATAAATGAGATGCCTTCCGACCTCTCGGGGGGGCAGCGGAAAAGAATAGGCATTGCGCGGACATTAATTTTGAAACCTGAAATTATTCTCTATGATGAACCTACTTCAGGATTGGATCCCGTCACCAGTGGAGAGATCAATGATTTAATCCGGGAAGTGCAGGAACGATACAATACCAGCTCGGTGATCATTACACACGACCTCACATGCGCCAAACATACGGGTGACCGTGTAGCGATGTTATTGGATGGTCGGTTTTCAAAAGTGGGAAGTTTTGAAAGTGTGTTTACCAGCGATGACGAACAAATAAAAAGTTTTTATAATTACAATTTTACTCTCGAAAGCCATGCGTGAATCTCCAAATAGACGTGCCGTTATCGTTGGCCTTTTTGTTTTTGTCGGATTGATTTTTCTCGTCAGCGGAATCCTGATGGTGGGCAACCTTCATGAAACCTTTACCAAGAAGGTATCGATCGTTGCTTTTTTTGATGATGTGAATGGATTACAGGTAGGAAACAATATCTGGTTCTCAGGAGTGAAAGTAGGTACGGTTAAGGATATTCATTTTCATAGTCGCACCGCAGTTGAGGTTACGATGCGGGTAGATGTAAAAACGCAGGAGTATATCCGGCAGGATGCCAAAGTAAAAATCAGTACCGATGGACTTATCGGGAATAAAATATTAGTCATTTTCGGTGGCAGCGGAAAGTTTGAGCAGATACTGGAAGGTGATACGCTGGAAGTAGAGAAAGCATTTTCGCAGGAGGATATGCTCAAAATCCTACAGGAAAGTAACAAGAACTTATTGTCGATTACCACCGATTTTAAATCTATCAGCAAGAAAGCGGCATCCGGAGAAGGCACAGTTGGAAAGTTACTTAACGACAATACTTTGTACGACAACGCCAATAATGCTATACATTCCATTCAACAGATGGCCTCCAAAGGGCAACAAGTGCTCAACAACCTGAACACGTATAGCGCTCAGCTAAATAAGGAGGGCACACTAGCCAATGACCTGGTTACGGATACGGTAGTCTTTAATTCTATCCGTGCGTTTTCACAGCGATTGAAGCAAATTGCAGACACCACAGCCCGGCTGGTTACGGAACTCAAAACGATCAGCAGCGACACCACTACATCTATTGGAGTTTTGCTCCACGATAAGGAAACCGGAGCACGTTTAAAAGAGACACTAAAAAACCTGGAAAGCAGTTCGAAGAAACTGGACGATGACCTTGAAGCGGCTCAACATTCGTGGCCTCTGAAAAAAGGGTTTAAAAAGATGGAGAAAGAAAAAAGTGACTCGGTGAAGCGCACCACGAACTAGTTTATGTTTAAACTAATCTACTATTGTCCTTCTGCGGATTTTGCAGAAGAAAACTTTGGAAAATATTCAAAGATGATTTTGTCACTTAACGCAATGAGCTGGTTATTTCAATTAAGGTGATGAAGCATGTGGCCAGGGCCATATGGAGACTGGGGTTCTAAAAAATACCTAGTGACATGTCTAGATCAGATTTTAAAGCGAATGGGCATTGAGTATATCGATATCTTTTATCATTACCGTTCTGATCCTGAAACACCATTGGAAGAATGTTATATCCCGCACCATTGACTCCATATTTTTCAGCACGTCCTTCATAGCTTTCTTCCTATAAATGAAAAACCGCCAGCACCGAGAAAGTAGGAAAGAAAAACAAAACCATTGCTGAAGATGAGCGTGAACTCAACCGGATCAGCTACAAATTCTCCCATCGACATAAGCACAACAGCCAGGGCGATCGCCACGATGGATATGATCAGGATTGGATAATGAACAAGGTGGTAGGTTATTTCTTCTTTCTTCAAGAACATTCCAGCTGTAGCTTCTGTGAAAATGGATCCAAATACACCCGTTACAAACCATAACACCTGCGTGAGAGCAGCAGAAGATTCCAAACGGCTAACTACGTCCATAAAAATCAAAGCAATCTGGGCAACGAAATTAACCACGCACATGATCACGGTGGTGATTATAAAAGCAAGAACAATTTTGAGGTATGCAGTTGTCACGTGTTAATTGGTTTGTTAGTAAAATTATAAACCTCTGCGTACCGTATGAAAAATATTAGTGAGTGATGTTAGAAAAAATGCATCGTCTCCAGGTTCTTGTGGATAACCCGATGGCCATGCGACCAACAAGAACTAGCTTTTAAAACCACTTCCACGCTAAGTGATAAAAGGAAACGATATAATAGTTGCCGGAATTCATCTATAGAATTCAGCGATTGGCCGAAAGTCGAAAACTCTAAAGCGTTGTTATCGTTACCTTTACTACACTAAACCCAAAATCCATGAAAAAACAAACTTACTTTCTGGCAACAGTCGTATTGATTCTAGCCTCTGCTTTTACGATTATCCAGTCACAAAACTGGAAAATTGTTGAGGGCTATTCCATAAAATTTGATGGGGGAGATCCTTCCGGTGAATTCACAGGTTTGAAAGGAACCATTCAATTTGATGAGAAAAACCTGGCCGCTTCCAAATTTGAAGTGACCATTGATGTGGCCTCCATCAACACGGGCAACGGAATGAAAAATACGCACGCCAAGAGTGCTAATTGGTTTGATGTAGAAAAATATCCCACTATTAATTTTACTTCTTCCGCGATCACCAAAACAAGCGAAGGTTTTGAAGCAAAAGGCACGTTAGAGATGCACGGAGTGAAGAAAGAAATCACCTTGCCATTTACATTTATCAATAATACGTTTGCCGCCAACATGGAAGTGAGCCGTATGGATTTTAACCTTGATGATGGTAAACATCCTAAAATGGCACCCACATTGAAAGTTTCCATTATTGTACCTGTCACTAAATAACACGTGACAAAAACAATTTTCATACACTCACTGGTTGCTGGGATATTGGCTGCGGTAGCGGCCAATATCTACAACCAGATTTATTTCTTTGCCACCGAAGTCGATTACTCGAACATCATAAATCCGGCAAGTCTGATTGGATTAAACCTCTTGATATCTCTCGTGGCTGGCCTTCTTTACTGGCTTCTCACTTCACTATTCAAAACCAAGGGAGCTATTATCTTTAATTTTGTTTACAGTTTGGGGTCGTTTGCATGTGTGATCATCCCCATTGCGATCACACTTCCACTCACCACGCCTTTTCCAGAATTGTTTCCTGGACTTACTGTGCCTATGATTTTCTTCCCTGTAATCGCCTGGATGACGATTGACCCGTTGTTTAAGAAAAGTTAAGAGTGACTCAGGGCAAATATCTCCGATTATAAGCCAGCTTCCTCTAGCTTCGATTTTCTATGAGGTGTTTTCCAAACATCTTTTTGCGATGTTGCAAGCTCCATTCCACCGTTACATCCAGCCCCATTTTAAAGGAATCACCTGATTCAGTTAGCTCATATTCTACCGTCACAGGAGTGGTGTAGTATAAAGAGGTCTCTTCTGATTTTTATTCGCATTCCTTAAATGGTGAATGGTATTTTGAACCTTGCCTTTAAATACATTACCCTTCGCATCGACAACATCGTATGCAATGGTCATCACATCTATTGGTTTTATACTTGGTATGATGAGCTTCACGGTCTTCTTATCATCGCTTAAGTTCACTTCCGTGATTACTAGTGTTTGAGTATTATAACGCTCTGAACCATACTTGCTGCTTCTCTTAAGGTCCCAGGTTTGCACCTCATAATTTGAAATGACTTTAGATTTTTCCTCATCTAATTTATGGGCAAAGGTCAGCGTGACTCCATCTTCTTCGGCACCGAGTTTAACGGGAAGTGATAAAGGCTTACCCGTATAGCGAAGTCGGTAAAAATCTCCACCGTGCAGAGTTTGTGATGTTCCCCAGGCGGACATACCACAAGCGTAGAGTTGACCATCAGCCGGATTGAAGCGACCGCGCATTACACCACTGCGAAATTTTACACCGGGTAAATCTATCACGCCACCTTGTTTCTGTCCATTCACTTCTTCGGTCAGCACTAATTGAATCTTGCCATAGCCATAAGAGAAACTGAGCAAGCTGCCATTTAATGGTCTCCACTTTTTACTATCTACCCATAAGAGCTCTGAGGGTGAACGGTCAAATTCCATATCAATCCAAACCATAGGTGGCTCCATCGCTGCATTGCTCGAGTCTTGGGGTGGGTTATACCCCCACATATTTCCATAGAATTTTCCTTTGCCTTCAATCCAGTTAACGCGGTTCATAGGATTCCAATATCCTTGCTGATCGGTGACAATAAAACTTCCGTCCGGATTAATACACACCCCGTTAGCTGCTCTAAAACCCGTGGCAATGATCTCTGTCTTTGATCCATCCTTGCTTACTTTCAACAAGGTGCCATGCTGGGGTATGAGTGCTTCTCTGGCATGACGACCACTTTTAGCATAATACAAGTTCCCTTCTTTATCAGCTTGCAATCCCATCGCGAATTCATGAAAGTGATCTGTCACCTGGTGATCATGATTGAAGCTTTCGTAAAAATCAGTTTCCTCGTCTCCATTTAAATCGCGAAGCAGTACAATCTGATCGCGACAGGTGATGTAAATTTTTTCATTCAACACTTTTATTCCCAGTGGCTGGAAGAGACCGGAAGCAATTCTCTTCCAGGTTAGATTTCCTTTGTCGTTGGTTATGCCCGCAACTTTCCATACATCGCCATCGGTGGTGCACATCACCGCCACATCAGGGTCTTTCATAAAATCAATTCCACTGAATTTCATTCTTGATTTCCAGGGATTTTCATAAGGAGCCGTAAGCTGATCAACAGCAAATAAACCATCTTCGTTACCCTTGATCATCGCGGTCATGATCGTTTTTGAATAATGTGGCTCACCACCTTTTGTATATTGGTCGAGTGATTCTGGCGCTGCAGAACGCTGAGCAAAATCGATAAGGCTTTTACTTCCTGGCTCTGCAACAAAGAGTTTAATGTTTGCTTTTGTAGCACTTGAAATCTGCAACACAACATAACCGTCTTCTTCTATTAATGAAGCACCTTTGCCTGATAGATTCACGTTCGTTCCAGCTACTGCGACTCTCATCTTAAGAGGATGTGGTGAGGAACTGATGTTCAATGTTCTTGTGAAAATGGTTTGGTCATCACTTTTTTCTACACCGAATTTTTCCAGAATATTTGCATTACCCACCGAGTAGTAGAGAATAATATTATTCTCATGATGATATAATCCTTTATAGTTGGCCCATGATTTTGGTAGTGGACCAAATTTTCGTCCATCGCGTGCCGTGAATCTTGGATCTTCAAAAGAACCAGTTGCTGGATTTGCCCATCCAGGTCCGACCGGAGTTTCAAAATGCAAATGACCAATATTCCTCGGATAGGTTTCATGTTGGTCATTGAGTAGAATGCCTTCCCAATCAATGAATCCTTCTCCTGTCCATCCACCTGCTACACGCATCACATCATGGTCAAAGATCATCCAGGCCTTTCCTTTGGACACACCTCCGGGGCCTTCGTCCAATCGCACGGCTATTCCTTTATAGGCAAAATTATTTTTCCTATAATCTTCGTCCTTATAGGGCGCTGGTCTTGGTGAGTGATACCGCTTTATTCCTGTCTTCTCATCCGCTAGTTCATAGGTGTTGATGAAGAAGTTTCCATAGTCCATGTCCGACCACGGATGATAAGGCTTTGCATCAGGACCCTTGGAAGTTCCTTTAGGAAGTTTGGCGAGGTAGCCAGGCGTTACTTTGAAGTATTGATCGACATTGTTCTTCTTAATGAAGTTCTCGCGTATGTACACGATCACATCATATTTTTGCTGAGGGGTAAGCGTCATTTGCGCAGGCATAGAACCAAAGCCTTTGGTAAGGGTTTGATACATCGAGAACGGATCGTGACCGGCTTTGAAAGGTTGCGACCAAAACTTACGCGACATGGGGATGGAACCTTCAAAATCCTGATTGCCATGACAGATGATGCAATTATTATTGTAGATCCACTCGCCTCGTTCATAGTTCTCCATATTGAAGCCATCGATTAATCCCGTATGATCAATGTTTACCTCAGTTTCTTTTACATCATCATCCGATAAGATATACTGCACTTCAGGACGTACATAGGCTTCGGTAGGTTCTACTGGTCTATTCGCCACCATCACAAATTCTTTCTGGCCCAACATGACTTTTCCTGTAAAGGTGTCACCTTGAAACGATCCGGTGATCCTATATGCTGATCTACCCATTCGGAAGGTGCCATTCAGTTGGCTGCCCTCCATCCGCAAATTCTGTAACTCAATATCCCCGCTTTCAAATGAAGTTAAGTCACCAGTATAAGATGAGTTTGCCTTACTTAATTTTAGGGTGCCCGTAAGCTCTTGTTTTTCCATCGCAATGGTATAGTCCCACGAACCAACAACAGTATCGGTACCACATCCACTCAAAACAAAAACCATTGCTATCCATAGAAGGGCTTCATGATTTATTTTCATAATCGTATGCTGGAGTTGGTTTTCATTTTAGAAGAATTGGAAATCGAAACAAGTGTCGCCTTACTGTTGCGATAACACACTTAGGTTCTTATCAATCCAATATTGACCCTCTTTAAAAGCAAAAGGGCTAGGGCGATAGTTGCCTATGATATCCACATTCGCTTTATCAGGAACGGTTAAATCAAGACACCAGAATACGCTATTGACTAGCATTCTTCGCGTTCCTTCCGTCAGCAGATCCGTTGCCGCTCCCATGGTGGTGGTAAATACTTTACCCTTTTGTCCTCCCGGAATCTGGTAACTCTTGGTCCACGCCACAGGCATCATTGGGTCATTGCGATTCATTTTAATTTCTTTGCCGTCTTGATCTTTCTCAATCTCAATACCGGCCACATCATTATCGCTGAAGCGCATTCCGTATAAAGAATCCTGCTCATTGTATTCACCTGCCCGATTGATCACCTGACCCAACAAGATAGGTTGTGAATCACCAGGAAGAGGAAGTCGCACGCCATACACATCTGTGGGTCCCCAAATATCGCCTTCAGAAATTCCCTTAAGAATAGGATGCTTTTCCATGCCAGGCGCGGTGACACCCCTTGTGCTTTGATGTTTATGATTGCCGTGATGCGAAATCCATTTTTCACCCAGTACTAATCGGCCAAAGCCTTCCTTCCATTCATCACCTCCTTCATAATAGTTACTGTAATGTTTCCATTTCGATGTGGAATCAATCTTTGAAAAATTGAAAGCATGTGTAGACGTTCTCATGCCAATCACCGGCCTACCACTTTTCAGATACTCATTAATGTGTTGCATTTGTTCATCAGGCAATGCACGGAAGCGGGTAAAAATTACCATGAGATCAGCCGTCTTGAGATTTTCCAGGCCCGGTATATTCTGAACATAATTCGGATTGATAATCCCTGGCTTTGCAGGATCTTGCGCAAATAAAACTGTACACGTGAAACCGTGTTTTGTGGATAGGATTTTAGCCAATTGAGGAAGCGCTTCCTCTGACCGATATTCTTCGTCACCCGATACCAACACAATTTTTGGCATGTCTGCTTTTCCTTCAAACGTGAGCCACTGTTTTACGTTTGGCGTCTCTGATACTTCCGATTTTGGTTTACATCCATAGCCCTCAATAAGGATGATGCAAATAATTAGGTATTGGATCACTTTCATGTTTTTAAAAATTAGGGTGAGGTTGGGTTATTTTAAGATTACCTGAATACTATTTAATGCAGCAAGAAACTCTTCGACCACATCCAAAGGAATAGGTCCGAACTCTGCTGAAAGGGCATCACGAATATCTATCGTAGTACGTTTTCCATCTACAAAATTTAATGCTTCATACGCATAGTCGCTACCCCAATTACCTTGAAAGTCAGGAAGGCGTAATGCACTCGTCTTTTCTACACCATAGTGATCGGCAAGGTAATCGTATCCAAATACTGATAGCGGTCCTTTGATTGCAGGATTGCGTTTATAGGTAATGGCACTGGTAACATTCTTTTTATCCAACACCTTTCTATGACCAGAAGCTTCCGCAAGCTTTATATAAAACTGATCTGCTTCTTTGACCAACTCCGGTGAAGTGGTTACGAAATGATTAAGTGATGCAAAGACACCGCGTTCGTAGATAAAATGCTCCGTGAGTAAACGTTGTGCTTCTTCCCCTTGAAATTGATAAGCGCGCCCCACCGCTTGAGCCGTACGTTGTAAACTTTGCTGTTGGATCATATGCCAGGTATTGGACGCATCGGCAGCAGTAAGATTGGCGAGGTAGTAGCCGCTGGCAGCACCTATAAATCCTGCACGCATTAATTTGGTAGGATCAATATTGGCAGCAACATCCAGGTTAGTATGAATGTAACGATCGGGCCAGTCGTGCATATAGATGCTCGGAATTTTAAATGATCCTTCGCTATACACTTCATGATCGCTGCCCAAATGAAATTGCCCTAACACAGCTTGCAATGGTTCTTTGCCGCCTTCTTTCGAAGCAAATGAATACTGATATGGGTAGCCGCTGGCATAATGGTCAGTTTCTTCGTTGAGGAATTTTCCGAAGGTGACGCCTACATCAGCCACAAAAGAGGGGAGACTTTTCGGTGCACCGGCTACGTGAAAAATAGATTTGGTAATCGGACCACCGCCTACCATATCCATGTGAATGTTGGCTTTTGCTTTTTCTGCATATTGAGGTCGCTGACTTAGTATCGCACTGGTGCCTTCAATCTCTGGCGACCAGATGAAACGCAGTGTGCGCAACGGTCTTTGTATTTTTTTCTCTTCAATCAATTTGGATAGCGTACGCGCTATTTCAAGAATGGTCATGCTGCCAGAAGCATTGTCGTTGGCACCTGGCCGCTGGTGATCGAGGTGGCAAGAGAACACAATCTCCTCGTTGCTGAGTGTCGGGTCGCTGCCTTTGATCACGGCAGTAACAAAATTGTAAAACCCGGGATGTTGGCCAGCGTTCACTTTAGCAGAGAGCATGATTTGTTCACCTCGTTTCAGTCGTTGCTGGAAGTTGGCGGCCTGCTTTAAGGTGATCATGAAGCAAAACGTTTTGGTTTTTGCAAAACTATCGAAGTGGCCCCAGCGGATCAGGTTCTGATCTTCGTTCGACCATGCCGTAACCTGGTTTTGAGTGTAGCTCACCATCCCGGCAGCACCATATTTTTCAATACCAAGCGGCACAACCACAGCAGGAGAGGTGGAGATGAGCAGAATTTTTCCTTTCACATCTTTGCCTGCGTAATCTTTCTCTGATGTTCCAGCGCCAACATCCACGAGTTCTGCCGTTACATCAGCGCTCTCACTGTCTTCGGCCAGCGTGATGGGCATCGATTCCCAGTCGGCTAATCGGAGCGATGGCTTCCATACGTGGTTTTCTTTTTTCAATTCCCACAGCTCGGCAAATTCTGCCTCCCAGGCCAGCCGTGCTTTCTGTGTGCCATACATGGATGTGCCGTCAGCAGGAATCTGAAAGGTTTCAACTTCTTCGAGTTTGTATTCAAGTAAGCGGGATTCAATAAAGTCGATGGCTTTCTTAAAGTCTGCCGATCCGCGCATACGGTGAAGTCGCGTGATGTATTCGAGGTTGCGCCTGGCAGATTCTCCGGATAATTCGGAGTGCATCGCATCCACGGTGGATTCTGATAATAAAGGAATGTGCTGGCCGAATCCAACGATGGAGATATTCAGTAAAAAAAGGAAAAGTATGTTGATATAAATTTTCATAAGCGAGGAAAAGGATGGACAAAATAGTATTCCTTTTCTGTGATTCCTATTGGAATATAATCTAGTGGACATATTTACATTTGACTATATTCAATCTCCTAATCAGATTCAAAGGCAAAGCACCGATCGTACCTAAATGGCCTTTTGGCAAAGTCGTGAGCGCTATAAATCTGAGAAGGAATTGATCGATGTTGTAAAGGAGTATTGCAAGAGGAGAATACCCATCAATAACATTGTGTTCGGTTGGCAATATTGGAAATATCCGAAATGGGGTTCGTAAGAATTTGATGTAAAGCGTTTTCGCAAGGAATGATGGATGAACTTATTAAAAAGACTTAGCCTAACATGAAAAGAAATATCATCCTATGTTTATTGGTTTGCCTTGTCATGACAAGACCTGGTATTGCGCAAAACAAATCATTAAAGCCACGCACCATTGTTACCACCGATGGTGAGCTCGATGATGTGGATTCGTTTATCCGCATGCTGCTTCATGCCAATGAATTTAGAATAGAAGGATTAGTAATCAGCAGTTCGCAATGGCATTATAAGGGAGATGGCAAAGGCACGAAGTTTATTTCAGAACTGGAGATGACGAAAACATTGTATGGCGAGCGCACTGAATTACGTTGGCCGGGCACCGATTGGATTTACAACCTGGTAGATGCCTATGGAAAAGTATATCCTAACCTGAAATTACATTCTCCTGATTTTCCAAAAGCTGAATACTTGCGCAGCCTTATTCGAATTGGCAATATTGATTTTGAAGGCGAGATGGAAAAGGATACAGAAGGTTCCGACTTCATAAAAGCTAAATTACTGGATGATAATATGGAGCCTCTTTACTTGCAGGTATGGGGAGGCACCAACACGATAGCAAGAGCTTTGAAATCCATTGAAGACCAATATAAAAATACAAGTCAGTGGTCTGCTATTTATAAAAAGGTATGCGATAAAGCGATCATCTATGCAATCCTCGATCAGGATGCAACCTATCGAAAATACATATTGGTAAATTGGAAAGACGTTAAGATTTATTACAACGCCAATCAGTTCTGGTGCTTCGCTTATTTCTGGAAGACGGCCGCTCCTAAAAACATGCACGCATACCTGGAAGGAAAGTTTATGGGAGAGAACATCATTAACAATCATGGGCCCCTTACCCAAATGTATTATAGTTATGGTGATGGCAATCCACCGGCAGGTGAAATGGAAGATATCTATAGTGACCCAACTAAAATAAAAAAGAACATGTGGGGCAGTTTTACACAATACGATTTCATTTCGGAAGGTGATTCTCCGGCTTTTTTCCATTTGATCGATGTCGGATTAGATAACCTGAATGATCCATCTTTTGGTGGATGGGGTGGACGATTGGTCCAATCCAAAACAAGCCCAAATCGTTGGGAAGATGGCGACCAGGTAACCGATTATAATCCTTCTACACAAAAGGAGGATAAAGCCTACCCGCAAACACGTTGGATCGATGTATTGCAAAATGAATTTGCCGCACGTGCCGACTGGTGTGTGCAGCCGTATTCAAAAGCAAACCATCCTCCTGTGGTTTCGCTCAAGCATGCACACCGATTGACCGGTAAACCAGGTGCAACGATCAAATTAAATGGCTCTGCGAAAGACTTTGATGGTAATGCCGTTACTTATAAATGGTGGCACTATTTTGAGGTGGATACGTATGAAGGAAAGATCAGTATAAAACAATCCGATAAAAGTAAAGCGTCATTTGTAATTCCAGCGGATGCCAGGATGGGTGATACTATTCATATCATTTTTGAGGTAACAGATTCAGGTATTCCAAAACTGACCCGCTACCAACGCGTCATCATTACGATAGGGTAAAAGTTTAGAAAATTGAAATTACTCCAGGTCATTGGATGTAGCAATGATCGTGTAACAAGCATAAAGCACAGTTCACGTAAATTAAAAATCGTAACATGAAAAAACTAATACTTCATTTGTTATTAGGAGCAAGTATTCTACCGCTACTCACCCAATCTATTTATTATCAAGTTGTATCTCAGCCAGGCTCCTGGTTCTGAGTCGTGGAATTGGTCGGAGGCTGTGACTGATCCGGCAACGATGGGAGTGCGCTTTGTATATAAAGTGGTATAAAGTATTGGCGCCAAAAGTTATCATCAACGAACTGGTGAGTAAGCCGGCTGGCAAGAAGCAGTCGAATTGATTAGTGAATCAACGGAATACCAATTAAGAATCCCTAGCGTCTAAACTGCTGGAGATTCTCTTTTTTAAAATAGCCGAAAAGAAATATTGGAATCACTTCATTTTAAGAATGTTGATATAAACCATATGCCAGCTAATAATAAACCTCCAAGGAGAGCTAATATCCACGAGCACCGTGCATCCATGTCCATGTCGGATGCATTGGTATTATAAAGGATATTCCCAACTGGTTTTCCGTAAGTTTGTTTGGCCTTTAATTTCATAACAACTAGTTGTTTAACGTGTAGTAAAATGCAAAATCAATGCATCTAAATTTTTATGCCTTCTTAGATGAGATGAAAAGACAAAAGATTAATCACATTTCGTAAGTCGCCATTTTTTGAGGTTGAATTGATGTTATGAAATGTTGAATGGTTGGCATGCACAAGTAATTTACATCAAAAAGTAGTGCCAGTCAGGTATACTAAGCATCCGATATTGAAAAAATGATATAGAACATTGCCCTAAATCCTACATTGAATGTACTAATTGCAATCATCCTGTATATTGACAATGATCATTTGTCGGGCGTGATCAGTGTTTGATTTTTGTAATTTGCCGCTCTGGTCACGATTTCAGAAAATATTATCTGAGCGAAAGTCTGTGTGGTTGCTGCAAATATAAATACTGCCACCAAAGAGATCTTTTGAATTAACTTTAAAGCTTTCATAAGACTAAATTTTAATCGTATCAAAGTGGTTATTCTGTTGCAAAAACGAAATGATTCCAGTCACGGGGGAGGGATGATCGTTGTTATCCTCCTTTCAAAGAATGCTGTAATAATAAAGCAGCCAAAAAAATAACTGATCATCCATCGCTCATGACAACCGATCGGGAGGACGTGCTTTCACCATCATTGCTTCTTCAAAGATTTGTTTCTCTTGATGGCATCTCCCTGTTATTTATTCACAGCAACCTTATTTTTGTTCAGTAAATACGGAGTATAATAAGCAGGAATATTACTGAGTGGCAATACCTCGGGCTTTATGTTTATTCCAATTTCATTAATCATAAATGACCTTCGCTGTTCAATTCTTTTCCATGAGGCGGGAAACAGTTCTGCCCATTCATTTCTCAAGGCCTCATCGGCAAGCACAATTCCGTCTTCCATATTGGAGCACACAAACTCTTTTTTGCTTAACGGAATAATGTCCATCTGCAGCGCCATACCAGAATAAAGTTTTATCGTTGACCCATGATAGAAAGGGGAGTTTACCCATTCATCCAAATGCAACGTATGACCTGTATTCACGGCAAAATCAAAAACAGATTGATCACGCGCTGACTCCACGTTGTCCGTAACCGTTCCAGCCGAAATACCCACGCCAATACTTTCATACCAGGTAACAACCGTTTTGAAATAAGCCTTCCAATACATTTCATAAAATTCACTTACTGGTTCATCAAGCTGACTGGAATTTTCGGCTACCATTCCGGCCCTTGCCGTCAATGCGCCCCAGATACCAAGCGCACTCGTG
Organism: Cyclobacteriaceae bacterium; assembly: GCA_043774745.1. GTDB lineage: Bacteria > Bacteroidota > Bacteroidia > Cytophagales > Cyclobacteriaceae > ELB16-189. The sequence goes on along the minus strand of JAYVTC010000081.1, from coordinate 6,527 downwards.
AAGGGATCTTTTAACACCACCTTATTCGCTGAGGGACTGCTCAATCCCATCGAAGCCTTGTTGCCACTGGATACCATAGGGTGGCATGAATAAGGCAGGCCATCACTGACAAAGTTTTTTGCCAATTCGTATTCTCTTATTCCTTGCTTAAGTTGTTGCAAGAGGTTCTTTATGCTGGTGGATGTGCGCGTGCTCGCCCACTCAAACCGGACTAATTCTTCCAGGCACGTATGCTGGCGCAGGCCCGTTTCTGAATCCATGAAGATACTAGAGGCATTTGAAATCAGTTCTTTTTTACCCGTCAGTGCACGAAGAAGATCAGCGAGGTAGGCAGGAATATCCAACACGAATGGATCGCCCACATGGTATTTGTAATAGCTGCATCCCACACGTGCGCCAGCTTGAATTCCAAAATCAGTGAGTATGTCAGATAGCGTTCTGGATAACGAACGGTCTTGCCCCATTAAACTAAATTCCTGATACAGTTCGTATTCAAGAGGAATGGGACATATACCGGTATAACCCATGCACTCATTTCCAAGCAATAGCTTTCTCTTTCCATTGATGTCGAGTAGTAAAAGAGCTTCTTCAAATCGCGGGTCGAGGTTGGTGAGAAAAGTAAGGTTGGCACTATGTTCACGATCAGCAAATACAAGCAAGAAGTCAAGACTGTGCTCTTTCATTTTTTGAAGGGTGTTTTGAAAGCGCAACTCAAATTGATGAACCGGAATCTCCACCAGATCTTCGCATAAACCAAAATCGGGCAGTGCAACTTCTTTTAATTGAATGGACGACATATTGTTTTAGAGATTAAGAGTAGGGAGTAAAGATAAAGCATAGTTTGAAATGAGATTTTATCTCCCCGGTCAGTGTCATTCGCCATAGTCGTTAATTAGCAGAAACTAAAGAACTGGTAAATTTTATTCTGCGGTTATACTCTATCATTCCCAGGGATTCCGCACCCCGCCCAAGTTGGTGTTCTTCACCAACTTGCTCTCTGATTGTCCACAGTGCGAAATCCGAACGATCAGCCTTTCCGCACAAAGATTGATTTGAGGCCCATAGCCCCGAAGCCCTCAACCTTGCAGTCAATATTATGATCTCCGCTGGTCAGCTTGATGTTCTTCACTTTCGTGCCGGCCTTAATCGCTTTGCTTGCACCCTTTACAGGCAAATCTTTGATAATGACTATGGTATCACCATCCTGAAGCACGGTGCCGTTGGCATCTTTCACTACAGATGAATCACTCACTTCTTCAACAACTTCAACAGGTTCATTAGGATTCCACTCGTGTCCACATTCCGGGCACATCATAGAAGTGCCAGTAGGGTATCCGTATAACGACTGGCAGCTTGGGCATTTATTCGATTCAGGCATGTAATAGATTTCGTGCAAAAGTACTGAAGTTATCTAAATAGTTTTCTGATGGTAGACGGCTGTTGCTGATCGAACTAATTAAATGTGAATAGATTATATTTATCTTCGGAGTTGAATAGAGTTGTTTTCATTTTTGTGATTTGTATATCTTTAGCCCATGATAAAAAAATCATTTAATATCTTCCTGCTAAGTGCTTTGATGTTTGCGCTGGCCTCCTGCGCTGACAAGAAGGAAGCTAATGATCAGGAACAGAAAAAAAATACAAAAAAGGTTTCCATTGAAGAAATTGAATCGGGCATAAAGGACTTTATTCAAAAGAAGACAGAAGAAAATGGTGGCTATTTTCAGTTACACGATCGGGGACAGGATTTTCGTATGAAACTGGTGCGCGTGCATACCGAATACCTCGCCAACCTGGGCCCAAAAAGTCATTTTGCCTGTGTGGATCTTGCTGATGAAAGCGGTGATGTCTATGATGTAGATTTTTTTCTTACGGGAGAACCTGACGCCATGGATGTAACCGAGACCAGTGTTCATAAACTAAATGGCAAGCCTTACTATGCCTGGAAACAGAAGAAAGATAAAACATGGAATCGTGTGCCCGTAAAGGATGCCGCCACCCGCTTGCTGGGCGTAGTGGAAGGAAACGATTCATTTGAATTTAATTATCGTATTGAACTACCGGAAATCAAAGGGGATGCAAAAATGTGGATCCCGATCGCAACATCTAATGCTTACCAAACGGTAGAAATAACCTCTATGAACGTGCCCGTTGAATACAAGCTACTCAAGGATAAAGAGTTTAATAATACCATCCTGTATCTCGAACCGCGCGTGTTGCAAAGCAAAAAAATAGTCGAGATCACGTATCAGGTGAATCGGATGGAAAGGGGACCGATGGAAGAAGCAGGGCCTGTAGATGACAGGTATCTGAAAGAGAATCTATTAATGCCGGTAGGAGGTCGGTTCGCGGACGTGGCTAAAGAAGCTACCCGGGGGCGCGATGTAAATGCTCTGATGAAAGCCAGGGCCCTGTATGATTACATCATTGATAACATGCGTTATATGAAGTATGGAAAGTATGGAAAAGGTGATGCCAATTACGCCTGCGATGTGCGCACAGGGAATTGTTCTGAATTCCATTCATTCTTTATTTCACTCGCAAGGTCTTCCGGCATTCCTGCACGGTTTGCCATAGGTGCATCTATTCCTTCTGAAAGAAATGAAGGCGGTATAGATGGTTACCACTGTTGGGCAGAGTTTTATGCAGAAGGAAAATGGTGGCCAATTGATATCAGTGAGGCTAATAAATATACCGCGCTGGCTACCTATTACTTTGGCCACCATCCCGCCAATCGCATTGAGTTCAGCCAGGGTCGCGATCTCATAGTTGAACCTGGTCCTGCGTCAGGGCCTATTAATTTTTTGGCTTATCCGCTATTAGAAATCAACGGCAAGGAGGCTACCACGAAAACGACCTTCTTGTTTAAGCGACCAAATGCTCAATCCTTATAAACTCAATTAATTTTTTGTGGAGTCTTTAGGGTGTTCAGAACCAGCAGGGTGTTCTGTAGAATCAGAAGGATGCTCGGTGGAATCTGAAGGGTGTTCCGTGGAATCAGAAGCCACCTCAGCGGCAGGAGCTTCTTCTTTTGGGGCTTGTTTGCCACAAGAAACAAGTGCCGTAGCCGAAAATAGGGTAACGAAAATAATCGCTGCCAGTCTTTTTTTGAATGTTAACATAATCAGTAAGTTGGTTTGGGTTTAGGTTATAAAATTAAAGCGAAGATAAGACCTTTGATTGAATATTTATAGCCCCAAAAATGTTACACCTGCCTGACCTTTTGGCGAATCCTCTTATAAATTAACCGCATATTGATTATCATTTTAGATTCATCCTCCAAACGCCATTTGTCTTTAATTTGATAAATCCACTGCACGTGTTGGTAGGGTGTTGTGAGAGCTTATTTAAGATTTAACATCTGCCACAAATTACCTGGCTTTTCACTAAGGATATCATTCAGTAAAAAAGTCATCAGTATGATCAAGGCAACGAAACCCAAAACAATAACGATCTGGTTCAACGATACTTTTTGAATGTCCTGTTTTGCTTTTACGTCACAAATCTCACCCGGACAATATTGTGCCTTCTCCTTATAAAACAACTTGTAGAATACACAGCCTATACAAATACCAAAGGCAGATTCGAAAAACAAGAAGGTTAAGCAGATCAGGCAGGTAAGCCCGGTAATGATGCTGTATGAATTCAGCACCACCATCAGAAAAAACATCATTGTGGCAAGCACTATACCAATCAACCAGGCAAACCGTTTTTGCGCGGCACCCACATATTCCGGATTTTGTCGGCTCACGATGAGCCGACCGACAATGAGGGTAGGAGAATACTTCGGGCTGATAAACACGCGAATAATCATATCCGTAAGGAATACGATGATCACATACTTGATCATGACAAAATTACCTTGGAAAATAATAAGCATCAAGGAGATGAACATAAACACAAAGAGTATTCCAGCGGAAGCCCTTATTTCACGTTCATTTAAAACCGGGATGTTATATCCTGGAACCACTTCACCGAATTTTACTGTACTGCTCATGGGTATTGTTTTAGGTAATAAGAGTTAGAGATGCTTCACGGATGCTTACTTGCAACGTTTAAAAATGCTGAAGGTTGCGGGAGACAAACAAAACAGAACATTCACCACAGTGCACGATAGTCCATTTATATGGAGGTTATAAATGTAATTATGTCGGTGATTAGTTGAACAGGGTCTTTGGTAATGACTGGAAATATTCGTCCTTCGTAAAGGATATCATTGTTCATACGATCAATCCCTTTTATGAAGAAAACCATCGCAGTCACTCTTATTCAATTTATTATTTTAATTCCGTCCATCGCGCAGGATAAGCATCACTACCAAACCGATTTTTCAAAAGAGGAATTTGCCGGGCGCAGGTCTGCCATAGTTGATGCTATTGGCAATAATGCCATTGCACTCATTCAGGGTGCCGGTGGTCTTGCGGGGTTCAGCGTATTCCGCCAGGCTAATACATTCTACTATCTGACCGGACTCGAATCGGCCCATGCCTATCTGCTGCTGAATGGTAAAACCAGGCAGTCAACAATTTATCTGCCTCACAGGGATGATGCCACTGAACGCAACCAGGGAAAAGTACTATCGGCCGAAGACAGTGAACTGATAAAGCAACTGGTGGGAGTGGAACAGGTGAAGGGCATTGAATTTTTATCGGCAGATCTGATTGGTACCGGTTTGATTCGCCCACCGGCACCACTGCTGTACACCGAATTCAGTCCGGCAGAAAATGGTAATGACAGTCGTGATGAATTGCTTTATGCCCAGGCCCGCACATCAGCCGATCCATGGGATGGACAACCTGCACGCGAAGCGTTGTTTATTCAAAAACTCAGAGAGCGTGATCCTCAATTTGAGATCCGCGATCTATCACCTATTCTGGATGCCATGCGATTAATTAAAAGTCCGAAAGAAATTGAACTGATACGCAAAGCCACACAGATTGCCGGTTTGGGTATTATCGAAGCCATGCGGTCAACTTACCCCGGTGTTTATGAATACCAGCTGGATGCTGCAGCTAAATACCAATTTCACCTGCACGGTGCGCGGGGTGATGGTTATGCCTCCATCATAGGCGGTGGCACCAATGCCTATATGGGCCATTACTTTCACAAAACGGATGTACTGAAAGACGGTGACCTGGTGCTGATGGACTATGCACCTGATTACCATTATTACACCAGTGATGTTACGCGCATCTGGCCTGTGAATGGAAAGTTTACCAGCGAGCAGAAGGAACTTTACAATTTCATCGTAGCATACCGCGATGCACTTTTTAAATACATCAAACCGGGTGTTACCTCTAATGAAGTGCTCGACCAGGCCGCAGCAGATATGAAGCAATATCTTATAGGCAAAAAGTTTGTGAAACCTGCGCATCTGAAAGCGGTGGAAGAAGGATTGAAGTTCCGCGGACACTTTCAACATCCGGTAGGCATGGCCGTTCACGATGTGGGCCGCGTAAATGGCGTTGCCTTGAAACCCGGAATGATCTTCACCATTGATCCCATGATCTGGATTCATGAAGAACAGTTATATATCCGCATTGAAGATATGGCCCTGGTAACGACTGATGGTGTGGAAAACCTCAGCGCGTTTGTACCATCCCGACTCGAAGAGGTAGAAGCTATTATCAAGGAGAAGGGATTAATTGAATTTCGCCCAGCCACTGCATTACCACTTAAGAAATAATTCATTACCTACTTTAACATACCATGAAGCGTATTTCTATGAAGAAACTTTTTACAGCATTGATGTTTCTGTTGATCCCGGCATTATCAATGGCCGATACATATCCAAAGAACCCAAAGATTGATGTATTGAATTATATCTTTCGCATCCAACTTTCCGACAATACCGATGCTATACAAGCCGAAGCCACGGTTGATGTGCGTTACCTGGGCAAGGGGGTAGAAATCCTCCGGCTTGACCTCGTGAAAGCATCGGCAGCTTTGGGAAACAAAGGCATGACGGTGAGCAATGTGATATCCGAAGGTAAAGCACTAAGCTTTACACATGAAGGCGAGGCGTTAAAGATCAAATTACCTGTGCCATCACAACACAATCAACATACTGGCTATACAATTACCTACTCTGGTTTGCCGGCCACCGGGCTCAAAATAGCCAACAACAAATATGGTGACCGCACTTTCTTCAGTGACAACTGGCCGGACAAAGGACGCAACTGGTTACCCATCGTTGACCATCCGTACGACAAATCAACCTGTGAATTTATCGTGACAGCCCCCTCACAGTACCAGGTAGTATCCAATGGATTGAAGATGGAAGAAACAGATGTGGCCGGAGGAAACCGGATTACGCATTGGAAACAATCCATTCCTATAGCTTCGTGGTTGTATGTACTTGGCGTGGCCCGGTTTGCCATACAATACGTAGATCAGTTCGATCATAAATCCATCGAAACGTGGGTCTACTATCAGGACCGTGATGCAGGATTTTATGATTTTGCCGAACCAACGAAACAGGTGCTTGAATTTTACAGCAGTTATGTTGGTCCATTTGCCTATGAGCG
>JAYVTC010000080.1:0-15005 GCA_043774745.1 Cyclobacteriaceae bacterium | reverse complement strand
TTCATCCCAATGCCCCAGAAAAAAGAGAGGCGCGGTGCAAAATCATCAATGGCAATTCCTGCTTTCAACCCTGCCCGAATATATTCTAATCCATCGGCTAATGTATAAGCAAGTTCGATATGAGCAGGAGCGCCAGCTTCATGCATGTGATAACCACTGATGCTGATGCTGTTGAATTTAGGCATGTGTTTCGAACAATACGAAAATATATCAGAAACGATGCGCATGGAAGGAGCAGGTGGATAGATGTAAGTGTTGCGCACCATGAACTCTTTCAAAATATCATTTTGAATGGTGCCATTAAGTTGATTGGGTTTCACACCTTGCTCTTCCGCAGCTACCAGATAAAATGCCATGATGGGAAGCACGGCTCCGTTCATCGTCATCGACACCGACATTTTATCCAATGGAATCTGGTCGAATAATATTTTCATATCCAGCACCGAGTCGATGGCAACACCGGCTTTGCCCACATCGCCCGCTACACGCGGATGATCTGAATCATAACCGCGATGTGTGGCAAGATCAAAAGCAACGGATAATCCTTTCTGCCCGGCAGCAAGATTTCTTCTATAGAATTCATTGGATTCTTTTGCCGTAGAGAAACCTGCATATTGGCGAATTGTCCAAGGTCTTACTGTATACATGGTGGCATACGGACCGCGCAGATATGGAGGAATGCCTGCTGAAAAATTCTTTATTGAATCATTCTTTATGTCTTCAACAGTAAGTTCAGATTTTATTTCAATTTTTTCCGGAGAAACCCATGGCTCATGATGTCCTGATTTTTCTTCGGACTTAAACTGATTAAATTTTATTTTCGAAAAGTCGGGCTTCATCATTTCATCAGCGATTGAAATTTACTCCATGCTTTTTCTGATAGCTGATCAATCAGTGAATCGATATAATACGAGCCCGCTGTTGGATCAGCTACTTTTGAGAAATGAGATTCTTCGCGCAGAATAGCTGAAATATTCCTGGCAATTCTGCTCATGGTTTCATTGTTAAGATCCTCAGGTTCCACGGTTAAGCTATCACAACCTCCCGCAATAGCGGCCATTGCTGATGTGGTTGACTTAATCATATTTCCATGCGGTTGAAGGGAGTCCTTTGACCACATGGTTGAGGTCGCATGAATATGAAGAGGTCTTGCATTTTTAATGTTGTAAGCACCTCTTACCTGACACCATAAATTTCGTAATGTTTTTATTTTGGCCAGATCAAGAAAAAAATCTGTGCCAACAGAGATCGAAAATGAAACCTGATCCAGGATTAGGTTAATATCTATATTTTTTTCTGATAAAGCGTCAATCAAGTGAATGGCTTTGCTCAGTGACTGTGCAATTTCATCCACAGCATCTTCCTGTTGTTCAACGATAATTCCAATGGAGTAGAATTGTGACCATGTCGCAAAGGCCTGCACCGTGTCAGTAAAATTTTCAGGAATGCTTCGCCAGAATACACAACCTCTTATTTCCTTTTTATTGAAATTACTTTCTGCGAAAAGTCGAAAATCATTAGTCCAATTGTTTCGGTTGTCATTGACCAGAAATGAAACTGAGCAATCCGTCAGGCTAATTTTATTTAAAAGAATGATTGGGTTTATGTCAGTAGATGGGCAATCGAATAAAATACCATCGGCACCTGAGTTTAAATTGGAAAGAGCAATTTCATTTGCCTTTTTTTCATCGGATACTAAAATCTTTGGAGTGTTAACCCAACCTCTTGCACCGTAGTAAGGATTTGAAGACGCTTTCAACAACGAGTAACTACTTTTTTCTTTTTGATCAGGACTGTAAAAGGGACGAATTTCGAGGTTTCCTTTTTTGAGACTCAGTTTTTCATTCGGATTAGCCCCATCCAACTCCTGACGGGCTACATCTAACCAATCCTCGTACGAAGGAAAATTAAATGAAAAGCCGGGTGAGCTTTTGGAAATTCCGAAGTTCATGAATTTGATTGAAATAGTCGATTCAAGTTGAATTTTAGTTATGAGGAATGCAATTATTTTATGATTTTACTCATGTTTCCTGATCAAAAAAAATCTGGATAAGCAAGGCCAATATTTGTTTTTTTGTTCTTTAATTTTTTTACACCTTTGTCTCCCTCCGAAAAAAAATAAGAGGATTTTCACAAAAATTGATAGCTTTTTTAAATGGTAGTTGACTGCACAACTGTTTGGAGTGATTGTCTCGAAGTAATTCGACAAGAAGTTGACGAGCAAAACTTCAATACGTGGTTCAAACCGATAAGTCCGCTTAAAAGCGAGGCCGATGTGTTAACCATTCAAGTACCCTCACAGTTCTTTTACGAGTGGCTCGAAGAGCATTATGTTCCCGTGTTGAAAAAAGCGATTCATCATGTAATGGGACCCAATGGACGACTAGAGTATTCTGTGGTAGTTGATAGTGGTAATCATAAGAACCCTCCATTGATGGTGAATTACCCCAATGGAAACGGAACGAAGCGTTATCCATTTCAGGCAACCAATGGGGCAGCACATGAAGATTATTCGCCATTCAGCTTTAAAGCACTTAATCCACAAACGGTCAATTCAAGACTGAATCCAAGTTATACGTTCGATAATTTTGTTGAAGGTGATTGTAATCGTCTTGCGCGGTCAGCTGGTGTGGCTGTTGCGAAGAAGCCTGGCGTTACGTCATTTAATCCTTTGATGCTTTACGGAGGTGTAGGTGTTGGTAAAACTCACCTGGTGCAAGCTATTGGAAATGAAATAAAAAGAAATCTGCCTGAGAAAATTGTTTTGTACATCGATCAAAATGATTTTACCAGCCAGTTTTTGAATGCACTTCAAAATCATAAGATACAGGAGTTCCAAAATTATTACCTGCAGGTTGATTTGTTGATTCTGGATGACGTGCAGTTTCTGGCTGGTCGGGAGAAGACTCAGGAAATGTTCTTCCATATTTTTAATCAGCTTCACCAATCAGGTAAGCAGATTATCATGACCAGCGATTGTCCTCCCAGAGATTTGAAAGGATTTCAGGAAAGATTGCTGTCGCGCTTTAAATGGGGTCTTACTGCGGATCTTCAGGAACCTGATTTCGAAACTAAACTGGCAATTATTCACAACAAGATGCAATCGGATGGAATAGAAATTCCAACGGAAGTTGCCGAATACCTTGCTTACAGCGTTGATACAAACCTTCGCGACATGGAAGGTGTGTTGAACTCATTGCTCTTTCACGCCACCTTGCTTAAAAAAGATATTGACCTCGAACTTGCCAAAGAGGTACTGAAAAATATTGTGAAGGAAATTCAAGCCGATGTTAGCGTTGACTTTATTCAAAAAACGGTTGCTGATTACTTCAAGGTAAGCCTGGATCAGATGAAGAGCAAAGTGAAAAAGCGCGAGATTGTAATACCACGCCAGGTGGCTATGTATTTCTGCAAACGTTATACACAACTTACCCTTGCTTTAATTGGAGAGAATTTCGGTGGCCGCGATCACAGCACGGTGATTCACGCGCTCGAGTCGGTAGAAGACATGATGAAGACCGATGCTAATTTCAAGAACAGCGTGGATGAACTCACCAAAAAATTCAAGACCCGAATGACGGGTTCAAATTAATTATCCCTTTCTTATTGCAGGTAGAACGAAATCGGAATTTCTTGTTTCGAACTGTTGATTCCTACCATATACACACGGCCCTTATACGTGCTAAAGAACTCAATTACATCCTGGGGATCTTTCACGCGCTGGCGGTTGATGTATACAATGGTGTAGTTTTCCTGAAGGCCAAGTCTTTTAAAAACTCCGTCTTTGATTTGAAAGACTTTTACACCGTAATCGACTGCTTCAAGACTCGCGCCAACGGTAGCGTCAACATAAATTTTACGTTTCACCAGGTTGGTATCTCCATTCTTGTTTAGCAGCGTAAGCGTGGCTGTGTTTGGTTTATTATTTCTTAGGAATGTAACCGTGATTTTATCACCGGGATAGCGATAACTCAACTCTTCTTCAAAGGCACTTTCACTATTAATTTCAACGTTGTTGATTTTGGTAATGATGTCACCCTCCTGTAAACCAGCATCATCGGCTGCACCGGCACGATCAACTTTTCCGACAAGCACACCTTTAAACTCTTTCACATCAGCATTCAGATCATACTTCTCGGCATTCTGATAATCATATTCAACCACCTTACCACCAAAGATTGCTTTTTGTGGAACTCCATGTTTAATCAAATCATCCACTACTTTTTTAGCAATGTCAATAGGCACTGCAAATGCATAACCGGTGTACGATCCTGTGCGTGAAAGTATAGCCGTATTTATTCCGACCAGGTCACCGTTTTTGTTTACCAGCGCTCCACCACTATTGCCCGGATTAATAGCAGCATCAGTTTGAATGAACGATTCAATAGGAAAGCGTGCATCAACGATATTGATTTTACGGCCCTTTGCACTTACAATACCAGCCGTAACTGTAGATGACAGAGAGAATGGATTGCCGACAGCCACTACCCACTCACCCACAGAGAGATTCTTTGAACTTCCGATGCTAACCGCAGGCAAATTGGTCTCTTTGATTTTTAAGACTGCGAGATCTGTTGAAGGATCCGTTCCGATAAGTTCTGCTTCGTATGATTTTTTGTTATAAAGAACTTGAATTTTGTCGGCCGATTCGATCACGTGATTGTTGGTTACGATATAGCCGTCCGATGAAAATATTACGCCTGATCCGCTGCTCACTTGTGTTTGAGAACCTCCTCCGCCAAAAAGAAGATCCCAATAAGAATAAGCGGGGCTTCCCTGTGAAATACTATTTATATAAACCACACTGGGAGTCGCTTTGCGTGCCGCCAAACTAAAATCTACGACCTCAGAAGGATTGTTTTCCGTTGGAGAAGACTCGATGATATTAGGTTGGTATGCTTCCGAGGGCTGATAATCAGAAACCTGATATTGTTTTTCACTTTTCTGACGTGATTCTTTTTCTTCCTGATAGGAGAAAAGTGTATAAGCTCCTGCGAGACCTGCAATAAATGCAACGACAATAGTCTTTAACATATTCATAATACCAAATTTAGTACTCCAACGATCGATTCAGTCAGATGTTACCTCAGGTAACGAGCTTCTTTATTTCAAAAATTGTCCCAAAAATAAAAAACCGGAAGGTTTGTCAGTATTTTTTACGGCTTGCAGCCTCAACTCGATACCCTTATTTTTGCTGTTATGGGTATACGTTCGGTGCTTGCAAAACCTTTCGCGGCTTATATCGCAAAGGAAACAAAAGAATGGTCATTTAAACCTGTTCAATATCAACATAAGGTCTTCAATCAAATCATGAAAGGAGGTAGTAGCACCCTTTTCGGAAAAGATCATGGTTTTGAATCAATTAAAACCCACGAAGATTTTATAAAGCAAGTACCCATCCGTGACTATGAAGACCTGAAGCCGTATGTCGAAAAGGTATTGCATGGCGAGTCGGATATTCTGTGGAAAGGCAAGCCTGCCTATTTTGCAAAAACGTCAGGAACTACCTCGGGCACTAAGTATATTCCCATTACAAAAGAATCAGTTCCCAATCATATCAATAGCGCACGCAATGCCTTGTTAAGTTATGTGCATGAAACAGGTAACGCTTCATTTTTGGATGGTGGTTTAATATTTCTTTCCGGCAGCCCTGAGTTGGATGAAAAGGCCGGAATAAAAACGGGAAGACTTTCGGGTATTGTGAATCATCATGTGCCCGGTTATCTGCGCACCAATCAAAAACCAAGTTATGCCACCAATTGCATTGATGATTGGGAAACAAAACTTGATAGAATCATAGATGAGACAATTCATGCAGACATGACTCTGATATCAGGCATTCCCCCATGGGCTCAAATGTATTTTGATAGGATCGTAGCTCGCACAGGAAAAAAAGTGAAAGATGTGTTTCCCAACTTTTCAATGTTCGTATATGGCGGTGTAAATTTTGAACCCTATCGCGCCAAGTTATTTGAAACGATTGGAAAGCAAATTGATTCAGTAGAAACCTATCCAGCCTCGGAAGGTTTTGTTGCCTACCAGGATTCGCAGCATGCCGAAGGACTGCTCTTATTATTAAACTCAGGAATATTTTTTGAATTCGTACCAACAGATGAATACTTTAATGACAATCCACGCAGACTTTCTATTGAAGAAGTGGAGCTTGGAAAAAATTATGCGGTGATCATCAACAGCAATGCAGGCTTGTGGGGTTATTCCATTGGTGATACGGTGAAGTTTGTTTCAAAAAATCCATATCGGATTGTGGTGAGCGGAAGGATCAAACATTTTATATCCGCTTTTGGCGAACACGTCATTGGCGAAGAGGTGGAGAAGGCGATGAAGTTCACCATGCAAAAGTTTCCGGAAGTGGAGTTGGTAGAATTTACGGTAGCACCCAATGTGGCACCCGCAGAAGGAATGCCACATCACGAATGGCTCATCGAGTTTGCAAGCCCGCCAAAAGATTTAGCTGCATTTTCATTGGAGTTGGATAATCAATTACGAGGCTTGAATGTCTATTACGATGATCTGATCTCTGGAAATATTTTACGAACACTTGTTATTGCATCTCTCCGTAAAAATGCTTTCATCGACTTAATGAAATCGCAAGGGAAACTGGGAGGACAGAACAAAGTGCCACGACTCGCCAATGACAGAAAGATTGCCGGGGAGTTGATAAAATTAAAATCCTGATCGACACAAAAAAATTGCCGAACATATAAGTCGGTAAATTTTTTACAATTAAATAAGTACATTGAAAGCGGTTTTTCCAAATCGGAATCGCGTTCTAATTTTTCTATTATGTACTGACCACCTCATAGCTATATTCATACAGAAATAATCTTAAGCCATTCATAATTACCAAGCGAATGAAAAAAAACAATTCCCGAAGAGACTTTATTAAGAAGTCGGCACTTGCATTAGGTGCTTTTGCTATTGTGCCCCGTCATGTATTAGGCGGACCAGGATTTCTTGCTCCCAGTGATACGCTCACCAAAGCAATCATTGGTGTAGGTGGCATGGGCCGAGGACACATTGAATATGAAGGCACCAGAGTGTTGGCTATGTGCGATGTGGACAAAACACACCTTAAAGATGCTATTGCATTGGCTGGTGGAAATGTTCGTGGCTATTCTGATTTCAGAGAGTTGTTGGCTCAACCCGATATTGACGTTGTTCACATTGCTACTCCTCCTCATTGGCACGGCATCATGTCGGTGATGGCTGCACAATCTGGTAAAGATGTCTGGTGTGAAAAGCCGATGACCAGAACCATCGGAGAAGGCAAGCGCGTAGTGGAGGCGATGGAACAATATGGTCGCATGTTCAGGCTCAATACCTGGTTTAGATTTAAAGATAATTTCTACGGACTTGGCACTGAGGTTAAGCCTTTGAAGAAAGCAGTGGATAGCGGAATTTTAGGCTGGCCACTAAAAGTAACAATCAGCGGTGTTACTGGCTTTAACTGGAAATTCTATTGGGTTGGAAAAACGGATCTCGATCCGATGCCAGTGCCGCAAGAATTAGATTACGACATGTGGCTTGGACCCGCCCAATACAAGCCATACAATCCGCATCGTGTTCATAGCACATTCAGAGGATATTGGGATTATGATGGAGGTGGACTTGGTGACATGGGCCAGCATTACATTGATCCAGTGCAATACATTTTAGGAAAAGACAATACGAGCCCGATACGGGTGGATGTTGATTGTCCGCAACAACATGACGATGCCGTGGGAACATGGAGACGCATTGAATTTACTTATGCAGATGGCTGTAAAATTATTTTAGATGGTGAGAATAAAGACACCAATGTGCCCTATATAGAAGGACCAAATGGAAAAATTTATCGCGGCTTCAAATCAGACATACCAAATATTTTAAAAGTCATTGATACCTTCCCTGATCCGGAACCACAGATGTCAATTTTTTCTGATTCAGTAAAAAATCGCAAGAAGTTTGGACTGAATGAACTGAATGGTCATCGGTCCGCAACGATTGTCAATATGGGTAAGATCGCATTACAATTGGGAAGATCGTTGGATTTTGATCCGGTTAAGCAAGAGTTCATTAATGATGAAGCCGCTAATCGTTTGATCAACCAGCCAATGAGAGGCCCCTGGAAAATCTAATCACCACTTTTAGACTACACTGAAATGAAATTAAAAAATATAGTATCCATTCTTCTTCTGTTGTTCATTCTTACACCGTCATTTCTATCGGCTCAGGATCAACGATTGGTAAAAACAAAAGTGGCCGATGTATTGGCGTTATTGCCTGCTGCAGATAATCAGCAAGCCGCCAGATTATTTAAGGAAATCATCAACCTGGGCGATGAAGGTTTAATGCTAGTGACCGATGGTGTGCAACCCAACGGAATGGAGGAAGGAATTTCTTCGCGCTATGTGGTATCATTACTTACCCACTATGCTACTACGAAAGAAGAGAAGGCGAAAATTGAACGCGCTTATCTCGCTGCTTTGAAGAAGACTTCCAACGCAGAAGTAAAGGCGTACTTCATGGATAACCTGAAATTGATTGGCTCCAATGAATCCGTCAGTGTACTCAAAGAATATATCGCTGACAAGGAATCTTACGATCCTGCTATTTCTGCATTAGTTTCAATTGGCACAGAAGACGCTCGTAAAGTTTTACTTAACACATTGCCAAATCAATCTGCAAACGCACAGGTAAGATTGATTAAGGCACTTGGTGAATTAAACTATCAACCAGCGCTAGCGTCAATCACAGCTTTTGCTACAAGCGAAAATGCATTGCTGAAAAAGCAGGCATTATGGACCATTGCATTAATGACAGATGCGAGTTCTTACCAGATGCTGTTGCAACAAGCAAAGAATGTTGGTTTCAAGAATGATCCTGCTGAAGCGACTACGGCATTAGTTGAATACTTACATCAGATGACCGCCAAGGGCAATAGCGCATTGGTTATGGAAATCAGTAAGATTTTATTAGATAACACCATCGATGCTTCACAACAGCATTTCAGATTAGCGGCTTTAAAGGGTCTTGCGCAAGTGGATGCTGAAAAAACGGTTGCCATACTGATAAAAGAACGAAGCCGTTTTGATGATGAGTATCAAAAGGAAATTTTGAAGATTGCAGTTTCTTCAGCAGGTTCTGCAACTGCACTTAAGCTTTGGCAGAAAGAATATAAGAAATCAACAGGTTCTGCGCAGGCAGATGTTTTATCCATGCTGGCGAAGGCAAATCGTACTGATGGCTTTGTTGAAACGATGTTGTTGCCGGCACTTTCTTCATCTAATCAACAAGTGAGAACGACAGCGGCTTCAGAAATTGCTGTTCTTAAGAACAAAAAGTATACAACAGCCTTATTGGATTATTTATTGGGAGCAGCTGATGCTTCGGAACTTGCAGTCGCCAAGGCAGCGTTACTTCAAGTGGCGGATAAGAACACGGATGCTCTGATAACTCAAAAATTGGAAGCTGCACAGCTAAAAAATAAAGTGGTTTTATTACAAGTGCTTGCAGCGAGACGGGCAACAACACATTTTGATGTGGTGGCAAAACAGACTTCATCTAAGGAAGCAGAAGTTAAGGATGCTGCCTATGCAGCGTTACAAAATGTTTCTGCCGGTGGCAACGTGAGCGAACTTTTAAAAATGCTAACCGCCTCCTCCATTGATAAAGAAGTAAAAGCAATTCAAACAGCAATTATCTCAGCTCTGGATAAAAACTCTGTAGCGTTGATTAACGATGCTTACGCAACTCAAAAAGTAAAATTGCTTCCGGTTCTTCCCTATTTAAATGATGCTGGTGCTTTAGAGAAAGTAGTTTCTACATTTTATCACGGCAGTGAGAAAGAGAAGGAAGTAGCATTTGATGCGCTGAAGAATTGGCAAAATAATGAAGCAGCCAGAACACTATTATCAATCAGAAAGAATGAGAGCCTCAAGAAATATCATGAGCAGGCACTACAGGCATTTACTTCTCAGGTAAGCAAATTCTCATGGCCGGATGATCAAAAGCTTTTGATGTTACGGGAAGGAATGACATTGGCTTCCAGCAGGAATGAGAAAGCTTCTATCCTCAGAGCGGCTGGGAATGTGAGAACGTTTCTATCACTTATGTTTGTAGCAAACTATCTTGATGATCAGGAATTAAGTAGTACGGCAAGTCGCGCGGCTATGCAGATTGCGTTGCCCACGTCAGATGCTAAGCCCGGTCTCACCGGAATAGAAGTGCGCAAAACATTAGAGCACATGCTGGATAAGCTAACGGGTGAGGATAGTCAGTATGAACGCATTGATATACTTACCTATCTTGAGGGACTTCCTTACACCAAAGGATATGAATCAATCTTTAATGGCAAAGATCTTAGTGGCTGGCAAGGTCTGGTGGAGAATCCAATCGCACGCACTAAAATGACGAAAGAGGTTTTGGCAAAGAAGCAATTGGAGGCCAATGCAAAAGTGAAAGACAACTGGAGTGTGAAAGATGGTATGATCGTATTTCAGGGAGATGGAGCCAACCTTTGCACCACCCGCCCTTATGGGGATTTTGAAATGATTGTGGATTGGAAGATTTCTAAAAATGGTGATAGCGGAATTTATTTGCGTGGCTCACCACAAGTTCAGATCTGGGATATCTCGCGTAAAGAGGATGGTGCACAAGTCGGTTCCGGGGGATTATATAATAATCAAAAAGAAAGAAGCACTCCATTAATAGTTGCTGATAATCCAGTTGGCGAATGGAATACATTCCATGTTAAAATGATTGGCGATCGAGTGACCGTGCATTTGAACGGTGTGCTGGTGGTAGACAATGTGGTGATGGAGAATTATTGGGATAGAAATCTTCCTATTTTTTCTGAAGAAGCTATTGAATTACAAGCACACGGTACAGATCTGGCCTTCAGAAATATCTATGTAAAAGAGTTGGGCAGTAAGCCTTATGAGCTTTCTAAAGAAGAGAAGGAGCAAGGCTTTGCTGTATTATTCAATGGTAAAGACCTGAACAATTGGCTAGGCAATAAAACAGATTATGTGGTAGAAGACAATGCAATTGCTATTTATCCGACCAAGGAAGGTCATGGAAATCTTAACACCGAAAAAGAATATTCAGATTTCATTTTCAGATTTGAGTTTCAATTAACACCGGGTGCGAATAATGGTTTAGGTATTCATGCACCACTGGAAGGTGACGCAGCGTATGTTGGAAAAGAAATTCAAATACTCGATAACGATGCGCCAGTTTATTCTAAGTTGGAAGTGTATCAGTATCATGGTTCGGTATACGGTGTGATAGCTGCCAAGCGAGGTTTTTTAAAACCTACTGGTGAGTGGAATCAGGAAGAGGTTTATGTAAAAGGTGATTACATTAAAGTGACTTTGAATGGAACTGTGATCCTCGAAGGAGATATGATGAAGGCTTCTAAAAATGGAACATTAGATCATAAAGAACATCCTGGATTAAATCGTCATTCAGGCCACATCGGATTTTTAGGTCATGGCTCTGTCGTGAAGTTTAAGAACATCAGGATTAAAGATTTATCAAAATAAATTGAATGAGCATAGCATCCATTTCTCCAACACAACGATTGTATTCGCTCGATGCCCTGCGTGGGTTTGATATGTTTTGGATAATGGGTGCAGAGGAGATCGTTCATGAGCTTGCCAAAGTCACCAGCTCTCCATTCATTGACGCATTTGCGAATCAGCTTACTCATCCTGATTGGCATGGCTTCCATTTTTATGATTTGATTTTTCCCTTGTTCCTGTTCATGGCAGGGGTTGCCACACCATATTCACTCGGCAAAGAATTGGAGAAAGGAAAAACTCAGAACCAATTGCTGTTTCGTGTGATCAAACGAGGATTGATATTGGTACTCTTAGGTGTCATTTATAACAATGGTCTTGAACTCCGTCCAATTTCTGAAATTCGTTTTGGCAGCGTACTGGGTAGAATTGGTTTGGCCTACATGTTTGCCAACATCATTTACTTGTACACCAAACAACGAGGTCAGATCATCTGGTTCTGCTCTTTGCTGATCGGATACTGGTTGCTATTGCTATTTAATTCTGCTCCCGGTTTCCCAAGTGGCGATTTAACGATGGAAGGAAATTTCGCTTCTTATCTCGATCGTTTGATTATGCCCGGTAAACTTTATTTAGGTATTCACGATCCGGAGGGTTTGATCTCAACGATACCCGCCATCGGTACTGGTTTGTTGGGAATTTATGCCGGAAATTTATTGAAGAATAGTTCGCTATCCATGCAACGTAAGTCGGTGCATTTGTTGGTGATGGGAATAGTTTCTCTTCTTCTCGCGCAAGCTTGGAATTTAGTTTTCCCAATCAATAAGAACCTTTGGTCTAGTTCATTTGTACTTCATGTAGGGGGTATAAGTCTTATATTATTATCGGTTTTTTATTACATCATCGATGTGCGTGGTTATAAAAAATGGGCATTCTTCTTTAGCGTGATCGGAATGAATTCCATTTTGATTTATATGTCGGGACAGTTTATTAACTGGCATTATACAACCGAAGGAATTTTTAAATGGCTTGTGCAAATGGTGGGCGATCCATTTAATGTTGTGGTGTTTGCCATCTGCTATGTGATGGTGAAATGGACGTTTTTATACTTTCTGTATAAGAAGAATGTGTTTTTAAGGGTGTAGTTTTCCAATCTGATTATTGTGCTCCTTATCAAAATGAGGATTGTATGTCCTTAATTTTGAAGAGTCGTCACCATTCCAGCGTTAATAAGAAAGTTTAATAAATAGAATCAATTTGCCACTTTTGCGCAGTATCGGCTATATTGATGTTACATAATTCATTTTAAAAGCACTTTTGTTTGGATCACATTAAAAAACATATTGCCATCCTTGGTTCAACCGGAAGTATTGGCACACAGGCGCTCGAAGTAATTGAGGCTCATCCCGAATCATTTCAGGTAGAGGTTCTTACAGCACAGAATAACGCTGATCTTCTTATTGAACAAGCGAAGAAATTTAATCCCAATGCAGTAGTCATTGTCAATGAGGATTCATATCAGAAGGTGAAGGATGCATTACTTCCATTAAATATTAAAGTATTTGCCGGAGAAAATGCCCTTGCTTCCATCGTTCAAATGGATTCGATCGATCTCGTGCTTACGGCTTTGGTTGGTTATTCAGGCTTAAAGCCAACTTTAAAAGCTATCGAAGCAGGAAAAAATATTGCACTAGCTAATAAAGAAACTCTCGTAGTGGCCGGAGAATTAGTTACCCAATTGGCCAAAAGCAAGGGAGTAAATATTTTTCCGGTCGACTCAGAGCATTCAGCAATTTTTCAATGCTTGGTAGGAGAATTTCATAATCCCATTGAAAAAATTATCCTCACCGCCTCAGGGGGCCCATTCAGAGGCAAGAAGAGAAATGACTTGCTGCAGGTGACGAAAGCCCAGGCATTGAAGCATCCTAACTGGACTATGGGGGCTAAAGTGACGATTGATTCAGCTACTTTAATGAATAAAGGTCTTGAGGTGATTGAAGCAAAGTGGCTTTTTGGACTGAAAACAGAACAAGTTGAAGTAGTGGTGCATCCTCAATCCATCGTTCATTCACTTATTCAGTTTGAAGATGGCTCAATCAAGGCACAACTAGGTCTTCCGGATATGCGTTTACCTATCCAATTCGCCATGTCTTACCCTGAAAGACTGAAAAGTGACTTTCCGAGGTTTGACTTTGCGAATTTTCCTGCCTTAACGTTTGAGAAGCCTGATATGGAAACTTTTCGTAATCTTGCGCTCGCGTTTGACGCCCTGGCCCGCGGAGGAAATATGCCATGCGTGCTCAATGCAGCAAACGAGGTTGTAGTGGCAGAATTTCTGAAAGACCGTATCGGATTTTTAGAAATGTCGGATGTGGTGGAACGATGCCTGGCAAAAATGAATTATATCGCTGATCCTACCCTGGAGGATTATGTGAGTACGGATAAGGAAACTAGAATTAAAGCACAAGAACTAATTAACTGATGGAAGGAATGATTATGACGGCCCAGCTACTGCTGAGCCTTTCGATTTTGATTGCCGTGCACGAGTGGGGACACTTCATCACGGCCCGTATGTTCAATATTCGGGTAGAGAAGTTTTATCTCTTCTTTGACTTTCTGTTTCCCATGGCAAATGTGCTGAACTTTTCATTGGTGAAATTTAAAAAAGGAGATACTGAATATGGAATCGGTTGGTTTCCATTAGGAGGCTATGTGAAAATAGCCGGCATGGTGGATGAGAGCATGGATAAAGAACAGATGAAAGCGGCACCCGAGCCTTGGGAGTTTCGTTCGAAGCCAGCCTGGCAGCGTTTGATAGTGATGTTGGGAGGAATTATCGTGAACGTGATTGTGGGCGTTATCATTTTTATCGGTCTTGTTTATTTTTTAGGAGATACTTATCTGCCGAATAAATATGTTAATACGCACGGAGGTATAAATGCACGTGAATTAGGTGTTGGTCTGGGTTTAAAAAACGGTGACCAGATCGTAAAGATTAATGGAAAAGAGTTTGATGATTTTATGGATGTGTCTAAACCCGATGCACTGCTTTCTGAAAAATCTTACTATTCCGTTGTTAGAGATGGTCAGCAAATAGAAATCCCTATACCCGAAGACTTCATTGAAAAATTTGATTCGAAGGAGGCTGCGTCAAATTTCATTGCACCACGCATGGAGCCCATCGTGGAAGAGATTACAGAAAAATATTTATACAAGGATAGTGTGGAGAAAAGGACCATTGCCGCTACAGTAGGATTGCAAAAAGGTGATCGCTTTGTTGAAGTGAATGGACAACCTGTTAAGTATTATGATGAAGTGTCTGCCATCGTGAAAGGCAATACAGCTGATTCCATTTCTTTTAAAGTACAAAGAGGAGCGGAGATTGTTTCATTTAAGGCTGGATACAAGGGACATGATTGGATCGGTTTTGCAAACAAGCCGATTGAAATGAAAGAGTTATCCGTAATTAATTATGGTCTTGGT
>JAYVTC010000079.1:0-11688 GCA_043774745.1 Cyclobacteriaceae bacterium | reverse complement strand
CACAAACGGTTCTTCACCCGAAATAATTTTCGGTGGCAGTTGCCTATCCGTTGACTCCAGTGATAAATCTTCTCCACACGCATAGTATCGCACAAAGGGCCTGCGCTGTTTGGTGAGGTGATCGCGAATGGTGCCGGCCAGCATAGGATAACGCGTTTCGAGCGCAGTAAGAATAGCATGTATCGTGATGTCTCCCGAAACCTCCAGCTGTACTTCCGAGTTAATGTGTGCCAGGTTCCTCAAATGATATGGAAGTACAATGCGTATCATTTCACTAACTGAACTTCCACCGATAAAACAGGAGGCAGATTTTGTACAATAGCATTCCAGCTATCGCCCCCGTCAGCGGATGCATACACTTGCCCGCCTGTGGTGCCAAAGTAAATGCCGCATGGATCGAGCGTATCCACTGCCATCGCTTCACGCAAAATATTAACGTAACAGTCTTTTTGCGGAAGCCCATTGGTGAGTGCCTCCCAGTTATTTCCTCCCGTGCGGCTTCGGTACACGCGCAGCTTTCCATCGGGTGGAAAATGTTCAGAGTCGCTCTTGATGGGAATCACGTAAATGGTCTCCGGCTCGTGCGCATGCACATCAATCACAAATCCAAAATCAGAAGGAAGGTTGTCGCTCACTTCGTGCCATAACTCACCGGCATTGTCGGTACGCATCACGTCCCAGTGTTTCTGCATATACAATACTTCTGGTCGCGAAGGGTGCATGGCAATGCGGTGAACGCAATGACCTACCTCTGCGTTGGGGTCGGGTATATATTGAGAAGATAATCCTTTGTTGATGGGTCTCCAGGTTTTTCCTGCGTCATCCGTTCGGAATACACCAGCGGCTGAGATGGCAATGTATATTCGATTCTCATCTTTAGGATCAAGAATAATCGTATGTAATCCCATGCCACCGGCACCGGGCATCCACTGCGCTCCCGTAGAATGGCCGCGCAATCCCGACAACTCTTTCCAGCTTTTGCCACCATCGGTAGTCTTGAAGAGTGCTGCATCTTCTACACCGGCATAAACGGTATCCGGATTGGTGAGCGAGGGTTCTAAGTGCCAGACGCGCTTGAACTCCCACGGCTTCTGAGTGCCATCATAAAACTGGTGAGTGGAAAGTGGTTTCCCTTCGGCATCAGAAGTATCGTAGGCAAACTTATTACTTTGGGTAACGGGCATTCCTTCCGGTGTTGTGGTTGCATCACCTGGTTTGAAACCCGGTTGAAACCATGTTTTGCCGCCATCATCAGATCGCTGAATAATCTGACCAAACCATCCACTTGTTTGCGACACATAGATGCGATTGGGATCTACCGGGGAGCCCTTCATGTGATAGATTTCCCAGCCGCCAAAAAACGGTTCGCTCACTTCCCAGCTTGTGCGTTTGCTATCGGAAGTAAGAATGAACGCTCCTTTCTTTGTGCCTACCAGTACACGTATCTTACTCATAATTAGTATAATTTAATAGGTGAAAATACCCTGTGAATCATAGGAACAAATGCGATTAAGAATTCAATATACTATTTCCTTAAATAATTTCAATTGCAAGACAAAGGTCACAAGAGAGGTTTTGCATTGGCAAGCCTCCGCTGGGGCTCACTGAAAAGTGCACGATGAAAAATCATTACGAAATATTATTTTGCCTAGCACAACCTCTGCGGTACTTAGTGGTCTCTATGGTTTATTTTTCAACGCAAAGGACACCAAGAACCCGTAGCGTTCGCAGAGAGTCTGATTGTACAGTATAAAATTTCTCAACCTGAAATTTTCAAGAACTTTTTATTCAGCCGTAGATAAGTTAACCTTTATTGCCAGAGAAGAACTCCAGACGATAGGGAGATTGACTAAAAGAGTCTCAAATCGAATAATTTTAAATTGATTGCATATGGAAATAACTGGCGTGTACTTCCTTATCTATTAGTAATCCTGAGGGAGCGTCAACCTGTACTCAATAACCACGTCTTGAGCATAGGGTTTCAGTAACAACCGAAGTCGTTTCTCCATTTGTTCTTTCGCGTCCTTAACAAATTCGGCATGGGTGGCGTAAGTGCGCGCATCTTGAATGAATGCATTCGTGGCCTTGGTGCGATCGTCTGCGTTAATCCAGTTCCACACCCCACTTTCATCGCGATAAGTAATATCACCTTGTGATTCTACCGATAGGATTTTAGGTTCGGAAAGAGTTATGATGGCCTTATCATCTTTTAAAACAATGGAGAATTTTTGATTGAGGTCGAAGCCGGCTTTGGCTTCAAATGTGCCAGAGATGAAAATTTGTTTGGTACTGTTCAGCCAGGTGTTGGTCCAGGAATAGCGATGCTCAAAGTTTTGGGATAGCACAGCCAATTCCAAAACAGGAGTTTGCTGATTTAAGACTACGGTGTTGTTGACGGTGATTTTCGGGGTAAATTGAAATGCTTTTTTAAAGTCTTCACCTAAAGTTCTGGCTGCCTGATAGCCTCGTTCCGCCAGTTGAGAAGGGATCACAACAAACATCACATAGGAGGCAATGGTTGCCACAATAACTAAGGCAATGATGAGTTTGAGATTTCGTGACATGATGCGGGCAAAGGTATGAAATGCGATGGTAAGAAGGTAGATTTGGCATGTGACGATTGCCCCTTGAAATTGTTACAAATTTTATCATTTCGTACCGTAACATGAGATGTGTTACCTTAAATAAATAAAAACAGCATGATAGCGCTGAATATTCCTGGCTTTAATGAAAATCTGATTATCGAGTATCTTGTCCTTGATTTCAATGGCACACTCGCAAAGGATGGAAAACTAATCAGTGGGGTAAAGGAAGTACTTACTGATCTTGCTGAAAATGTTGCCATTCACGTCCTCACTGGAAATACATTTGGAACTGTAGAGGAAGAATTAAAAGATGTTCCGTGTAAGGTGATCATACTTCCATCAGCAAACCTGGGAAAAGAAAAGGAAAAATATCTTCAACAACTGAATCCCCAGTCAGTTATCAGTATAGGCAACGGCCGCAATGATCGTTTGATAATACAAGCATCCGCCATTGGGGTCATTGTTATCCAGCAAGAGGGAGCATCCGCTGAAGCGCTGATGGCAGCAGATGTGATTTGTCCGGATATTTTTTCGGCACTCGATTTACTTAACCATCCATTGCGACTAATCGCAACGCTCAGGAATTAGGTTGATGCGCATGCCCTTCCTATTTTAGTCAACGCTCCATCCTCTTTTTTGCTTCCACGCACCAAAGAAGTTCGCTAACAAATCGGGATGTTCGTTTGTCGGTTGCCTCTTTATCGGATGGTATACCTTGTTCATTAAACGCTTCAATAACTTTAGGTACAGGATATAATGCAGGCACGGTCCAGGCCCGTATTTTCCAAAGTGAATATTGTAGCGAGGTAATTACGTTCATGCCACCAAAACCACCATCGGAAACGGTAGCAATGGCAACAGGCTTTCTATGCCATTCATCGTATAATAAATCAATCACATTTTTTAAACTGGCCGGGTAACCTCCATTGTATTCTGGTGTAACGATGATCACCCCATCGGCTGATTTTATTTTCTCAGCAAAGTCAAGCACTTGTTGAGATGGCACAAGTTGAAGGCGGAGCCTTTCATTGAACACCGGAAAATTGTATTCTGCCAAATCAATAATTGCGGCAGATGCCAATTGTTTTTCTTCCAAAAAACTTTTGAGGTACAGGGCCACCCGGTGGCTGTTCCTTTTTAATCGCACACTGGCGGAGATGATTGCGATATGTGTCATGGCTAAGTTTTATGCAGTCAATTTACCAAATCAGAAAATATTTTGCTATTGATGCGTGCCCTTCGATGTATTCTACTTTCCTGGTTTTTGAATCGATCTGAGCATATTGGATTATAGTGACTATTGGTAAGGAACACCACCAAAGGCAAGTGAGGAACGTGCCGTAAAAAAGGCTACCTGGTTTAACAGGTAGCCTCTCGTCTATAGTTGGCTTTAATCCCATAACCGTGCGTTGTGGCTTAGGAATATATGAAAAAAGAGAATGATTCTGAAACGGAATCTCAACTTTGAAACAAAATCTATTTCTTCTTAAATCGAAATGCACTCATCATCTTATAATAGATATCGGTGTTTTGATAAATGCCTGAAAACTGTTCAGCCCCCGGGCCATAAGCAAACACGGGGATCATAACACCGGTGTGGCCACCTGTGGTAAACTTTCCTTCCACGTAGCCAGTCTTCATGTCGCCTCCAATGATTGAGAAGCCTCCGGTCTCATGATCAGCAGTGATGACAACCAGCGTATTCCCATCATTCTTTGCAAAGTCAATCACCTTTCCAATGGCATTGTCAAAGTCGATCATTTCATCAACAAGATATTGTGTGTTGTTGTCATGACTACCCCAATCGATCTGAGATCCTTCAATCATCATGAACATTCCTTTCTTATTATTTTTTAAAAGTCGAAGAGCTACTTCAGTAGATTTCACCAACTCATCACCACGACCATCTGAAAATTTTGATTGTTGGTTATCCGCCAGAAATGCTGCGAGTTTGCCAGAAGTAATCTGTTGCACTTCTGCTATGGAGTTAGCGATTTGATATCCTCTTGCTTTTAAAGAATCACTAAGGTTTAGGCCATCTTTGCGTTTTGTAAAATACTTTCGCCCACCACCAATAAATAAGTCAACATCTGTTTTGAGAAAATCCAATGCAATATTCTCGTCCAGCGATCTTGAAGGCTGATGTGAAATAAAACTTGCCGGAGTAGCATGAGTGATGGAGCACGTTGCGATCAATCCGGTAGCAAGTCCGTTCTGCTCAGCTGCTTCAAGAATGCTGGGTATAGGTATTTTGTTTGTATCAACACCAATGGCTCCGTTATATGTTTTTTGTCCGCAGGCAAATGCAGTAGCACCCGCTGCTGAGTCAGTCACATATTTATCAGACGCCTGATTTTTGTGAAAGCCAACGGCAGTGCATTGTTCCAGGTTAAGTTTGCCATGATTGGCAGTGAGCCCGGCATAAATCTGCGCAACGCCCATACCATCGCCTATCATTAAGATGATATTTTTAGGATGTTTATTACGCTTCTGCGAAAAGCCAGCAACAGCAAACAAAAGAAACAGACCACAGATCAGCGTACACTTTTTATACATGATTTTTAATTTTCAATTCGAAAGATAGGATCTCAACATTGCTGAATTGAGAAGAGTAAATGATCAAATCAATACGGGTATGTTATTAATACTTATTAATTCAATGATATAGCACTATTTCCTCAACTTCTCCAGATCTGCTTCAGCGGCAATAAATCCAAACGCAGAAAAATGTTTTCCATTAACCACACGTTCAAAAATTCCTACAGCCTGGCTCGTGTCTCCGTTACATAAATACCAATTGCCTACGCCATAGCCCTGCGTAGCCAGCGCGAGTTCTACATCTTCGTTGGATGCGCTCACGAATAAAACAGAATCAACCGGCAGTTTGCCTTTATAGAGATTGAGTCGTTTGAAGTAGGAATCATTTTCAATGATGATCATATTGTCGGTAATCTTCTCTAATAACTTTTTGGCTTCTTCTTTTTTTCCTTCCCTGCGATAGGTCATGTAAAGCCAATCTACTGTAGCGGTGATCAGATCATCATTATTCGAAACATTCATACATTCCAAATATGCTTTCTCGGCAAGATCAAATTCACCCTTAAGGTAATATGCCAGCCCCAGGTGATACCACACATTAAATTGAGTGCTCGATAGTGGTTGATTTAATTGATTGGGTTGACCATCTGGTTCAATTTCTATAGGTGCGCCCTGCATCAGCTGGGAAGCT
Source organism: Cyclobacteriaceae bacterium (assembly GCA_043774745.1). Lineage (GTDB taxonomy): Bacteria > Bacteroidota > Bacteroidia > Cytophagales > Cyclobacteriaceae > ELB16-189. The sequence goes on along the minus strand of JAYVTC010000079.1, from coordinate 5,874 downwards.
TTTGTTAAGTCGGCAATGGCGGCATCAAATTTCCGTTGTGAGATATAGCGATGGCCACGATGGCGATACAAGCGATATGAGTTTGGGAACTTATCAATGCCTTCACTAAAAATATCGATGGCCTCATTATACCGGGTCAGGTAGGCAGTTCTTCTTCCCAGCCAGATATAATTTTCTTCAGACTGACTGGCATCAAAATTCTTTCTCGCTACAGCCTGATTGCTATCCAGTTTTAGATTTGCTACTGTGGGCGCAAAAAATTCGTCACCTAACAGAGAGTATACTTCAGGTTCTGCGGCTATTTCGTCTGTATTGCTGCCACAGCCGCTTAGTATTAATAAAATCGCTGGGATTATAAACTTCATATTCTTTGGTTAACGTATTTATTGGTCGATAAAGTGAGGTTATATTGATACCGCTGTTTGGACTTACAATGACCTTTCCTTTACCTTTGTAATCTATAAAACAAAATAACTATGAAAAAGATAATTTTTACAGCAGCGGTGGCTGCCCTTATGATCGGCTTTACTGGCGTGGCCATGGCACAGGATCAGGATCCTAAGAAGGAAAAAGAAAAGAAGGAAAAAGTAGCGAAGGAGGAGAAGGCTACTAAAGAAGGAAAGGAAGTGAATGAAGATAAAGTAGCGAAGGAAGGAAAGGAAGGAAAAGAAGCTAAGGAGATGGATGAAAATAAAGGTAAGGCTAAAGGCAAAAACAAAGGAGAATTATCAGGAAAAGAGTTTGGGCAACAAACTGCAGCTGAAGCAAAATCAAAAGAGAAAAAAGCGAAATCTAAAGACAAGAAGAAGGAGGAAAAATAATCAGTAAAGAGTCTGTTCGATAATCTGTATCAAGGAAAGTTTAAAAATGTGAAGTAATATAGTTATATAAGAAAAGCTCAGAGCAGTCTACGTGCAAATAGTTTTATATTCAACTGTAAAAATCCGAAATTTAGATTTCGCAAAAAAAACGGACAGAAGAGGCTCATCTTCTGTCCGTTTTTTGTAGCTCTTACTGGAATAAACCCCGCATATTCATAATTGTCAGTGGGACTTTAATCTGTAAAGGCTATTTCAAAACGATTCATCAAAAATCAATATTTAATGTAACCCGAAATCGGTAAAACTACGTTTAACCGACATGCTTACCCTTCGACTAATTTTCGAAAGCCTTGGATTTGCTTTCAGAGCTTTGAAATCCAACCTATTACGAACGATTCTTTCCCTGCTCGGAGTAACCATCGGAATTTTTTCAATCATAGCAGTGCTCACGTTGGTAGACTCTTTGGAGAAGAACATTCGGGAAAGCTTAAATTTTCTTGGGAGTAATGTAATTTATGTAGGAAAGTGGCCTTTCACGGGGGGCAATTCACGAGATTGGTGGAAAGATTATATTAAAAGACCCAACCCTTCAGTCAGTGAATATCGATTTCTCAAAGCCAATTTAGCCACGGGTCAGGTGGTATCAATTTTTGCGGATGTTAATGATGTTACGATTAAGAGCAAGAATAACAGCATTAACAGAATAGGTCTTAGTGGAGCTTCCCTGGATTTTGAAAAACTATTTGAACTTAATGTTGAACGTGGCAGATACTTTACTTCTGCTGAAGTGGAGGGCGGAAGGAATATGGTGATTCTGGGATATGAAGTTGCGCAGGCTTTATTCCCTGGTAGAGATGACCTGACGGGTGTTTATGTTAAAATTAAAAATCTGCGATACAATATTGTAGGTGTTTTGAAAAGAGAAGGTGAAAGTTTTATTGGGAATACGAGTAGAGACTTTACGTGTATCATTCCATATGATTCATTTCGAAAGTTATTTAAAACGGGTACAGGTCACTGGACTGAATTTGAAGCCGGATCGCTTATTGGTTTAAAAGGTTTTGACGATGATATTGGGTTGGTTGAATTAGAAAATGAAACCCGTGGTCTTATGCGCGTAAAGCGTGGATTGAAACCAGTGCAAAAGGATAATTTTGTATTGAATCGCCCCGAGGCAATTGCCAATGCAATCAGTGGCGTATTTGATGTATTAGGATTAGCCGGTTGGATTATTGGAGGGTTCTCCATGCTGGTGGGAGGTTTTGGCATTGCCAACATCATGTTTGTGTCCGTGAAAGAACGAACCAGTATCATTGGTCTCCAAAAGTCATTGGGTGCTAAGAACTACTTCATCTTGTTCCAATTTTTGTTTGAGTCAATCTTCCTGAGTTTGATAGGAGGTTTGTCGGGGTTGCTCCTGGTCTATCTGCTTACCTTCATTCCGTTCGGAAGTTTGAATGTAGTTTTATCGATCAAAAATATTGTACTGGGTCTTGGTGTCTCATCGGTAATTGGATTGGTAGCCGGTATTGTTCCTGCAGCCATGGCAGCCCGCCTCGATCCGGTGATTGCCATACGGGCTACTTGATGATCATTTCCTCTTTTCAAAGTAGCACTAACAACCTAATTGTCGAATCAAAATTTTATGCGGATTTGAAGAAATTGCATGAGATCTACCTAATTATCATGAAGTTTTAGTCAGCTATTGGAATTAGAATGATGTAGGGAAATACACTACCCAACTATTGCTTTGGGGTTTACCCCATTATCAGTCATCCATTCAATTGCCTTAACTATCTCGGTCTCTCTAAACCTCTTCTTCTTATCATGCCACTCATAAAAATAATGAATTAAGGATGCGTTATTAACGAGCTTACGATTCTCATTAAATTCTTTCCATAGAAAATAAATTGTTGCAACTATTTCGCAAAAATCCGATTCTCTTTTCTGAAACTTTGAATATGAAATTACTGTGAGTTTACCTCATGAAAAGAAACATCTTCCTTTACCATCTCAACAACATTGATCGTTGGTAAAACAAAATCATTAAATTTTGTGCCTTCTGTTTTGGTGTGTAACACTCCCCGGGCTGTGCCAACCGTGATCATGCCCAGGTGCGTCAAGAAACCTTTTGGTACAACCGTTGTGATGTCATCTTTTATGAAGGCTGCCCAAGACTGGGGATCAATTAAAAACTGACAGGATACTTCGACCAGTAAAAAAGGAATGCTTTTTTGTTCGAACTTAAAGAGTGTAAAGACTGCCACCAGGCGCTCGTCACGATCAATCGCAAACCGTAAATTAGTATTGAGGCTAATCTCTTCTGTTTCGGCAAAGGCTTTCTCGATAATAGCAAATTGCTCGGTAGTAACTTTTGCAATTGAAAACTCTACAACATCTTTCCTGCTTTCCATCAGGCCTGCAATTTATATTCTAACTTCTGCTCCTTTACGTAATGTTGCACTGCTTCGAGCCCAACATAACCTCGCGCAGAGGCACGACCGAAGACTTGTTTTCTATAACGTTGACTCACTTCGTAGGCTTGCTCAACGCTATACGTCACTTCTACTGAAGGTGACGAATCAACCACGTCAATTAGTTTTATCCCTAATGCACGACTCAACTTACCAATGGTCTCCAACGAAAGGTTCTCCTTACCTTTCACTACTTTATTGATAAACTGAGGTGACACGTTCATTTTTTCAGCCAGATCCTTTTGTGTCATCTTCTTTATCCGCAGGGTATCCAATACACGTACGGCAATATCAAATGACTGAGATAGCCATTCCTCATTTTCTTCGCGCCACTTTGCTTCTTCTTGCCAGGTTGACTTCTGGTCAGAGATAATTTTATTTAGTTTTTCAAGGTTGCTCATCACCTTTTTGTTTATAAGATCATTTCACTAAGGCCGTCAATATCAGTAATACCCAGTTCACGCAGAAAATCTTTACATCGTTCAAATTTTCTCAGCTCTTGTTTTGTATGCTCCCGGTCTTGCATGCTCCTTGTCAGCTTAATCGCTCCGCCTGTAATCACATACACGTTTGCTTGCAACCTGATGGCATATATGCGCAACCAGGTCTTAGGCTTGTCACCTTTTGCTTTAGCGCGGGCGAGATCAACGGGTTCTTCAGGTTTTAAAAGTTCAAAAATAGAATCAAGGTTATCCGGTGTTCCGCTTGCCAGTTGAAGAAGCTTTTGCTCCAGTCTTCTGGCTTCTTCCCGCGTTTGCCTTATGGCAGTTTGCAATGAAATTGCTCCAAAGAAACCGCTCTGCAAATCTTCACTGTGTTCGGTAAAGAATGAATACAAGAACTCCGGATCTTGCCAATGGCTAAAGAGCCTGGAAAATTCATCGGGTTGGTCAGTACCATAACGGAAGGAGGTTAATCGGTCTGCAAAGATACTGACGATTTCCATTAAATCAACTTATAGGTTTATTTTTAATGTATTGACAGTCAATGCATTAATATATAAGTATAAAATTACAGTTGTTTTTAATCTGTTTCCACCTTTATGAAGACTCGCTTAATGATACCATTTTGTTCAACCGCTTTTACCGTAAGTCTAAACTTACCGATGCCTCGCTTGTGAAATACCATGCTGTGAATTTTCTTAATGTAACCAATATGAATGCCGTCCTTAAAAACTTTTACAGCAGCCTTATCATGTTTGTTGTGTTTTTCAAGCTCATAGGTTAGTAAATCTCCATTTTGAACACTTCCTGCTGGTAGTTTCAGAACACTTAAACTTGCCAAATCGGTAAGAAACCGGAGCGATTTGACACGGTTATAATCAGCAAGAAACTCAAAATTATCCGTTGGGCTTAAACCCTGTGTATGGGCAAGCAGATAGAACTTGTCTTCTTTGAATTTGTATTCAACTTCCCAAAAATCCAAAAAGTCCTGAATATCTGAACGCTCTGATTTGATGATTCGCTGTCCGAAGATCTCAACTACATTTTCTGAATATCGCTTGTTTAAATCTGGGAACTCAGGATAAGGTGCGAACCCTTCTTTTTTGGCGGCCTCTACACCATCATTTAAATATTCAAAGCGAACTCCCTCGTTGGCATTTTTTTTCAAAACGCCAACTATGTGTCTTCGCTCACCCTGGCCTTTGCGCCAGCATAAATATATGTGACCTATCTCTTTCACTTTATTTTTTCCTCCACCAGTGCTTTTAACGAATTAAACCGAGAAAGTACCAATTTACAAATCAGTTCCTTCCTTTCCGAAGGTATTTTGATGTATTGACATTCCGGAGGCAAGTCAACGTCAACTTTCGAAATAAGTTCATCGAATTGCTTTTGATTAAATTTCTCGATGATCCTTTTTATGGAATCTTGAGCCATCCCCTTAAAGTCTTCTTCTTTCAATAGATTGATCAGCAAAACGAAATGACTTACTTTCTTCTCTTTCCAATGAATTTCACTTAATCCCTTCTTAGCATACTGTTCAACTAATGAAGGATCTTGTAACATTTCTGACACTTTATTATCCAACAATTCCCTTCCAAAGCTACAACCGTTATCATAAATGGGTGAGAAGCGTGTATCCTTTGGTAACGAAAGCCGGGCTCTTCTAAACTCTGCTCTCAGTTTTCCATTTCTTGTATAGACTTTTTTTAGTAATCCCTTTAACCAGGAGGGTAGCTCCTTCAAATGCTTTTCATGTGCCAGGAGAAATTCGATTCCGGCCAGGGATTTTGATATTCCGGAATGCGCATTTACAAACGCCCAGTTTTCCTGATGGCGGTCACTGTTGCCAATGAGCGCATCAAATACAAGAACCTCAATAAAATTGCGATAGTATTTTTGAAGTTCCAGCAATTGCATTGATTTCGTGATAACATCAAAGGAATATTGATGCCTGAGTGTACGGTCTTCAGGATTAAAAGTGTTATCAAAGGCTTGAATATAACGGCCTCCTTCCACCAATTCCTCTTTATCCGCGTTGATCATCGACTTTGAAATACAGCCCACCTCATTGCCGCGAATGGCGATATGATAGGGCAGAACATCGAAGCCACACATTTCACCAAGTTCGTATGC